>PCBK01000164.1 GCA_002731275.1 Deltaproteobacteria bacterium | reverse complement strand
GAGAGGAAGGGGGAAGTCACGAAGTGACAGGGGGATGGAGAGGTTTGTCGAAGGGGTGGTTGCAAAGTGAATGAAGCAAATGACAACCGCATATGTTGTCCGAACAATCGAGCGTCTGGAGGATACTGCTTGCAGTATCCGTATTGCCCTAAGGGATTGTAACGTGTATTCAGGTGCATTTTGCGAAGGCACAAGTGCAACTGCCCCTGGATCAGAAACCTAGTAAAGACCCCCCTTTTTGCACAGTGCGGTCATTTTGCACCATTTGAAGTGCAGCAAGTACGACCATCTACACCTGACACACACAAAGCGAAGCAAAAACACAAAAGACCCCCCCTTTCCCCTCCCCCCCAAAGACGCCTCCCAGCGCCGATAATCCGCCCTCTCACGCATAAACATGCTCTATTCTTCAACACATCACACATGCTTTTTAGCATCGCATGTGTGAAAGAGACAGCCCTTTCAGATAAATTCCCTCTCTGCATCTCTCCCTATCTCCCTGAGATCGCTCAAAACATAGTTTGTTAACTTGTTAATTTGTTAATTCTTCATACATTTCACTTCATCGTTATACAACCACACAACCACATCCTTATGAAGATGAACAAACGCTTCAAAGCATCTTTCTCACATTCTTCAAACTGTGCCTCTTTTTGTAGAGGAGTTCCATATACGGTGAAAGCATTTCAGAAGAATATCGAAAGATTTTTTCCCAATTCCACATGACTTTTGCGCATTCCACACAGACATTTCCCACCTCTTCCAAGAACGGCTCTCCCCTTTACCGTAAAGATTTACATATACACAAACACCCCTTCGGCGAGAATGATGCATCTCTCAAGAACACACCACACCACACAAAGCTTTGTAAAAAGAGTGCCTATTTCCCCGAGTGAATCTATCAAGACATTGTGTTCAATTTGATTGCAATACAAACGAACAACTCCAGCCTCCCAACAACGAAACAACCCCATTTGCAAAGATGGATATGCCTGGAGAAACTTTCACACATTTGCACCTTTTCATCTTTACTAGCCTTGCACACCCCTACTCTATTGAAGCGAACACGTGCAAAAAGGTACACTTTACGGACATGACAACAAAGGCTTAAAAAGACCTGTGAGAACTTTTGAAAAAAGGGGTTTTTGTCACATTTCGTGTTGATTTGAGCAGAGTATCTTCACTTCCTGACACTGAAGCGTGACAAAATAAACGCAAAAAAGCCCCCCTCTTTCACCTACCAGGAATGTTCTCATTCAAAGAGAAAGTCCAACAACCCCAAAAAGTGCTGCTCATTTCCATGAATGATCGCCTACAAGGTCTGTCATGGTGCACGTTTTTACATTGCACAAGGATATATCGACATGTTCGTAGGGTAAGTGGGGTGTGGATTTTTCTTGCGATGAAAATGGCCTCTTGAAAGGTTGGTGAACTTGATCAATCAAGATCTCTCACATTCGGCATGTCTTTGTTGATAAAAAGATTTTTCGATCAAGTTGATCTTATTGTGAACAAACACAAAACAGAACAACATCGACAAAAGGCGGTGTAAGCGTTGCTTTTTTGTGTTGGGCATCTTGTAAAACGAGCTAAAGTGTGAATGGTAAAGGGGTCGAATGGTGATAGAGGGATGAAAACATTGTGTATGTTTGCCTTATTTGTGTTGTGTGCCTTAACACTCAAAGAGAAGAAAGAAGTGCCCCACTCACCAGAACAATTGGCAAGGGTTGGCATAAGTGGTCAAGCATTGTGAGGATTGTGTTGAGATCTTGAGCGCTTCTTTGAGGAATGTTTTGCGACCTTCATAAGGATACAGAGAGCTCGATGAAGATGTTGAGCACGAGATCGCAAACGATCAGGATATGTGGATGAAAAGATCAAGAATGATCGAGCGATATTTCCAAAGAGATCGCAAATAATCAGACCCATTCAAGAAGCATTCAAAGACAAGTTGACCGAGATCGAAAATGATCTTTTGAATTTTTCAGCTGGTGTGAGAAGAGTTGGCAAGATTGAAGAGCGATCTGCTTGGATCATTTTCGATCTGTGAAAAAGCATGGCCAAAACCACCAGGAGGTCTTGGGTGGTGGTCAACAATTTGACTTTATATCTCACTGAAAATGCGACAGAAACCCGTAAGTCCTAAAATAACTGGTTGTTTTTTTGACCGACCTGTTTGGGTTCTTTATAAAGAATACAAGAATTAACTTGAGGAGAAGAATCAATGGGCTATGTAGTTGTCATTCATAACCAAAAAGGTGGTACTGGAAAGAGCACCACTGCCACGAGCCTGGCCACTCTACTGAGCCTGATCCAGCGTGACGTGGTGCTGATCGACAGTGATCCCCAGGCGAACGCGACGGATGCGATGGGCTTTAAAAAGCGTCGCGAACGTGGTGGAAAGGGCTACGCTGAGTTTTTAACGTCCAAGCGCACCGGGCGCACGATCGTCAAGCGACGAGTCCAGCGCTCAGGACAGGTCGGGCAGGTAGGTGTCCTCAGCGCATGCCGCGAGAAGCTGATCTCACTAGAGGCCCAGCTCCAGCATCCTTTGATCAACCTTGATACAGAAGCTGTCGCAGACAAACTCGTCGATCTCGCAGATCAACACGATTACGTGATCGTCGACACTGCACCCGGTGTGACCCACCTGACCGTCGCCGCATTGAAAGCCGCAGATGTGATCATCTGCCCCATGCTTCCGACAGAATGGGCGATGGAAGGGATTCGTCAGGTCTACTCAACACTCGAAGCTGTCCGTGAATCCGAGGTCCCAGTCTGGCCTCTCCTCGTCATGGGTAGCAAAAACCGCGCGACCAAGCAAACCCTCAAGACTATCCGCGAAGCCTACGGAGACAGCGTGTTTGAAAACATCATCCGTCGCAGCGGAGCTGTAGAAGGCTACGAAGGTCGCGGAAAGACGATGATCCAGGTCCGCAGCACCTCGACCGCGTCGCAAGATTATGTGGCTTTTACCCAAGAATTCCTCGTCCGTATGGAATCAGAAGGGTAGATCCTCTTTTTTATCAATCATCCAAAGGACCGGAATCATCACCGGTTCTAGGACGAAAAGGCTCCTAAAGATACTGACAGATGTCCCGATGCCAATCGCGGATCTCTTGCACATCCAAAAACTGGAGGTTCAACAGTGAATTCATCAAAACCGAAATTAAACGGTACAGATCTTGGGCAGCTTTTTGGTGGCAAGGCAAAACGTAAACCACGTCGGGTACCTGGTCCCAAAAAGACCCCAGCTGTCGCAAAAGAAACAAACACCGTAGAAGAAGACAAAAAGGTCGAAAGTACCGAAGTCAAAGAGGCTAAAGAGGCCAACCTCACCAAAGAGAAAAAGACCAAAGCGGTCGAAAACACCGAAGCCAAAAAGGCCAAAAGCGCGTCCACCAAAAAGACGAAAGTCGACAAAGAAGCAACCAAAGAGAGCGCGAAAAAAGCCAAAAAGGCAAAGAAGGCCAAGAAAGCCAAAAAAGCAGCCAAGAAGGCCAAAGACGTCCCTTCTGCGCAAGATACCGAAACACAGACAGAAGCTGTTGCCGTCAAAGAAGTCAACATCACAGACAACGCAACCGAGACAAAGACTTCTGTTGAGACGCAAGAGACTCCCAAAGAACCCACAACTCAAGAACTTGCGCCTTTGACAGCACCCACAACACAAGCAGACTCATCCGAAGACACACCTGCAGCGGACACGACCACAGCATCAACACCACAAGAAGAAGCCGCTGCAACCGAAACAACAACTGAACTCGTCGCCGAAGCCACCACAGAGACCATCACCGAAACAGCTGACATCGTCGACGAAACAACAACCGAGACCATCACTGAAGCCTCAACAGAACAACACACCGAGGTAACAGCTTCTGAGACGGTTTCTACACAAGGGCAGGGGACTCCCTCTGTCACCCTCACAACAGAAGACACAACAACCGAATCCACACCAGCACAAGCTACGATCTCCGAAGTCGCAGAAACGACACCTTCCGTCACTGTCACAACAACAGAATCAACACCAGCGCCCGTGACCGTGAATGAGACGAATGTCGAGACCGCGATAACCGAAACTTCAGCACCTGAGACTGCTGTCGAGACGCAAGAAACACCCCAAGCACCTACAACACAAGTCTCTGCGCCTCAAACAGAACACACACCTGCACCTGTCGTCGAAACCATCACACCCGAAGTACCCGCTCCGGCAGTCGAGACCACAGCAACCGCAGCAGTCGAAACCACAGTGACAACAACACAAGCACCTGCAGCTGCGATCACAACACCTGCTGAAGTCGCTCCTGTCACAGAGACATTCGCAGAACCTACACCAGCACAAACAACTCCAGCACAACCATCAGAAAATCAAACTGTTTCTGTCGCTTCGAAGATCGTTGCGACTCCAGAAACTTCCGAGACCATTACAGAGCTTGCAACCCCTGTGATGACTTCGGAGGTGGCTTCACATGTCACCCCAAACAGTGACATGACCCCGGCGCAGACAGCTGTCTCCATCCCTACGCAGGAGGCAGTTGTTGAGGTTCCGGTCATGACAACGCAACCCGTCATGACGACTCCAGCTGCACCACAACCTGCGATTGACGTACCAGTATCCCAACCCGTCGTCGCTGCACCTGTCCCCCAACCTGTCGCGCCTGTGATGACACCGCAACCTGTCGTCGCACCGCAAGCACAGACCGCTGTTCATGCTGTCCCGACACAAGCCCATGTGGCCTCTGTCCCGACACAAGCCACCGTGACTTCTGTCCCTACGCAAGCCACGATGTCTTCGACCGCAAGTCACAGCGTCCAGGAAACAAAAGCGCACACTCTCCAACGACTCTCACCTGTTTCCGTCGAAGTTGATGCTCCAGTTCAATCAGTTGTGAATCCTGCACCCATTCATCCATCGGAGGGGCACATGCCCAACGTATCGCACCCTGTGAACACAACGATGTCCTCCGCACCATCTTTCCAACAACCACCTCCAGCGCAAGCACAGCAGCCCATGCAACCAGCTGCTGCGCCATTCGCCCCCTCAGCACAACATACGCAGCAGGTCAACGTACAAGCTGTCCAGACCCCACAACATGGCGTGCCATCCGTGCACATTCCTGAGAATGTCGGACAGGTCATCCCTGTAGAGATGCTGTATCGCCCCATCGGACCAAGCAGCCCACAAGTCTCCTCTGCACCAACACAAGCCGTTGAGGCCGCGACGGATGTACTGACACGCCCCCACATGACAGCTGTTGAGCACAACCCGACACCTGCTCCACAGACATACGCTCCTCAACATGTCCAACAGCCTGTCCATACACAGATTCAGACGTCGTATCCACAACACGTACAGCAACCCACGACGGACACGATCACAACGAATCAATTCGATCCCTCAACGATGCAACACGTCTCAGCGTCTGATTCGACACAAACACAGACCTGGAATGGACAAGAAGTTCATACTTCACCTTCTTCGTCTCATACAGTCCTTCAGCAGGTCCCACAGCAAGCCCAACACCAGCATCCATCTGGTGCTTACACAACCATGCAACCACAGCAAGCACAACAGCAAGTTCAACAACCTGCGCAACCTTCCCGAAAAGAAGCGCTGCTCAGTATGCAACAAAAACGTGCCCTGGTTGCTCGCACTCGACAATTCGGTTTGCTCGCACCTTCAGCGTTGCTCAACTTGATGGAAGCTGTCTCTGTGATGTGGCGTCAAACCACCGAAGAGCGCATGACATCGAAAGAAATGTTCATCTGGGGCGCGATTATGGCTGTTGAGTCCAAGATCGAAGAACTCAAAGCATACGATGCACCAGCGGCTCAACTTCAACCCCTCGAAGATCAGCTCCTCAAACTCAAAGAAGCGCTCCCCTTCAGCTTCGAATAAGCCTCTCCTTCCACAACGCTCCCTCTTTTTCCCCATATACACATACCATTTGTGCTGCATACACATACCATCTGCGTTACGTCTTCTTCTGGACATATGAACGACTCTCCCCCAACGGAGCACGAACGGTTGATTTTCAATGAAAATGCAGTGACGTACGTTGATGAAGTCTGACACGTACCTTTTGTTGGACACGTTTTCCATTGGGGTAACGCAGCTCAAGCTTGTGGTAGCCAACAGGGAGGGGGAGGGTGAGGGCTGGGGACCAACCTCTGTACAGACCATTCAGGAAGATCTGCACAGGACGTCTGGATTGTATTTGCAAAGACCCTCCACCAAATGGATGCAAGAAGGCGATCTGCTTCGTCGTTTTTCCAGAGCGAATCGTGACGACTCCACGCCACATAATGCCCATGTAGGTGTTCTTGATCGTGGCTTTGTAGCGTCCTGGAGAGAGGGGAAGTCGGGTCAGTGGGGTGGGAGCGTAAGGACGTCCGTTGAGGAACAACACACCTGGCGGAAAGCTCGTGATCGAGAGGTTTCCGGTCAAGGCTGTTGCTCTGTAATTGCGGGCGTTCTTGAGGCTTCTCCGGGAGGGACGCTTGATGTACCGCCCGTCGTGTCGGATATAGAGTTCTTCTCCTGGAAGCATAAAGAGACAGCGCTTAGACGAGATACAGTAGCGACCAGCAGCTCGAATGGACTCCTTAGCCTTTGCGCCTCGTGTCGATCGGATCGTCACGTCAACCTCTTCGTGACGAAGGATCCGGACACCGAGGGAGGCGCCTCTTGTCGCGATCGTCGTGTGATAGCCCGGCCTGACACGAAAGCGAAAGCGCTTGCTCTTCTTCCCATTGCTTCCGAGCTGCAGCTCATGTAGACCCACATCAATACGAAGATACGCGACAGGAGCCTTCCCGATGAGCAGGCCATCAAGCCAGATCGAGTATTGTTTGGGGAGCACAAAACTCAAAAGCGCTGTACGTGAGGGTGCTTTTGTGATGGTAGGTATACGAATGCTCTGGGAAGTCGGAGCCGGGCGTGTGACAGGCCGCGATGCAGGTCTGGACGATGGGCGAGAAGCAGGGGAGGAGGTTGGTGTCGTGTGTCGGCTTGTGGGCTGGCTTGTGGCACGTGTTGTGGGACGAGATGTGGGAGTGGACGCAAAAATGACGTGGGGAACACTGAAAAAGAAAACAGAAAAACAAACACATAGATATGATCTGACCAAGAGAACCTCCTGTGGGGATGTCCAGGGTACAGACGATCCCTTTCACGACGAAAGATAGGTATGTCTCGTATTATGGAGTTGTCCTGGAAAAGTTCAAGCGGTAGAGTCGAGTGAGAGAGCTTTTGTGTGAGCAATTTCCTTCAACCATACACTAAGTCCATATCGAGTTGACAAGGGCTTTCGGCAGAGACTTCTGCCTCATAAAAAAGAGTCACCCATATGACCACAGGCTCAGAGGAAGAAAATGACGTATATTCGATATGTTGTAGGCATGTATTGTATTGTAATGTGCTGTGTGCTCGTGGGGTGCGAACCACCTCCTCGCGTTTGCACAACGGATAGTGATTGTGCGACAAACACGGAGCGCCAGTATTGTCTACAGGGATTCTGTAGTGACAAACAGTGCATCCCAGGACAACAAGTGTCTTGCTATGAAGGACCAGCAGGTACAAAAGGTAAAGGAGCGTGTCGTTCAGGGCTAAAACATTGCCTCGCGACAGGTCGTTGGTCAAGCTGTGTGGGACAAGCGCTCCCTGTTGAGGAGATCTGCGATAAGGCGGACAACGACTGCGATGGACAGATCGATGATGTGCCTGCCGGAACATCCTGCGTCTGTACCAGCCTCGCCAGCCGACGTCAGTGCTACACAGGCGACCCCAAACTCTTGGGAAAGGGTGAATGTGCCAGTGGGACCCAATACTGTGAACAAGATTTTCGTTGGGGGCCTTGCCGCGATGAGGGACGACCTTCTGTTGAGCTTTGCGATGAAAAAGATAACGACTGTGACGGAAAAATCGATAACTCTGAGGATTGTCGTTGTGTCGCGGGGACCAAAAGACCTTGTTATGAAGGCCCATCCAAATCGTATGGTGTAGGCGCTTGTAAAGCAGGTGTGCAGACCTGTGGTACAGATGAGTTGTGGGGCGATTGCGTCGGCGATATCCGCCCAAAAGAAGAAGAGACGACAGATTGTAATGGCGTCGATGACAATTGTGATGGGCAGATCGATGAATTGTGCGCAACCTCATGTACACAAAAAGGATTCCAGCTCTGTGATGGCTTATGTTTGGACACCCGTAACAACCCTGTCCATTGTGGCGCCTGTGGGAAAGTGTGTTCATCGATACAACAATGTCAGGAGGGGAAATGTATCTGCGAAGATGGCTTGCTTGCCTGTGGTGATGCGTGTGTCGATCCCCAAAAAAGCAATGATCACTGTGGCGCGTGCGGAAAAACCTGCACCAATGGCCTTTCATGTCAAGCTGGTATATGCAAATGCCCCATTGGACAAAAACAATGTGGGAATACATGTGTCGATACGCAGATCTCATTCCCACACTGTGGGGCATGTAACAACGCCTGCGCTGCGGGGATGTTTTGTGAGTCAGGAGAATGCAAGTGTCCACAAAACCAGACAAAATGTGGAAACGCTTGTGTCGATACAAAGACAACCCAAGAGCACTGCGGCATGTGTGGGAAGGCATGTGGGCAGGACAAAATCTGTGTGAATGGTGCTTGCGCCGATTGCCCACAAAACGCTGTACTCTGTGATGGTCGTTGTATCGATCCCAACACAGATCCACGCCATTGTGGGACGTCAAAAGCCTGTGGTGTTGCATGTACAGATGGTGAAGTTTGCAAAGCCGGTTCATGTGTTTGTAAGGACGGTGCTGAGAGGTTTTGTCATCCCAATATCGATGATAAGAGCGTCAATGTCGGCATCTGTCGGGCTGGTGTACAAAAGTGCAGCTCAGGACAGTGGGGAGCATGTGACGGTGAGATCAAGCCCGCCCAAGAAGACTGCAACGGAAAAGATGACGATTGCGACGGCAGTATCGACAACAACCTGCCAGTACTGGACTGCCCCAACCAAAAGGGCGTCTGTCTCGGCGCCAAACGTCAATGTACATCTGGAGAGTGGCGCTGTAACATCCAGGATTTCGAGCAGACAGAGTCCTTGTGTGACGGTAAAGATAATGACTGTGACGGGCTGGTCGATGAAGCTCTGACGCGTCCCTGTGCAAATCAAACAGGTGTCTGCAAAGGAACTGTCCAACGCTGTCAATTTGCGGCCTGGTCAACTTGCGAAACCACCGGATATCAACCGAGTGAGACTTTGTGTGATGGCCAAGATAACGACTGTGATGGGCTGGTCGATGAAGGCTGCACAGCCTGTATCCCTTCTCACGAAGTCCCGCCTCCGAGTAGCCGCCTCAACGCAAACATTCGAAGTCTCGCGATCAGTCCAGATGGAACATCGTTACTCGCAGGGTTGGAGAGAGGTGTCGTGCTCTGGGAGGTGCAAAAACGTGTCCCTCGCCTGAGCTTCACTGGGGTGAATGTGCGTGTATTGGATGTGGCTTTCCATCCAGATGGGAAAAGCGGCGCCGCAGCAGGGGATAGTACGCAGGGGATCACTTACATACTCAATGTACAGACGGGACAAACCTCTTCTCTCAAAGTCCCAGATACAACGACGATCGCCTCACTCGCCTACCATCCAGATGGAACGCTGTTGGCTGTGGGAGGTTCATCGAAAAAGATCTACATCTGGGATCTCAAACAGCGCAAAGTCATCCAGACACTGACAGGACACACAGGCACAATCCAGACACTGGCATTCAACCGACAGGGGACGCTGTTGGCGTCTGGTTCGTATGACAAGACGATCAAGATATGGGATCTTTCCCAAACAACGCCACTCGTCAGAACACTCACAGGACACACCGAAGCAGTCAACACGATCGACTTTCATCCTGATGGCAAGCGCCTCGCGTCTGGTGCAGGGTACCGAACAGCCACGAGCAAGGATAACAGCGTCAAGCTATGGGACGTGACGACAGGAACAACGCTCGCAACGCTCCAAAAACATCAAAATGCTGTGTTACAAGTACAATTTAACTTCGATGGCTCGTTGCTGGCCTCGACGGGGAAATTTCCTTACAGGATCATGGTCTTTTGGGACACTCGCACAAACACGCCGAAGGCAAAACGCGTTGTGTACGCCGATGCATTCGATGTCAACGCGATGGATTGGGCACCTGATGGTCAAACTGTGATCACAGGTGGATCTGGGCTTGCCTTACATTACTGGTCATGTCCACAACGCTGTAATGGCTTCGGGACCAAGCCACAACGACAATTTGGCCAACATCACAGCCAACCGATAAGAGCGATGACGTGGAGCTTGTCTTCCGAATATCTGGTCTCTGTCTCAGGATCGACTTCGAGCAACCAAGGCTTTGCGAAGATCTTGTACGAACCACTCTCGCTCTTGTCCAAGCAATACAACACACAAACACACTCGCTGTTTTCTGTTGATTTTATGCGCCTGGAGTTCACATCAAAAGGCCGGTTGTTGGTCTTTGGTGATGCTTTGGGGAACGTGCATTCAGCGTTTCAAAGGGACACCAATCTGAAGACATTTATAGAAAACAAGACCAGCGGCAACACAGATGGCCATTCAGAGGCCATCAACGCTCTACAATTTGATCCGCTGCACATCTTTTTGCTGACCGCCTCTGAGGACACGGATGTAAAATTGTGGGATTCGTTGACCTCTGCGACACCGAAACTCTTGCACACCTTCAAGCACACAGCGGCGGCGCTCAGTCTCGACACAGACGCCTCTGGAGATAGAGTCGCGGTAGGGTATCGAGATGGTGTGATCAAGATCTGGAAGCTCAGCGATTACTCCCTTTTACACACACTGAATAGCCACACAGGCGCAGTACATGGTGTGCAGTTTTCGCCTGACGGTTCATCACTCGCGTCTGCCTCTGCGGACAAGAAGACGATCATATGGGATGCATCGAGTGGAAGTGTACAACACACATTTCCTCAGGCAACAGATGAGCTGAGAAGCGTTGCGTGGAGTCCAGATGGAAAGTTTCTTGCGGCAGGAGGCATGAGCAGCATGGTATACATGTGGGAGGTGATGACAAAGCGGAACGTGTCATCTTTCCCATACAAAACATCCACGGGCAGCGATATCATCCATGCAGTATCATATTCTCCATCAGGCAGAAGATTCTCAGTCGGGACCGACAAAGGGCACCTCTATACGTGGTTCTGTCAGTAAGCCTGCTCCAGGAAGTCCTTCTCTTCGAGGCTCCAGGGTGGAGAGATGGATATGAATGGCAAAAAGCATTGGGAAGTCTTGTGGGGAGTGTTGTTCTTTGTGGGGTGGGTGGGTGGACTTTGGTATTGGGGGACGCCCTCGGCAGACAAACGTGCGCAACAAGACCGCATCCACTCACACCCCAAAGAGACGATCTCATCGAAACCAACACGTTTCGTCTATTCATTTGGCTCCAAAAAGAAGAGCGTCGCGCTGACCGCAGGATTCCAAAACACACATGTCCACGTCACGCTCGTCTGGCTCGGAAAAGGAGCGCCGACTTGGGAGCTGAAACGACTCAAGGAGGCGCTGCCCAAGCGGATGTCCATCTCACTCTACGAGCACACACTACGTCGTCGAGATATCCCTGCACATATGGCGGTGGAGTGGACACAACAAAAGCAGGTCGCGTGGCAGACAGAGCCGCTCTTGTCTTGGCTGGCCAAAAAGCGCCTTCCACGGACTTCTTTGGTGTTGGCTGTCTCCAACGAAGAATTGCTCTCAACACAGGAGAAGGGCATCTTACACCCGGTCATGGGACTGGCTGATTATGGTGGTCCTGCCGCGATCATTTCGAGTCGAAAGATACTGGATGTGCCGCTGTTGAGGATGCACAAGAGGCGGATGTGGATACAACTCGCGCTACACGAAATCGGTCATGTGTTGGGATACAAACATTGTAATGAGCGGCGGTGTGTGATGTACGATGCACACGGAAGCAACAGGGCTCTGCTCCAGATGGGTGGAAGATTATGCAGACGTTGCCTGAGACGCAATAGGGGAAACACCCTCCACAGCCAGTAGGTTTTGTTGTCCTTCTCGGTGTGGGCGCTCACTTGGGCTTCCCAATACATTTCCCGGCCTGGCAGATCGCGTTTAGACCGCAAACTCTACAGACTTCATCTGTCGTGCAAGAGACCTTACAAGCGATACAGACTTCATTCACACAACGTATTTTGTTTTGATCAAAGCAGGATTGCTCTGTATAGCATTGCAATGAGATTTTGCAGGCTTGTTGGACACATTGATTGGTCTCCGGTTCCGAGCAGGAACCATTGACACAGGATGTTTTTGTTCCACACGCAGCCACAACACAGTCTTTATCCGCATTGCATCCACTGGGACATTGGCAGCCCTCATCCGTTTCTCCGTCACAGTCGTCATCTTTACCATTACAGCTCTCGGTTTGCGGTTGGACATCGCCTTTGCAAGCGCTCCAGGTAAAGTCGGATTGACATGTCTGTGTGCCTTTTGTGCAGATCCCCTTACCTGCATTACTTGAATCGCCTGTGTAACATTCCTGTGTCGCCTTGTTTTTATGGCACTCACAAGGAGTGACACCATCATCAATTTTGCCATCACAGTCGTCATCTTTACCGTTACAGACTTCTTTTCTGGGGTACACAGCTTGTTGACAGTCAGCCCACGTCCCATCCTCCAGACAGATTTGCGTGCCTACTTTACAGATCCCCTTGTCGAGAGTGTCTTTTAGTCCTTCGTCGTAGCACGGTTGCCTGTCTCCACTGTTGCACTCTTTGCATTCAGTTTGACATGTTTTGCCAGCAGTCGCCCCGTCGATGCCAGGGCAACACTTAACGGAAAAGGGGCAATCACTGTCCTTTTCACAGGGCCAGTCCTGTAAGAGGGGGCTTGCAGGAACAACACAAGCTGACATAGAGAGAAAGACGGCGAACATCAACAGACGCTGTAGGTATCTTTTGTATGGGAGCATTCACTTTTTCCTTCTTTTCGCAATACATCTCAAAATACCCGATACTCGACTGAGATGAAAGCCAAAAAAGTGATGAACCATGAGGTTGTAAGGGGAGGGAAGTGGAAGGTACGAATCACGAGGTTCAGCGATCGATACAGACGACCCTTGAACCACTACAATAGAGGGCGCTATCGATCGAGGGGCATGTATTAGGAGACGTACCACACGCAAAGAAGCAAGACTTGCTCCCTGCGAGAGAGGGTTGTCCTCCTGCGTACAGGCAGTCATATCCCGAAGGACAACTGCCGCTTGTACAGTCCTTCAAACAACGGAATTTTTTGTTGCTCGCGTTGTAAGAGGTAGGCGTACAGTTGTAGCCTGTTGGACACGTACTCGCGCCTGGAACACAAGCGATGTACTCGATCTTTCCAGAGGGTTGAGCGCATGAGCCTGCGACGCAGCTCATCTTATCACCACAGTTGGCGTTCGAGCATTCTGCGTCAGTCACACAAGAGGAAGGGCAGGCCGGCACCTGACAGGTCCCATTGATGCAGGCTTTTCTGGCCCCACACTCATTGGAGACACAGTCCGCGTTACTCGTACAAGAAGACGCGCAGAGGCTCGGATCGGAACAGCGTCCACCAATACATTGCTTTTTGGCCCCACACCCAGAGACATTGCACTCCTCATCCACCCAGCAAGATGCTGGACAACTAGAAGATTGTTGGCATTGACCACCGACACACGTGCGTTTAAGCCCACAACCAACACTGCATTGCACACTGGACGTACATGAAGAGACGCAGACATTTGGATCGACACACCGACCTGAAACACATCGTGTTTTTGTTCCGCATGCGCTCGCTGTACACGTTGAACTGTTTGCACAGCTCGATGGACAGCTTCCGCCACTTGAGGTCTGACATGTTCCATTGATACACGTTGTCCGGCTACCACAAGCCGCGACTGCACAGCTGGCGCTGCTCGTACAAGTGCTAGGACATGTGCCTGATGGATCGACACATCGACCACTGATACACGCGCGTCGCGAGCCACACGCCGAGACGTTGATGCATTGTCCAGTGCTGACGCAGCTCGAAGGGCAAATGCTCGGGTTGAGACAAAATCCAGAACGACAGCTATACCCGGAACCACAGGGAGTACAGTTGATTGAGGTCGAGCAAGAGACAGGACATGAAGACGAAGGTGTAATGCAAACACCATTTTGGCAACGCGTCCGTGAGCCACACGCGCTCACCGCACAATCCGTACTGCTGGTACATGAACCTGGGCATACATTTGTATTGGAACACATCCCATTGACACACGTCGTCTTGCTTCCACAAGAGCTGGATGAGCAGTCAATGTTGGTCTTGCAGCTCGAAGGACAGACGAGTGACTCGCATTTTCCATCGAGGCATTTGTCGCGAACCCCACACCCAGCGATGGAGCAATCAGCGTCATCAAAGCAGGTCGTCGGGCAGTTGGAGTTTTGGCATGTTTGGTTGATACAGTAACGTCTCGTACCGCACTCGGCGATCTGGCAGTCGGGATCGACCGCGCAGGTAATGGGGCAGACACAATTTGTATCGACTTTTCCGTCACAATCGTTGTCTTTGCCGTTGCTACAATCTTGTCGTTGGGGTGTGATTTCGCCTTCACATGCAGTCCATTGTGCGTTGGTACAGGTCTTCTTTCCGGCCTTGCAGATACCTTTGTTGATGGTACTTGTTGGACCTGAGTAGGGACAATCTTGTGTCAACGGTGCACTCGAACCTTTTACATTGTCAGTCTTTCCGTCACAGTCATCATCTTTCCCGTTGCACTCTTCAGGCTGGGCGTCCGTGCTACACGTAGTCTCTTTTCCGTCTTTGCATTCGATCACACCAGGTTTTCCACAATTTCCCTGACAAGTCTTTTCGAGATCTTCGTCTGTTTGTCCGTCACAGTCGTCGTCTTTGCCATTGCAGATCTCAGTTTCTGGTTGGACATCGTCTTTGCAAGCGCCCCAAGTAAAGTCGGATTCACAAGTCTGTGTGCCCTTTGTGCAGATCCCCTTGCCTGCGTTGCTCGGATCGCCTGAGTAGCATTCTTTTGTGGCACCAACAGGACCACACTCACAGCCAGCGACACCGTCATCGACTTTGCCGTTGCAGTCGTCATCTTTGCCGTTACATGTCTCATCTTTTGGATAGACGGCTTTTTGGCAGGCACCTGACCATGTCGAATCTTCGAGGCAGAGCTCTTTACCGGCCTGACAGATCCCTTTGTTGAGTTTGTCGCGTTTGTCATCATCGTAACAAGGGCGCTCTGTGAGAGGGATACACTCTTTACACTCAGGCAGGCAGATATTGCCCCTTTTTCCGTCGAGATCTGGACAACACTTCATATTGTACAGACAATCTGAATCTTTATCACAAAGCCAACCTTCGAGACTTGGTGTGCCAGGGATCACACACGCAATGGCAGGTAGAATCATCCCAAAAATCAGCAGGTGTCGTAAGTATTTTTTGCTTGGAAGCATACGTTTTTCCTTTATCCACTCCAGACTTTTTAGCTCATCCTCAAAGTACATGAGATCCACGCCAGATGAAAGCCGAAAAAGTGTTCGTGCTCTTCGGAAGAGCACGCTGTGTGAGGGCTGTATATTGTGTTCGACTTGTTTGTGGTGTGCTTTGGAGTACAATAGAACGAGCTGCAAAGAAACAACACCTCTCTTTTGAGACAGTAAAGGGGGACTTGTTGTCTCAATATTTGCGCCGACCTCACGTGATACCAGGGAGAAAGTGATTGCGCAAGCTCAGGGTTCTTTGGCTGTCGTGTATCTTGTCGCTGTGCTACGCCACAATGGCGTGGGCCGCTCCACCAAAGAACACACACCCCACACAACAACAAAACCATCAAGAAGAGAGCGCTCAGCCCAACACAGACGCACGTAGCGGGTGGCCCCATTCACTCTCTGCGCAAGCTGTTCGCGGTCGTTGGTTGGCCGATGCCTCCGTAAAATCAGCTCCATCGCGCCGTGTGACACCTTCCTCCGCGAAGAAACCTGGCGTACGCAAACGAAGAAGGCAACGCAAAGCCTTGTGGGGCAATGGTTGGTCTCTTGCGCCACATCTTGGTAGCTGGGGAGGGAATTTTGTATTGGGGGTCGGCGGTTCGCTTCCTCTCGCGAGGACATTTGCTCTGCGTTTTCGGTGGTCTCTGATGTTCTCTTGGCAAGAAGATCGCCTGATCAACTTCAGCGTCTTCTCGTTGGGGATGTTGATACGCTTACCAAGTCCTGTGAAATACCTACGCAATTACGCGACCGTCGCGCTTGATTTTTGGCCACTCTTTAACGGTCTCAACACCAACCCACTCGTCGAAAACTTTTCGAAGATGCCCGTCTTTGGAGTCAGCTTCTCAGTCGGGGTGGAGTTTTTGTTTTTGCCGAAGATGGTGTATTTCCTGGAGACAGGATTCTCCACGGGGATGGCGATTGGTCTGGCGACGGTTGAACGTCAAGAAGCCTTTGGATTTTCGATCCAATCAGGTCTACGCTTCTTCTTTTGAGGAAGGGCAGGGGCTCAGTGGTCCTCTCGCGAAGTAAGCACATGAGCATGATGTTGCATTTTTTTCAGTAGGGTCGGGCCTCGTGTCCGACCTCGATGTTGTACGTCCTTTGTTCCATCCGACGACCTAACCACGGAAAGCCCAAAATTTACTGCCGACAAAGTTGAAGACAGAGGCGATCCCAATCCCGACAATGCTCGCGATGTAGGAGAGCCGCAGCCATGAGAACATAAAGTGGCGATCGGCGGTCATCCCGAGGATCTGGATCATAAAGTGCATCGCGACGATACGTATGAGGAGACCAAAGACACACACACTGACAAAGGCGACGTAGGAGGATTGACGACCAATCTCGTCCTCCTCGACCTCCTTTTTGAAGGTGATAAAGCGATTGAGTTCGTAATTCCACGTAACGGCGAGGATAAAGGCCGGGATGGCTGCAATCCGCTCATCAAGCCCCCAAGACTCACGGCACAAGACAATCACCGCCATGTCCACAAAGATCCCACTGCCGCCGATCATACCAAATAAAAAGAACTGCCTTATGGTCCGTACAATCGGACTCTCAGAAGAACGATCCATCAACTTCTCCGTGTGCAACGAGCGCACCATGTGCTCGCCTTCCTCAACCAATGTAAGAGCTACACTACAAAAAGAGAAGGGTGGCGTCAATTCCACCCACAACACATATGTTGTGGGTGGGGAGCTTGTATGGTGTGGAGAAGGGGATAGAGCTGAGCGAGAGGAGAAAGTCTTAGCCTTGGAGGAGTTGGTTGAGGTGTTGTTTGAGGTTCTCGTTGAAACGCTCGGGCAGTTGTTTGATCGACGCGCCTTGTTGGTCTCCGATAAGCGTGATGACGATCTCGGGGACTTGTTCTTTGGTCAGCGGTTGCATCAAACGGAAGCCCACAGGCGCTTTACGTTCATCGAGGCGGTATGTCTTGCGCTTCGATGCGTTGTATCCAGAGCTAAAGCACTGGACAAGCTGGCGATTGTGTCGATACGGAGAGCTTGTCCACTCTGTCATATGTGCGTTGAGCGAGACAGTCTGGTTGGCTCGTTGTAAGAACTCAATCGTCGGGACTTCTGCCTTGTTAGCGTCTGCGTAGAACTTCGCCTCGTAGAGTGTAATCCCTGTAACAGGGGATTGTGGCTCGGAGACTTTCTTCGCAGAGCGACCAAGATTACGTGGAAGCGCGACGTCGTTCTTTTTACAGAAGTCCGCATAGTCTCCACGTGTAATCAGCCTCTCTTGCAACAAGAAGGGTCGCTCTTTGGCGGTTCCATTCCACTGTCCATTGATCCACAACATATCTTCGTGTGCGTCGTACCAACTCCAGAGAGCTTCGAGTGGCTCGCGCAACCGCTGCAGCTTGGGATCGAGATCCTTGGGTGCGGCGCGTAGGATGTTGAGGGCTTTCTTCCAGTTCCCGGCGTCGAGACGTTTCCAGAATTTATCTGTCGACGTGACTTTCGGCTTGGGTGGCTTCTTGGGTTTGGTCTCTTCGCGTTTGACTTCAGCCTGACCATCGACCTGGACGAGGTCCGCAGAGACGATCTTGAGCTTGGGACGACGAAGAACACCGCGCAACTCTTTGTCGAGGCTTGCGGGGATCGACAGCTCACCGTTGAATGCACAACTGTAGAGCAGGTCAGGCAGGTACAGGTGGAGCTGCCACGCGACGATCTGTTGCATCAGGTCTGTGCTGCAGTTGAGCTGTTTGACACAACGGAAGGTCAGCTTCGATGCACGCTCTTCTCGCTTAAATGATGAGCGAGCGGAGTGTGGTGGGGGATACGCCTGGATGAGCTGACGACGACGTTTGTTGCTGGTCTCGCTCCACTCACCAAACTCATGTGAAGCGCTCCATTGTGCAGGCGCACCGGAGACCTCAAAGACGGGACGGGAGTGAGAGAGGAGCAATTGTTCGTATGTGGGCAGCTCCCAACCATGATGCTCGGCGTAGGCTTTGGCATCCCACCAGGAGATACCTGAGACGGGATTGTTGGGATACTTGAGCTGTTTGGCGTCGGGCTTCCAGCCTTCTGGCAAGGAGCGTCCTGTCTCTTGACAGAAGTGAAGGTACTCACGACGACTGACCGGACGATCCATGATCAAGAAGGGCCAGTATTGTGCATTTCCACCGGGATTTCCGAGAGAGAATGCCCAACCTTTGTGACCTTCTTGGAAGGTATCAAGCGCATCGACCCAGGCGGAGAATGCCTGCCACAAAGGTTTTTGCAGCTCAGCCTGTGCATCGTCGTTGAGCAAACGACGAACACCTTTGTGGTCGTTTTTGCCCAACGCTGCGATGAGCAGGTCGAGATGTGTTTTCTTTTTGGCCGGCTTTTTGGTCGCCTTCTTGGTTGTTGTGGTCTCTGGCGTGGTCGTGGTTGTTGTGGTCTTCGTCGGTTTGCGGACGGGGACAACAGGTTGCGCGATGCGTCGCTGTGTGCCTTTTCGTTCGCCGACATTTTGGAAGACATCTTTAAAGACGGGGTGAATCGCTTCACCTTTGTGGACAATTGGACTGCTTGTGCGGCGTGAAGGTCCATCTTCAAAGAGCGCTTCTTGTACCTGGAAGTTAATGTTACGCAGCGCACTTTGTGCGGCTTCGCGGACTTTGGCGCGAGGATCGGAGTTGGCTTGCCAGCGCAACGCCTGAATGATGACGTCGAGACGTCCAGCCATTTGACCCATCGTGTTGACCGCAGTTTCGCGGAGCTTCTCGTTGGGGGTCTGGTTGGGGTCCATCGCTTGAAGCAACGCGACACTGCTGAGACCGACCTTCAGGCCAGGCATCATACCGAGCGCACGACGTCGTGCGACAGGGCGCTCAGCGTCATGTGCCATGTTGACAAACTCACTCAAGCGTTCCCAGACACCGAGGCGGACGAGTGTAAAGAGCAATGCCGCTTCGAGGTTGGGTTCGAGTGTCTTGTCAGCGCGTTTGCTGTTGAGGATGTGTTCGACATCAGGGATAAATGATGGGTCACCAAGCTCCGCGATGACATCCGCGGCGATCCAGGAGAAGGCCGGGTCATTGCGGTCGACGAGGTTGATCAACATATCCTTGGCGTCTGCACCAGAGGCGAGACCGACAGGGCGAATCAAAGAGATCAAACGTGGAAGGTGTGTTCTCTCCGCGTTGAGTTCTTTTTCGAGCAGGGGATACAGACGGGGACCCGCATCGGGCCAACGTGTGTTTCCGAGTGAACGGACAATCCCAGCGAAACCTTTCTTCCAGGGCTCACGCTCGTCGCGTTTCTCCAACGCTTCGAGCAAGAGGGGACCTGCTGATTGACCGTACAGACGGCTGTAGACAGAGGCTGTATCCTGGACGACCAAGTGGTCGGGATCTTCGCGGAAGGTGCGCTCGACGTGTTCACGGATCTCATCCTGACGACCGTAGGCGAGGGCCAGACGGCGAAGGGCTTTGATCGCTGCACGACGAACTTCTTTGACCGATTCTTTTTCGTGATCGATGCACTCACACAGAGGCTCAATGGCTTCTTCGATCGACTGTGCACCGAGGACATCCGCAGCAGCTGCGCGGACTTCTTTGGCACCAGCGCCGAGGAATTGGAGCATCCGTCCACGCTCTTCTTCGTTGAGTGGACGTTGTGCGAGGGATTGAAGGACGAGTTGGAGCAGCTTAGCGTTGCTCTCATCTTCCAGGCACTGCAAGAAGAACTCAGGTTCGGCACCGAGCAGATCGAGCGCACGGACCATCCCTTGCTTGACTTGGAGACTCTTTTCAACGGGGAAGCGTTCGAGCAAGAAGCTCATCCACGTCGCGTCTCCAAGCTCTCCGACAGCCTGTGCGACGACCTGACGGAGCTGTGCGTTCTCGTCTGGGTCGATCAGGATCTTCTCGAACTTTTGACGGATATCGGACAGACCGAGTCGACCCAGTGCACGTGCGGCGCGGATACGAACGAGTCTGTCACCATCGTGTTCGAGGGCGTGGAGGAGGGGAGGGGCAGCCCACTCAGCAGGAGCGTGTTGATTGCCCAACGCGTGAATGTCATCGACATGCAGGGAGCGACCGAGGATACCAAGGTCTTCTGCGGCGTTTTGACGAAGCTTTTTGGGGTACTTTTTACCGTTGTTGAGGACATGTCCAAGCGCCAACAACGCGAGCGGAGAACGTCTTGTGACGATATGCTCGCTGGCTTCAACACGCTCTGCGGCTTTCTCTTCGGGGTCGAGCATGACAGACGCGTATGGACCCTCTTCGGGATCGCCGTGTGTCAGGATCTCTTCTGCTGCTTCGCGCAATGGAATGTCATCGTGTCGTGTCGCGAGGACGTCGACAAGTGAGACGAGGCCATTGGCATCACCACAACGGTAACAGGCGTAGGACCACGCCGCCCAGAGACGCTCTTGCTCTTGTGGAATATCGAAGGCCTTCAGCGCGACGAGGTCGTCGGGGTGACCGAGCTGCGCGATCGAGCGCAGGGCCATCCAGCGAACGGCTGTTGAAGACTCGTCATCTGCGGCTTTCGCACACAGCGCCGAGCGGTTCTTGTCGCTCGCGGGCAGACGTCCAAGCAACCACGCTGAGAGGATCTGCTTGTTGCGACTACCTTTGGCGAGCATGGTTTCGAGATAACGGACGAGAGGCGCTTCCATTCCTTCTGAGATGAAGGCGTCGAGCAACAGCTCACGGACCTCAAGCTCGGAGGAGCGGAACAATTTCCAGGCCATGGGCACGGCAAAGCGTGCGCCACAGGCGAGCAGCACTTTGGCGATTTTGGCCTGGACCGCAGGGTCTTTGATCTCTTCTTTGAGACAGACCGCGAGGGCGTAAGCTGCAAATTTTCTGTAGGGTGTCTCGCTCTTGGTCTTGAGCTGCTTGAGGTTCATCTGCAGCTCTTCGAGGACCGGGACAATCTCTTGATCGGCGTGTTGTGCCTGCTCCATCATACGCTGGACAGACATAAGCGTCGCAGAGATCGAAGTTGAGAGCTTTTCGGACATCCACTCGATATAACGGTGACTGTCGTCCTGAAGGACGGTCCCTGTCTGACGTAGCGCAGGCAAGAGCTTGGGCATACGTTCGAGGTGTCCCATCTTGATCAGACCGTAATTGGCCGCGAGGACAGCACGTTGTTCTTCCATAAAGCGCCAGGGCTCTTCGTTGAACTCGGCTTCTCTCTCAGCACACAGCGCGTCGATACACTTGTAAACGCGTTCTTTGAGGTTGGCGCGATCGTGGGGACGTACGAGGTGTGCGAGTGTGACGGTCGCTTTACGACGGATAAATGGATGAAGATCCTCTTCCTTCTCCAAGATACGCAGCAACGCTCTCAAGACGTCGTAGCGTACAGAAGGTGCGTTGGCGTAGAGGACGGGATCTTCGAGCAGCTCTGCGAGCTCACCGCGGATATAATCGACGAGGTATTTGTCTTTGCCTCGCGACTTGAGTTTGATCTGAAGGAGTCCCCCGCCAGAGAGCATATTGACGATCGTGTCGACTTGCGCGGGGTAGAGGTGCAGGAGCTGACGCAGACGGATCTGCCACATGTGACGGCGACCGTCGAGAATACGCCAGTCTTCGATCTCGGAGATCTTGCCTTCGTGGGCTTCTTCTCTTTGCCCCAGCTCGGACGCCGAACGACCAAGCGCCACAACGAGACGTTGGGTGGTTGAGCGCAGGTCGAGATAGCGTTTGACCGCTCCAAGAGCCAGCGAAATCGTCCCCAATCGGAAGACAAGGACGACGCCTTTACCGATCCCAGTGGGTACGATCGCTTTGTCCGAGAACTCAATCCCGAGGAGGGAAGCCACACCGAGGAAGGATTGGTTGACGTTACCGAGGACGTAACCAAACCAACTAAACAAGGTCATGGGAGGTTGTAGCTCAAAGGACTTCTCGAAGAATCCCCAGGCTGGACCGGCTTCCTGAATCCAGAAGAGTTGGGTGCCTGTGACGTCATACAAGAGCGCCCAAAGCAGGGGAGTGACACCGAAGATCAGGAAGATGTTCCCGAAGATGATCAGCCACAAGGGGAACATCTTTTCGGTTTTGCGCATGGTCATCGCTTCTTCGGAGATCTGTCCGTTAAGGTAGGACAGTTTTTGTCGTTCTCCGAGGAAGTACACGACGTTGCCAAGGATCCCCATCACAAACAGGAAGATCAGCAAGCCGATGGTGATCCACACCTGGCCAAATTTTTCGATGTACAGCATGTAGGCGCCAGTGACACCAATGCCATAAAAGGCTCCGAAGGTCAGGGGAACATCCCCTTCGCTAATCCGGCGGAAACCCATCGCAAATACGAAAAAGAGGATGGGTACACCAAAGTACGTCAGCGCATCGAAGCCGATGTCAAAGAGTACAAATCCGAACAACAGGCAATATAAAAGGTATATGACCTTGAACGGAAATGAGGAAACCTCATTACGATCCTGGACGGCATCCACCACGACAACTCCTTTGTTCTCTTCTTTCAGGTCATGTCAAACAGGGCAAAGTTTCGCATATCTATTGGGAAAATTCTTGTACGTTCGTTAGTTGCAGCTACCAGACCATGTGGCCTTTTGTGCGCTCGCGCTGCTCTGTGTGGCGAAGGAGACATCCCCACCAAGTGTAAAGGAGTCCAGGCATTCGCCACCTTCGCCACGCCACTCTCCTTTGATCTCAAAGGCAAAGTCGCTCTTGGCTTTGGGGGCTGTCTGCAACACACCACCTTCTTTGTACTGAAGGCTGTCTGTGGTGGCAGAGAGTACGCGGAGCATCATGCCTCCGTTGCGCAGGTTGTCGCGGCCAGAAGAGGACAGGGCAAACGCCATCTGTGTCTTCTTGATCGCCAGCAACGTCTGGTCTCCGTTTGTGATCTCTTCGCTATCTGCGACGATCACCTGCACATTCTTGTTCGTGTCTGTCTCAAACAACCATAGGTTTCCTTGCTTTTTGAGCCCACTGGTTGTTGTTGGGATCACCCACGCGTCGACATTTTTGACTGTGAGCGTGAGGCGAATTTGTTCGCTCTCACTGGCTGTTGCCGAAGCATTTGTGGGCTTGGGAATCTCCAACAAGATCGCCAAACAACTCGGACACGAGGTGCCGCCTCCACAAGCGCTCATACCTGCTGTAAAGAGCGCCACAAGAAGAATTGCAACAGCTCGACTCATCCAACGCAGAGAAAGTGCTTTTATCATCATTCCATCCCAACATGTCACAACGTGTCATACACGTCTCAAAAACCAAGAATGTATGCTATTTCGCATCGGAGCCTCCACTCTACCACAAGTGAAAGCACCAGATCCACTGTTGACCCAATGCGAAAGAACACTCCATTCTACACAGAACGTCTTATTGTGGAAAGATATCATCTTTTTGGGGATGATCGGTGGTGGGACGCTCGACTTCTGTCCTGTGGCCCTTTTTTGGAGTTGCTCTTGACAACTCCAAAAAAGGGCCGTACTTTTCAAGCTCATCGAAAAAACTGTTTGTCTTTCGCTTGTTGGTTGTGATGCGTAAGCTTCATCCGAAGGTGAGAGAGCACCCCTTTATGAGAGGAAATTCATGAGCTACACATTTGAATCTGTTACAGATTATCCCAGCCTAGAGGATGCTGTTGCATCTATTGGCTCAACACCTACGACACTCGCTATACCAGTACCAGTAGGTGTAGGAGGGGATGTTGTGGTCCCTGAGACTCTTCAATTCATGTTTGTTGATGCAGGAAAATTACTTATAGATCCGGGGAGAAGCGTGACTTTTCATTCACCAGCCAGCATCATTGCATCACCGGATATGTGGATTAGGGAGGGGACAGTTGCTTTTGTACAAGGAGGACACGTTCCTTTAGCATGGTGGGGAGATAACGTTGATGATCTCAATGCGCTATGTGAAACTTTGGGGAATGCAGGTGGAGGTGTTGTGTTGTTTGGACAACAAACATTCGATGTTCTCCCTGGTGAAAGCATCGTCCTTCACCCAAACGTCGAACTTTGTGGGATTGGCGAGCAATCCATCATCAAAAGCGAATCTTCAGTTCGAACGGCTCCCGTTTTGCTTGCCCATGTTGCGAAGGTTACACTTCGAGATCTGTCTTTCGATGGAAACAACGCAGCCGATCCTTACGGGCTAATTGAGCTAAAAGGTGATTCCTCGGATATTCTCATCCAAGGTTGTCATTTGAAAAATGCCAAATACGGACTTTGGTTTCGTCCCTCGGCTGGAGGCTTCTGCAAGAACATCATCATCACAGAATGCTTTTTCGAAGATCTCACAGAGTCTATTTCGCTTGGTGAGTTATCTGCGAGTTCCGGTGGTACTATTGAGAGTATCCAGTTATTGGATTGCAACATCAACAATACGAATTTTACGAGAACTGGCCAAAGCGGGATTGTCTTTCACCAAAACGTAGCAAATACAATCCTACAAGGCAACATGATCGTTGGCAACGAAGAGTACGGAATTTCAATGCTTTCTGCTGGCGATGGTGTTTCTCTCATAGGCAACACCATCATCAAGAACAAAAAGAGCGGAATCTTCGCTCACTACAACACCACAGGAGCTCACCAAGTAAGTATTTCAGGAAATATCATCCATTCAAACCAAGAGCGAGGAATCTTGTTGTGGGCATCAACCAGTAACAATGGTCCCTACCTATTCGATGTCTCTGACAACCAAATTTACAAAAACGAATTCCATGGAATTGAGTGTCGGGGAAAGTTTCTTAATTTGCGAGGAAACCAGGTCTACGAAAACGCAGTGGACTCATCTGGAGCGTATTGTGGGATTTATGTTGATGGTGTAAGCAACGCACAGCCTTCCATGTACATAACCATTGCAAACAATATGATCACAAACAATGGAGAGAGCAGCCAAACCAACACTGGTTTATACATTGCCGATTACGTGGAGAGGGTCAATCTTGTAGGAAACATTGTCAGCAGAGATGGAAACTTGGATAACGATGAACAAGATCAAGGGATCAAGATCGCAGCAAACACAAAACATGTCATCTTCAAAAACAACCAAAGCATCGGCCACTCAGGAACAGCAGGAGATATTTCAAAGGATGTCATCATTGAAGCCGGAGCAGATATCGTTGGTGAAAGTATCACCGTTCGGCTGGGAGATGTTTTGCAAGGCACCAGCATCGAAATGCCTGTTTTCTCTGCACCAAGTCATACCTGTGTACTCGAAAGCTTTTTCGTAAGCGCGACCGATATGAACGGCTCTTCAGGAGTGTTTGAAACCCTCTATCTGCTTGATAAGGACAACAATGGTGGGGGGAATTTAGTGGTAAGTTCAGCAGAGATCAAAACAAACCTGGGAGGGTTTGTCTCTCTGTCCTTGGGGAATCCAGGAAGCGAACGTTATCTCCAAAAGAATGATGTCATTTCCTTCAAGAACACCCCAACGGGTGGTGGGCTCGGATTCGAAAGAGCGATTCTCATTTTCCATTACCTGACATTTTAAACGAAGATGCTTTGGTTGCACGAACATCGGAAGGATTAGAAAGATGGGCTATTCATTTGCTTCGCTATTGGACTATGACAATCGTTTGGATTTGGCTGTGAGCATTATAGGGAGCACTCCGACAACTCTCGTTGTTCCCCAGTCTGCGATTGTAGACTCTGCTATTTTGGTTCCCAGTTCATTGAAGCTGATGTTTGTAGACTCCGGGAAGTTGGAAGTTCTTTCTGGAGGAGTTGTCACCTTTGATTCATCGGCAAACATTATCGCGCCTGCTTCTATGAAGGTAAAGACCGGAAGTGGGACCTTTGTGTTTACAAATGGCGGGGAAGTTCATTTGGGGTGGTGGGGAACAACGTTAGTTTCGGAGGTTCAAGAAGCCGTTGACTCTCTGGTGAATGGTGGTGTTCTTTTGTTGCCAGCTTGCAACATCAATGTTGGTTTGAATGAAAAGATCGAGCTCCTGGAGAACGTTCATTTGCGAGGGGTGGGAGAGTTATCCAAGTTTTCCTCTGTCTCAGGGCGCACCGTCCCAATGATCCAGGTCAATGGTGTTTCACATGTCCAAATTGAAGGCATTCACATGTTGGGAGGTGCCCCTATCAGCGAAAGTACAAGATTTGGGCAACTCGAAATAAAGGGAGACGCGAATCATGTGGTCCAAGATATCAAGGTGCAAAACTGCCGGTTTGGTGGTGCTGGGTATGTTGGGATATGGTTGAAGCCGGAATCAAACGAAATAATAGAGCACATTCAACTCATTGGGAACACTTGCCTGGACATCTCACACCCCATCTACGTTGGTCATCTAGAAGAGAGAACCGGAGATTTGATTCGCAACCTGTTGATCAAACGCAATCATTGTCGAGGAGTTGGGGATGCTGGCTGCGATGGGATCAAGTTGAGGCAATCTGTGGTTGACGTACTGATTGAAAACAACTACTGCGAAGGCTCGACAGGAGATGGGATTGATCTGTATGCTTCAGGAGATCGGATTTGCATCATCGGAAATATTTTGGAAAACAATGGAGTCCAAGGTGTTGATCTCAAGACAGATGACACACTCTCCCCCACTCACTGGGGAAAAGGACGCCAAGTCACAATCAAAAACAACATCATGCGCGAGAATGGTTGGAGTGGGGTCAGCATCGTGGCAAAACCATCACAAGGCGATGAATGGCCCTATTCTGTTAATGTTGTAGGCAATGAGATCTACAAAAACGGCCGTCAAGGGATTGTTGCCGGGGGACGAGATATCAATGTACTTGGCAACCTTGTCCACCAAAATAGCCAAGATCAAACTCTTTCGACTGTTTTGGGAGGGATACGAATCGAAGGGTTCATCGATGAACATACGCCCCCGAATGTGACCTACTCAGAAAAAATAAATATCGATGGCAACATTTGTTGGGATAACAAAACCAGCAACACAAACATCGTTTACTCAGGGATTTACGTCGTCCAAACAGTAAAGCATTGCACGTTATCAAATAACCTCCTCGTCAACGAACTCAGCCAAACCACGCAAAAAACCCTCGGAATTACCGTAGCCAATGGAGCTACAGATATTCTTTTGAAAGACAACCAAAGCACAGGACACGAAGCACCAACTCACGTTTCTCCAAACATGTCGATTGGGAATTTAGTTGATGTTTTGGGAGAATCTATTGTTGTTGAATTGGGAGATTTTTCGGGAAATTTTAATCTCAAAATCCCCATATTCTCCCCCAACACAAACTCATGTCTTTTTGCAGGCTTTTTTACAAACTCATTATCCCTTCCTGGAAGTAATCAAAACTATCTCAATGCGAAAGTGTACAGGAAAGGAATCGGTTCGGCTCCTGATGAAGAAGTTTTTTACCTGTACACCACCGAACTTGGTTCTTCTTTACAGCCTTTTGTAGCTGCTTCTATGGGGGCTCCAAAAGGAGGGCAAAAAGTGAACAAAGGAGAGGTCGTTTACATCCACCTTTACTCTGTTGGCTCTGTTTACTTAAAAAATGCCGTCATTGATTTGAGATATGTGACGTTTTAGCCGCCTGAGGGAATGCTCGGAGAAAGGATCTCCAGAAAAGACAAGGAGTGTCTTCATGAAACAGTTTGCTCTCTTTTTTCTCTTCCTCTTTGGTGTTCTGTCTGTTGGGTGTGCTCCTTCGCAAATATGTACACCGACAAACAAAGCGCCTTGCCAATGTCCCAACAACAAACAAGGCGTCAAGGTATGTTTGGACGATGGCCTACACTTTTCATCTTGCAATTGCGTTGGCGACGAACATTTCGAAGAACCGTTCAAACCCGAAACCAAAGGGGATGATGAAGGTATTGATGCTAGCGAGAGCACAAAGGACGAGGTTCCCATTGAAGACGATCCCATCGAGGAAAAAAAAGAAAGAGGACCTGAGGGAGAGTGTTCTCCAGGTATGAAAAGAGCCTGCTACACCGGAGCCACAGGAACATCGGGCAAGGGCATTTGTAAACCGGGTGAACAAACATGTACAACACTGCGATCCTGGGGGGCCTGTCTTGGTGAATTTACCCCCACTACAGAGATGTGCAATGGCAAAGACGATGATTGTGACGGACAAACTGACGAATCTTTTTCAGAAAAAGGGAAAGAATGTACATTACAGGCCCCGAAGCCTTGTGACGAAGGGCTATATGAGTGCAAAGAAGGAAAGCTCAACTGTATCCCAAAAGTCTCTGGTGACGTTGAATTGTGTAATGGAAAAGACGACAACTGTAACGGTCAGGTCGACGAATCCTACCCTGAGAAGAACACAACTTGTACACGTTCTGACCTTGAGCCTCCCTGCCGTGATGGAATGTACCAATGCCAAGGTGGTATCCTTCTCTGTATCTCAAACGTGAAACCCACGAATGAAGTCTGCAATGGAAAAGACGACGATTGTGACGGAAGTATCGATGAAAACTTGGAAAAAGAGTGTTACTCCGGTGCTCCTGGTACAGAAGGAAATGGGCTTTGTGAAAAAGGAAAGCAAAGTTGCCAAGGTGGACAATGGGGAAGCTGTGTTGGGGAAGTTCTTCCAAAGACGGAGACTTGCAACGGTAAAGATGATGATTGTAACGGTACAGTCGATGACCCTACCTCTGTGTGCAAGAGTGGCGAAGTCTGCAAGCAGGGTGTATGTGTTGTGCCTTGCCAACAAGACAGCGATTGTGCCACAGATGCACGATGTCAGGGACAAATATGCACAAAAATCACATGTGGTGGAACTCTTGTTGCGTGTGGGCATACCTGTGTGGATACGAGCAAAGACATCAACCATTGCGGAACTTGTGGAAAAGCATGTAAAAGCAACGAATTGTGTGATTCCTCTGTGTGTCGTTTTGTTTGCCAAGTAGATGCAGATTGCGCAACAAATGAAGCATGTCAAAATGCAAGATGCACATCTTTGTCATGCTCTGGAGTGCTACAAAATTGTAACCATCAATGCGTAGACACCTCCATGAATGCCTCACATTGTGGGGGTTGTGGTATCACGTGTTCTTGGCAACAGAGTTGCGGGAACAGTTTGTGTTCTTGCTCTGCGAATTATCCAACGTTATGCAATGGACAATGTGTCGACACAACATCAAACCGCCTTCACTGTGGGGCTTGCAACAACGCATGTTCTTCAGGAAAAAGCTGTGTTTCTTCAACGTGCCAGTCCTCCTGGGTTCAACACGCTTCTTTTTGGGGACCAGCCAATTCTGTTGCTGGAGCGGGTTTACAGGAAATTGTTGTTGACAGAAATAGCCATGTTATTGTTTCTGGGACATTTTCAAAGAGGGCAGAACTCGGAAGTTCTCAATTCATAACAGGCTCTTCGGTTCATGGCTATTCCTACATTTCAAAACTTGATGACAAAGGCAAATGGTTGTGGGCGAAGTTTATAAACCCCTCAAGCGGCGGAGGAATTCGGGGGATGACTGTTGATCCACAGTCCAATGTTTATGTTCTTGGTTTTGTTTGTGGGGATACCATTTTTGGTGGGAGCACAGTAAAGCTCCCAACAGGTCAAAATTGCATTGATTACATAGCGAAAATGGATGTCCACGGTACATGGCAGTGGGCCATTTCGTTTTCTGCCTTTTTTCGTTCGTTGGAGTGGGCACATGGCAGCTTGTACGTAACAGGTTCATTCAAAAAAAATGTAACACTAGGAAGTATTTCTCTTTCCGGACATGATTCTGCGAATGTGTTGGTTGCCAAAATGAGTGCCAACGGTCATTGGATATGGGCCACAAAAGCAGATGGATTAGGAGAAGAGTACGGAAACGAAATTGTTGTAAATCAATTCTCCGAGGTCTTTGTCATGGGTCAACTTGACTCATATTCTTCCACATTTGGCACTTTAACATTGAACTCATCTGCAACAAATCGTCACTTCATTGGAAAATTGAACAAACAAGGAGGTTGGCAGTGGGTGGCTTCCTTCCATGGAGCTGGAGCGATGAAAATCGACGATTTGGGGGGTCTTTACTTTGCAGGAAGATTCAATAAAGCGACTTCTCTAGGCAGCATTCAACTAACCCCGAAAGGAAGTCGCGATCTTTTTGTTGCAAAAATGGATTCTGCCGGGAAGTGGATATGGGCCAACACAGTCGGAGCTCCTAACGTCTCACTTTCATTCTCCGCTTTTACGCTCGGACATGAAGGGATATACATGGCCGGACAAATTCGAAATACCGTTCAGTTTGGAACAAATACTGTAATTCCACAAGGAGCCAACCTTTACATTGCCAAGATGGATTTCCAAGGCCAATGGCAATCTGTGCGGGTCGAGGGAGGAAAAAAACTCATCACTTGCGACAACATGAGGTATGTGAAAGAACATCTGTACATAACAGGCGGTTATGAAGCTCCATCTGTTATTGATAGTGTAACGCTGCCTGTGGTCAAAGATCTCGGTGTATTTGTTTGGAGATTGCCTGCTCCTTGAGTTTTGTGTACGCTGTTGTTGGGGGGTGGACTTTTGCTCTTTGGGATGGTGAACTTTACTTCCATGCCAAATTTGCCTCAAAATCACACCGAATCATTCCAGAAGTCAAATGAACAACCAAAACGAAGTCAAATGGATGCTCAAAAATCATATCAGGAGCCTCCCGAGATTGAACATTCGTTTTTCGGAGATACGTCGCTTCCGAAAAAAATTGGATGTTGGTGTTTTTGAGAAGTGTATCTTCTTTTTTTGGTGGGTATTTGGGTCGAGGGAGATTTTTGGATTCGTTTTGGAGCGATGATTCGCTATTTTTTGAACACCTATTTTCAACGAAGAGCCAATCTTGGTGTTTTTTGGAAGTCGCTTATCTCCAAAAAGCGAACATCGGCTTTTTTTAGAAGCGACGTATCTCCAAAAAGCGAACATCGGCTTTTTTTGGAAATGACTTATCTCGTCAGAGCAAAGCGCCCATGTTTTTTGGAAAAGTATCCTCTCAAAAAAGCGAATATTGGCTCTTTTTCGGATGTTGGAGATCTCGCTAAATCAAACGATGATGTTTTTTGGAAGTCACTTATCTCGTTTGGATAACCTTCGCCTTTTGGACAACACAATGCGCCTGAATGGATTGACCTTACGAGAAGAGTGGGTTGGATGGTGTTTTGGTGGGCTCATTGTCCGATGAGATTTTCTTTTTTCTTGGCTGAGAGATGCGTGGGAACAGCTCTTGTGCATCGTCTTCATCGCGGAAGACAAAGCTAGCAACCGCTTGGAGTGAATCATAGGCCTGATCCCACTGTGTGTACGCACGATGCCAAAGATCTCTGGAGGCATGCTTGCTGATATTTTCTTTGGCGAGTAGTTGGAAGAGCCGCGTTGCGTCAGCTTCGGCTTGCCCAAAGTAAGCCTCTGTCAGGGGGGTTTGTGTTGTGGTGATGTGTTTGTGTGTCATACCGAGTTGACAGAGGCGAAGGACATCTTCAGCACTATCAAGTCGGCTTCGGCCTGGAGCGATTTCATTATCAATGACATTGAGAACATTTGTATTGTTCCGGAAGGCCGGACGAAACCAGGAGATCATATATGCGTCGTGTTCAGCGACAATGGGGATGAGTTGTTTGAGTTCTTTGGCTTCTTCGGTGGTCAGGTTGTTTTCGAACGCTGCGCCTGCCGCAAAGAAGATGAGAGCATAGTTGGAGAGTTGTTCGTATTGCGTGCGGTACTCTTTGACGACTTTGGGGAGAAAGATGTCTTTGAAGCGATCCCACCGTGGTTCAAGCGATGAGGTTAAGATGGAAGAGAGTTCAGCGGCACGTTGATGTGTGATGCGTGGTTTTTTGACGGTCTTTGGGTCGATGGCGAGCAGCTCGCTCTGTCCTTTTTCGAAGAGTTCATTGGCACGTGCAATGTCGATGTTGTTGGAAGCTGCTTGGGATGTTTGTGTGTCGGATGTATTCATGACAATCTCCTGGTATGTGGGCGCTTCTGGTTCGGCCTTTGTTCGATGGCCTCTCTGTTTGAAGCTGAATCATTGTGTGAGGGTCTTTGTGTCTGGACCCATGTTGAGGGCATGCCCAACAAAAGAAGAACTTGAACTCCTTCGCCTTTTGTTGCCATGTTGCCTCGGCGTCTGCCCACACATATGGCAAGTCTGAGACCAGGGGATAGGTGACTTGATTTTGCATTGGGATTCAGTTGGTTGCTTTGGAACCACAAACCAAAGAGAGTGGAAGTGTTCAGCGATTGGACGTCAAACTGTACAGATCCTGGACAGCAACGATAGACAGTTTTTGTCGGTGACTTCACTTGATGAGAGCAGGGTGAGCTGTCACTCGCCCCTGACAGATCTCTCTACGGGCGAGTTGCCACTCGCCCTTACTGACGCGCTCCGCTTGTCCCAGGCTGACGCGCTCCGCTTGTCTCCTTGTGTTGTCTCTGTGGACTTGCCGTCCACACCTGCCTGGGGTCGTTGCCCCCAGCCCCCACGATACTCCGTATCGTTTGTGTTCCGACTGCGTCGGTGAGTTGGACAACCTCTCGATGAGCGAGTTGCCACTTGTTCTCTACGGGCGAGTTGCCACTTGCTCTCTATGGTCGAGTTGCCACTTGCTCTCTACGGGTGAGTTGCCACTCTCTCTGCGGACGAGTTGCCACTTGCTCTCAACGGGCGAGTTGCCACGCTCTCAACGGGCGAGTTGCCACTCGCCCTTACGCTCCGCTTGTCCTCTTGCTGCTATACCAAGCGGTAGTACCGCACCTTGGCTCGTTGTGGGGGTTACTTTTGGGGTTCTTTTGTAGGGAGTGGGGGATACCGTCGTGGCGATGATTTGCTTTGTGTGTGGCCTTTATCTTCAAAACAAAAACCACACCCACGATGAGAGTGTTTCTTCTGATGGGATGTACATTCGCTCGGAGGCAGGGTTTGTGGACAGACTTTTGTGTTCACGCGAAAGCGTCGCCTTGCGACGGTTGAGCACATGCTCTTCCAAGCGCCGAAGGCGCAACACAAACAATGCGTGAGCATTGTGGGGTTCGGGGTGAAAGCCCCGAGCGGGTGTGGGCGGCAAGCCCACATACAAAAAGACAAACTCATACAAAAAACAAGCCCACATTCAAAAAGACAAGCTCACACAAAAAACCAGCTTATCCCCCAAACTTCGCTTTGATCAAACGCCAGAAGATCTTGTGTTTGTATTCCAGCCAGCTCAATGAGCCATAGCTACCGTCGTAAAAAGCGCCGTTACGGTTAAATGTAATCGCGCCAAAGGCATTCACGACGACGGCAAAGAGCAGTAAGAACGCAAACACTGGCCCACGTAACCGAATGTTGCTGATCGCCAACAGCAAAATCAAATACGGCGTGTAATCCACACTAAATCGGTTACCAAAGGTAAACCAACCGGAGTTCTGGTAAAACACAGGTGGTACACCCACGATCAACACCATCATGATCAACACAGGGAACAACGGATGCCACGGACGATCTGCGAGGGCTTCGTGTCCTTCCATCCCATTGCCCGACATCAACGTCCAGACGACCAACACCGCCAACGCGATCAACGCTTGTGTCCGGAACAATGGCACAAACATAAAGACGATCACCGCCACCAAGATCCAAAACAATGGCATCGTCAACTTCATCGGGGGGAGACCGCGGAAAGACAATTGTTCATTACGCGAGGACCACGTCTTGTATCCCCCCCAGAACAACAACAAAAAGGCCGGCGTTGTGAAGAACAAGCTCGCCCCGTGACCGTTAAACAAGAGCTTCCACTGCATGACCTTCTTGCCACCTACCACGACCGCTTTGGTCCCAAAAGGCAGACTCAGGAAGTTCGCATAGAAGTTACGCAAGAAGAAACGTGGATGAAACAAGCCATATTGGGTCGCTTTGTAGTACACCGCAGGCAGATAACGATGGCCAAACTCAAAGGGATTGCCAAAGCGCATGTTGTTCACCCACATGATGCCACCAATCGCGACAGCCAGTGGGAGTAAGAACAACGCCAGCTCTTTGAGTCGATCACCATCAAAGCTGATGTCCCATTCACCATCACGGCGCGCCCATTGCCACACAAAGAAGAGCCCCGAGAGCAACAACAGCGGACGACATAAGAACGCCGCCGCCAAAAAGACACCCGCCCAAAAAGGTTGGCGAAGATCAAGCGCATTCTTCAGGTACAAGATCGAGAAGAGGGCCCCGATCGAGAGGGCCGTAAACCAGACCGTCCCCTGCACAGAGACGTAGAAAAAGACCGTCCCAAAACCAAACAGGAAGGTCAGCAGCAAGTTCTCGTAGAGCGTGCGCTGTGAGTGACCTGTCAAAGACATCTGCTGTAGTAACGAGAACATAAAGAAGATCGCGAGGGCCGAAAAGAAGACCGAAAAGATCGTGTCATTATAACGTAGACGATCATAGCCGAGCTTCTGCAAAGTCCACATCGCAGGCATCATCAAAAACGCCGGGGTCGGTGGGAAGGAGACAAAGTAGACCTTTCTCCGCGCACGGATACTGCGAGGATCCAGATGTGCCGCGCCCTTACGCTTTTGCAGGTAGTACAGCTTGCCCTTCAAGGTGCGGAAGCGATACGCCCGACGCAAACGACGCGCATTGAAGATCGGATACCCACCTCGCGTCTCATACATCCCCTTGAGGACCTTCGTCTTTTTGTCCGCACCCTGCACACTCAACATGTAGTAGCTCGCCCAGTCATTGCCAAGCGCTTTCCCTGTCACAGGATGGCGAGGTGCACCACGAAGATGCCACTGACCACGAAGCAATACATCCGATAACAACACATAATGTGGGTTGTCCGATTGACGGAAAAGACGATCTCCCGCAAAGATCGAGAGCAACAAGAACGCGAAAAAGAACACCAAGAATGGACCGCGACGTCCCACAAAAGAAAGCACCCAGGCCGGATCACTCGCAGCCAATTCTCCCGGAGGCGAAAGCTCTAACGCAGACTTTTCATCATCTTCGTCTTCGTCTTCGTCTTCGTCATCTTCGTCGTCTTCGTCGTCTTCTTCGTCTTCGTCGTCGTCTTCTTCGTCGTCGTCATCTTCGTCATCGTCGTCGTCGTCGTCATCTTCGTCATCGTCTTCGTCGTCGACGTCTTCATCTTCTTCGTCGTCTTCATCAGACACAGAAGAATCTTCTATGGTGTCGTCGTCATCGTCTTCGTCTTCATCGTCTTCGTCTTCATCGTCGTCGACGTCTTCATCATCGTCTTCGTCGTCTTCATCGTCAATGTCATCTTTGCTTTCTGTATCGATGTCATCATCTTCGTCAGCGTATTCGTCATCATCGAAGTCGTAGTCATCGTCGTCAGACTCTTCCTCGTCGTAATACGGCGAGTTCACGAGAGATTCGAGAGTGGAGTCAGACGTCTCCTGAGGGGATGATGTTGTCTCTTCTGTTTGTTTTGGCTTCGTCATGTTTCGCGATTCCTATTCCTTGAAGCAATTCACCATCGAATGTGGTTGGAGGGGCGTGGATTTCGTTCCCAGAATGTGATCAGAGGGACATCATCGACATAGACCCCATAAACGGGGTTTCTGGCGCCGAGGAGGGTAAGGCTCTGGTAAAGTTGTGTGCGTAGCCACTTTTGGTGGATGAACGCCATGTATTGTGTGGGGCGGTAAGCGCTCCACCGTGCGCGAATGCGCGGCGACATGAGTCCGTCACGCACATACATCCTTGCGGAGTCCCAGTTGGTGTCATGAAAGTGAACCCACACGGTGCCTTTTTTATTGCCGCGTGCGTCTTTCATGTTGGCGTTCATCCAGGGCAGAGCCTGTCTCATCGTGGGTGCCCAGAAGGCGCGCTGGAGCTTCCAGTTTGCGCTCCCTCTTGGTCCACCGACGAGTGTGTTGTAGTAGGCGAGGCCGTGAGGATGGGAGCGCACCAAACCAACAAGCGCTGGTGCCAGAAAGAGGACGCCAAGTCCCGCATAGATAAGTGTTTTACGTTGGGCTTGTTCCGTGGGCCACGCGCGCAGGAAGGAAGCACAGACGCGCTCAAAACAGATCCCCGCGAGCAGCGCGAGGAAGGGCCACGCAGGCATCCAGTGCTTGGTCCCACCAAAGATCGGCGTGGAGGGAAGGGCGATGACCACCATCGGGACGGAGGCGTTGAGCAACCAAAGCAGCCCCGTCTTGTCGGCAGGTCCAACAGGACGATGTCTGTATTCGCGACCGACCTCCTGGATCAATCCCCACTGGTTAAATTGCTGAAGATCGCGATTCAACTCAATGGAACTTGAACGCGCCCATGAAGATTGTTCGCGAACCCATGAGCCGACCGCACCAGGAAGCAAGAATCCCAGGATCTCGATCACCCACAAGACAACGGAGAGTACACCGAGCAGCACGAGGGGGATAAACAAGATCAACGACAGCAACAGCCCAAAGATCGGGCGAAGCAATGAAAAGAGCATCTGAAAGATCCGAACAGACCACCAGATCGCGTGGGTGATCAGGCGCTGTTGACGGATCATGTACCACGTCCCACCGAGCGCGAGCAGCACTGTCACCAATGGGAACGTCACGATCGTCATCCCAAAGGGAAAGTGCCACGGAAACGGAGGCTTGAGATGAAGTGTCCCGAAGTAGTACGCGTCGTAGTGTACGTGATGCAGGTGAAAACCAACGTATTCTCGAAGATATCGGACGGTTGTGGCCTTCCAGGAGGCGATCGAGAGCAGATTGGAGGGCCACAGCAAAGGCCACAGCGCAAACAAGATGATAGGACCGATAATCACCGAGGCGAACAACGCACCAGGGAGTCCAGGAAAGCGCAGTTGGTAACTGTCATCGGGGTAGGCCTTAAAGCGGAACTTGTTCCAGGATTGACATAGCCAGTAAAAACCGAGCGGCGCAGGCAAGATCCAGGAGTTATGCTTGGTCGCGAGGGCGAGCCCAAAGAAGATCCCCGTGAGCAATCCCCAACCAGGGCTACGCATACTCCGCCAAAAAGCGTAGGTGACGAGTAACCATAAGGCCGCGACAGGGACATCAAAGGCCGCGAGGTGACCGTGAAAAAAGAAGCGCGGCATCAACATCAAGGCGAACGCCGCGAACAGCCCCACCCTTAGATTCCAGGCCTGTGCGCCCCAGACGAAGACGATAAAGATCATCAAACTCGCCCAAAACATCCCCGGCAGCCTGAAACCATCTGCGTTGGATAACCACTTGAGCTTTTTGGAGAACACCCACCAGGACGCGCCCATCATCAGCTTCGCGAGGGGAGGGTGCTCGGAGTTGTACTTCCAATAACGTTCGATCTCTTTGCGTTGCAGCGCGCGTAGGGGTTTTCCTGTACGCACTTGTGTCGCAAACTTCTCGACCCACGTGATGTACAGCTCGCCTGCCCGAAAATAATAGCCTTCATCCCGGCAAAACCCCATCTGACTCGTCATCAACAAGACGATCAGATATCCACCTGCCAACAAAAGACCCAACGGGATATGGACCCGTCGTATGAAGCTCTTGCCGTATTCCTGCTCCATCGAGACACTACCTCCATCCAATAAATAGGGCTTTTTGGGCAACGTATACCAAATATGTTTGTCGTCGGATCAAAAGAAAGCACCATACCCTGCCACAAAACCGCACTCTGTATAGCAGATCTGAAGGCAAAGAAAAAGCGCTAGACATCTCCACCATTGTGAAAATGTTGTCATCACTTGATTTGGATCTGGACAAAGTGATGTGATGTGTCTATAGAATAGATAGACTAGGGCTATTGTATCGGTTGGTACTCATGACCACTCCAGCCAACAATACCCACAAGACAACAACCTGCTCTCAAAACGTGAGCGAGCAACTCACATCAGACGTTTTTGGAGTGTACATTGACAGATTGCGAACGCATTTTACACCAGCTGGATCGGCTGATCGACACACACAGTGTGCTCCATCATCCCTTTCATCAAGCGTGGTCTGTTGGCGAACTCAGGCAGGAAGCTCTCGCAATTTATGCGTGGGTTTACTACCCTCATGTCGCTGCCTTCCCCAACTATATCGAGCGCGCGATGAAGTGGACCCGAGATCCTGAGATCTACCACCTCCTCGAAGAAAACCTCGAAGAAGAACTTGGTGAACCTTACGCCCACCACGAACTATGGCTTCAATTTGCTGCTGGTTTGGGGATCTCTCGACACGAAGTGCTCGACGCTGAACCTGTCCCAGAGGTCGAACAAGCCGTCAAGATCTTCAGGCGTCTATGTGACCAAGGTTCTGCCCCCGCCCTCGCTGCCCTATACACCTATGAGAGTCAACAACCCGAACTCTCTGCCTCAAAGATCCAGGGTTTACGCGAACACTATCACATTCATGACGCACGCACACTCGCCTACTTTGAAGTCCACCAAGAGGCCGATCAACGTCACCGCGAAGAGGCTAGATGGGCACTTCAACAGTCCATTCAGGCTGGGACACCTTCTCACGTGATCTTCGAAGCCGCACAAACAGCACTCGACGCCAACTGGAACATCCTTGACGGTGTCTGTCATCAAGCTGGCATCTCCTGCTGAAGTTCCCCTTTCCTACAAAAACCATCCCCTTCAAAACACCAAACAATATACTCAGGGATTTCTGCGGTACACCAAACCGATCGCGAAGCGAAGCACACCTGTCGCGATGACGCTGTCAACAGGTCGTCCACTGTTTCCAGGTGTGGCGGCAGATTCAAGCTCGGCGAGTGTACCGACAAATAACGAAGGTCCACCTGACAACCGCGCAAACAACGCGAGCTGCTTGTTAATTCTGTACTCCGCGCCGACTACAAACTCGATCGGGAGATTGAAACCGATGGGGTTGATCTTGTCGCCAAAGCCGTTGATGGTTCTGGTACCATTGGTCACGTCAAAGGCGAGCAACATCGGAAACTCGATCCCGAAGTTGATCGAGAGTTTAGGGACGAGGTGCAGAGAAAAGAGGGCGCCGAGGTTGAGTGGGATACCAATGTAGAAGCCGTCGAAGTGGCCTCCTCCAAGGTAGATTCCAGGTTCTGCGAGAAGGGCAAAGTTGAGCTCGGAGTTTTGCACGATGCCAAAACGAGTGGGCATCGTCGCGAAAACATTCGCGCCAAAGAAGGGGATACTCAGGTTGTAATTGAACTTGATCTGTGCGGCGAGATTGATGGATTCGGAGTTGGCAAAGTCAAAGCGAAAGAAGGCGTCAGGGAATCCCACGCCAAACGTCATGGCGACCTCACCAGGCTGGAGCAGACTCGCCCCCATCGCTGACGTCTCGACCTCTTTCTTCTCCTCTGCGTGTGCGGTCGTGTAAGGGAGAAGAAGCAAGCACACCACCAAACACAAAAGCTTCCAGGGAGATGTGGGGTGTGGTGTGTGTAGTGTTTTGTCTTCTTTTGTTTGTGGAGCGGCCATATATCCGGTCATCTTGCCTCCATTTTTGTTCCATGTGAGCGTTCACAAAGATCTGTCACCTGTCTCCATGACAAGCGCTGGTTGTGTGTAACCAATGACAGCGTCGATCTATCCTCTCTGGATACATCACTTCTTTTTGCTACGGGCTTTCGATGTTCCGGGTATCTTTTGAGATAGGGTCCGTCACACCAAAGCGCAAGTCACACGTTGTCAATCTATCCCACCAAACATGATGGTTGTTTGTGTTGTAATGCAATGTGTGAGGAAAATCCAAAAAATCGGACATGAAGGGGCTTAGGTGAAGATGTCTTGTGGTGTGCTGTTGTCAGGCGTCGAGGTCGGATTTGATCTGCGCGAACAACGCAAGAGTGTCTTGGTCGTGATCTGGTTCGAGGTTTTGTTCGAGGATGTCCATCTCTTGAAGGATCAAGTTGACGAGTTGATTGGCTCTCGTACACTGGAGATCGGACATGGTGGACAGCTGCAAGAGGAGCTGAAAGAGGTAGGCGCCATGACCTTCGAAGATCGGGTGCGCGCCTGAAGGGGGCTGGAGTGAGTCGATACGTGGTCGCCTGCGCCCAGGTCGAGTCCCTCGTCCTGGCGTCTGTACTCGCTCCTTTTTAAATCTTTTTCCGTATACCATTCAACAACCTATCTGACCTGTCCTGTCCCGCGACACAAAGATCCCTGGCATCATCTTGGTGTATCTCTGTTATAATCGGACAAACAGACCCTTTCCTTGAGGATATTGTCCCAAAAGCATCGTGTTTGTGCAAGAAGCCTCATACACAATGGATGGGGTTACCCTATAAGTGGCCACACATGGTGTGGTGTTTCTATTTGTTTTGATGTCAGGAAGAAACCATGGATCCAAAGACCTGCCCCCCAAGTCCAAGTATCGTTTCTGAATATCCACCTAACCCAAATCTGCTTAATTTTCACATGCGACAAGAGTTAACTGTCGAGATGTCTGAGCGATTTGACGCGAATTCATCGCCCGACGTGCTCTCGATGACGTATCCCTGGGTCGCTGATATTCTCTCTCTCAAGGACATACACAAGATCTCGCTGATGCGACATCACGTGCGTTTTCGAAAATCCAAAGACGCTGATTGGTCCGATTTGTTTCCAGAGATCAAAAGAATCTTTCTACAATATCGAAACCCAATCGACTTTGTGCAACTCGAAAAACGCAAAGATATGTACAGAGACTTCCCTGTTCATCCTTCCTGTCCCGCCTCGGGACGCTTAGTGTTTGAAGGCACGCTCGAAGCCGAAGCACACCCTCTTGCAAAGAAATTATTTTCTTTTCATGGGCTTACTGTCGTCGTCTGCGCACACGACAAGCTCTCCTTGAAGCGCTCATGTGCCTTCTCTTGGGAGGAATTGCTGCCTCGGATCAAAAAGATGATCACCTGAATTTTTTCCAACACGTCCAAACCAGGATCCATTTGTCTCGGGACAACATTGGGAACACCAGACAGCCTCTCCAACCTCTCTCCAACCAAAGAAAGACCAAACACTGTCACGCGCGACACGATCCAGACAATCATGTCCCGATTCTATAAGTGCATGTTTTTGTTGGTTTGAGATGCAACTTTCGAGCAGCACATCGCCGTGCACTCGTTGGATAGACGTATGAGGAGTAGATCTATTATCAGAAAAAGTCGATTTTTTTGCGCTGAAATTGATTTGGGTTGAGGAGTGGCAAGAGCTTGCCGAAACAGGGTGGGGAGACACATGATAGAAAGACAAAGAGAAAAAAAGAACAGTGATGCTTTCAAAAAATGTTTACAAAAATAAACGCCTACAGGTTGTCCATGATACAAAAGAGTGTACACAAAACAGACACATGCAAAAAAAAACAAGGTGTACGAAATGCTTGTATGCGGGAATCAACATAAAGAAAAAACAAGGAAATATATACACATAAACGTATGAAATGGCAGGCACAATCAGAGAGGAAACAAAGATATTCTTGTAAAGAAGAAACGAAGGCACTTCAGAAAAGAAAAAAACAGACGTCTCAAAAAAAATGAAACAAAAAGGAATGCAAAAGAACAAACATAAAAAGAAGAGAAACAAAAAAACAATTCAAAGACAAAATGACAATCAATCATGCTTACATCATGCTTACATGGCACCCTTTAAGCAAAAAGTGAACCACTCTTCAACTTCCATCAAAAACGCTTACACAACAGAAAATTAAGTTCTTCAAGGGGGAGACAAGGGGCATCTTTGCCTATCAAATTTTTGAGGGGGCTATGTCATAGATGTCATTATTGCGTCGCGTTTTTTCCTCCGATCATGTCCTTCCTGTGTATTTGGACTTCTTTTGGTCAAAGTACAACGCCAAAACAATTCGCACATCATAGAAACATTTGTGTTGTGTGTGTCGATGATCTTTGTTTTGAGCTTCTGCGCACGAGCGTCTTGTTATTCATTCAATGATCCGGTACAACAGAAGCATATTTTTTTGGGATAGGATTTCGCGGCATGGGAATCACATTACCTATCGAAAAGGGAGAAATGATCGATCGTTACCTGCTTCGTGATGAAGTGGGGCAGGGCGGTATGGCTACGGTATTTTGTGGGGAAGATACTGTGCTCAAACGTGAAGTCGCCGTAAAGATCCTTCATCCTCATCTCGCGAAAGACCCCATGCACCGCGAACGATTCCGTGGAGAAGCCCAAGCTGTCGCACGCCTCCATCACCCAGGGATCGTCAAAATCTACGATCTATCCTTCGAGAATGACGAGAGCAAGCCGGCCTACATCGTCATGGAATTTGTGGACGGGCGGACCCTCCAGGACTTCCTCGAAGAGGGTGAGTTTCCTCTCTGTGAGCTCGCCGCATGTCTCGTCGCGAGTGTCCTGCCAGCCCTCGAACACGCCCACCAACAAAATATCATCCACCGCGATCTCAAGCCCGAAAACGTCCTCTTACAAAGCAATGGGATGCCCAAGCTCGCAGACTTTGGTCTCGCGCGCATCCTCGACACTGAGTCGATCACCCGCACCGGGACGATCCTCGGTTCACCTGCCTACATGGCCCCCGAACAAATCGAAGGACGTCCTGGAGACAAACGGACCGACCTATTCGCCCTCGGCGTCATCCTCTACCGCTTGGCCTGCCGCAAACATCCCTTCCAGAGCAGCAACCCTGTCGCGACAATGCAGGCTGTGGCGACGAGTAAGTACACAGATCCCGAGCTCGCTCGACCAGGCATCGGACGTGAGCTCGCGAGGATCATTCGTCGGGCGATCGCCCGGCAACCAGCGGATCGATACAGCTCAGTCGATGAATTTCGCCACGATCTGCTCCAATATCTGATCGAGTCAGGACTCGAACAACCTGAAGCGATCTTGCGCAGTTACCTGATCAATCCCAAAGGAACTGAGCCACAGATCAAGCAGCGGATCATCACACAGCTCAAAAAACGTGCGAGCGCGCTCGTCAGCGAAAATCGCTACGCAGCAGCACTCGATCGCTGCAATCGCGTCCTCGCGCTCGCCCCACAAGACGAAGAGATCGACGCACTCGTCGAGCGCATCTCCAACAGAGACAACTGGCTTCAACGTTTCCGCATCTTCGGCATCGCAGCCGCAGTCATCTTACTCGTAGGGCTTGGATGGTGGGGAATACAGACAATCTTCCCAACGCAACCTCACGGCAAACCTCCCAAACGCAACACATCACCGCTGGCCAAAGGAGCTGATGGAGGTGTAAGCGACACCCCTCCCTCAACAAGAAAGCAAACCCCAAAACGCACAACGCCACCGACCAAGAGGCGTAATCTCCCCACACCTGTCCGTGTCATCGAACGACAGACGCTGCGCTTGCGCATTCGACGAGCTTGGATCACTCTGCCAATCTTTGACGCGAAGTTCATGTATCGCTGTCGCTACGGTCGTCGCACAAAACGATTCTTCTTGCAGGTTCGCGAGGCCAAAGGACGCGGCTTCGTCCGTATGGGCAAAAATGGTGCAGTGGAGCCGATCCCCGGAAAACGTGGGATTCGACAATACCGTCTCGAAGGCAAAGAGCCCTTTACACTCCACTACTACAGAGACCAAAAGCAGCTCAAACAAGGTGTCTTTACCCTGTTCTTGCCACCACCTCTACGTGTGAAGCGTTCTCAACCTCCTGAGCGCCGAGCTGAGGTCGTCAAGTTTTACCCCAAACGCAAGATCGGTATCTTTGTCAGTCCCTGGGCGAATGTCCACATTGAGGATGAGGACGGCACCTTCCTGAGACGCGGAAGGAGTCGTGAAAAACTTTACTACAGAGTCTCTTCAGGGCCTGGAGGACGTGTCGTCAGAGTTCGCTTACATCACCCTTATGCGATCCCGTCCACCCGTTACATCAAACTTCGCGTCGACGCAGATAAGAGCAAACCGATCGAGGCACAGCTCAGGCGCAATGAACCCTTTCGGCCCTATCCACTCAAAAATCCAATGATCCGCATCAGCCTCAAAATTGGGGCGGCACCTGCGAAGCTCAAAGTACGCAGCCGCTTTGAAAACACTTCAGTCCGTATTGGGGGCTTGTTGCTGGGTAAAGTCGGGACCACTTTCAAAGAGATCAAAGTCCCATGGCGTTGGGGAAAAAACCGCAAAGAGGTCAGTGTGTTTGTGGAGCTCTTCAACGCTCATTACAGATGGGAACAACGCATTCGTATCCGCCAGGCTGAGACCTACGAGCTGGGGACGGTTGATATCCGAAAGGGTACAAAACGCACACCTCGTGGTGGAAACAAAGAATGAGCATATCTGGCTGTCGACTCTTGTGTATCCCACACTTGCTCTTGGGGGTGATATTGGGGGGCTTGCTGTTCCTCTCACCGGGTATGGCACACGCCGAAAAGTCGCCAGAGGAGCTCTACGATACGGCGATCAACCACCTGCAATTTGGGACGTACAAGAAAGCCATCAAGATCTTCCGCGAGCTCTTGTATCCCAGCCCCGGCAAACTCAGCGACGCACAAAAGCGCAACGAAGCACACAAACTCCTCGGTGTAGCCTATTACTACGCCAAACAGCGCCGACGCGCCCGCCGTGAATTCGAACTTTACCTCTACGCTTACCCACGCCGCAAGACGATCGACCCGGCCCGCTATCCTCCCAGTATGGTAAGTTTTTTCAAGCGTGTACGTCGTCGCATCAAGAAGAAGCTCGACGTCTTGATCCGCACACAAGACAAACCAAAGGTCTCCTTGCAGGTCGTCAAGCTACGATTTGATCGTCGCGTTGAGCACTTCAATCCGCTGCTATGTGTCGTGCCTTTTGGGGTGCCTTACATCGTCCACAATCACTGGGGAAAGGCCGCCGGATTTTTGGCCTCACAGGTCGTCTTTTTGGGTTTTAATATCGCAGGTTACGGGGTGATTTCCAGCCTGCAGATCGTCGACCCAAACTCCTCACAGCGAGGTCGTTTTCCCGAAGACGTTGTCGGGATCGCGCAGGCATGGCAGATCGTGCAATTTGCCTCTCTTGGGCTCTTCGCGAGCTCTTATGTTTACCAACTCATCGACTGCGCGCTCACGGTCCCACGTACGAGAGAGTCCGTCCTCCCAGAGCTTCCAGCCGTCGACCCCCGCAAGTTCTCCACCCCCGCTCCAACCTTCTCAACACACACCACACAATTGTACACAACCCGCTGATCACGCGCTGTCTTTAGTAGGAGAGGGGGACCTCTTTGAAGCGGTGGAACAAGGGGACTTGTTTGAAGGTCAGCTCTTCGAGCGGTTTGGTGAGCGTCAACTGTGGGAAGCGTGAAAAGAGGATTCGCAACGCGATCTTGGCTTCCAGTCGGGCGAGAGGGGCACCGAGACAGTAGTGGATACCTTTCCCAAAGCCCAGATGGCGATTCGCGGTCCTTGTGATGTCAAAAGCCTCTGGATGTTCAAACTTGTCAGGGTCGCGATTGGCCGCACCGAGCAGGGGTGTGATGATGTGTCCTTTGGGGATCGTGACATCACCGACCTGGATATCTTCACTCGCATAGATCAGCTCTGTCCCATGGACAGGTCCCCAGTAACGAAGGACTTCTTCGATCGTACCGTCCATCAAGCTGTCATCTTCTTTGAGCATCTGTAGCTGCTCTGGATGCGTAAGCAGCGCGACGACCGCGCACTTGATCAGGTCGACAGTTGTTTCGTAACCAGCGATGATCAAGATCATCATCATCCCTAAGAGTTCATCCTCAGTGAGGGTGTCACCGTTCTCTTCGGCTTGAATGAGCGCCGTGAGCAGATCGTCTGCAGGTGTGGCGCGTTTCTTTTTCAGCAGCTCCTTGAGGAAGGAGACAGTCTTGGGAAGATCCCAGACAAGTGTCTTGACGATTTTGATCCCCGTCAGACCTTCGAGAAGGACGTCGACGCTCTTTTGAAAGCTGTCCATATCATTGTCTTCGATCCCGAGCAGCTCACCGATCACGCGCACAGGCAGTGGAAAGGCGTACGTCGGGACGAGGTCAAAGTGTCCGTCGTGTGTAGCTTCGACTTCGTCGAGCAGTTCATTACAGATCACTTCGATGCGATCGTGCATTTTCGTGATCGCTTTGGGGGTAAAGGCTTTCTGTACGAGATTGCGCAAACGCCTGTGTTCGTCCCCATCCTGGTAAATCATGCTCTCTGTGATCAGCTTGATACCGTATGGCATCAACCAACGCCATTTGTTCTCTTTGCGGCTGCGGATAAAGCGGGGATCTCTGAGGACGAAGTCACAGTCTTCATACCGACAGAGCAGATAGCTGCGAAAGGGGCCAAATTTTCCTCTGTAGACGGGGGCTTCTCGACGCATCCAGTCGTAGTATTTGTACTTGTCATCGATGAACGCTTTGGCGCTGATGTTGATCGGGTGTTTTGGGGTCCAATCTGCTTGCATAGGTCCGTCTCCTGTGGCGCATGAGGCGTCACGTCTGTAGGTCTTGCGCAAAGGGGCGCGCAAACCTTAGGCTTTTTCTTGAAAAAGCCCTACGTTGTTGTATCGGCGGGTCTGGCCTCTACGCTCTCAGACACGATCTGTGAGAGGAGACGTTCGAGGTAAAAATCCATTTGTGTTTTGAGGTCAAACGCGTCGTGGCCAAAAAGATAGTAGTGAAGACCGATCCCATCGAGATATGCGAGAAAGTTGACCGTGATCTTGTCGACATCGCGTGCACACTCCGTGCGAAAGACACCACGCGAAATCCCTTCGAGCATAATGCCCTCAAACATTTTGCGTATCCGCGCCAATAACGCACGAGCGAACTGGAACTTTTCGACATTCTCCTCTTTCGCCATGAGCTGTGTGACGGAGAGGGTGAGCTGCATCGCGAAGGTCTCCTCCATCGCTGCACACGAAGAGTCGATGAAGATGTGTAGCTGCTCGATAGGGTCCGTTGTCCCTGCGAGTAACAACTCCATCCCCTCAAGAAGCTGCTCAAACCACACCTTTAACGCCTCCATCACCAGCTCATCTTTGTTGGCAAAGTAATCGTAGATCGTGGCTTTCTTGACCCCAACCGCTTCTGCGATCTGGCTCATCGAGGCCGCCTCAAAACCACGCTCCGCAAACAATGACAGCGAACGCTGGGCGATATCTTTCTTCCGTGTTGCTCTATCGACGATTTTAGGGGTCACATTTTGCTCCATTCTCTTCGACGGTGTTTTTATTCCGACCGATCATTCGATATTGATATACGAATGAAGCTCATTCATGTCAACGCATTTCTTTTCAAACAACTATTGAAACAAGTCTTTAACATCTGCAATGATGGCATCTATGAGTCCATGATCTTTTTCGACTGATCGTTCGGATTTGAATCAAAGTAGTGGGTGTCGGGTAGGGGATTGTGGAGGGGAGATACGGTGGTGTGGGTGGATGGAATATCGATATAGGCCTTTCCAATTGGAGGGGGAGGGAGTATCATAAAGATCGCCTTCAGAAGAACCGTTGACTGAGGAGATAGAATGCCGAGCTTCACATTTGTTGCCCCTGGATCGCGCTCACCTGTGACGATCGAATTGCACAAACCCCTGACGAGTATTGGTCGGAGTATCGAGAATGACATCTGTATCTCGGACCCCCTGCTCCTTGAAGAGCACGCACACATCCAGTTTGATGGCGAGAAGTTCACACTGAGCGCACTCAACCGCAAGCATCCATTCACTGTGAATGGCCGCTCCCGCCGCTCGACGACACTCAAACATGAAGACTCCATCCAGCTTGGTGCCACGGAGTGTACATTCCGGATGGTCTCCGAGACCCCTGTCGATGAAGAATTACCCGACGTGATCGATCACGTCGAGGCATACGAACGTCTGTTTCAATTCAGCCGTGAGTTGATGCAGCAGTTCAGCTTAACGGAGCTGCTAGAGCTTTTGATCGACCGTGTGATCGAGGTGACAGGCGCACAACGTGGGTTCTTGATATTGCTCGAAGGCAACACGCCAAAGGTCGCGGTGGGTCGTAACATCAAGCGCGAGACACTCGCTGACGCACGTGAACTTTACTCAGACAGCATCGTCGCAAAAGTCGCTGAGACCAAAGAGCCGCTGATCATCAGCGACGCGTTGCGCAATGAGAACTTCAAGAACGCGACGAGTGTTGCGCACCTCCAACTGTCCAGCGTGATGTGTGTGCCTCTGCTCGAAAAAGGCAAACTGCTCGGCGTGTTGTATGTCGGTAACTCACATATCACGTCGCTCTTCGACAAGACGACCCTGAAGATCTTGATGGTGTTCGCAGCACAAGCCTCGCTGATCATCCAAAATGCCTTGCTCGTCAACGAGTTGACCCTCGACAACCAAAAGCTTCAGCAGCAGCTTGAAGGGATGCAGATGAGCGGCATCATCGGCAGCTGCGAGGGCATCCAGGGGGTCCTCAACAAGGTCCGCCGCGTCTCGTCCACAGACGTCTCCGTCTTGATCACAGGAGAGACCGGGACAGGTAAGGAGCTGTTTGCCCGCGAAATTCACCGCCTCTCCAATCGAAATAATGGTCCCTTTGTCACGATCAACTGCGGCGCGATCCCGGAGAACCTGCTTGAGAGCGAGCTCTTTGGACATAAAAAAGGCGCGTTTACAGGTGCAGTCGCGGACAAGTTAGGGAAGTTCAAGCTCGCGGACAAAGGAACACTCTTCCTCGACGAGCTTGGAGAGCTGCCACTCGTCCTTCAGGTCAAGCTGCTTCGTGCGATCGAAGAGAAGAAGATCACACCGATCGGGGGAGGGTTCCCCGAGGACGTTGACATTCGTATCGTCGCGGCGACCAACCGCACACTTGAAGATGAGGTGAAAGAGGGTCGTTTTCGTGAAGACCTCTTTTACCGGCTCAACGTGATCCAGCTCGTGTTGCCACCACTACGTGAACGTGACGATGATCTGATCCTGCTCGCGCGCTACTTCCTACAGAAATTCTCTGCGGAGTTTGAGCGGTCCTTCAAGGGGTTCACCGCAGACGCGATCATCTCCATGAAGAAGTACCGATGGGGAGGGAACATTCGCGAGCTACAAAACCTCATCAAGAAAGCCGTGATCCTCTCAGAAGGGACACATATCGGCCCCGAAGATCTGGAGTTTCGCGGCGCGGATATGTCTGAGATCCTACCTCTGGCCGAGGCAAAGGACCGCTTTCAAGCTCGCTATATCAACGATATTCTAAGGCTGAATGGTGGCAATCGAACCAAAACAGCCCGCGATCTTGGGGTCGATCCACGCACCATCTTCAGACATCTCGAAAAAGAACAACAAAAGTAGGATATCCACCCAAAGCCAGACATCTCGATCATATCCTCGCACCCAATGTTTGCCTTTCTGACGCAGGTTTATTTGTAACAAACGCCGTTTTCTGCGACTATACTCATAGTCGTCTGAAGGTGGCCTGTTCCTTGCAAACCGCCCTTTGAGGAGTGTCACCTGTTGAACGCGATGGATGATGATCCATGTGTCTGTATTTGTTGGTTGTTGGAGATTTGTGAATATGTGGCGAAAGCTGCTTCGTTGGAGTCTCAGGATTGTATGCCTCGCTTGGCTGGCCTATCTCTCAGGTTGTGTCGCTTATATTGAGATTCAACCAGCGGAGACGTTGCCCAACCGTCGTCCTTACATCCGCGTCATCGACCCAGACATCGACATGATCACACTCGACAGCAACAGCCGCACCAAAATTGAGTTCAAACTGCAAGTTGGTGACGAAGATCTCAGAGACGATCTCTTTGTGTACTGGCTGCTCGATCCTCATCTTGGTGGCGAAAATCCGATCATCTGTCGGACATCAGCGCTGACACTGCCACAGGAGAAACTCAGCCTGCCCGATGAGCTCTTACCAGAGCTTCGTGAACAGGTGCTGACATGTGAGTTGGAGTATTCGCAATTTAACCCAGGCTCCATCCACATCCTGCGCTTTGTCGTCGGTGATAGAGCCCCGACTCCCGGCGTATCAGAGTTTGATACAGCGACGAAAGGGATCTCTTGGGCGTCCCCTGACACTGTCGAGGTTGCAGAGAGACGTTTCACGATCCAGATTGAACAGTAGAAGAAGGACACGACTTTACCTCTGTTGTTGAGAGGTTTTTTGTCCGCTTGTGTTAAAGATCAGTACTAGTGTTGTCGTAGTGAATTGAAGTGTTTGTATGTATTTTTTTGAAGTTGGTTGTATGATGAAGAAACGAAAACATTCCGCACACTCTTTGGGCCTGTGGCTCATGATGCTCATATGGTCGGCATTCATGGTGCAGGGTTGTAGCTTGGTGTTGCCCACTGGCGAGACCAAAACCCGCAAAGAGAGAGGCGTCGGCCCCTGTGAGTCCAACGCTGACTGCCTCGAAGGGCAAATTTGCCTTCAGAATGTCCGATATTGCCGCACAATGGGCAATGATGTGAGCCAAAAGCTCAGCCTACAATTGCTGGCACCTTCCAAGTATCAATTCAAAAAAGACGGTAGCACCGGACTTATCACCAAGCAACAATACCTGAATGTAGACGTCGCCGACCTCCAAAACGGCACGATCCGCCCTCGCGAAGCGTTTGAAGTCAAAGGCATCGTCTGGGCCTGGGAGAAGGGAATCTCTGGCGACGAGAGAATCAAAATCGCCGCCAAAATTCGCTTCATCGACCAAAACCACATCGAGGGACAGTCCTTGATTTGGGAGGTCAAGAGCCAATCCTCAACAGGCCAATACACGACACAATTGAGTCTTGGGACATACACAGTCGATATCTTCCCAGAGAACGAAGAGTACCCAACCTTTCGGGTTAAAGACTTCAAGGTCGAACAGACCAGAGAGGCAGACTTTGAGTTGCCCAGCCGCGCGTCCTGCTTCGTGCTTAAAGGCCGCCTCGTTGCAGCTGACTCCACCCCATACAGATCCATCGAAGGGGTAGAGGTCCAGGTCCTCAACAAGGATGGCTGGCCCATGTCGACAGTCAGCACCACCGATAAAAATGGTGATTTCAAGTTATGGCTGACCAAAAACGAGAAGGCGACGACATTCCGTGTGCGAATGAAAAATGCAGAGTTGAGCCTTCATCCCCAAATCGACATCCCCTACACGTTGATCGCTGACAGCGTACAACCTCAGGGGAAAGTGATCGATCTCGGGACGTTGCCGATCGGATACAACAAGCAAGCCATCACGGTCAAAGGGACCGTCCGTACAGGGCAGGGTGGTGCTCTCAGCGCAGGGAGCAGTGTCCGCTTGTTCGGTAAGTTTGACATCGGTGTCATCAACAATGAGCCCTTCCAGGGAGAATTTGTCACCCAAACCAGGACCGATAAATTGGGCCAATTTGAGCTGAAGGTCCCCCCTGGCAACAATTACCAGATCGAAGTCCTGCCACCTGCCAAGAGCGAGTGGGCCAAGTCGCTCATCGAGCTAAAACAGCTCAAAGAGAGCAAAGAGATGGATATCGACCTGATCAAAAAGTACCGCGTCGAAGGGAAAGTCTGCCGCGAAGGTCCCCACGGAAACTGCGAAGCTATGATCAAAGACGCGCAGGTTCGTGCAGTCTGGCAGGGTTCACCAGGCTCATCACGACATGAGGAGTACATCCCTCTGTCCTCCTCCAGCCAACAAACAAAAAACGTCAACGAAGACGGAAGCTTCGCGCTCGCACTCGATCCTGGTGTGTACAATCTGATCTTCATCCCTCCCTCAGGCAGTGGTCTCGCGCGGACCTACTTGCAGACATGTGTTGGTGACAATCGCACGGAGCTGCAAGCATTCTTGCCCGAGGCCAAATATCTCGGCGGTAGAGTCATGGGACCAGATGGCTTCCCCATCGAAGGCATGACCATCGAACTCTACGAGCACACTGTCCGATACACAAACATCACCTCCGCAAATACACCTCAATCAGCACGTCTGCTGGGGCGTGGAGTGACAAACTCACAAGGTAACTTCAGCATCCCCTACGCGATCCCCAAAGTCGTGTCCACGACACTCTGCCAATAGAGTATCACCACCCCCTCTTCGCACAAGCACCATTCCAACAGCTCGGTACAAACAGTTGTACACGCAAGGCTCTACGTACGTGTGGACTCTGACATTCCTATCTATCTATTTTTGCTACAGGATTGTTTTGAGGAATGAGTCTCGAAGTTGCTCTGCGAGGTGTTCAGCACGTTTGGCGAGTTCTTTGTTGCCATGTGTACAGCAGAAGGGGGCTTTGGGTTGTTGGGCGAGCCTGTGGTAGATGTCGGCCTTCAGGTCGTACAACCACGGAGAACAGCGGAAGGCGAGGACATGTTGGTGAATGGCCTGCAAGGCTTTCACAAGGTGTCCCTTTTGAATGTCGTCGAGGATCTCGTCTTTTTCCTTGAGGTCAAGGGGCACTTTGTCAGTTGGCATCGAGAATGTAGAGGCTAACATACCATCCTGGAGGCTGTACTGTTCGGGCAAGTAGAGGACTTTTTTGTCATCGGAGGGGCGTGTCGAGAAGAGATCATTGAGCCACTCATCCATGTGGTGCTCTGGACCGATCGGAAGCTCTTCTCCAAAACAACAAGAAGCCACCGCGACGTCTTCTGTTTGGCAGATCTTCATCTGGTGTTCTTCTTCCATGATCCAACGGGAGAAGCGGACAAGAGGACAATAATTGCCTTGCTCGACTTCGTGTTGAATGTGGGTACAGATCAAGACGATGAGTCGACGGTACAACATATCCCAACATTGAGAAGGGGAGAGGGAGAATTCGCGATGTTCGAGCAGCTCACCGAGGAGTGGGAGTTTGTGCATGGACCAACGCTCAATCCACTCTTCGACGTCAAGCCCAGGTTTCGGGAAGATGCGGAACATAAAGACGATATGCTCATCCTCTCGTTCGACCTGGACTTTCGAGTGTTTTGCGCGCTCATTGAGTTCTTTGGCCCGCTCCCAGATGTGGTACTGAAAGGGGATGCGAAAGGAGCTGCAATATCCGTCTTCTTTGTAGACCACACGACAGTCACCGTAGACCAACGGCGTCTTGTTAAAGCTGCTGTTATCGACAGGAAGCGATGGACCTTCACACTCTGCACAGTAATCTTTCTCAAGATCCCACGCATCAGAGCTGTCTGGAGATTTGAGCCACAACAACAGCTCGCCGTGGGGGATATCGGAAGCTCCGACAGAGAGCAGTGAGTCTTCCAGTTGCTGCATAAACTCAGAGCAGTCGCCATCTGGACAATCTTGGAGGGCTTGCTTGCGTTCGTTGAAGCGCTCGACGATGTGCTTCTCACCGAGTTCTTCTGCGAGCTGGATCGTTTTCTCGATCGCTTCGAGGTTGTCGATATATTTTTCGCTCTCCACCCGGAACTCTTCGAGGGCACGTCGTTTTTGTTCGGCGTGAAGGTACGTGTAGCCTCGTTCGAGGTGAAGATTGCGTGTATTTGCGTTGCGGTGTTCGACGACGTCGAGCAATTCAAAAGCTTCATCGAGCTTGCCAAGATCCGTGAGGAGGTGTGACTTCCACAGGGCGAGTTCGAGAAAGAAGGGATTGCTCGCGAGTCCTTTGTCGAGGGCTTGTAACGCGGCTTCGTATTGCTCTTGTGCGATGTGTGCTTTTGCGATACCGAGGTAGGCGAGGTCGGTGCGCAAAAACCGCGTGTCTTTGAGCGCTTGTTGAAAGAAGAGCATCGCACGCTGTGGACTATCATGTCGGAGACACAAGTTCCCCATCGTTTCGAGTAGACGTCCACTCTCGGGATGTTGTGGAAGCGCGTCGAGGATCATCTCTCGCGCGGCATGGATTTCATCGATGACAGCGAGCTCTTCGGCCTCTGCGATGAGCATAGAGATGTCATCATCAGGGAGCATCAATTCGAGGAATCCGGTACCTGTGCGTTTTCCCGTGAGCATCTCGTGTTCGCCACGGATGAAGTGGTAGAGGATACGCAGCGCACAGATCTTGCCGCTCTCGATTTTGTCAGCGAGTCGCTGTCCGACGATACAAAAGAGTCGACTCATCAGAGAGGGGAGCATATGTGTGGTGTCTTCGAACTCGTCACTCTTTTGGAAGTGTAGGACATCTTCGTACAGGCCAGGGCGCAGACCTGAAAGGTAGAGCGCAGTTTGGATTTGCGCTTCAGTGAGGTAGCTTTCGAGTGGGATGACACCTTCGATCTCGCTCCACTGACCGGAGTGTCGGATGTCGAGCCCTGCGACCTGAAAGTATCCGACTTCGAGGGATTGTTGCTCCCATGCACGGATACGATCGAGGTAGACAAACTCGGTCCAACGTTTGTACTCTTCTGCTTTGTAGGGCAGGAGGATTTGGAAATACAGCTGTCGTTCACTCACGGCGACACGAATAGAGCGGTCGTATGCGTGATGGAGTTGTCCATCGTCCTGCAGATGCGAGGGGAGCTGCAGGGGGAACATTTTGAGAAGGCGGATATGCCGACAAGCGTCTGTCAAAGATGAAATACGTTTTCTCATTGCTCACGAATTTTGACTTGGGGTCTACCTTGCTCGATGCGGATATAAAGATCGGCGGGGTTACCGGTCTGTGAGGTCCAATGTTGGACTTCTTTTTCCACATAGCGAGTAAATTGAGCCAGGTTGCCGTATTGAGGCTGCACGCCGATAAACTCGTGTGCAGCGATATATTCTTGAAAGATCTTTTCATACGAAGTTGTGGTCTCTTCCTTTCGCTTGAGGCGATCGGAGTGACGGACGGTGTTTTGCAGACGCATCGCGACAGAAGGAGCGATAGGCATCCTTGGTCGTGGGGATTGCGCTTCGCGGGGCTGCGTGTTGTGTTGTATGGATGTGGGAGTCATCGCGGCGATCTTTCTCATCTGTGATGGGTGTGTGGTCATCGGTGCAGGTGTACGAACAGCTTGTGTGCGTGGAGCATGAGGGGTCACGTCGAGCATCGGAGGACGCGTCATGATAGTGGTGGGAGGATTAAACAGATCGTCTTCCTCTTCGTCTTCATCATCATCGACAAAGTTGAGGAGACTGGTGGGTGGAATCTCGTATTCATCGTCCTCTTCGAGGGCATCCTCTGTGAGTTCGATAATATCGTCATCTTCCTCCTCTTCGGGGACAAATCCCTCTGTGAAGGGTTCGATCCACTCGAACAACTGGTCAAAAAACAGCTCACCCCACATCTGCAGGACGTTGCGCAATTTGTGTTCGAGCAGCGAGAGTTTTTCTTCGAGTTCCTCGGCCAAATCGTCGTGTGGGTCGAGAGGGAATTGTTCGACGCGATCGAAGATACGCATGAAGATGCCTCCATCGAGGAGTCCAAAGCCGTACTGTGCGACTTGTTCGAGGGAGGCATCGAGGTCACGAAGGATACGATCGGAGTGTTCGAGAAACTCTTCGGATGCTTCGTGTGGGAGGCTGAGCGCGAACTCTTCGAAGTCGCGCGTGACGCCACCACGTAGGGAAGGCTTCATGGCATCGATTTCGCTGCGCAGCGCGATCCGGATGGCGTCGTGCATTGCACGAATCAACGCACCTTTCTCTTCGGCGTTCTCGTGCTGCGTTGGGATTTGTGGTCCCCAACACAGCGCGAAGTGGCTGATCATCTCGCGCAAGTTGTGGCAGGAAGCTTCGAGATCGGATTCGATGAAGAGATCGAGTCGACGTTCGACTTCGTCTTCTGTGAGTGGGGCAGCGACGCGCTCGTCTGCTTCTGCGTGCGCAGGCTCATCACCACCGAGGTCGTGGAGCATTTGCCGCGCCTCTTCCCACTGAGGAGCTTGTTGCAAGGCCTCTTTGAGACATTGGATCGCGCGCTCCTCATCTTCGTGTGCATGTGCGATGAGCGCTTGGGCCATCGAGAGGCCTGGATGAGACGCGTGCATGTGTTCGAGTCTTTGGATCGCCTGTGAAGCGACCTCAAGCTCGCCAAAATTGGCCGCACGGTACGCAAGAGCAGCCTGGTATTCGACGTTGCGATTGTCGAGCCCGCAAGCTCGCTTGAGTGACATGATCGCGTCGAGCTTGCGTTCTTGTGCGGCTTCGATCTGTGCGCGCAGAAAGTAACCCTCTGCGTCTTCCTGTCGCCTGACGAGGGCGTTGACTTTGCGCTCCGCCTCTTGAAATTGTCCAAGGCCGATGTAAGCGCGCGTTTGTGCAAAAGCCAGCGCGCGTTCATCTGCATAGCCTCGCTTCTCGGCTTCGATGAGTAGCTTGAGCGCTTCTTTTGGATCGTGATCCAAAAACAACTGCCCAAGCGCAAAAGCCGGCTCAGGGCTTCTTGGATCGAGCCTGTACGCCTGCCAAAAGAACTCTTCAGCAGCTTGCAGGTCACCGTTGGACCACGCGCTGTGTCCTTTGTCGTAGGGGGCTTGTGCATCCGGATGTAGGAGTTGATTAACGCGATCGCGCAGTGTATCGAAGAAATGTGTCACCACCTCTTGGTTGCGCACGTACATCTCTTCGTTTGGCAGAAATGTGTAGAGCTGTTGCCCCTCACCTTCGATCTCACCTTCGAGCTTGTAACCTCCCACCGTTGTCCCCAAAGAGAAGGGACCGCGTAACTCAATGATGGAGGGGATGTGTGCGACAAAACCGGCGTAGGGTGTCAAAAACTCAAAGTCTCGACCGTAGAAGCCCCACCAGTCATCGGCGAGATACAAGATTCCCTCACGGACGTCAAAACGACCGCCGCTGATCTCACCCCAGAGCGTTTGCTCCAGTGAGCTTCTCGGTGGGAGTAACCCCGAACGAAGCAGGGCCTGTTCTTCTTCTTGCATACTCATACTACGCACTCTCTCGATTCAGGCATACCAAGACCACAAGGTAAAACGACACCTTTCATACAAAAGTACTCAATGTATTCCTATGATGGATATACTACGAAGCCTGCAACAGTGGCAAGAGATCAACCCCAAAATACACTCTTTTCCTCTCACCATACCGGCCAATTGAAACCTAGGGATTGTTCCACCAAATGGAAAGCCTGCCCCTATAAAATCTCACGATTTCTTCGGATTGAAGGGGGCATTCTTTTTATCCCTAGTGTGCTCTTTTGCAGCCTTTTGGGGGAGCGTGTGGTGTTTTTTCCGCGATCAACTGACATGATGATCTTTTTGTGTCGACCTTTATCATTAGATCGTCGTACGCGGTGTCTTCACACCAAGAGGATCACTTCGTTGTCGTTTTTTCAACACAAGTGTCATCAAAAAATCACATTTTTTCGAGACGTTTTGAGAGCTTTGGACAATTTGTCCACCCCTTTGAGAAGCATTGGATAAAGCTTCATCCACTCCCCGGAAGGTCGTTCATCCTGTTTCCTTTTGGCGACACTTTTGCGATCCTATAACACCCCGTTCTATACAGTTCTCAGAGATGTCCTTTTTTGGTATGATCATTGCTTTGCCGTTAGAACGCGATTGTCCAGCCAAACCATTTTTCAAAATGAAAAGATACAAGATTGAGTCAGCCCTCCAGGGCACAAGAGGATGGAGAGTGAAAATGAAAAGAGCAAATATCAGAATGATGATTTTGGCCTTGTTGGTGCTTCCTGTGTCGGTGATGACCGCCTGTGTTTGTGTAGGTCCCCCCGTAGGATACTGTGATCGTTTCTGGGACGATCCCTTCTGCAGCAACAACAATCGCCCAAGCACTGACTGGCAATGTGACTTTAGCTGGCAATGCCCACGCGGTATGCTCTGTAATAGCCGCACCAACGTCTGTGAAGCAGAAACAGGTAACAACCCCTCCGAGTGCCGTCGCGACTCTGACTGTCCCCGTAGCCAGGGCTGTCACGAGCGAGTCTGTCGTCCTCTCTGTCGAACGAACGATGACTGTGAAGGCCTCAAACCTAGTTGCTCTTGTCAAGACAACGTCTGTATCCCCAACAATACCGGTAACAATAACAACAATAACAATAATACGGGCACCTGCAAAGCAGACAGTGACTGTAAAGATGGAAAGCTCTGCAAGTCTGGCAAGTGCGAAGAACCCGCATGTAAAGCCGACACAGAGTGCGCTCGTGGTCAAGTCTGTCGCAGCGGCGAGTGTCGCCAAGGTTGTTCCACTGATAACGACTGTAGCAACGGTGAAGTCTGCTACTCCGGTGGATGCAAAGCTGGAATCTGTCGCGATGACGCAGACTGTACAGCAGGTACAATCTGTCGCGTAAAAGGCGCCGCATGTGAAGCAGGATGTCGCCGTGACACTGACTGCACCGATGGAAAAGTTTGCTCCAACCTCAAATGTGTCGTCAACACGCCTTCTTGCAAAGCTGATAAAGAGTGTAAGCTCGGCGAAATCTGTAAGTCCGGAACATGTACAGCGGGTTGTAACACAGTCAACGACTGCCCCCGTGGACAAAGCTGCACCAACGGTCAATGCTCTTCAGTCGAGTGCTCACGTGACGCAGAGTGTGGCTCCGGTAAGATCTGTGAGAGCAGCAAGTGTATCGCTGGATGCCGTCGCAACGAAGATTGCGGAGCTGGTAACGTCTGCAAAAGCAACAAGTGTGAAAAAGGTGGATGTACCTCAGACGCAGAGTGTGGCGCTGGCAAATACTGTGAAGCAAGCGGTGCTTGTAAAGCTGGATGCTTGAAAGATGAGAACTGCGCATCCGGACAATACTGTGACACTGTCAAACAAGCCTGTGTCGCTGGATGCCGCGCTGACACAGACTGCACAGGTGGTCTCTCCTGCCAAAACCACGCATGTGTTAAAACATGCCGCGCAAGCTGCGAGTGCCCAAGTGGTCAGGTCTGTAATGCCTCCGGTGTATGCCAACAACCACCCAAGCAAACTTACTCCTGTAAAGCTGACTGTGACTGCCCCTCCGGCATGACCTGTGGCGCTGACGGAACCTGTAAGTAATCACCTCCTCTTCCCCCCCGACTCCTCTCGTCCCTCTCCTCTCTCTACGACGCTACAATCGCTCTCTCTCACAAAGCTCAAGATGCCAAATCCTTCCCCCACGCCAGATAAGCCGTATTTCTCAGTCCTTTTGATCCTCTCCTTCTCTCTTGACACAACCTCGCGTTGAACTTATCTCAATGCATGCATTTCTTTTGGATCGCCAACCGAAGTGTGGATTCAAACAAGTCGAACGATACATGCACATGTGGGTGCTGAATTTCCTATAGCAGAGAAGCCGTTTGGTAGAGAGACTGGAGGCGTAATGAGGTTGGTGTGGTTGTGTTGCCTGGTGTTGACGTTCATGTGGACGCATACACTGGATGCCAAAGTCCCTTCCCGTAACAAGAGAACAGCCCAACAAGGCAGACAGACAAAGCAGAAACACGCACGCAAAAACAGCGCGCGTACCAAGAGACGATATAAGAGACATCGACACCTGCGCTGGAGAGACCTTCGCAAGGTCGCTGTGGGCAAGAAGGGGGCAGGGAATACAAAGACCTCTAAGCGAACGACACCTCCCCCGACACGACGCTCTACGACTGATTTGAGCAAGGTCGAGTTGACACCTCAGCTCCCCCCCGAAGAGAAGGTGATCAAACGCAAACCATTGCCACCACGCTTTGACGCCAACCAAAAGGTCGTCACACTCGCAGAAGTGTTCAAGATGGCCAAAAAGGTCAACCTCGATCTACGTATCCTCAAAGAACGCCTCGTCCAAGCAGAGCTGATCAAAGCGAAGACATGGGCGATGCTCAAACCCAACCTCAACCTCAGCGGTTCATATACGAGAAACCAGCAGGCTGTCTCGTTTAACCCTGCTGCGAGTATCATAGGGCTCGCGAACGCGCTGCCTGAGCCGATCAAATCACAGATCCTCGCGGGAACCAAGGACGCACAAGAGACTGAATTGACACCGCTCAACCAGCTCGGCCTCCAACTCCAAATGAGGTGGGCGTTCCTCAATTTCCGCGCGATCCCATTGCTACGTATCGCATACATGAGCGTCGATCAGGTCAAAGAGAGCGCGAAACAACTCCGCCGCGAAGTGATGTTCGGTATCGCGCGTGCATACTACGGCGTGTTGCTCACGGATGGTCTCGTCGACATCTCTCGCGAGACGCTCTCCAACGCACGTGAACACTTAACCCTCGCAGAAGCTCGCTACCAAGCAGGGACCGCAAACTCTCTCGTCGTCACGCGCGCCAAACTCGAAGTGATCAAGGCACAACGCTCCCTCATCCAGGCCCGTAACGGCCTGCGCAACGCGAAGCTCGCCGTCGCGCTGCTGCTCAACAAACCGACATTCTCTTTTCGTCCCCAACGTCCCTCCAGACCCATCCTCCCCTCCGGCTCCCCCAAGGCCTGGGTGCGCAAAGCTGAACGCCACCTTCCAGAGCTGAAGGCCGCGAAGATGGCTGTCAACATTGCGGACAACCGCATCTCCGAAGTATGGCTTCAATTTTTGCCGACGGTCGCGCTTGTGGGTTCACTCCAGGCGACAAACGCGACAGGTTTTGCCGGACAAAACACCACTTGGAGTGTCTCTCTTCAGGGACAAATCGCGCTATATGATGGTGGGACACGCTTCGCCTTGCTTCAGGAGAACTTCTCCAAGAGACGACAAGCCAAGCTCGAATACCTCCAAGCACGACGCAAAGCGCAAAATAATATCCTCGCAAGTTATCTCTCTCTCAACGACGCGAAGGCAACACTCAAAGTCGCCAAGCAGCAACTGGTCCTCGCCAAACGCAGCTACAAGCTGACACAAGAGCGCTTTAAGACTGGTGTCGCGACGCCTGTCGAGGTCACAGATGCGCAAATCGCTTACAACTCCGCACAAGTTAGCCTCTTACGTGAGACCCTCAATCTCGAAGTCGCCGTCTTGACCCTCCAGCGCGCCATGGGTACCTTTCGGTACTAGTCACAACACGTATCACCCCACAACAAAATAACCCCCTTACATGGATGGGAGCACCACACATGTTTCATCCGACACGACACTGCACATGGTTTCTCCTGTGTTGTTGCTTACTTGTAACATGCTACCTACAAGATACACTTCTCTTTGCCGCTTCGACAACCGCCCCTACAAGTCGCAACGTCTCTGCCACGAAGACCTCTCCCGATCGAACTAAGATGCGCAGACGAGCAGTCCGCAGAGGGTTTGCCTGGATCAAAAAGTACATCGAGAAGCATTGGAAAGTGCTCAGCACTGATGGTCTATGTGTGCTCGCTGAGCTTGCAGTCAACGATGATATCGAACTCAAAAAACAAGTCATCACCTTTGGCCAACAGATCGCCAAACGCCTAATCACCATCTTCCTCGAAGAAGATGGAATCGAAGACAAAGACGACCTGCTCGAAGCGATCGAGGTCCTCGGCTACGCAGACGTCCTCCAATACGATACATCGAAGCTGCTCGCCAAGGTGAAGAAAGAGCTCGTTACGTACAACACCGCCAAAAAGCTCCTCGGAGTCAGCCTCTCAGAGCTTCCAACGCTCTCAGGTGAACCCCTCTACGATCTGTTGATCGATACCTACACCCTCGAACGCGCAAGCGCACATCTCTCGCTCAACTTGCGCCGCTCCGTCACGCTCCACCACGTCTTACGCCTTCTGCGCCAACGCACCTACCTCTCCTTCGACCAAGACAAAGATCCTGACAAAGAAAACGCCGAGGACAGCGCCTATCTCGCGACACATGTCGTCTTTGTGATGAACAATTATGGGCAACTCAGACTTCCACCGTCTGCGTTACCAAAGGTCTACCCTTATGTGCGTCGCAATTTTCATGTCGGTTTGCAAAACAAAGATGTGGAGCTGTTGGCTGAGTTTCTCGACGTGTTACGGACCGTTGGATTTGATGAAACCAACGACAAGATGGTCGCGCAAGGGACCGCGTTTTTGCTACGCACACAAAAGCAAGATGGCAGTTGGGGCGACTGGGAGCAGGAGAAAGATCCTTATGATGCATTGCACTACACATGGTGTGGTGTGCTTGGATTGAGAGGGCGCGGATTTCTCAAGGGCACGAAGTTTGGACATTATATCAAACGTACATTGCACAAACTGCAATCGCCCACGACACGCCGCGCAGCCAAGAGGTAAGGCTCTTTTCAGAAGAAAGAGAAGACCATCTGAGAAGGGGAGAGCGCAATTTTGTGCATGTATTCGCGATATAATGCGCTTGATTTTTGTGTGAAGTCCAGTATATGATTCAGCTTTCGTACATTGTATACATGCTGTAAACACTCAACGTATGTCGGTATTTGAGTGACAAAGGAGAGCGGAATGTCATCTGCGGATGTTGAGACACAATCTTTTCACGGGGTGCAATTTGCGCCGCCTACAGAGTTCGAGCTTGTCGAGACGATGTTGTCTTTTCGAGCACCTGTAAAAGATGAGCTGCGCGATCCTCGACTGATGCATCGACAGATGAATGTCCAACCCAACGTGATACTCCACCGCAAACACGCCAAGCCTGACACACCGCTCGAAGATATCGTTGGTATAGCGCTCGCTGAGTTTATTCGGACGATGGTCCAACTCGAAAATGTAAAGAAACGCGAATTTACATTCGCCGACGGTGTCGATGGATTTTTGATCAGCTTCGACTACCCGGCGACCAAAGACAAAGTGTTGCGACAGTACCACGCATTCCGGCTCGATGAGGGGATCTTGACCTCACTGGCCTTGACGGCTGATGCCATTCGCGTCGCCGATTCAGATGACATTGAAAATATGTACCTCCAGAGTCTCGCATCTCTGGTGACCGAATAAATCGACTCCCTTTTTCGCACAGGAGCCCCAAATGAGTGTAAAATTCCCAAAACAAGCCCCCGTACAACAACAACCAGAGATCGTATGCCCTGTCATGCGCGGAATGGTCGCAGATGGTCATCTCCACGCAGACAAAAACGGTGACGCTAAGATCTCCGAGCTGAAAGATATCTTTGAAGATCTCGGATTCAGCCGTGGCTTGGCGAACGTCGCGGTTGTAGGAAATGGCTTTGGCGATATCCTCGGCAACGTCTTCAGTGGGACATTCAACCTCAACGAGCTGCGCGGTGGATTGCTGGATCACAGCGGTGACTCCATGATCTTGCGTAACGGCGCCTTCGATCCCGAGAAGTTCGAGACATTGATCTCCCACAGCAGCGACGGCGAGCGTATGACACAGGCCGACTTCGAGAAGGCGATCAAGACCAACAGACAAGCCGATGATGGCTCGTGGATGGGCTCGCGGATCAGCAAGGTCGAATTTGGTATCCTGCTCAAGGCTTTCGGTACAAAAGGAAAAGATGGAGAGATGGGCATCTCCATCTCCGACTTGCGCGGTCTGTACCAAGACAAGAAGATCCCCGCGTCATTCCGCCCTGAGACAAAAGCCACCACCCAAAACGCGGTCGCCACACTCTCCGCAAAGGCCCGCAGTATGCCCTCTGATAGCCACGTCGGGATGGCAAAAGCCGGCGCAGACAGCGCGCTGCAAGGTGACAACCTCTTCGACAACGGCGGCATCGCCGCGAAGGGCATGGGGCAGGGGATCTGTCCTCACATGGGCTCTGGTGGTGCACAGATGACGGCGGACAACCCCGCTGAGATCACACAACTCCACAACGAGCTCCCACAAGCCAACCCTCTCTCCGCAGAAGCCACCTCCTGAAACATCTCACAACAACAGCTCCCCTCAAATCGTTCACAACACCCTACTCATCAGACTTTTTGTTTCAGTTTGTGCTCACATCGTCGTCTTTTCTTGAAGTGGATGCTTCAAAAAGGACGAGCAGAACATACCAACTTTGCATTCTCCAAATGCACACCAGGCTTTCTTTTTTGGATTGAGTATGACACTATGACACGTAAATGACGACAACATGGTCCACCACGCGATGCCAGAGTTTTTGTAGCCTGTGTACGTTTGTCTTACACACAAACCACCGATACAAAAACACAAACAAAGGCCTCGTATTTTTGGAAGGTTCGATACGATGACGGACACAAAAGTTTCATCGACAGAGATCAAACAGATCGAGATCGACAACATGCAGTTTGAATGGTCGCGTGGAGAAGGCGTGCTCAAACTGATGACACTCCCTTCAGCGATGTTTTGGCTGGATCCATCGTTGTTACAGATGCTACGTCCGTTGGCTGAAGAGCTCGGTTACGACATGTTTCGTTTAATGGTCGCTTGGTCATCAAGTCAGGGCACAAAAGAAGACTACGAAGCGATGGTTACGGCCTTCAGCGATCATTTTGAGGAGGGATTCCTGGCCTGGGGAAAAGCCGTCGGTTCTTGTGGGTGGGGAAGATTTGAGTTGCCAAAATTCGACGAGGAGCAGAAAAAGGCAACGGTGATCGTACACAACACCTGGGAGATCTTGATGCAGAGAAAGCTGCACAAGAGATGGGGGTGTCCTTTTATTCAGGGAAAAATTATCGGTATCTTTTCACATGCCTTTGGCGAGACGTGCTGGGCTGATGAGGTCGATGTCTCCTACGAAGAGGGGAACTGCTACATCAAACTCAACGTCTACCCCTCAGAGCGCACCATCCAAAAGGAGCTCGACTCCCTACGCACAAAGCGAATGGAAGAGAAAGAGCGCGAGTTGCTCAAGCTCGTACAATCACAAACAAAGAAACTCGAAACATCGATCCACGAAATCCGACGAGCACGCGAAGATGCCGAGAAAGCCAACCAAGCCAAGAGTCTCTTTTTGGCCAACATGAGCCATGAGCTGCGCACACCTCTCAACGCAATCATCGGGTATACCGAACTTTTACAAGACGAAATAGATGAACTCACCGAAGAAGAGGCGCTCGATGATCTCTCGAAGATCCGCTCTGCAGGGCGACACCTTCTCGGCTTGATCGACGATGTGCTCGATCTCTCCAAGATCGAAGCCGGACAGACAGAGATTTACCAGGAGCCTGTCAGCTTGACGAACTTTGTCCACGACATTGCGCGCTACGCGGCACCACTCGCAGACAAAAAACAAAACAAGTTCGAGCTCAAAGCACCGACAGATCTGCCTATCGCGATGATCGACGTGATCAAGGTGAGACAGGTGCTGCTCAACTTACTCGGAAATGCCTGTAAGTTTACCCAAAGAGGCAAGGTCACACTCTCCGTCGAGTGGAAGGCGACAGACAGCGTCGTCGTATTTCGGGTCGAAGACACTGGGATCGGTATCCCAGAGGAGAAGAAAGAGTCCATCTTCGAAGCCTTTACACAGGTCAATGCTGAATTTCATCGGTCATACGGCGGGACTGGATTAGGGCTCAACTTGTCCAGAAAGATCGCTGAATTACTCGGAGGGGATGTCTTCATGGACAGCGAGCTTGGGGTTGGGAGTGTCTTCACCTTTGTCCTCCCCATCGAAGCATAACACCTCCTCCACTTCGCCCTCTACGGACGTTTTCGCCTACGCAAGATGCGTCGAAACCGTCTCCGACGAAGATGCCTTCTCATTCGCCTCCCTCGACGCCACCGCCACTTTTTCCTTTTTTGGCACAGCCGCCTCAAAAACCCCTCATTAAATGATATCCGATGTGCCGCGCTGCTCAGCTCGACGTTCTTCTTTTGTGTCCGCAGGTAGGTGAGCACGCGAAAAGCAAAACAACGTGTCGAATAGCGAGAGAGCATACGATCGAGTGTTTCGATTTGTTTGGGGGAGAATGCCAGGAAGGTCTCCAAGACCTCCTCGTCCTGTTGGGGTGTTGTACTGCGATTGTACATCAATGAGAGAATGCGAATGTGATTGAGATGTGGCTTTTCCTTCATCAGGAGGCTGATCAGCTCCCACAGCTGCGGGAACTGGATCGCACGGTAAAATGGGCCGACTTCATGTGTCCCAGCGAGTCGACTGACAGCGAGACTTGCGGCGGCTCTCACGAGATAGGACCTGTCGTAGCGTTCCAGTTGCTCAAAGCGCAGATAATTTTCGGGCTGACTGATCATGGCGAATAAGATGACCGCATAGGAACGCACGAGTGGATCTTTATCTTGGAGCGCTCTCGTGAGCAACGTGTTCGTGGTTTTTTTCGCCCTCCACAGCGCAAAGAGCGCTTGTTTTCGCACGTCTTTGTGCTTGTGGTGGAGAGCCAACTTACGCCAGTGAGGGAGTCCTTGCTGTGTAAGTTGTTTCTTGATCGAATGGCGTCGTTTGGCCGAGAGTGTCTTGCGCAAACTCTTAAGACTTTCGAGCATGTGCAAGGAAAAAAGCCCTGGCGTTTGAAAAGGTCGTGAGAGTGTTTGCAGGAGCTGCTTGCTGTCTTGCTTGTCTTTGATGGCATATGACAAAGCGCGCGCGAGCCACAAGGTCAACTGCATGGTGTTCTTGGGAGGGGTTGGGATACGTAAGAGCTTGTAAGCGCGGCTGTACTCTTTCTGTCTGGCCAACAGCGCCGCATACCCCATACGTATGGTGAGATTGTTGGGTTTGATGTTGTGGGCTCTTTGAAAGGCTCTCTCCGCGAGCTTCAATCGCTTTTGTTGGCTCGCCTCCTTGCCCAACATCTCCCAATAATCTGCGTCCTTAGGCCACTGTTTTGTCAGGTCTTGCAATGTCTTGAGCAGTTGCTTTTGTCGCTTGTACTTGTGTGAGAGTGCGACATATTGGTCGAGTGTGCCGCTTGGAGGATTCCCACGTAACAACAACCAGCGCAGATGAGGGAGTGAGTGGGACTGGCTTTTGTAAACATCCAGCGCGATGCGCCTGAAGTCGACGTCATCGGGAAACAAAGAGAGACTCTCCTTGAGCAATCTCTGGGAGGCTTTTCGTTGGCTGTTGCGCAGATAAAAGGCCATCAGGAGCTGACGAGGTTGTTTTTGGAAGGGATGCAAAAAGTAGTCACGTTGAAAGAGTAAGAAGGCCGAGCTGTAGCCATACAATTTGAGCGTTGTTTGGATGATTCCCCGGCGTGCTTTGCGCTGCAAACCTGTGTTGCTCGTAGAGGACAACAGCTTTCGGTAGAGCGTGAGGGCACGCGCTGGCTTTTTCGCCTTTTGTAACCAGATGTTGGCGAGCAGGAGTCGCGCTTTTTGGTGGAATGGGGTGCCTTTGAGCAGTTGCTGTAACAAAGGGATACTCTTTTGATAACGTCCGTGTTTGTAGTAGATCTCCGCAAGATCGAAGAGAGAAGAAGCCTGTGTTGGTTTGATCTCGCGGATCTTGTCCCAGATCTCCCAAGCTCGTTGACGTCGTTTTTTCTTCCACAGATACGCGCCCCACTGACGAAAACAACTCGCTCGCATCGGCTTTTGTGAGCAGTACGCCTGGAACAACGCGAGCTGTACATTCACGGGCAGTTCCCACGCTTTTACGAGCTCAAGCATCCTGTACTGTAGGAGCTTGTTGGTCTTTTGTGTTTGCAACAACTCGTAGATAAATTGGTCGCGCTTGATGTGTGCCTGTGTCTCTTGCAAAACGGTCAGAATACGAAGAGGGATTGTGACTTCGTCGGGCTGTCGTTTTTGTTGCTCTTTGAGCAAGGCAAGGGCCTGTGGGAAGCGTTTTCGTTTGAGCAACAGATCGATCATCTTCAAAAAGGCGGGATGTTTGGGGTAACGTTTGAGGAGCTGTTTGTACGTCTTGAGGGCTTCCGTCCACAACCCCAGTGTCTGCTGGACACGTCCGACATAAGGGAGATATTGGCGTGGCAGTGTTTTGGCGCGTTGTTTGATTTGAGCGAGCAGGGTTGGGAGCGTTTTCTGTCGTGTATGAAGTTGAAGCTCATATTCGATCAACTCACGCTGCATCCAATGTGCGTTTGAGAGCTGCTTGCGTATTCTGGTCAGTGTGGAGAGGGCGTCTTTGTAGTCTTTTTGCTGGAGCTGGTACTGGAGCAATTTTTTGAGGTGGACAGGTCTCCTCGTTTTCGACGTGTGGGGGATCATGCGCTTGAGCTGCTCGATCACCGCAGCGGGCTGTTTGAGCTGCTCAAGACAACGAATCAGCCCAAGGTGTGCGTCGACATCACTCGGCTTCTTCGCGAGAATAGCTCGGTAGTACGTTTGGGCTTTCTGCCACCGCTTCATGGTCTCGCTGAGCTGCGCAAGAGTCCGAAGGATAAGACGCTTTCCGCGTCCCTTGGGCATCCCTTTGATCGCTTCTGCCAGTGCTTTTTCGGCTTTTGCTTGCTGGTTATTCCTCATATAGGCTTTGCCCAACGCCAACAGCAGCTTATCCCTTGAACCTCGCCAGACTTTCGACTGTCGTAAGAGCTCAAAACCCTGGATAGCTCGTGTAAATGCACCTGTATACAGATCGACAAGGGCGAGAGCAAAGGTCCCTCTATCCCGGTATCCTTTGCGTTTTTGCAAGACGCGGAGACGTTTGCGTAGCCGCCCGAGATCCTTCTTCCTGTAATGTCGAAGAAGCCGTTTAAGTGCGTATCCCTCAGCGGGTTTTTCGATCAACATCAGCTCCAGGCGTTGTGCGATCTTTTCCCATCGGTCCGTGCGTTTGAGCTTCCAATCCGCACCTGCATGGCGTACCTGCACACACAGCAGACCCAAAGCGATACACCACCACACAACGCACAACACCTTACACGGGCTGTGACGCTCCTTGTCACGTTGGTATCGAGTCTCTCTATGTAACACGCGCTCACTCCCTAGAAAAATGAAAAGACCAATTCGGCTGAAAACAAGTTCCTCAATTGAAATCCATCGGTATTGTCGTTCAATCGGTTGTCAATCCAAGAGATATACTCACTGATACGACCGGACATTCTCGGAAAGAGTTTAAGCTCGCCATACGCATAAAACCCGAACTCCGTCATCCCAGGAGGTCCGATCGGTCCAGCCGTCGCGAGACGTGGATAAGTGACATGTCGAAGCCTCCCTCCGACAGCGAACACCAAATGAGAGGCCCGACGCAGATCCCTGTGTTTGGCGCGCTCCCCCACACCAAGCTCTAGCTGTAGTTGGTCTTCGCTGTGGTACGCCATCTTAGGACGAATCGACGCACCAAGTTTTCGTTCATAGCGAATCAACCAGCGAAAGGGCAGCCGAGAGAATGCGCGCTTATGTCGTCCGTACACACCAAAGGCGAGGAGCGGTTGCAACACACCATCTTGCTCGTAACGTAGATCTTCTTTGGGCACGTTGGACGGCAAGAAGGCAGAGACACGGCCCAATCCAACATGACCTCGAAGATGAATCCCCGAACCCCCAAGTCCCTTTTGTCGATCCCCAATTTGCAGGGTCAACACAGTCTTGAGATGGAGCGCAGGGATCTGCTCCGTCTGCTCAAAAAAATGATACATGTCAGCATGAAACCCAATCCCCAAACGCACCGACGAGATCTGCTTTTCAAGGGCTATCCACAGATGATGTTCAATGCGTCCACTCCACAGTGTCTCATACTCCTTGGCAGGGAAGGGTTGCTCGATGAGATTGCGATAGTGGAACTTTAGCTCCATGTCGAGATCCCAGATATTGCCGCGAGGGGCGAGCCACGTATATCCAGCGCCGATCGTCGCCTGCTGGATCAACCGTATACCGGAAAATTGCTCGGGAAATCCCTCTTCTTCTGGAGGGGCCGAGCTGTAGTGAAGCTCGTTTTGAAAGAACAGGATGTGTTGGTTTTTTTTGTTGCGTCGCGCGTGGGAGAGTTGGATATGTAGTCGCTCCCCAATCCCTCCAAGTTCGGCTAGATTGGCGCGCAAATGCGCTGAGAGATGGTTGTGGAGATAAAACAGAAAGTCACCAATCCTGATGTTGAAGGAGAGTCCAAGCATGGTGTTGAGCAGAAAGTCCCACTCTCGCTCAAGAGGGTTGATTTGGTAGGGGTGACGTAGGTCATCGCGGAGAATATTGGTGAAGGTGTCATGTGTCAGCCCCACACCAATACGCAGGAAGTTGCGATAGCGGCTGTACGCGTGGATGGGGAGTCCTTCGAGATGGATATTTCGTCCATATCGATATTTTCTTTTGTAGTAGAAATAGACGCGGCAGCGGACCCCATCTCGATACGCACCTTTTGCACGGCGGGCGTGGAGCAGGGCGAGGGAGAGGCTCTTTTGCGCGTTGGAGAAGTGACCTTGATCCATCGCGTCTTTGTAACGTTTAAACTCTTGTTCAAATTGACGCTTGGACGTTTGGACGTTGTTGAGCGCTTGCGTCACACAACGTACAGCGGCTTTGCGCTTGGGTGGTTTGTTGCGTTTGGCGTAGCGCAGTTTTCGCTTGAGGGTCCATCGGTAGCTGTGGAATCGCCTCTTCATGAGCCTCAGTCGATACGCGATGGAGGGGTAAGAACGATGTCGTGTGTTCGTCTGGATGCGTTGTTCTTGATGGGCTTTGGCCATTTTTTGAAGGGCTTGTGGGGTTCGGCTGTTGGGTCGCAACAACATACGCGCAGTTTGATCACCGATCAACGTGCCAAACTTGCGAAGACATTGGGAGACATAGCGACGTGGGGTGTTGTCTGCATGTGACGCAACATGCCGACAGACAGCGTCACGCAAAAGCATATTGCCCGAACGTGTGAGAGGCCATAGCCATTGGAGCAGCTTTGGTGGCTGAAGCAGACTGAGCGCTTCGATGGTGTTGAGCTGGACGCGGACATCTCGGTCTCGAAGAGCTTGCTTCAGCGCCCGACGCACGCCAACGCCTTTGCGTCCACGTAGTGACGCAGAGGCCCACCAACGAGTCTGGGGGGAAGGGTGCTTGAGCAAACGCAGCAGCGCCTGCGTACAGGCGCTGTGGGCACAACGCATCAACTTACGGATCGCCTCACGACGGACCACTTGCTTAGAGGAACGGCTCTGTTTGATCCACGCCTGCTGGATCGAAGAAGGTGGCAAATCCGACGCATAGGAGATGGAGAACAAACACAAGAAGAAGGTCAAACTGAGCAGCCATGGGCGTGGATGTATGGGTCGCAATTCAGCCTCCCAACCAATATTCGAACATCAACATAAACGCGCTGCGAAGGTGTAGATCGGAAGAGCCAGCTTCTTCCGGTGCGGCGCTCTCCAGGATACGGTAGGGATGAAATCCATTGGAGACAAGCTCTAGGTTGGCGGCGATGACGACGCGAAGTGATGGCGTGATCGGGAGCTTGACGTTGCCAAAAAACCGGATCAGTCCAATCGACAAAGTGTCGAGTGTTGTAAGGTGTTTGCTCGGGAATGTATTACTTCGCAAAGTGACACCAATATCGATCTGCAAACGCTTGCGCAAAATGGCGTCGAGAAAAGGAGGTGAACCGATTCGAAAGAGTCCATCGAGTCGATCTTCCATGTGATAGCTCATACCAGGACGGATGGATGGACCAACGGTGCGCGTGTACGCCAAAGACCAGTACAAGAAGGGCGCCTTGATCGGACCGGAGAGTTTGATCTGTCCGACGCCCTGAATCGTGTTGGACTGTCCGAGGATGGTGTCGTCGAGTGTGTGATAGCCATCTTCAGCGGAGCGGACAAAAGCCAAGCCGACGTAGGCTTCGTAGAAGAGACCGTCTTTGGGATGACCAATACGCCATGTGAGACGGGGCTGGAAGTGCCAGGCCGGGACTTGCGTTGTTGCACCAAGCGCCCGGTGATAAGATGCCCTCGCTTCCAGACCGAGTGTGAGCACATAGAGCTTTTTTTCGAGCCACAACCGCGCCTCGTGCTTCATCCACGGACTCCACCAATCCTGCGGCCAGTTGTCGCCCAGAGGCCACTCGATTAAGCTCCGCAGCTCCGCCTTGAAAGACCACGCTCCCTGCCACCAGTGAACTTGTTTTTGGTCATATCCCCAACGCCACCCACTCCCTGCACGTAAAGATAGAGAGGCCCGTGAGCCGATCATGTGGTTGTAATCCTGTTCTTCGTAGGGAGGACTCTGGCTGATGCGAAATCGTGCCTGTAAAAAGTGTTGTCTTGTATGTCGATGTGTCTGCTCTGCCCAGCTCAAGAAGACCTGTAGATCTTCTTCGAGACCACTGAGAGCGTTGCGCAAGAGAAAGTAATTGCCACCGAGATGATTGGAGATGGCAAAGAGGCCACGCCGCCCCCACCGGGTGTTGTACGAAAGATCGATCGCACCTCCTCCGAGCAAATCCCACCTCGGTCCAATCAGCGCTTGTTCACGGCTGTAGTAGATCTTGGGGTAGAGGTCTTCTCGAAATGCGTCGACGAAGTTGTCGTACATCATGTGTGCAGAGAAGCGCACATGGTCGCGTTGTGGGTGGTAGAGATGCAAGGGAAACCCAAGGAGCCAGATGGCTTCTTCAAAGAGCTGTGTGTACTCGGCCTTGCCTGTGTGTGTTTTGACACAACGGACGATCGCGTCTTTGTGCTTCGAGATACGCCGAATGCTCAACATCGCACGTGCGTAAGTCTGTTGGCTCGTAAAAACGTGAAGCGTTTGCTGTTGTGTCTCATAGAGCTTCTTGTAGTGTTGGAAGAGGACTCGCTGTACCGCGATCTTTTTGCGCAGGGGCTTCATACATCGGACGGCCCAGCTTTTCCCATCTCTGCGCAGTTGATTGTGTAATCGCAGGGAGAAGGCGAGCGTCTTCTTGAGCTCTTTGCTCGCACGTTCAAGCACCTTTCGTGCGAGCTTTGGCGTGTACAGCCCGCGTTCTTGTAACGGTGGTTTGTTACGCAGGACAAGGAGGGCTTCTTGACGCAGCGGCAAGGGGAATGGATTGGGTGTAAAGGACAAAAGTGTTTGCGCAGTCTGTATGCGAATATATGCGATGGGGTCTTGCAGACAGCGACGTATCTGTGTGGTCAAGAGTGCATGTTTTGTGTGGAGAAAAGCACGACATAAGGCATCTCGACGCCAGGGCGCGAGTGTCGTTTGTCGTTTCGCGAGGGCTTTGAGGGTGTTGCTATCCTTGAGTTCGCCGAGGGTGATGATCGCGATGTAAACGACACGTTTATCTTTGTCTTTGGTCGCTTTTCGGAACAGAGGCAGCCAGGCAGCCTTGCGCCTTTTGCGTAGCGCCGAGATCGCGGCCCAACGTGTAAGTGGATCGGGGGACGTGAGCGCTTTTTGCAGCGCACGTGAGCTGCGGCGATGACGTTGTAGTGTGAGCGCTTTGAGCGCCTTGAGCGCGGGCCTGGGAGGAGGAGGCTGTCGCGTCGGTCTTGACGTGGGAGAGTGTGTATGTGGCGTGCTGGCGTGGACGGTAAAGCTCTGCATACACATCGCATAAAGAGCGATGTATAGGGGGATAAGGTGAGATGTACAGTTTGAACACCAGCGTCTCAATGGATTCCCTTGGCGATACGAGCTACATGTTGCGGCGAATTTGCCCATACCAAAGGATAGTATCAATACGTGTCGAGCGAAAGGTGTTGGTGAAAGAAATTGTTGTCGTTATCGAGGGAGTGTGGTGTGGGTGGGTCTTAGCTTTTGGTTTCGAGGAGGGCCTTGAGGAGCTCTTTGCGTTTGGCGCTTTGAAGCTCTGGTTGTTCGAGTTTTTGGCTCTCTTCACGCAAGATGTTTGTGGAGAGGCGCTTCATCGAGTGTTGACGTAGAGAGGAGCCGAGATAGGAGGAGAACGCGAGGGCTTTCACACCATTAACGGTCATACTGTTGGCGTTGAGGTGGAGCTCTTTGACGTGGTTGATGACGGGGGACTGTGCGAGCGCGATGGCCCCTTCGTCGCGGATATTGTTTCGACTCATGGAGAGGACTTCGAGCTGCCTGATATGTGGGGAGTGTGCGAGCGCAACAGCGCTACGAGGCTCGATGTGATTGTAGTCCAGGATCAGGGTGTGAAGCTGCGAGAGGGCAGGTGTATTGGCGAGCGCTTCCAAGCCTTCGGCGATCGCATTGCCCGCAAGATGGAGCTCTTTGTAATTCATCGAAGCCGCTGTTTTGGCGATACATCGGGCACCATCAGGACCGATGTTGTTGTTGTTGATGTGCAGCGTCTCAAGACCCTGAATATAGGGGGAGTGCATGAGTGATTCGATGCCCTCTTTGGTGAGCCCGTTGCTGTTCAGGTTGAGATGTTTGAGCCTGGACATATGTGGGGATTGTGCGATGTGTAGGGCACCTTCGTCACCAATTTCGTTGTAATCGAGATCGAGCTCTTCGAGATAGGCGAGGTAGGGGGAGTCCATAAAGATCTTGATACCATCAGCCTGGATGCGGTTGGACGCCAGCGTCAGGGACTTAACATGTTGCATGTAAGGGGTGTGGACAAGTTTGCGGGCTTCGTCGGCGCGAAATTCGGTGGGGGAGAAGTGGAGGTGGCGGATCAGCCGAAAACTAGGACTTGGGTTACCACTAGGGAAGACGCGCCAACAATCTTCAGGTCGGGCTTGGCGGAACTCGTCTGGCCAGCTTTGCAAATGGTTTTCTGCGTATTGTATCCCGACATCTCGCTCAGGTGAGTCTTCCCAGTTGTGGAAGAGTGTGAGGATGATATCGAAGATCCTTTGCGTAGGCTCTTCGAAGAGGAGCGTCCTGAGCTGCGCGAAGTACACTTGATCATGGGGACTCATCAATAGGAAACCTCCCTGGGCATATATCGTCGTCTGGAAAGGCTTCCTGCCTGAGTGGGTCTTTGTTGGCATCTCATGATGTCAACAGCTCCTTGATGGGATGCGGAGTTGACGTATTGCGTTGCGTTCTTCTCAAAGTACAACCCAATAACATTGTAGTATAGTAAGAAAAGCCTTGCGATGTAAGCTCTTTCCAACACTTTCTTCGTGAGACATGTGGGAAAGGTACAAATACAAATGTCCAAAAGCCTCATTGTTACGCTTATATGAACCTTAGAAGGACGATGGGGCTAAGAGAAAAAAACTGCAAAAAGATGGGGTGAGGGGAGTCGCTCGTCCCATTATCGTGTGAATGGCTGTGGAGATCGGCAAACCGTTGACTTAGAAGGGGGGTGGTGTATACTCCGGCTTGGAAAAGAGCTGCGGACGGCAGCTCGAAGAGAGTCTGTAACCACGACATAAGGGAAGAAGAGATTGCGAAAAGGATGGATTTGCGTCATATGGTTTTGCTTGTTTGGCCTCTTGAGCGTCGCGCCAGGTTGTACAGGGACCGAGAACAACAACAATAACAACAATAACAACACTGGTGAGTGTACAGGTCGTCAAGACTGTTGGAAAAAACGCTGCCCTCAACTCGCCAAGTCCTGTGTAGAAGGATACCTCGCGCCAAAGAGCGATATCACTGGCGATCAACTTCCTCCAGAGCTCGTCTCTTGTACCGCTGCCAACAAATGTGAAGACATCTCCACAGATCAGCTCGGTGGTGGACAGATCGATGTACAAATGCCCGAAGTCTCAGCCGCGACCAAGTCGATGGTGAAGTTCTTGTTGTTGTACATCTTCGATAAAAAGGACATGGACGGGAAAGACATCACCTGTGATCGTATCAAACAAATCGCGGAGTCCGATCCCAAGCAGTTGATGAGCGATACATGGGGACGCTACTATCCACCTCGTGACTACACCTCAGCCACCGTGTACCCAGTCGATCGAGCAGGTGATTCATTGCCACTCAAATTTGGTGTGCAGGTACCACTCGTCCCCGCAGGAGAGCGGGTCGTCGCGGTCTTTGGTTTCTGCGATACAGATGGACAACGCCCCAGCGAAGAGACCAAGCCCAAGTGGATCGCTTGTAAAGAAAATGTGGCCTTTGTGGCTGGCCAAACAGCCAACGATCTCCCCCTCGATTTCCCCCTCAAAAACGGCGATTCCTGCTTCTAGGACCTCCAGCCTGTTCGACTCTATTTGCACCCCATATGAGACAAATGGAGATTTGTGCGCATCTTTTTGAGTGAGGGTGTGTTTACACTTATCGATAACCTGTCGCATGAGGACAAAAAGGCAAGGGAGTGGATGACGATTCTCGACTGATGATGTCCATCAAAAAAGGTGACCGAGCGGCATTTCAGGCGCTGTTTCGAAAGTACAGTCGTCCTCTCCACCATTTCGTGTTTCGTTTTGTTGGAAACGCAGCCGTCGCCGAAGAGATGGTACAGGAGATCTTTTTTAAGATCTACCGCGCAGCTGACAAATACGAACCTCGTGGTCGTTTTACAACCTACTTGTATCGTGTGGCGACCAATCATTGTCTCAATGAGGTCCGCAAGGCAGACTATCGCGAAAAATTTGATTCTCTCGACCAGGCTCCGTCTGATGATGAACGTGGAGGGATCGTCCTCCCCGATAAAGAGCAGGCGGGCGCTGATGCTTTGTTTTGGGCACAAACCATGGCCCATAAGCTTCAAGAATTGCTCGTCGAGTTGCCCGAAAACCAACGCGTTGCGCTCTTGCTCAACCGTCTTGAAGGCCTCTCCTACCAGGAGATCGCCGATGTTCTCGATGTCTCAGTAGGAGCTGTGAAGTCCTTGCTGCATCGCGCACGTCACACCCTTCGTGATAGACTTGAGGAGTGGGAAAAGAAACATGAAGAAACAGACTCATCAACCCGATGACTTATGGGAAGCGCTCACGCAGCTCCCCGAACCTCCCATCTCCGATGGTATGGAGGCTCGATTTTGGTCGCGATTCGAGGAAGAGCTCGGCGACGAAGAACGTCATCGACAGCAACAACATCACTGGCTACGTCAACTGTGCATGTCACTTTGGGCCGAACAATCCATCGTCTGGACTGCAGGTTTTGCAGCCGCATTCTGTGTGCTATGGAGCGCCATCCAACCCACTCCCACCACACAAACACCTGGGACACTCGCAGCTGCGCACAGGACCTCCGACAACGTCCAGAGACCCAAGGCAGCTAAGCTCCCGACGCAACCTCTTCAGCTCTCTCAACTCCCACGAGAAGACAAAGAACTCTACCAACATATGCCCGTACTTGATAAGATGGAGCTTTTTGAGAACTTTGACGCGATTCAACAGCTCTCCAAAGGGAAAGACTCATGAGTTTGTTTTTGCGTGTGTTGCCGTGGTGTCTGCTCGTATTGTGCTCATTTACCGGCCTCGCGTCCGCTGCACAAGACGACCAAAGCAACAAAGACGCGCTCCAAAAGTGGCGCTCCATGACCCCACAGCAGCGTGAACAACTACGTCGTCGATACGAACAATTTAAGAAACTCTCGGCCAAAAAGCAGGAGCAGCTGCGGCGTCGCCTCAAGCACTTCTTGCGCTACAACAAAAGAGAGAAGCGCAAGATCCGCAAAAATTTCGAGGCGTTTCGCAAAATGTCCACGACACAACGCCAGCGTCTACTGCGAAACTATCGACGATTCCGTCAAATGCCTGTGACCAAGAGACGTCGCTTGCTCGCCAACTACAAACGTTGGCAAAAGATGTCCCCACAAGCCCGCAAACGCATGCGCCGTGCACTCAAAAAGTGGCGCTCCATGTCTCCGCAAGCCCGCAAAAAACTCGCCGCGAAGACCCGCCAAGCCAAACGCCGGAGAGCCCTCACGGTACGCAAAAAGGCGCTCACTGCGCGCAAAAAAGCGCTCAAGACCAAGATGCTCAAACGCAAAATGCTCAAGAGCAAGATCTTGAAAGCGAAGCTGCTCAAGCGCAAGCTGCTCAAGCGCAAGTTGCTCAAGCGCAAGCTACTCAAACGCAAACTACTTAAGCGTAAGCTGCTCAAACGCAAAATGATCCACCGCTTCATGAGACGTCGATAACATCGACAAAGAAAAGAGCCCCTCTGTCTCCCTCACAATCTTCGACACTTCCCCAAAAACCAACACCCTACACGTCATTAAAAATGATCGAGTCGATCTCGTCAGAGAGCTCTTTGTAGAAAGTGGCTGCACGATCGCGCTTGTTGTACGAGAACACAGTCTGGCCATCGAGCTGTGCCTTGTTGACCGCTGTCGACACACCGATGACTGTATTGAGCACCCAGCTGCTGTACCACTTCTCCAATGTCTCCTCAATGGTGCGATTCATCGTGATGTTGCGTCGATCAACTCGTGTACGCAACAGACCAAGAGGGCGAATATTGGGATTCAAGGTCTCTCGAAGGGTCTCAAGTGTGTCGAGGATGGCAGCCACACCGTCGAGGCTCAACACGCTCATGTCACAGGGGATCAGGACTTCATCGGCAGCAGTCAACGCGTTGACTGTGAGATTGCCGAGGTTAGGGGGGCAATCGATCAAGATCACATCGTAGTGGGTGCGCGCGACCTTGAGTGACTGACGCAACAACAGCTCTTTGCCGATGCGCGCAGACATCATCGACTCCGTTTCGTTTAGTGCCCGGTCACTTGGGATAATGGAGAGTCCTTCAATCTCAGTCTCTTGGGCGATCTCGTAGAGATCACGTCCCTTTTCGAGCAGTAAGCCCCCAAAGGACTCCTTGTCCTGCGCTTGCTCACCGAGGACTTTGGACAGGCTCATACTGACATGGCCTTGCGCGTCCATGTCGATCAACAGAACTTTGCGTTTGTGATACAGCGCCAAACCTGCAGCGAGGTGTACTGTTGTCGTGGTCTTACCGACGCCACCCTTTTGGGCTGCGACAGCGATGACACGAGCATTTCGATCGCCCTCGGGGAGTTGCGGTCCCTTGAGCATCATCTTTCGTAAGTTGCCAATGGCGTTCATCATAGCCATGAATGACTCCTTTGCTGTGAAGCATCTTTTGTGCCCTGCACACCAGCTCCAAATGTTCAGGTATACAAAACGGGCGGTTGAACGGCTTCCATCATGCATCTATTTCAAGAGATATGTCAAAAAATTGACAATCACACCCGAATGTGCTGCTGAAGGGCTGTTCATATCGACGCAAGCTCCCCCATCCAATCTCAACGTAGGGGACAACCACGCAGAAAATCAGCGACTTCGATCAAAGCACTCTGAAACAACGTGTTGCGATCAAAGATCAGCCGAAAGGAGTCCGAGAGGAGTGTCTCATCCGGAAAGATAGGGCACAGCGTCCCCGCTTGAAGATCATCTTGCACCATGTACTGTGGCAAGACCGCAACCCCCAGCCCCTGACGCGCCAAAATGTGGATCACCGCACCTGCACCACAATATCGAATCTCCGAAAACTCCATATGCCCCACCGCTGACGTCAAGTAACGTGTCAATGGCAGATGTTCATCAACGTCGAGTAATGTGTGCCGGGCTGCGTCTTCGTGTGTGTAAAAAGGGGTCTCTTCGAGTAACGAAGGCGCTGCGACAAAGACGTAGGTCTCTTCGTGCAAAAACTCCGCCGCCCAAGAGGCATGTAGCTTGGGTGTGCTCGAAATCACGCAGTCCAACGCGCGCTGCTCCATACGCTGCAAGATATCCGGCCCCGAACCAAAGTACAGATCGATACGCAAGTGAGGATGGTGCTTCTCAAGCTCCACAATAGACGGCGTGACCCATGAGATCCCCAACTCAAATCGCGTCCCCAAGCAAAGCCTCACAGGTTGTAACGAATCCGTGTGGATCGCGTCGGCACATTGGAGCCCTTGTAAGATCGTCTCCCGCGCCACAGGCAACAAACGCTGTCCCTCCGGCGTAAGCTCTACTGAACGCGATGTCCGCGCAAACAACGCGCAACCAAACTGACGCTCCAACTGCTTGATCCGTTGACCAAACGCCGCCGGCGTCAACGCCATCTGCTTCGCCGCTTTGCGAAAGTTTAATTGCTCTGCCGCCGCCAAAAAACACAACAAATTGTCCATCGATGGCAACAAATGACGGTTGTTGATCATCTCTCCTCCCGCTCCATACACAGATCATAAAGCATTACCATACAATCATATAAACGATATAAAGATTTACATTACCATAATTCTCTGTAACATACACTCCATAAGACAAACACATCACATCTAGTTTGGTCATAACCTTCTTGAAACACAGGGAGATTGGAAGATGAAAAGATATACTTTGGTCACAGTGTTGTTGGTAAGTTCAATGTCCTTTGTTGGCTGCATGGCTGGCGGAGATTGGTCAGGTGAACCTTCGGAATTGACGACAGATGGCAACTTCGTCAATCTCTCAGGGAAGACAAAGGCCACAGGGCTCAAGACGTCTCTTGCTCCGAAACACGGAACCTTGACGTCAAAATCCAGTCAGAAACTTGGTCAGACGTTGCATGTCCCACGCAAGAACACCTTGACACCTGGAATCGCGATCATTGGGCAATGGTCGGGAACCTACACCGCAAAACTGAATGGGCACAAGAACAACATCAGCGTCACCTTCTCCAAACTCAAAAAGCTGGGCTTCGTCGCTCCTAAGCGACCCAAAAAGAGTTTCTGGCAACGCTTTTCGTTGTTCCGCAGTGCACATGCATGCGGACCTTACGGAACGAAGCTCGAATATGATGTGTCAGCGACGTGGGAGAACCTTCAACTCTATGTCCGTCCCGATAGCACCGGTAAGATCTCCTCTATGGATCGTTTCCAAAAACAAGCGATGGTCGAGTTGGACTGGGAATTTGGCGTCCGTTTCTCTGGGTACTTCGTAAAAAACAAAAAAACCAATCAGGTCGAACTGCGCGGGAACGTCTTCCGCCTGTACAAAGAAGGAAGACTCTTTAAAACAGAAATGTACGGAAACGTCGTGATGACCCGCGTGCAGCCCTCGACCCCACAATAAGAATCCGCTCACTCCTCGCCTGCCCCTCACATACATTTCGTGCTCCTCCAACAACCCTCCTCGTCTACATCCCAAAAAAACCAGCGAACTTCATCACAACACCATGCGTTGTATGCAACAGTTCACCTTTGGAGGAAAACAACCTCCCAAAGGTACAAGTGGACAAGGTGTCCAAAACGACATATAACGTGCTGTGCAGAGAGCCGTCATTGCTCTTTGTACACTGGAAAATCGAATGTCTTGGCCCACTTTCGGGCAGGAGTTTTGCAAGCATGGAGATATGAGATGTCATTGCAAGCACAATTGAAAGAAGATCTGAAAACAGCGATGCGCGCCAAAGACAAAGTGCGCCTCGGGACGATTCGTTTGCTCATGACCGCGTTGAAGAACGCTGAGATCGAGAAAAAAGGCAAAGGCCTCTCTGAAGCAGATGAGCTGAGCATCGTCGCCCGACAGGCCAAACAACGCCGTGAATCAGCCGATTCATACAAAAGCGCCGATCGCCCAGAGCTTGCAGAGAAAGAGCTTGCAGAACTCGCAATCATCGAGGGATACCTGCCTGAGCAGTTGACCCCCGAGAAAGTCTCCGAGATGATCCGTGAGGTCATCGCAGAAGTCGGCGCGACAGAGAAAAAAGACTTTGGTAAGGTCATGAAAGCGATCATGCCCAAACTCAAAGGCCGCTTCCCCGGAAAGGAAGTCCGTCCTCTGATCGACGCAGAGCTCTCCTGAAACCTCCCCGCTCAACTTCCACATCCCCTTCGATTCGAACACAACCCCCAACCTCACTCCCGTAAAGCACCTTCCAAACAAAACACCCCTTCACTTTCAATCACCACAGACAACACATCACAGGAATGTCTTGGACAGAGAGAGTTTGGGGAGCAGTTTGGTCTCGCCAAGTTTGGGAGGAGTAAAGGGGATCAACTTATCATCTTTCCAAATCAGCCAGATCATCGAAGGATCTTCGAGGCGTTTGTTGAAACGAAAGTGAACGAGTGACGGACGCCCATTTGTCTTGGAGAGTTGCTTGTACGTTACCATAATGCCCGGTCGTTTGATGATCGTACCGACCTTGTACTTGATGCGCTGTGCACGGAGCAAGTAGCTCGATGAACGATCGACGAGTCCTTCCTTCGTGTAGACCGCGAGAGTATAAGGATCGAGTCGTGTGACCTTCATCGGCTCTGCGGTGATCGCGAGATGATTCATGTATTTGGGCAGCGGTGTTCCCTTCTCTGGAAAGTAAGAGGAGAGGGAGTAGGTCAAAAACAGTGGGGTCTGTACGAGGACGACCTGTTTACTTGGAAGGTCTGGGGATTTGGGGATACTGTCATAAGCACGCTTCTCGTATACCCCCAAGAATCTCGGCGCGATGGCTTTCAGTGGCAGGAACATTGGCGCGAGCACACCGTGGAAGATCAACAAACACATACACACGATCCGCAATCCAAGAGGGTGGCGTGGTGTGGCGGTGTTTTCCGCGTCTTCTGTGTCCAAGTGAGACCAACGATAGCCGATGACTTGCGCGATGAGCCCCATCGCACCAAGTCCCACACCAAAGAGAAGTCGATCATGTGGGAACGTCGCACAGATAGGCAGCCCCGCGATGAGCATCCCCAGCCCCCAAAAACGCGCCGTCGCATCACGCCGAAGCACTGGAACGATAAAGTACAGCACGATCCCCAACAAGAACACCGCGACGACCGCGTGAATGTTGTTCCAGGCTTGTGGGCTCGTCATCCAAAAGTCGGAGCTGATAAAGCTCCACTGCGCCAACAACAAGATCGGCAGACGTTCGAGGACGGAGCCCAAAAAGTGCAAGGGGAAGGTGAGTGGGTCGATATAGGCCTCCGAATCAAACGCGCCAAACTGAAGAGACTTGTAGAGTAAACGCCAGAGCACAACAACCACACCGTAGGGGACGAGGAGCCACAAGCGCTTCATCAGTGAGCCTCGTTCGAGGAAGATGACGTAAGCGAACAAATATGCCGTGACGAAGATCGTGTACTCACCAGCGAGCAAACCGACAGCAAAGACGACAGGCGCGAACCACTTTCCGACCTCCCAACCATCACGCCGCCAACGATCGAAGAACAACAACACGAGGATCGCAAAACACGTCGCGATCAAGGCGTTCCTGTTGGCAAGAAATGTGACGGGGAGTCCGTGCGCCTCATCGATCGCGTAAAAGAGTGTGGCCAACCCCGCGACCCACAGCGGCGACAGAAAGCGCCTGTACAACAAAAACGCCAAAAAGACCAACAGCGCTAACCATAACGACGAATGCAGGTGCATCAAAAAAGGCGTATTGGGCCAAAGACGGTAATCGAGGACATGTGTGGCCGAAGACAGTGGACGCCAAAACGCCAACTGCAACTTGGGCGCAGACCACCAAGGATACGTCCCATGTGCAAAAGCCCGCTCCCGATTGGAGGGCGTGATAAAGCTGAACAGATCCAACTCACCTCGCTGCATCCCATAGTGGTTGTCGATCCCCAACACCCGCAAACGCTGGATATGGTCGTCGACCACCAAATCTGCTGTAAAGGATGGCGCAGTCAGCAATATCGCCAACCCCATCATCCACAACACCGAAGAAGGACGTGCCAACCACTGCCGAACCTTTTGCCACATGCTCATTTCATCGGACCTTTCGTTATCAAGGTACACAAAGACAGCCTCCATCACGCCGATGAAGGGGTGTGTCTCCTTTTGCTTTTTCTCAACACAAGACCTATCTCTAAAGGGTGGACGCCATTCATACCACAAAACCCCAAGGCACGTCATCTCCACCTGATTTTTTTCACACCAAGAGCTTGACTCTTGAAAATGCGTCACTACATCTATACCCCATATGTTCAAACATTTGAATATATGAACTTGTAAAAACATTTGTGAGGTGATCGAGATGAAAAAAGAACAGGCGATGATATTTTTTTGTTCTTGTGTCCTCTTGTTTTTGTCGGCTTGTGGGGTATCTTTGAACGGTGATGTTTCGTCAATGTCCACACAGGAGAAGTTGGTATTGTACGATGCCTTGATCGACAGCGCGCGCGTTTGTCGTGTAGAAAAGTGTGTAGATTCGGAGCAACCACAGGCTCGGAATGACTTGCGTTCTTTGAAGTGCTTGGTGTTGGATCTCTCCTTGGAGCGCAAAGCGCAACGTGGCGATTGTTCACCGAACGAAGCATTAGGGGATGTAAGTTGTATGCCAGTGAGCACTGAGCTGATCAAAATTCGCGATAGTTTGAGAATATTAGGTTGTATGTAGATTCGCTTGTAGGGTCGGAGCGTGAGCTTTTGGAGTTTGGGTGATGCAGAGTATTGAAGAAGTGTTGGGAGTGTTGTTGGACACCTTCAACATGCAGATAGAGCCGGAGCGTGTGCGTGCAGTGAAGCACGATGTGTTTGGTGGGTTTGTCGATCAAGAGCAGTGGAGTTGGAGGGAGTACACAAAGCTGATTGCGGAGCGAGTCGGTTTACGTATTCACAACGTCTCCCTTTCGCTGAAGGAGTTGATGGAGAACCCCGATTGGTTCCCTGTATTTACCTATATTGAGCGGGATGGAGAAGAGCACTGGTGTTTGCTCTTGAAGGTAGAGCGGGGACGCTTTTTCGTTGCGGACATCACGGGAAATGAGCGTTGGTGTACGTTGACAGAGTGCGCGACGATGTTGGGGATCCCAAAGGACACGACGCATAATTGGTGTACAGCCGAGGTGCTCAAACCGCTGGAGATCATCAACAGGGGAGAGCACAAAGAGGACAAAGAGGAGAAGTCCTTTTGGGATGTCTGGCCCAAAGTGCGGCGCTTGTTGTGGTTGGAACGTCGAGAGCTGATCAACGTCGTGTTGTACGCGATGGCGATCGGTTTGTTGACCTTGGTGACACCCATCGCGGTACAGGCGTTGGTCAACACAGTGGCGTTTGGTACGCTCTTGCAGCCCTTGTTCGTGCTGTCGCTGATGCTGGCGGCCGGGTTGTCCTTTCTATCGTTTATGCAGGGGATTCAGATTTACTTGGTGGAGTTAATATCTCGTCGGGTATTTGTACGCGTAGTGCAGGATTTTTCGTATCGTTTGCCGCGCAGTACAGAGAAGGCCAGAGCCAAACACGACCCCGGCGAGCTCCCCAACTACTTCTTCGATGTGCTCTCCGTACAAAAAGTCCTCGCGGTGTTGTTATTTGACAGCCTCTCCGGTGTCCTCTCGATCGCCAGCGGTATGTTGCTGTTGGCGTTATACCACCCCTATCTATTGGTCTTTGACGCGCTGTTCTTTGTCTCCGTCCTGGCCTTGATTTGGATCCTTGGGCACGGTGCCGTCAAGACAAGCGTGAAAGAGTCCAAGAGCAAACACAAGGTCGGTGCGTGGTTAGACGCGTTGGTGCGACGTCCGCTGTTGTTCAAATCCAATGGCGGATTTGATTTTGCCAGCGATCGTTCGGACACCCTCGTGAGGGAATACCTCGTCTCAAGGAGAGCACACTTCTCGATCGTCATGCGCCAAGTCATCGGTGGACTGGTGATTGTTGTTGTGACGAACACATTGCTGTTGGTGGTCGGAGGGTATCTCGTGATCTCCAGTGAGCTGACGTTAGGACAATTGGTCGCCGCAGAACTCGTCATGTCCGTGATGCTCGCGTCATTGTTCAAGATCGTCAAGGCTTTTGAGAAGGTATACGATCTCTATGCCTCCGTTGATAAGCTGAGTAAGATCTCGGCGTTGGAGTTGGAGCGAGATACAGGGACACCCCAATCACCAGGCAGTGGTCCGCTGAGTGTGACGTTCTCCGATCTGCCCTGGGCAGGCTCTGAGAGCGGTCAGGATGGATTATATGTCCATGCACATCCAGGTGAACGTGTCGCGTTTCTCGGCGATCCTTACCAACACCGTTACATCTCCGATGCATTGTTTGGTTTGCAAGCGCTGCCAAGAGGGACTGTTCAAATCGGAGAGCTCCAGATCAAAGAATGGAAGATCGGGGATCTACGCCGCGATGTCGTGTTATTACGGGAGCCCGAGTGGTTTGAAGGGACCATCCTCGAAAACATTCGCGTCGGAAGAAAGAACGTGTATCGTCGACATATCCGAGCGATATTACAGAAGGTGGGGATGCTCGATGTGGTCCTCGCGCAGCCAAACGGGCTCGACACACGTCTCAATGAAGAGCTCCCGTTTTCGATGGCCCAGATGTCCTTACTGACCCTTGCGAGAGCGCTCGTTGGTTGTCCTCGTGTGCTCGTACTTGATGGGTTCCTCGATCGCTTTGGTGAGGACGCTCTCTGCGCACTTTGGGAGCGTTGCTTTTCCGATTTTGATGGAACGATCCTCTTGATGTCCCATCACAAAGTGCTCCCGTTCCACGTTGATATGACCGTCTCACTTGATGCTTTTGTCTCGGCTCCATCGGTGGAGACTGAGCTTGTCAATGAAAATGAGTCCAACCAGGAGCCGTCTGGTGGACAGGCACGTGCGTGAGGAAGACATGTTTACAACACTCAATCGAAACATTCGTCGAATAGGAAACCTCATTCATCGTATAGGAAACCTCATCGTGCAGCTGAAGGCCCCTTTTCTCAACGACATCCCCGAAAAAAAGCAGCTCCCCTCCATGCGTATTGTGGGGTCGCGGCGCTTCTTTATGGATCTGCGCTATCTGCTCTTGGCGATGTTTGTGTTGTTCCTCTTTGCGTTGGTCTTTGTTCCCTGGCAACAAACATCCCAGGGAGTGGGTCGCGTAATCGCTTACAACCCAGTTGAGCGCCAGCAGGTCCTCGGCGCCACCATCAAGGGACGCATCCTCAAGTGGTATGTCACCGAAGGTTCTTTTGTGAAGAAAGGACAGGTCATCGGTGAGATGGTCGATAACGATCCCCTCGCGATGCAAAGGATGCAAACGCAGCTCGAATCCATCAAAGAACAAAAGCAGCTCGCAGAAGAGCAAGTGATCGCGTACAAAAACAAGATCAAGTCACTGCAAACGGCGCGAAAACTGCGGCTACGTGCCAACTCCTTAAAAATCGAGATGTCTCGCCAAAAGTACAAGGCCGCGAAACAAAAAGTCGCGGCGATTCAGGCCTCTTTACACACCGCCTCGATCAACCTGCGTCGGCAAAAAGTCCTGCGCAAGAGCCAGATCATCTCACGCCGTAAACTCGAACTTTCCGAACTAAAAGTGGCCCAACTGCGCAACAAACTGAGCGAGGCCAAAGCGGGCTTGTACGGTGCAAAAGCCGCGATCGTCGCAAGTCGCGCGATGCGCCTCAAAAAGTCCGCGCTCGATGCCTCCAAGATCGACTCCGCCAAGGCCGAATACCAAACCGCCAAAAACAAGATCGCCTACGCCAAAAACCGACTCGCCAAGATGGAGATGAAGGTCGCACGTCAGTCTTCACGAAAACTTCAGGCACCACGAGACGCGGTCGTCCTCCGCCTACTCGTCGGACAAAACAGTGAGATGCTCAAGATTGGTGATCCAGTCGCTGTCATCGTCCCCAAGACGACGAAGTTTGCAGTGGAGCTGTGGGTCAATGGGATCGACATCCCGCTGATCCGAGCCAACCAAGAAGTTCGTCTGCAATTTGAAGGGTGGCCCGCCGTACAGTTTATGGGCTGGCCTTCCGTCGCGGTTGGGACCTTTCCAGGGAAGGTCTCCTTGGTAGACGCGACGAGTGACAAAGGTGGAAAGTTTCGCGTCGTCGTGACCCCCAAAAAAGGCGCACAGGAATGGCCGGAGGCCCCCTTCTTACGACAGGGAGCTCGTGCAAAAGGTTGGCTCTTCCTCAACAACGTCCGGCTAGGGTTTGAGCTGTGGCGACAGATCAACCAATTCCCACCATCCATCAAAAAACCCGAAACCAAAGAGATGAAACCCCTCGTGAAGAAACCCAAGCGAAAGTAGAACCACGTCGTTCTCAGGTGAAAATGATGAAATCAATTATGAGGTTGTGTGTCGGGTTGTGTTTGGGTGGGTGTGTCTTACTCTCGTTCTCACAAGCACATGCACAAAAGACATTCCGTCGTTGTCAGGAGGTGGTGGCGTATACACGCACACACCATCCCAAATTGCTCGCGTTGCGAGCCTCTCTTCGTGTCGCACAAAAACAACTGGAGGCGATGCGTATTTTCCCCTCCAATCCCATCCTAGAAGGAAAAGGCAAGGGAAAAGTTAAACCAAAGGGCGACAAGAGCGAAGTCATCCCCTATAAAGTAGGAGGCGGGTTGAGCTGGAAGCTGCCAGTCGGGGGCTGGTGGCAGCGACGACAAGAGGTCGCAAAGGCTGCACTCCAGCGCGTAAAGGCAGAGGTCAAGGCGACCGAACTCTCCATCCTACTCAAAGCCCAAGACACGTGCTTTGTTTGGTATGTCACAGACTTGCGCGTTGGCCTCGCACAGCAGCTCCACAACTTCTACAAAAAGGCTCTCCGTCTTATCGACCTGCGTCGCAAGTCAGGTGATGCGACGATCCTCGACTACAACTTCGCACGGATGGAGTCTTTGCAACGCCAGGCCGATCTTCAACGAGCCAAAGCCAAACAGCTCGCCGTCACACAAAAATTGTTACTCGCGATGGGATGGGAGCAAGACAAGCAGACCCCCAAGATCCAGATCACCGTTGTGTGGAAAAAACTGGTACCAGGCGCGCTCAAAACGCTGCTGACACAAGCGAGACAACAACATCCCAAGATCCAGATCTTGAAGAAGATGATCGCTGAATCCAAAAGCATTCGGGACTTTTACAGAGCCAAGGCGATCCCCGATATCAAGCTCAAGCTGTCCTACACGTTGGAAAATGACACTGGCCTCAACCACATCTTTGGAGGTGGATTGGAGATCCCGCTGCCGCTCTTTTGGCGCTTTCAGGATAAACGTTGGACGCTCACAGAGAAGATCCGACAACTCCAACTCAAAAAACGTGCAGAGCGCTTGTACATCGACAGAAGTATCCGCTCTCTCTATATCTCTTTTTGGGCTGCGCGGAAGATCTTTTTGCTGTTCGACACACAACTCGTCCCCACAGTCAAACGACAACTCATCCTACAAGAGAAGAGTCTACAGGCCGGCGGACTCAATATCCTGAAAGTCCTGTCCGCACAAGCCAGCCAAAGCAAAGCATTGGAAAAGCGCCTTAAAGAGCTCGAAAAGATGCTTCGTTACTACAGGGATCTTCAAGAAGCCTCGGGACGCTTTTTTTGAACTGGAGTTGTTGAGAGGGGTTTGGAGGGGATTACGGACCTTCTTGGATCAGACACTCACCATCAATACACACTTCATGTGAAGCACACGTCGTCACACAGCGACCGTCAAACGTTCGACGTTGACAGCGTTTGCGATCACAGCCTGTGTTGCTGCGGGGGAGGGGCCTCAAGAGGCTCCCCAGACATCGACCTCTTCCGTCACATCGTTGACCACTTTGGCAAAACGACACACAGCGTTTCTTTTGGGTGTGGAACACCATACACTGCTTCATCGAACAACTCGGAAGTTTGCATCGACCAGCGATACAGAGTTGATTGCTCTTACAGTGGTAAACGCAACGTCCCTTGTCCGCGTCGTAGTACTCGCATTTTTTGAGGTTACAACGGACTTTTGGTGGGGAGATACACGTGCCTTTTCCATCACATGAGGTTCCAGGCGGACAGATCGTATGACACCCTTTGATATTGGGGTCGAAAGCCAGACATTTTCGTGCATCACACGAGGTTGTTCGGCGGGGTGGGGGAGGCACACGACGCGGTTGTCTTCTTGGTGGAGGGAGTGGGCGCGCTCGGCGTCGCACAGGAGGTCGTCTCACAGGCGGCGTCGTTCGCGCTCGTGGAAGGCGAGGACGGGGACGATGTGGAGGTCTTCTCACAAGCGGCGTGCGAGGAGAAGGACGCGGTACAGGGCGTCGCGTTGTGCGCGCTGTTACGATCTGTCGGGGCCTCCTGCGGACAGGTGAGACACGAGGTCGACGTGACAACGCGGTGGTGTCTCGTTGACACTGCCCCCAAATGCAAACATGACCACGTCGACAACGCGAATCACAACGTTTTTTCCTTTTGTTCCAGCGGTGACATTGTGCAGGGTCACAGGCCTGGGGTGGCGTTGCTTTTCGACACCGACCTCGGTGACATCGTTGAGAACAGCAGTCTGCGTCTCTCTTGCAGCGCTGCGCAAGTGTTTGACACGCCCCTCCACAACGTGCCTGTTCACATCGCTTGGAACAACACTGTGCAGCGCGCTCACACGGAAAACCGTCCTCTCGACAATTTCCTTTACACCGTCCTTTTTGGCAGCTCGCAGAGCAACAATCCCTCGCGCGTTCACAGGTGTGGTTGTGGGATAAACATGCAGGAAGTCCGGAGGTCTTTTGGGCGCTCGCAGGTGTCGATGCACTCGTCTGTTCTGGAATCGCGAGGGTCCAAAACACGAACTGAAAAAGGAGTCCCAAACATAAGATCCAACGTAAGCTGATGTGTGCAGACACGAGGCGTTGCTCCAATCACAAAAGAGAAGGGATGTCTTGTACGATCGAGCGACATCATATCACATGGAGCGAGCATTCGGGGAGGTGTCTGAGAAGATGGACCGAAGAGGGAGAGGGGGAGGTGTTGCGACATGGTCGGAAACATGAGCCGATGGTGGGATGGGAGGATGGATATGGAACGACTTCCTTTGTCACGCCATATCTTTTGCCTCAAGGGGATTAAGGCGTTTTACAGGCACCTTCACTTGCGATATTGACGCCAGCGTTGGTGGCTTTACAGTCGTTGATGTAAGTTTTGCCATCACATCCACAGACAGGCTTGGCGATCGCAGGGCAGATGCCACCTTTGTTGATCTTCTTACAGGTACCAGCGTACTGATCTGTGGGGTTGGAGCAAACTCCTTTGGGGAATTGGCAGAACTCATCAGATGAGCATTGTACACCGCCACGTGTTCCACAGACTTTGGTGCAGGCGATCTTGGTGCAGATGACCTGACCACTTGCGTCACAGACACAGGTGTTACAACCATCTGTAGAGGGGAAGGTTTGGCCTGATTTATACGTTTTGCCATTGTAAGTACAGCTTCCAGTACCTTTGCAGACGCCCTTGTAATCGACAGAGACACCAGCCGCGCCTGCGTGGCAGTCGCTGCTGTACGTCTTGCCATCACATCCACAGACAGGCGCGTAGAGGGCAGGGCAGACAGGGCCGGGCTGTGGTGTACAGAGCCCTGTTGCGTCAGCGCGTCCGCAGTTTGCAGTGGTGGGATAGTTGCAGTATTCGCCTTTGGGGCACTGTGTGCCGAGGAGCCCACCACAGACCTTGGTGCAAGCTTTTTTGGTACATGCAACCAGTCCATTGGCACCACAGCTACATGTGTTACAGCCATCAGTAGAGGGGAAGGAGTCACCTTGTTTGTAAGTCTTTCCGTTGTATTTACAGTAGCCAGCGCTCTTACACTGTCCATCGTGGTCAACAGACACACCGGACTTCGCCGCTTCACACTCGTTGTTGTAGGTTTTGCCGTCACACCCACAGACAGGTTGGATATTGGTGGGGCAGATGCCATTTTTGTTGAGGGGTGCACATGTTCCGCCTTTATCAAGGCGACCACATTGACCTTTGGGGAACTTACAGAACTCGCTGAGTGCGCAGCTGATACCACCACGTGTTCCACAGATAGGTGCGGGACAGGAGGTGTCTGCACTCCATGCGATTTTGCCGTTGCTACATTTTCCACGGCTACACCCTTGTTGGAAGGTGGTCCCATCCTTGTAGACACGACCGTCAGGAGCGGTGCAGTTTTTGGTGCAGGCGATTTGTGTACAGACAACGCTACCATCTTTTCGGCAACCACAAGTGTTACAACCATCTCCAGCGGGAAAGCTGTCACCCGCTTTGTAGGTTTTTCCATCAGGACCTTTACAGGTTCCTGCCGTTTTACACTCACCTTCGTATTGGACAGACATGCCAGAAGCGCTGGCGTGGCAGGGGCTGCTGTATGTTTTGTTGTCACAACCACAGACGGGTTTGTAGATCGCGGGACAGTTGGGACCACCTTTTTTGGTGCAGATCCCAGTCGCGTCAGCGAAGCCACAGATTGCGCTGATGGGGTAGTTACAATACTCGTCAGCAGCGCATTTGTTAGGAGTGGGTGAGTTACCACCACAAACCTTGGAGCAAGCCTTCTCTGTACATGAGATGCTTCCGTCTTTTCCACAGGTGCAAGTGTTACATCCATCTGCAGCAGGGAAGGTCTCACCAACTTTGTACTCCTTGCCGTCTACGTCTTTGCAGGTTGTGATGGTTGTGTTACATTTTCCATCGTAGTCGATGGAGACGCCAGCACGCTCGGCGTTGCAGCTGTTGTTGTAAGTTTTACCGTCACATCCACAGACAGGTTGGATGTTCTCGGGGCAGGCGTCGTTTGGATTAAAGGGCTTGCATGTTCCGCCTTTGTCAAGACGGCCACATTGACCTTTGGGGAATTCGCAGTACTCACCTTTTGCGCAAGTGATGCCATTTTTTGTCCCACAGACTTTGGTGCAGGCTTTTTTTGTACATGCGATGTTGCCATCTTGTCCACAGGTACAAGTGTTACATCCATCTGCAGCAGGGAAGGTCTCACCGGCTTTGTACTCTTTGCCGTCTACGTCTTTGCAGGTCGTCACGCAGGCTTTTTTTGTACATGCGATGTTACCATCTTGCCCACAAGTGCATGTATTGCATCCGTCAGCAGAGGGGAAAGTCTCGCCGACTTTGTACTCCTTGCCATCTGTGTCTTTACAGGTCTTCACACAAGCCATCTCAGTACAGGCAGCGACGCCGCCTTTTTGGCAGGTACAGGTGTTGCAACCATCATCGGCTTTGTATGTGGTGCCTACGCGGTGGTATACGTTCCCTTGTTGACATGCGTTACTTTGATTGAGGGGTTGGCAGCTTCCAGTGAAGCAGCCTTCAGTGCTTGCACAGTCTGCGTTGTCCATACAATGTTGGACAGAGCCGCATCCTGTGGAGACGATCGCGAAGAACGCGATCGCCAATCCTACCAAACAAAATGAAAATAATGTGTTACGATTCATCTTCTTCTCTCCATTGACAATGAGCCAGTCTTGTTTGCTCTTTCTGTGACGATCTATGGATTCCAAAAGGAAAGATTCATGGATCAAGACAAAGCAGGCAGCGCTCTATGCCTAGTGTCTTTTTTGTTACGTGAAGGAAGACACATCATCGAGACCAAAACCGAACTTTTTTTTGAAAAAAGTACCATAACACTGATTTCAAAGGGGAAAGACTCCCATCATTTAAAAGCACTTTTGGGGAAAAGGGTTCGATGCAAACAGGTTCTCCCACGAAGGAACCAGTGAAAGCAGGTTCTCCCACGAAGGAATCAGTGAAAACAGGTTCTCCCACGAAGGAACCAGTGAAAG
>PCBK01000163.1 GCA_002731275.1 Deltaproteobacteria bacterium | reverse complement strand
GCTTGAGAGGAGGGAAGAGCCGAAGGCTCAGGGTGGAGAGTTTGTTGAGGTGGATGATTGCAAGTGAAGACGCAAAAAACCCACTGCAATCCCGAAAGTAAAAAGGAATCCAAGGATATGGCTTGCTATATCCGCCAGGAAGGAGGGGATGAACTCGTGGAATCAGGGGAGTTTGCGGAGACACAAGTGCAACGTCCGCCGGAACAGCATTCAAGTATCTCTCGTACATATCGGGTAAATGCTCCCTCCTCTCGAAAGGCTTGAGAGGAGGGATGTCACGAAGTGACAGGGTGGAGAGTTTGTCGAGGCATATGTTGCAAAGCGTACGGAGCAAACGTCCTCATAGGACGCTTTGCTTTGGACGCAAGTGCAACGTCTGTCGGATCAGAAATCTAGAATCCCCTGTATATATCGGGTAAATAGTCCCTCCTCTCGAAAGATGGCCATTCGTATCCCAATGCCCATGCGCGCATGGTTACATTCGTATCCTTTGGGCGTATTTTTTTTACAAACGTTTCTGGAGACGGGAGCATGGGTTGAATGATTGGATAGAGGGATTCATTTGGTTGGTACCACCGGGTTCAAACCCGGTGCTATAGAGAGGGTACGCTCGCCTCAAAGGCTTCGCGTTGATCTGAATTGCGGCGGGACTCAAAGTCCCACCTCAACGCACAAACACACCTTTTTTTACGATGAACACGAAGCAAATCAGCCACGAAGAGAAGCCCCTCCTGGAAGAGTTCTGCAAGTGGTAAAGCCCCAACCCCGCAGGGGTTCAACCGGGGTCCAGTGGCCGCCCGCTGGTGCAACGTTCGCCGGATCAGGGGAAGGCGCAGGTCACGACGGGGTTGCCATCTACTGTTTGGCATGAACAGGCACCACTTGCACCAAGACAAGAGCAACCTTGGCAGTTAGTGGGGAGCGCTTTACACTGGAAGGAGCGACACATACAGGCGTAGTTGCCGTTACTGCAATTCATGACGGTGCAGTTTGCGCCACATTGTGGGGGTGTGGGAGAGCCACCACCACAAGGGTTTGCACCACCAATACCCGTTTCGCAGTATTGTGTTCCTTTTGTACAATCTGCCACCTCACCACAAGCAAATGTGCCAGAGCTGGGACAGGTGCGGACCTTTCCTGTTGTGCTTAGCTCGCACTTGGTCCCAGCCGGACAATTTGCGCGATTACAAGTACACTGGTTTTTTCGGCCTGCAGGGACACATTGACCTGAAATACAAGCCGTACCTGTCCCAATACAATCACAATCATCTGTGCAGGTCTTGGAACCACAGATTCCTGGTTGCTTGTTTGTCGCGTCGTAACAGCGTTGTCCTGTTGTACATGTTGAAGAACTACAGAATTGACAAAAAGACGGACGTTGTAGCGCCCTACATGTTCCACTGTCACAAAGTAGACCTTTACTCATACAATCACAGTCATCTTTGCAAGAGGACGAAGATTTACATGTCCCGACAGTATTGGTCATCGCTTCGTAGCAACGGTCACCTGATGGGCATGTTGAGCTATTGCAGCTGGGACAGAGGGTCATCCTTTTGAGAGGTTGACAGGTATTATTTGCGCAGACACCAAATCCAGCGACGAGACAATCACAATCATCTTTACAAGTGATGACACCACTACACACTCCAGGCTTCTTGGTGGAGCTGTCGTAACATCGGTCTCCTTTGGTGCAGGAGGTCGAGTTGCAATCTGGACACATGGACATGCGACGTAATGGGAGGCATGTACCACTCGCACACAAGAGCCCTCTGCCCATACAGTCGCAATCATCTTTGCAGGCGAGGCAGGTGCTGACTTGTTGTGTGGTGCTGTCATAACACGCATCACCAGCAGGGCAACTCTTACCATTACAGTCAGGGCACATGGAGGCTCGGGCGACGAGTTTATTGCAAAGACCACCCTCACAAACACCGCCATTTTTCATGCAATCACAATCATTTTTACACGACTCTGGACCACATGTTCCTACTTTTTTGGTCGAAGCATCAAAACAGCGCGTGCCATCTTTACACGTTGGGTCTGTACAGCTTGGGCAGTTTGAAACTCTGTTGACAAGCGTTGTACAGCTACCGCCTTCACAGACACCTGCACCTGCTGCATCGCAATCACAATCGTCTTTACACGTTGTCGCCGCTGGACATGTCCCGATGGTTTTGGCTTTGGTGTCGAAACAGACATCACCTGCTGGACACACACTTCCGTTACAGTCTGGGCACATGTTGGCACGTTTGATGGTCGCGTCACAGACACCGTTTTGGCAGACGCCGGCGTTTTTAGCGAGACATTCACAGTCGTTTTTGCACGCGATAGAGCTGCTACATGTCCCGACAGTCTTGGTCGTTGCATCGTAGCAAGCCTCACCTGCTGGACATGTCTGTCCATTGCAGTCTGGACACAAGTTGGCGCGTTTGATGGTCGCGTCACAGACACCATTTTGGCAGACGCCGGCGTTTTTAGCGAGACATTCACAGTCGTTTTTACACGCGATGGAACCACTACATGTCCCGACTGTTTGGGTTGTTGCGTCGTAGCACCGGTCGCCTTTGGGGCAGGAGGTTGAGTTGCAATCGGGGCAAAGAGTGGCTCGGCGGAGCGCTTGACAAGTTCCGCTTTCACAGACCTTACCACTCGCGGCGCAATCGCAATCATCTTTGCACGTGTTGGCTGCTTGGCACGTCCCAAGTTTTTTGCTTGTTGCGTCATAGCAGACCTCACCAGCAGGACATACACTTCCGTTGCAGTCGGGGCATTGGGAAGCGCGTTTAATTTCGTCGTTGCAAAGGTTATTTTGGCAAACACCTGCGTCTTTTGCCTGACATTCGCAGTCATTTTTGCACGCGATGCCAGTTTGATCGGGGTTACCTCCGTCGTTGTGGTTGATCACATTGTCACCACATCCGACTTGCATCATCATTAAAGAGAAAGCGAACATCGATAAAAAAAACATCTTCTGATATCGAAACACAGTCATGACAGACTCCTTCCATATTGACATGGTGGACAGAGCTTTTTGTTTTCCTGGTTGGGGTGTCCCCAACGGCTATACTTACACCACCAATGAGCGCCTTGAAAGTTTCCTCTTTTTTTCTATTTTGTGATGTTGGTTGGTGATTGTATCATTAAAGAGTGACAGCGATGGAGAGACCTGCACCGACTTGGAAGGCTGAACGTTTCCAAAGTTCTTTGTTTTGGTTGAGGTGTGTGCGTGCGCGCGAGGCGAATCCAACAGAGAGCCACGGTCGCAAACAAAAGAGAGGGTGCCATTGCCAGAGCAACCACGTCGTGAATTTTCCCATAAAATCCCACTCAGCGCCGCTGCTATTGGCAGACGTGAGTGTATAGGCGTGGTTGGTGAAGCCGAGCAATAACCCAAGCTCCAGGGCGAGGTGTTTGTTGAGTGGTGTACGCCATGTCGGTCCGAGCTGGACGCCCCATTCAAAGATCGAGAGGTCACCCCAAACGGAGGGCAGCAGATGACTCTCGATGTGCATGCCAAAACCTCTATGTTGTCCCCATCTCATCGAAAATAGGAAGAGAGGATCGAAGCCTGAGATCCTGTACATGCCACCACCTGAGAGTCCAAGTTCCCACCGCAGACGTCGGGGCGAGGCCTGTTTGGTTTTGGTTGGTTGTTTGGGGAGCAACCTGACAAATTGGCGACAGAGATCGACGATATGGTGTGTGGCTTCGAGGTGACTTTGTTGCCATCTTTTTGCTTGGAAGGTTGTGTTCCCTCGCCGTATGCGTTTGCGATACCTGACGGAGAAAGAGAGGCGCGTTTTTGTCCCGTGGAGTGTGATCTTGAAGGTCGGTTTGTGTTGGGGAGCGACGACAGCGAAGCCTTCTTGTGTGAGTCGCCACAGGAGGTCTCTTTGGAGGGAGAGCAAGTGCAGATGTTTGTACAGTTTGGTACTTCCCTGTGAAAGCTCAACAGAGACGAGGGTCGGTTTGTTGGCCCAGCATTCTGTGTTGGTTGGACTCATCATCCACCCCGTGAGGAGGATGAACACAATCCTTATGGTCTGTACATTCAATTCGTTTCGCTGCCTTTGTGTTTGTGTGTGTGGGCAAGCATACGGAAAAGACTTGGGAAGCGCAACGACAACTTTTTCCAAAAAAAGAGGAAACTTTCCTTTGTGTCGTAAGTGTTCTGTATGCAGTGTGATGTTGATATAGGACGAATTTGACTGGTTTGATGTGTGAGGAAGCGATGGATGACAGCTGAAGAGCTCTACGAACGCCACAAAGATCGAGTGTTTCGACTTTGCTTACGGTTTTGTAGCGGCGATATAGGTATGGCCGAAGATATCACACAAGATGTGTTTATGAAGATGCTTGAGCAACTCGATACGTTACAAGCGCTCGATAAGTTGGAGCCTTGGTTTTATCGAGTGACGACGAACATGTGTTTCACGCGATTGCAAAGGGAGCGTACCATGTGGAAGAAACTACAACAGATCTTGGTGCCTGAGGTGGGGCATGTTAGAGATACACCTGAACATCACATTCAGGTCAAAGAGGAGCTTCAAGAGATCGACGCAAAGCTCCGAGCGCTGCCTCCCAAAGAACGTGTGGTCTTTTGTATGGTCTATCTCGATGAGTGCTCCCAAGCCCAGGTTTGTGAGATGTTGTCTTTGTCCAAAGGGTACGTGTCCAAGCTCCTTCAACGTGCGCAATCACGCTTGACACAGAAGGGATGGGATCTTTCACATGTCTGACGAATTTTTGAGAGGGCTCAAACAGCTCGACGAGACATACCAACAGCACGAGCTCTCACCAGAGGCGAATGCGCGTATCCTCCGAAAGCTCCGCGGAGAAGATATACAGCCTGTGCAACCCACCAGAGCGATACAGTCCTGGCATTATGCGCTCGTCGCGGTTGGGGCGTTGATGGTGATAGTATGGGGAGGCTGGCGTCCTGCTGCACAACATTGGCAACAATTTTCCTGGCGTGGTCAGGCTATCAAACGTGTGGGAACACAAGGGTTACAGTGTCAACTCTACACATGTGATGTTCAAGATCGTGCGCTTCGTGTCTCCTTGACTCTTCATGAACAGGCGATGCTTCGGCGTCAAAAGCACGGACTTCAATTGCAACGGGGGACGGCTTTTTTTGATGTCGTGCCACGTCGACGCCGACAACAACCACTTCGGATCTTTGTCTCTCACGGCTACATCGAAGTGTTGGGGACGGCCTTTACTATCGTACAAGATCGGCGGTCTGGTTCTGTAAGACTCCACCGAGGCAAGATCCTGTTTGTTGGTGTCGATGGCAGAAGAGTCTTGTTGAAGCCTGGTCAGGCTCTCTTTTGGCCACTTCGTAAGAGACACACACATGATCGAGCCATCCAGCGGATCATGCGAAACGTCAAACGTCTACGTGTGCCCGTAAGAAGGCGCGCCATCACAAAGCACCACGTGATAAGGAGAAAAGCACCTCATCACCCGGCAAAAATGGCAAAGGTGCGTCGTCCAGATGAGTATGTTCATGAGCCTGAAAAGGTCGTCATGCGAAAACCCCCTCGACGTGTGAGTCCTCCGACACGCGTTGCACCACCGATTGTGAGAAGGCCCAAACCACCAAAGATTACAAAGACAATGTACGGCCCCAAGTTTGAACAATTGCTTTTTGAGCTGAGGCGATTGCGTGGACAGGGACGATATGATAGAGCTGTACATATGTTACGTGACAAACTTTCAACGTTCCGGGAACAGGGTGCGAAAGAGGTGCTCAGTTTTGAGCTGGGTTCCATCCTTACACACCAACTTAAGCGTCGCCGCGCATCGTGTGCACATTGGCGTTCTCACCTTCAGGTATTTCAGCGTTCCACACGGTACAAGGCGAGTATCCGTAGGTATATGCGTGAGTTGAGTTGTCCGTAGACATGCAACGAAGGAACATGTCTGAGGCGCTGCAAAAGGAGCCGCGTACAGACTCTATTGCCGCGGATGAAACGCGGAAAACTCTATCCTGGAGAAGAAAATGCCTATCAACTGGATCGCTGTATTTGTGTCTGCGTTGTTTCCTCTGATCATTGGCTCTGTTTGGTATCACCCCAAGGTGCTCGGTGGTGCCTGGATGAATGCGAGCGGCATGACCCCCGAAAAGGTGAAGGAAGCCAATATCATCAAAATTATGCTGGTATCTTTGGTGCTTGGTGTCTTTATCGCGATGATCGTCGCGACGTCTGTCATCCACCAAGCGCACATCTTTTCGCTGATGGTGAATGAGCCAGGGTTTGGAAAACCTGACTCCAGAATTGGCGTATATCTCGCGAATTTCATGAAACTATACGGGAATCATTTTCGTACATTTGGTCACGGTGCATTCCACGGGACTTTGATGGGCTTGTTGTTGGTGACGCCGATCATCTCCGTGATGGCGATGTACGAACGCAGAGGGTTCAAATACATTGCGATCCAGGGAGGTTACTGGATCGTGACGTTGGCGGCGATGGGGGCGGTGATCTGCGGCTGGAAGTGAAGTGACCGCAAAGTGTTTCTTGCGATCGTCTTGATATTGTTAAAGGGGAACGTGGTTGGTGAGGGTGGTGCATTTGATGCGATTACGACCACTCTCTTTCGCGTGGTAAAGGCACTCATCGGCAATTTGGATCGCTCCATCAAGCTCAAAGAAGGGGAGCGCTTCGCTCAGGCATTCGAGCAAACCACCTGACACAGTGACATCAATGGGACCGGCTTTTGTCGAGAAGGGAGCGCTTTGGATCGCGTCACGGATGCGTTCACAGACGATTTGTGCGCCTGCGAGCTTGGTTGAGCGCAGCAGGAGTACAAACTCTTCTCCGCCATACCGGGCAAAAAGATCTTCATCTCTCGTCATCTCTTTCACCCTGTGTGAAAACTCCATAAGCACCTCATCGCCGACAGGGTGTCCATACGTGTCGTTGATATTTTTGAAGCGATCGATGTCGAACAAGGCGACACAAAGAGGTTGTCCGTGTCTTTTGGCAAAGGACCATTCTCTCTTTGTCGCGTCGAGAAAGTAACGTCTGTTGACGACGCCTGTAAGTGAATCATAGGCGATGCGGTTGTAGATCTTTTGATGGTAGGAGACTTCGTGTTGATCTTTAAAGGAGAACTGGAATGTGAGGTGTGGTCCGAGTCGCACCCTGTCACCAATCTTCAAACGATGGCTGCCGACGGGATCGCCATTGACGAAGAGTCCGTTGGTGCTGCCGAGATCTTCGAGGAGAATGTGTCCACTTGGGGTCATGCGTATCTCTGCGTGATAGCGAGATATATCGAAGTCATCAATGCGCATATGATTTTCTGGGTTGCGACCGAGTCTGAAGGGGCCTTCAATAAGATCCATCGGGTAGAGTTTCCCGAGATCAACACCTGACATCACGAGTAAACAAGGGACTTGCTCTGGCGGGTAATCTGCGACGACGATCTTACGCGTCTCTTGTGTCGCGATCTGAGAATATTCGGAGGTCCTCTCAGCCCTGCTGCGTCGCGGCTTTGCTTGTTTGATACCCGATGGCTTTGTGGAGCGCTCTTTTTTGGTAGGCAAGCTTTGTTTTCCTGTTAATTGTCCTTTGTGGACAGCTATCCTTGGAAATTTTTTGTCTTTCATCATGAATCCGTCCATGGTTCTCTCTCTTCCTTTTGTTAAGGTTAACACATCCTTGCTCGAAATACGATGCCATTTGTTCATCGCTCTTGTGTGAGCAATGCCAACAACTTCCTTTGTTGCTGGGAGAGATTTGCGAAGGAGATTCCCATCCCTACGCCTTCTTTGGACCACGCGACACAACCTTGGAACCACAACCCTCTGCTTTGTCCCGGAGGAACGAGTTGGATGTGGATCTCTGCGCCTTTTGGGAGTGGATCGGTTGTGCGCAACATAATCCCACTGTTTGAGATGTTCTCTGTCATAACGGAGATCATTCGGTCCTTGTGTTGACTCTGAAAAGACGCGACGAGCGGTGCGCGTTTTGTTGTCTCGGTGCGCGTCGCTCTTTCGAGGGTGGGGTTGGTCATGTGCGTACGATCGATGATCGTGTGTGTGGACAAAGGACGGGTTGGTCGATTCGCTTGCTGAGAGGAACTCTGTGGGTGCCTGTTGGCAGGAGGACGCACTGTTGGGACAGGTTGCGTCTCTCTGATTCTACGGAATGTATCTGAATATCGAGGCTTTGAGCGCTCCTTTGTCTCCTTCTTTACGTAACAGTAAGAGGAGGTCTGTTGCATGCGCTCTCGTCTTGTGGCTGTCTCCTGTGCAACCCTTGGGAGAACAGGGAGAGTGGGCTCTGTTCGGGCTCTATAATGTGCAGGTGACTCTGTTCCACGTAAGTTGGGTAGGTCTTTTTTTACCTTGGGGTAGACAGCGGTCTCGTCAAATGCTTCTTGTGTGTAGTTTTTGTTTGGTGAAAACCTTGGGATCTCGTGTTGAGTTGGCAGCTTTCTCCATGTCGTTTGTGGTTGCATGAGGGGAGAGTCTTTTTTCTGGAGGTAAGCATCGAGGCTCTTGAGCACGTTGTGATCGAGAGACAAGAAGCGTACCTTCATCCGGCTTTTGCCACCTTGATGTTTAGGGGGGAGCACATCCATCACGATCCCTTGTAGGTACACAGAGCGTTCCGTCCAAGGCAGGGTAAATTTACACTCGATCTTTTTGCCTGGAGGGACAGGGTGCTCGACTTCCATCATCAGCGATTGCTTGTCGATGGTTTTGCAGTCGCCGAAGTACAAAGGACCACCGCCTTTGTAAGTAACCAACATCACAGTGTTGGACTTAAACGGAAGTCTAGGTTCCCTACGTCTCTCCGAAGGAGCTGGCTCTGTGTGTTTGTGTTTTTGTGCGTACATCATGGTGTCCTCACGGCTAAGGCATGTCCAAGGCTCTGGTTTGTTTGGTTTTCCTATTCTCCTTTTAAGCAATGGATGTACCAGAGGTGTCGGAAAAATGTTCTTTTAACAAAAACAGTTTGTTATGGGGGGAAGCGTGTGTCGGATGATGAATGATGAAGGCGGGGAGGGGTGTCGTGTGGGACTCGATCGGAGTCAATCTCTACTCAGGACAACGATATTATGGAGTGGGAGGTGAGGGGAGTGGGATGCGCATGAGGTATGTTGCTTCGACGCTTGGCAAAGAGGACGCAAACGAGAATTGGTTTTTAGTGGAGGGGTTTGGATAGGGGAGGACAAAGGAGCCTTTGACCGATCCCACGAGGATGACACTTTGGGCTGTTCGTAGCATCCTGATGGGGGTGACTGTTCCGTTTGTCGCGCCATTGATGCTTTGGGAAACAGTTTCAAAGATGGGTTTTTGGGTCGCGGTGTTGAGCGTAAAGCCAAGGAAGCCAAAGCCAATATTTGCGTAGTTTGAGGGTTTTGGTGTTGTCCCGTATGGCGCGGTTCCATGGATGTACATGAAGTAGCGCCCGTCAGGATCACTGTTTAGGCCGACACCTATCGTCGGGGATGTGGTGGTGCTTTTATCCGAGACAATTTGCGCCCAATCGACGTTTCCTGTCGGTGTGATACGTGCAAGGAAAGTCCCGTATGTGGGGGAGATTTTGGCGAGGCTTTTGTTGCCCAAGCGGATTCCGCTACTACCGCTGACACCTCCTGTGACCAAAAGCGCGCCAGTTGGACCAGTCTTGGATTGTTCGAGGGTTATTGTGCCTGCGCGTTCCTGACCCGATGTGCTGATGGGGATCAGGTATTCGATGAAATGGGTGTTTGTGTTGCATTTGGCGACAAACAGATCATCACTTCCTGTAGCGTAAATCGTTTTGGTGACGCTGGAGGTTTGTTTTGCTGTGAGGCCTGTAGCGAATGAGCCTGTGAGCCAGATGTTTGCGAGGGGTTGTTGAGGGTTGTTTGAGGGGACGATCGCTAGACGTAATTTGGGAATGCTGGAAAATCCTTTCATACTGATGCGATCTGCGAAGATATTCCTGAGGCTGCTGTTGTACACGAGAATAAACATGAGTCCAGCATCGCCTCGCTCCGCATACAATCCTGTTTGACCAAATGGGTCTGGATTAAATGGTCCTGTGTCGTAATTATACCCTGCCACATAGACGTTGGATTGTGCGTCCACTGCAAGATTCGATACGTACAGAGGAGAGAGCGCACCCACCACAAGAGTTTGTGTGACGAATCCCGTGCTTGGATCGACCTTGGCGAGATACATGTAGGTTTGTCCTACAACTGCGCGGGGTACATCGCCACCTGACGAGGTCGGGAACATAAACGGATTGGTTTGGCCCGATTGAGCGACGAATGTTCCCGTGATGTAAACGGTTTTGCCATCTGGTGAGACTGCAATTCCAGAAGCAATATCTCCGTTTGAGCCTCCGATGCTTTGGGCCCACAACGTAGTCCCTTGCGGGTTGAGTTTGGCGATGAAGATATCCTGCTTCCCGCGACCTTTGAGCGTGAATGTGTCGAACTTGGCGTTGTTGGTGTACTCACCGATGAGATAAATGGCACCAGTCGTGTCAGCTGCGATGTCTTTGACTGTCAGTGGGTTCAAGCTGCTCGCTGGGTGGAACATCTTTTGCCAACCGTTACATGTTTTACTCGTGCCACATGTGAGTCCGTCGGGACAGGGAGCGTTGGTATCACAGGTGAATGCGCAATTGTGAGAGGGGCAGAGTTGGTCTGTTGGGCATACGTTCTGTTGACATTGGCCTTTTGCACAGCCTTGGTTGCATTGACCGCAGTGGTTGTTGTTTGTGTTTGGATTGACGCATGTGTTTGAACATTTGAGTTGGTTTGTTGGGCATGTACAAACACCTTTGGCGCAACTTTGTCCACTCGCACAAGCCAACCCACACCCACCACAGTGGCTATTGGAGGTCTGAAGATCGACACAGGCGTTGCCACAGTAAGCATTTCCCGAGGGGCAGAGACATACACCACCTGAACATATCTGTCCGGCTGCGCATGCGATACCACATTGCCCACAGTTCGAGTCATTCTGGAATGTATCCACACATGTCCCTGAGCAGAGTGTTTTACCGGCGATACATTGGCATCGACCTCCCTGGCAAGCCTGTCCTCCTGAACATGCGGTGTTACATTGTCCGCAATGTGCATCGTTTGTTTGGATATTCACACATGATCCGTTACAAAAGACCTGTCCTGAAGGGCAGAGGCAGACGCCATTTTGACAGCTTCGGCCTTGGTCACATTTGGCGTTACATGCACCACAATGGGTGGTGTTGTTGAGGATGTCTACACAGGCGCTGCCACAGAGCGCTTGACCTGCCGGGCAGCTTGAAGTCTTGCATATACCAGCAGTACATGTATCACCCTGACTGCACGGATTGTTGCACTGTCCACAATGTAGTTGTGAGAGTTGTGTGTTGACACATTGGCCATTGCAAAACGTCGAACCTGCTGGACATTGACATTGGCCGTTTTGACAGGTGACGTTGGCTGGACAGGACAGACCACATCGACCGCAGTGTGCGCTGTCGCTGCTCACGTCGACACAACTTGCTGCGCAATAGGATTGCCCTTTCACGCAGGTATTCTTGCAAGTCTTGATTCCTGCCTCTACAATTTCCAAGCAGGCGTCAAATTGGTCCTTTGTGAGCACGACTTCTTGCATTTGTTGTCCGTTACAATTCTGGACACATCCTTTCCCACAGGCGTATTTGTTGTTTTCAGATTGCAGACCTACGACATATTGCTCTGCACCTTTGGAGTAGAGAACACCTGAATACTCGCCGTCAAAATTCGCGGATTGTAGTACACAAGCGGCCGTGGATTGTGTGTGGGCTTGTTGTACGTCACTGAGCACAAAGCAGGGGCAGGAAGTTTTTGGATGTGCGTCGACGCAGTTTGCGAGACCGTCGTTGTCATCGTCGGCGGTTTGAGCAGGAGTGTCTTCTTTTCCACAGCCACAAATACCCGGCTCCGTTTTGTTTGGATCGTTGGGGCATTTGTCTTCGATACATTTTCCACTTTGACAAACTTCATTGGTGGTACAGGCGGTCTGACAACTTCCACAATGAGCTTTGTTGGATTGGGTGTCGACACATAGACTGCCGCAAAGAGTGGTGCCTTGCTTGCAAGTACACTTTCCGCTTTGGCATGTTTGATCGCTGAGGCATCCATTGCCGCAGCTTCCGCAATGAGAGGTGCTTGTTTGTGTGTCGACACAAACACCACCACAGGATGTTTGACCGTTTGTACATCCCCCATTTTCGGGGACACATTGGTTGTATCGGCAAACAAACGTGCCTTTGCTTTTGGGGATCAGCTGGCAATCGACGTCTGTGTCACAGGCTCTGTATGGACAGACTTCGTCGACGATACCGTCACAATCATTATCGAGCCCGTCACACTTGTATTCTTCACATTGGCTGTCAAAGTTATCGGCAGTACACAAGGCTCCTGTTGAGCGTTGTTTGGCGTCAGGGAGCGTTTGGTTACTGCATCGACTCCAAAGTCCATCTGCACCACAGACCTGAAGGCCGTCACGACAAACCCCTTGGTTGCGTTGGTGGAGCTTACCACCAAAGCAAGACTGTGTGGTGCCAGGAAGACCGCAAGGGTTGCAGGTCTTGTTGTCGTCGACTTTTCCGTTACAGTCGTTGTCAATCCCATCACAGTTCTCGACTTGTGGGGTGATGTCACCAACACACGCGCTCCAGATCAAGCCATCGGCTGTCTTGGTACAAGTTTGCAGGCCAGATGAACAAATTCCTTGGTTGAGGGTTCCATCAGGTCCACCATAGCAAGGACTCGTCGCGCCTTCTTTGTCACATGTACAGCCTGCTGGGTTTTCATCGACAACGCCGTTGCAGTTGTCGTCTTTTCCGTTACATTCTTCTTTTTGTGGGAGCACCTCATCCTGACAGGCGCTGTAGCCTTTACCGTCTTTATTGCAGGTCTGTGTTCCGAGTTTACAGATCCCTCTATTGCGGGTCTTTGGATCTCCTGTGTAGCATGGCCGGGTGCTGTCAGGTTGGCAAAAGGAGGCGCAGTCTTTATCGAATTTATCGTATTTTCCGTCACAGTCGTTGTCGAGGCCGTCAAAGCAAAGTGCGGGGGTGTCCTCTGCTTTGGTGCGCGCAACGGGTTTGCAATCACCCCATTTTTGGGTTGTGAGTTCGGCGGGCTGGCAGATCTGTTGGCCTGCGTTACAGTTTTCTTGGGCATCGATAGGGAGCAAAGTGCAGGCTTGTTTTTCCTCTTTTTCTGAGCAGTCTTTACGGGCTGTGGACTCGCAGATGTTGTTGTCGTTGCAGAATCCAACGTATTGTTGGTTGTTGCAATCACAACGTTTGTCACACGGACTCCCATTGGGGTTGATGGTTGTCGTACCGACATCACCGATACATGTGGGGGCGGGGGAGCAGGCTTGTGGCCCGAGCAACAAAAACCCCCACAGCAAGAAAAAGATAGGTGACAGGCGTACAAAATACATCTTCACAGTTCTCCATATCGATTGACACTTTCCGTTTGGTGTGTTGCATCATATCACACGATGCAAGTACGTGCGAGCGTTGGTTTGTTATCGACTCGCGGGAGGAAAGTCGTCATCATCCATGATATTTGGGGTGTATCCGACGTAGGGTTCGACATATTCCCACTCGGCTTCGTGTTCGTCGTCTCGAAATGAGAAGTAGACCATCCCTGGAATACTCACAAGCAGGGTGACAAACCCTGTCAGGTAGATCATGCCCGAGATGAGCTTTGTGTAACGTATCATATTGAGTCTCGTCAGCATCCAGTTCCAGTCGTGGATGCCTCCTTCGAGAATGGGGAGGTTGGTCACTGCGGCATCACCTGCGTACACAGAGATGTTGAACATATTTTGGGCCACCCAAAACAAGACGACAAAGGCTGAGAAATAGTGCTTTTTCAAATAGAAGTAGATCACACATACGACGGGAAAGAAGAGTTGTCCGATGGTACCGCCCAAAAAGTGCATGAACCGACCAAAAGGCGTGAAGAAAAAGTGGCCTGCTTCGTGAAAAAGCAGGTTGACGCCATCTAGCCAGCGCCACGTCCCTGGAGAGAAGGCACACATCAGCCCGTAAATGGCGATGATAACAGCGACGAGTAACTTCTCCCATCTTGCCTGTGTCGCCAGTTCTTCGAGTTTTTCTTGTATATCCATCATCATACCTGATTAGAAGTGCATGTGGTTGTCAGTTTGCGTGTATCATACGCCCGTTCCCATCATTTGGGAAGATGTCCATCTGTTTGTGTACATGTCTTTGGAGAAGATCTTGTCTTTGTCTCGGACTTTAAGTATCTTCCTCCACCTGTTTCGGCCACCTGTTGGCCTTTGTTAAAAAATCCCTCTCTTTGAGGAAACGGAAAGGAATCTACCTATGAAATTGAAAGCTGCATGGCTTATGTTGGCGTTGATGTTCACATTGACTGGTTGTAAAAAGGACACACAAAACAAGGCAAAAGAGACGATCAAGTCCGCGAAAGAAGATCTGAAAGAGTTGCGAGAGAACATCAAACAAGATTTCTCCAAGCGCATGAAAGTACTCGACAAGCAGATGGATGTGCTCAAAGGAAAGATCGGCAAGGCTGGAGACAAAGCGAAAGCTGAGTGGAAAGAAGCGCTCAAGTTGATGAAGGTCGAAAAAGGCGCGATGAAAGTCCGCATGGATGAGCTGAAGAAAGCCAGCAAGAAACAGCTCTCCAAACTCAAGGAGAAAGCCAAAGGTGTTTGGGGCAAAATCAAGGCCGCTTACAAAAAAGCTGTCGGAGACGAAAAAGCACCCGAGAAAAAAGAAGCTGCTCCCAAAAAGAGAGCCGCTGCGCCAGCTGCTCGCTAATACTCCCCCCGTGTGACCCCCACACAAACACCCCTACAAATGTCGACGTGGTGGTAACAGCAACGTCGCAAATAACACCCCAAAGACCAACGAGACTGTCACGATCATCATCGTAAAGGCTGTCTCCATCCCACCAACTGTGTTCTTCTCGAACATCGCTGAAATACTATGAAGTCCGATACTTCCAGGGACCAAAAAGATGATCCCTGGGATCATGCAGATCGATGTTGGCCGTTTAAAGGTGCGGGCGAACATGTTGGCGGTGAGCGCGACGGAGAATGCGCCCAAGAAAGGACCAATTTGGTCTCCTAACAGCTCCGTACCCAACTTGGACCCTCCGATGGCCAGGAATCCCGCGAGGATGATCCATCCCACATCACCAGGGCGCGCACGAAAGAGCACCAGAAAGGAGAGGCTTGCGAGTGGCAACATGGACCAAAAAAACCACGGCCCCAACGTGCCTGTGCTCTGGTTGGCGACCACGCCAAACCACTTCTGGCCGAGGATATTCCCGACCGCGAGACCAAACCCAAGCTGTAACATGACCTGCATGGCACCTGACAGACGAGCGGTTCCCGACGCAAGGTGTTGGGTGGAGATCTCTGTCATCGCGACTGTCAGGGACAAACCCGGCACCAAAATAATGATCGAAGACAGGTGAATGGCCGACTGCGCGATAGGACCAAAAAAGGAAGCCATCGCCGTGACAAACAGCGCCGTCAAAAACGAAGAGATCACCGGCAGCAGACGAGATGTCTGTTCAAACCGACCCAGCCCTACAGTGAGCGCACCAACACCACTACCCCCAACGAAGGAGAGCGCGACCTCAAGCCAACCAACACCGAGCAACACTGCAATACTCAAGCCACTGACGCCGAAAGCCAGCAACATCATCCACGCCGAATAACGTTCCTCACCTGCAGCCAACTCTTCGAGGCGACGGCGTGCCTGACAGACACTCAGCTCTCCCTCGATCAGTCCACCGACGAGCTCGTCAATGTCGCTCTGTCTCTCAAGGTGCAGCTCGCCACCTGTCACCCTGTGCAAAGAGGTCTCTTGACCATGAGCGCTGACAAAAGACATGAACAATCCTGTCGGCGTCGAGAAGATGTGAACCTCCATGCCAAGGACTTTTGAGACGTCTGTGATCGCCTGCTCCAGACGATGTGCAGGTGTACCATAGCGCTGCAAAGCGGTCGCGAGCTGTTGGAGAAAATCTTGGTATTCCAGACGTTTGTCTCTGTTCTCTTCGCGATGCAAAGACAACACTGGCTGTGTAATTGTGGGGGGGAGAAGGGGTTGGATACGCCACTCATTCAATGCGTGTGCTTTCTGCACAAAACGCTGCAAGTTCACTTCATTCTCCTCAAGCTCACAGGGACTGTGAGCGTGAATAGAAATTCATAGGTGACTCCCTTCTTGTCGAACTGAAAGAAAGGGAGTGGGGTTGTTGGAATACTCGCCACCTGTCACCGAAAGGAGGCGAGTACATGCTTTGACGCAGCTGTATAAAAGTGGTTCTGTTCTTTTTCAACTTGATTTTGAGAAAGTCTCTACGTACCTTGTCGCAGAAGGACTTTTTCAGGGTGACATTTACGAAACAGAGCACTCTGAAGGGGTTAGAAGGAAGATCTGTTTGTGTCCAATCAAGGAGTATGTTGTCTTGACAAATCCATGGGATATCGCACCGATGCCTCAACCTGAGCGGTGGGGCCGTTTGATCGCACAAGGGAAGTGTGTAGGTTTTCGTAAGAGCCTTGGAGATACGTATTTTTATTCACCTGACGGGTATGCGTGGAGTGGTCAGGAGATCACCTTCGAAGAAGAGCACGCTGACACTGGGCTTCGAGATCATAAAGATCAGCGTGTCTTTGATGGTGACATTGTCGTGTTCTCCTCCAAGGTTGGAGGGAGACAGACACGGCAGGCTGTGATCCTAAAGCACAGAGATTGGGGGGCTTTGTTTTGGGACCCTGAGCGTGAGCTGATGCAAAAAGTGCCTGCTGGCAAGACTGGGATCTTTCGCGTGAAAGAGATCATTGGGACGATTCATAGTGACCCAGCTCTTCGCGAAAAAGGACAGTCGGTGATGGCGAACTATTCACCTTACGATGTCGCGACGTGGTCCGAGGTCTTTGGGCTGGTCGCTTCGATGTTTGCAGTTGTCGGTCTTGTGATTGGGGTGCAATACATGCTGTGGGGGGCGATTCGTCCAATTCTTTCGAGCGGCGGCGTGTTTGCAGGAGCGTGGCTTTACTTTTACCGCAAACGACAGGGTGATGAGGCGTGGTTGACGAGGGTGCGTTTATTCTCAATCGCGCAAAGAGCTAGCGGTGTCTTTACACTCGTTGGTTGTGCAGCCTACGCCGCGCTTTTGCTTGGTGGAACCGCTGGATTAGACGAAGCTCGCGCACATCCATTTGGTGCCTTGTTGGGGGTCGCGCTGGTCCTCGTCCTGCTCTCTTTTGCCTCCATCGTGCTCTCTGGTGATATTGTCGCGTGGACCCACGGCGGATATCACGACGAACGAAGCAAGACCTGAGTCCATTTCCTTCCTCTTTTTCATATCATACATACCTTTTCTCTTTCTCTCCGTCACACTTTGCGCTACATTTTTTTCTCTCCTGACAGAATGCTGTCAGGAGGGGTCGTGTATGTTGTGTATGTCGCAAGTGAGCGAGTGCTGGTTTTGCCAGATACATCGATGGTTTTGCGCAGAGAGGAGAAGGTAATGAGGCGTGCGTCTCGTTTGTTTCAGATCGTACAATTCATGCAAGGTCGTCGTTTGACCAAAGCAGATCAACTCGCCGAAGAGTTTGGTGTCTCTGTGCGGACGATTTACAGGGATATCCAGGCGTTGATGGACTCAGGTATTCCGATCAAAGGTGAAGCAGGTGTCGGGTATCAACTCCCCCAACACTTTACCTTGCCTCCGTTGACGTTTGATCACGAAGAACTTGAGGCGTTGTTGTTAGGGATCGAGATGGCGAGAAGCTGGGGCGGTCCTGATGTCGCAGAGGCTGCCTCAGCGGTCCTGCGGAAGATCTCGACAGTGTTGCCCGAGACCCTTCAGCCTCGTCTCACACACTCCGTGATGTACGTGCCTTCATTTATGGTGCCTGCGTCGTACAAGGAGTACCTACCTGTGATGAGAAGTGCGATCCGGGAGAGAAACATCCTGGCCATCAGTTATCAACGGAGAGACGGCGAGGAGAGCGTTCGGAAGGTGAGGCCATTGGCGCTGTACTACTGGGGCGCCTCCTGGTGTCTGGCGGCTTGGTGTGATCTACGTGGCGATTTCCGTCATTTTCGCCTTGATCGGATTCAATCGCTCACTGTGACACAAGAGATCTTTCTCGAAGAAGACGAAAAATCACTGGATACATTTCACCGCAAACTACAAGAGGAGATCAAACGGTCTCCCTGGAAGCGCGGTGACAAAGAGGAGAACCAACATGCATCCTAAAACATACACATTGTGCGAAGTCGGTGGCCCCAAAGATCAATCATTGCTTACATATTCCCCATACTGCGACAAAGTCCACCGAGTCTTACGGTTTGCAGGGATTCCCTATGAGCGGAATGTCGGCGCACATCCTGGTGTGTTTAAAAAGTACAACCCGCTCGGAAAAGTACCTGTATTGCTCGCTGACCAGGAAGCGATTACGGATTCGACGAAGATTATCAAGTTCCTCGTACAGCAACATCCTGACACTTTGGGGTATTTTGATACAGACACACATGCAGCCGAGTCATGGTTATGGGAAGAGTTTGCGGACACAGTGTTAAATGGTTACCTCGTCGGTTCGCGTTGGGCTGATGAGGAGAATTGGCCTCGCCTCAAGCAGGCGTTATTTGGTCCCATCCCCGCCCCGATACGGATGGTGATCTCTCGGATGACCAGAAAGCGCATTGTGCAGTCTTTGCGAGCAAGAGAGGTCTGGTATGGCGACACAGAGGATTTGAGACGTCGATTTTCTGACTGCATTGGGTTGCTCGAAGAGCGGACACCACAAGACGGCTTTTGGTTGGGCGAGAGACCACTCGCATGTGATTTTGCGATCTTCGCGCAATTAAATAGTCTACGCTGTGCCATCTCGCCTTGGCAGTGGGATGAGATCAAAAAGCACACGAAGCTCAACGTCTACCTCGATCGTATCCTCGCGACGACTGAAGTTGATTAGGTGACATTGGACATCCTGGTGTTTTGGAATAGATATGTCATGATATACGTTCAACCATTCGTTGAAGGTTGATTCTTAGCCGTTTTTTACCAGACGGCCTTATATGACATATGGAGTGAGCGATGAAGATCAGGGTGTTATCACTGTGTATTGTGTTGGTGTGTCTCTTGCCGTCCTTTGCGCTGGCCAAGAAGGTGGATGATGATGTATGGAACGAACTGTCCGACATCCGTCGAGAGTTAAAGTTGATCAAGCAGGAGCTGAGCGCGCAGCAAAAACAGCACCAAAAGGAGCTGCGTAAGCTCAAAAAAGAGATCAAGAAGTGGAAGGCGCTTGTTAGAACATTGCGGGGCCAGAAAAAGCAGGCGCCAGTGGCTGTTCGGCCGACACCAAGACCCCCTGTGCCGCCTGTTGTGAGGCGCTCTGCTCCGACGGCTCCGAGAAAACCCTGGTGGGTAAAGATGCGCAAAAATGTGCAGGTTCGTGCACAGGAGTACGCGAAGGGGGCGTTTATGTTGACGCTGACCATTCCTGTGCCTGTCAAAGGAATCTGGGTGCGTTTGGGGGCGAAGAAGCCATTTCGCTCAACTGGTCTCCATGGATTTAACCATCCTTCGACGGGGAAACCTATGCCCAAAATGTCGATCATGACGAGAAAACTGCATGTGGGCAAGAACGACGTCTGGATTCAGTATCGCGATGGGAGCGGGAAAATCGTGGGGCCGTTGCACCGGGTCGTCCATATCAAGGCGAAGTTGGACGCTGAGGTGGAGAGCTTCTTGCGTTACCAATGGCCCAATCCTGTCTTACAACAGCTTCGCTATCGGACGTATCGAGGGACCACGACGTTGTTGCCGTTTTGGACACACTCCCCCAAATTGTTTCATAGTGTTCGTTATTCTCTGTCGGAAGATACACTCCACCGTTACTTTATCCGCCATGGAAAGACACAAACGAAATACAGTTGGATGCAATTTCGCAATCTGACACCGGGCAAACATGTCTTGTATGTCCAGGGCAAGCTGCGCAATGGCTGGAAAACCCCATTGCTACGCTATGTATTTGTTGTGAACAATAATGGCAAATGGACCAATGTGTATCCTGAAGATGAAAAAGAATAACCCGATTCTGTTTCGTCTTCATATCTGCTTGTGAAGCGCGCAATCTGGCTGTCCAATGTGGCAGCCTTTTTTGTACTGCAAGGAGATAGACAATGCGACTACGATTTCTTTTTCCCTTTTGTCTGTGTTTTTTGTTGGCCTGTGGTGGGGGATCAGGAGGCGAGAACACCGAAGTAAACAAGACCAAGAAGCTCGGCGAGGTGTGCGAGACAGGAGAGTGTGTGGATGGGTTCGCATGTGTCAAAGGCACTTGCGTTCCTGCATGTGACACTGTCTCGGATTGTGAGCATCCGCAATGTTGTGTCGTGGCCGATACAAAGGAGGGAGGGGGATGTTTTGAGAGGAGTGAGGCGGTGACGAGCAACGCTTTATATACATGCCCGTAAGGGAGCTGTTCAGGTTGCTTTTTTTGAACGGTTTGAGCGGCTCTGTGTGGAGAGCGCGAGGGGAAGGGGTTGGTGTTCTTTGGCGCTGGAGAGCACGACACTTGTGCGCGTGTCTTTGACGCCTGGCCACGAGCGGATCTTGTGCAGGAGATTTTGCAGATCCACAGTTTTGGGGGTGCGGACCTTCAGGACATGTGATCCTGAACCTGTGATCGCGTGGCATTCGAGGACTTGGGGTTCTTCTTGTGCGTGCTTGATGAGATCTTCATCAAAGGACGAAGATTCGAGATCGATGAAAATAAACGCCATCATGTCCAGCCCTACCTTTTGAGGAGAGAGGACCGCTGTGTAATGGAGGATGTATCCATCCTTTTCCAACTTGCGGAGTCGTTCGCTCACAGAGGGAATGGACATGTTGACAGCTTTGGCGATGTCACCACGTTTGATGCGACCTTCGCGTTGGAGGAGATTGAGGATTGTGATGTCGACGTCGTCGATTTTTTTGGTCATGCCATCTTTCCTTTAGGTAGGGGGCGAATGACTTCGCCTCAGGGGGCATGGAAGGGGTGAAGGGCCATGTCTATCGAAGAAATCATGGCGAATGGGGGAGGATCAGTCAAGCTCTTTGGGGAGTTTTCCGGAAAGTTCGCTTGGTTTGCTTTTGAGGACATCAGCGAGATCGACGCCCGTGGTGTTTTTGAGGTTTTCGAGGATGGTGACAGCTGAGTTGGTCAGGTTTTTGACGTGGTTGGGGAGGCCATTACCATCACCAGAGTCAAGGACGGTCACTTTATCGATGTGGAGGTTATCCGCGATGACTTTGGTGACTTTGTCGAGCAGCTCTGGGAGCATCTGGATCAAGAACAGGTCACGGGTTTTCCCGTCTTCCCACTGCGCCTTCATCAGCTCGATTGCTTCGGCCATGGCGCGTCCATTTTCCAGAATCTTGGCGGACTTACCTTGTGCTTTTAGCTCATTGGCTTCTTTCTCGGCGCGAGCGGGGATCACGACCTCTGCCTCGAATTTCTTTTGGTTGAGGGCGAGCTTACCTTCTTCGAGGCGAGTTTGTTCTTCGACGTGTGCGATTTTTTGGGCCATGGTCGCGCGTTCTTTGGCGCGATTGGTTTCAAGCTCCAGTTCAGCAGTGTGGACTGCGAGTTTGTTTTCAGCGTCGCGGATCAAGGTATCAGCTTCAGCTTCTGCGATCCGTCCGATGCGTTTTTGTTCGGCGGCGACTTTGCGGGACTCCGCCTCTGCAGTGGCTTCAGCGATGTTTGCGTTCTTTTTGACCTCGGCGTTCTTTTTACGAGCTATGGCTTCGAGATATCCTTGGTCATCCGAGATATTTTGAATCTTAAAGAAGTCGAGCACGATGCCGAGGTGACGGAGGTCTTCGCGTGCTTCTTCGGAGACTCGTTTGGCGAGGTCCGCCCGTTTACTGTTCGCATCTTCTGGGGTCTCTGTAGCGATGACGCCGCGCAGTGAACCTTCGATTGCGTCTTTGGCTGCCTCTGCGACTTCGTTGATGTGTCTCCCGAGAAAGCGTTCAATCGCGTTGGAGAGGCCATCAGCTTCACTACCTGCGATCTTGACGTTTGCGCGGCCATCGACGTTCATGGGGATGATCCCTTTTGCGAGAGCTTTGTGCAAACGAATCTCAATGGCCATGTTGGTCAACGAGATTCTACGTACCGATTCGTATATGGGCCACTTGAAGCTGCGACCACCTTTGAGGATGCGATAGCCGACGACGGTGCCATCTTCGAGCTTACGTTTTCGTCCTGAGATGACGACGACTTCGTTGGGTTGGCAGATCACGAGGTTGGCTTTGATGAAGATGATCAGCAAAAGGATAAACAAGCCACCGAGTCCAAGGATGAGGCCGACATTTTGGGGTGTAAGCCACGTCACAGCCGCAGGGGTTGTCTTTGCAGGTGCCTTGGGGGCTGGGGCTACAGGTGTTTTGACTTGCTCCGCTTTTGCGGGGGTTTTCTTGGCGGGTTTTTTCTCTTTGGCTTTTGGTGTCTGTGCTTTTGGAGCTTTGACCTTTTCTGTTTTTGCCGGTCTTGAGGTCTCTGCAATCACAGTAGAGGACGAGAAGAGGAACAATCCCATGAAGCCCATCAGACAAAGATATCGGGCAATGTAGCGCATCGTTTCTGCCTTTCGTGATATGGAGGACATACCGTCCGTTGCGTTCGACAATATGTGTGATGTTGAGAATCTATACATCGTAGTAGAGTGTGAATTCTGCGGGGTGAGGGCGGAGCCTCACGAAATCGATCTCTTCTTTTTCTTTGTACTCAATCCACTTTTCGATCAAATCCTTTGAGAAGACATCACCCTTCATCAAGAAGTCATGATCTGCTTTGAGGGCTTCGATCGCCTCCGGGAGGCTGCCGGGGGTGCTGCGAATGCCGTGGTTTGGGTTATGTTTGACGAGCTCATAGATATCTTCGTCAACAGGGTTCGGGGGCGCGATTTTGTTCCTTATGCCATCGATTCCGGCCATCAAAATGGCGGAGTATGCGAGGTAGGGGTTGGCTGAAGGATCGGGCGGTCTGTATTCCAAGCGCTTGCTGTTATGGCTCGACGCGCTCATGGGGATCCGCACACATGCGCTCCTGTTACTTTGCGAAAAGACGAGGTTGATCGGCGCTTCATAGCCGGGAACGAGACGTCTGTATGAGTTCGTCGTGGGGTTGCAGAAAGCACACAACGCAGGGGCGTGATGAAGGAGGCCTCCGATAAAGTAGAGCGCTTCATCGCTCAGATCGGCGTAGGTTCCTTCTTTATAAAAGAGGTTTGTGCCACCTTCCCACAACGAGACGTGGACGTGCATCCCTGTTCCGTTCTCTTCGAAGAGCGGTTTGGGCATAAAGGTCGCGGTTTTACCGTAGCGTTGGGATACATTTTTGACGACGTACTTGTAGAGGAGGGCGTGGTCGGCGATCCGCAGGAGGGTGTTAAAGCGCATCCCTAGTTCCATCTGGCCGCCAGATGCGACCTCGTGGTGATGGACTTCAGCTTCGACGCCGATGGATTTGAGTACGTTGATCATCTTGGCGCGGAGGTTGTGGTGTGAATCGACTGGAGGTGTGGCGAAGTACGCGCCTTTTCGTCTCGGTTTGTAGCCGAGATTTGGCTTCTCATCTCGACCGGAGTTCCAGAAGGCGGAGTCGGTGTCGAGGTAGTAAAAGCCATGTTGTGTTGTTTGATCGTAGCGGACATCATCGAAGATAAAGAACTCCAACTCTGGGCCAAAGTAGGCGCGGTCGGCCATGGTGCTCTTTTCGAGATATAGCATCGCTCTTTTGGCGACAGAGCGTGTGTCACGTGAGTAGATCTGTTGTTCTTTGGGGGAGATGATATCGCACATAAAGGAGATGGTCGGATCATCCATAAATGGATCGATAAACATCGTCTGGATATCGGGCTTCATCACCATGTCACTGTCATGGATTTCTGCGAAGCCACGAACGGAAGAACCATCGAACCCAAAGCCCTCAATGATCAACGATTCGTCGAGCATTTCGACGGGGAGAGTGATGTGAAGAAGCGCCCCTAAGAGGTCGACAAATTTGAGATCAATAAAGCGAATATCTCCGTCTTTCACGAGACGAAAGACGTCGCGAATGGTGACCTCTCTGTTGGATTTGCCCATGAGTGTTCTGTTCCTTTCTACAACAGGGGAGATGTCTTAAATGGCGCGAGTCCCGCGTTCTCCAGTTCGGATGCGGATACATTCAGGGAGATCCATGACGAAGATCTTCCCATCTCCTTGCTCGTTTGTCCGTGCACCTCGAATGATCGCCTCGATCGCTGGCTCGACATAGGGCTGAGAGACAGCCGTTTCGAGGCGGACACGTTTGAGCAGGCTGACCTCGTGTTTGACACCCCTGAAGGTCTCTTCATAGCCTGGCTTGAGGCTTGTACCGAGCGCGTTGGTCACAGTAAATTTGTAGATCTGCGCGTCGTACAAAGCTTGCTTGACTGCGGGGAGCTGGTGGGGTTGAAATATTGCAACGATCAGTTTCATGTTGTCCTCTTCTTATTCTGTTGTGAAGATCTGGAAGCCGCTGTAAGACTCCATACCATGTTCGCTGAGATCGAGCCCTTGCAATTCTTCTTGCTCGGAGACCCGCAAACCAACAGAGGCGTCGATAGCTTTAAACACAATCCACATGGAGATGATCACAAACGCAATCACCGCAATCGCGCCGAGGAATTGAATCCCCAGCTGTTTGAAACCACCACCAAAGAAGAGCCCGTCTGTGGGACTTCCCAGGGCTTTTTGTCCAAACAGTCCAACCGCGAGGGTTCCCCACAAGCCGTTGAAACCGTGTACCGGTGCCGCACCGACAGGATCGTCGATCTGCAACTTGTCCAACCAACTGACACCGTAGACACATAAGAGCCCTCCTATGGCCCCTATGTAAATCGCGCTGCCCGGCGTGACCACTGAGCAGGGAGCGGTAATCGCTACAAGACCTGCTAGGGCGCCGTTCAACGTGAAGCCGAGGTCGGGTTTACCAAACTTAGCCCAAGCAGTGAGCATCGCTGTCACCGAACCCATCGCTGCTGCGAGGTTGGTGTTGATCGCGATGCGCGCGACCTGCTCTGGATCGCTAAAGCCTAGTGTGGAGCCTGGATTAAATCCAAACCACCCAAACCACAGCAAAAACACTCCCAATGCGACCAGCGGGATATTATGTCCCGCGATAAAGCTAGCGCTACCGTCTAATCGAAACTTTCCAATCCTGGGGCCCAAGACAATTGTGCCGATCAAGGCGGCGAAGCCACCTGTCGCGTGTACAACTGTTGAACCTGCGAAGTCATGGAAGTTGAGACTCGCTAACCAACCGCCACCCCATACCCAATGTCCCACAATTGGATAAATGATGGCTGAAATCACAAAGGAATACATTAAATAGGCCGCAAACTTCATGCGTCCTGCCATACCACCTGCGACAATCGTCGCTGCTGCACCGCAGAAGACGGCCTGGAATAACCAAAAAGCATACATCGGTACATCAACTCCCGCGGGAGACTTGGCGCCGATCAAAAACCAACCGGTCGTACCAAACAATGCACCATCACCGCCGAACATAATGGCGTATCCAAACGCAAAAAAGCCCAAAGACGCCATGCAAAAGTCCATCATGTTTTTCATCAAGATGTTCGCCGCGTTCTTGGCTCTGATCAGACCCGCTTCGACCATGCCGAAACCCGCCTGCATCAAAAACACCATAAACGCTGCAAGCAACACCCAAAAGGTATTGAGCGCATTCACTTTCACATTGCCACTCGCTGCCAACGCAACTTCCGGATAACACATGCAACAGAACAGGAGACACACAAAGGTGCTCCTTAACCACTTCAATTGCTTCACTTTTTCTTCCATTTTTTGGCTTTTTTCCTGCTTTGTTTTTTGCTCGAAATGTTGTTGACCTTAATTTGTTCGGTTGAACGAGTTTGGAGTTTAAATAATTTAAGAAGATTGTCAACCTTTGTTTCAAAAAGTTCACAAAAGCGTCACGCAGCCACTCCATAGGTCGCTTCTTCGAAGAGACTGTGAAGTGCATTCGAATATGGTGTGGAGAGTGCGATTGATTCGATTTGTCGAACGTTCATCTTTTTTTCTCTTGTCTTTCACAAGCTCCTCGTTTCCCCTTCAAATCGGACCTGCATTTCTTAACCATGCAAACGGGAATGATTCCCGACGGACTTGAAAGAGTCCTTTGTCAACAAGTCGTTCGTTGTACGGATGCAGCGAGCGACAAAGGTCATCAGGGAGGTGACGAGATGTACAAGAGGTACAAGACAAAGCGTTGGTTGGCGGTCGGTCTGACTGGGATGTGTGCCATGTCTACGATCGGATGTTCTGGACCCACCGAACAGGTGAGAGATGCAGGGGAGGTGAACCAAAAGATCACACAAAAGATCAACAAGGTGACGAAGCCTCAAAAAAGGCCACTTGCCCCAAAGAAGGAGTCGCTTGCGGTCACCAAGAAGAAGTCCATTCCTTCAGAAACATCGATCGCTGCGAAGCTGACTGTTCGTGACATCAAAGAAAAGGCAAAGAGCCATGTCGCTGGGAAAAAAGCGCCATCCACCCAAGCGCCCCCCGCCCGAGGCGATGTGAAGATGAAGGTCGCCATTCACAAACCTCGAAGCCGTGGTCATGTGAATACATTCCGCTACATCCGTGGAAAGCGTCATGGCCAGGGTGTCCTCACTTACGCCAATGGACACAAGAAGCTCGCATACCATTACAATCACGGTGCGCGAGTGGGTGTCTGGAAGCGTTTTTACAGAAATGGCAAGCTGATGTGGGTGCAGCCCTACAAAGAAGGCAAACGCCACGGAAAACGGCAGGCTTTTTACAGTTCCGGTAAAAAGATGTCTGAGATACATTACAAAGATGGTGTTCGCGATGGTGTCTTTGTGATGTTCTACAAGAACGGTAACACGATGGTGGATGGTCTCTACGCAGAAGGAAAACGGACAGAGACGTGGTCTAATTTCCGCAGCAACGGTCAAATGACTCGTCAGCGTACGTACAGCACTGGAAAGCTCACGAAGATCCGTACGCTTCGCTACCGCGGAAAACACCTCGCGACAGTCGCGGTGTACATGCCCAAGACCAAAGCGCGCACCGTCTCGTACTTCCGAAGAGGACTAAAGTTTGCGATCAATTCATTCAAAGCAGGGCGTAGACACGGACCTCGTATTCGCTTCTACAAGAATGGACAGAAGCGCCGAGAGTACAACTACAAAAATGGAAAACCCCACGGTATGTGGGCCAACTGGACGCCCGAAGGCAAGATCCGCCGCGTCAGAGGATACAAACGTGGGAAACGTCACGGGACATGGTTCACTGTCCACCCCAATAAACGCGTCCAAGTGGCTTACAGAGATGGTGAAGAGCAGAAACGCACGATTACACACCTTCGAAAAGGTATCAAACATGCGGTGTTTGTGTCCCTTCGCAAGGAGAAAAAAGCGAAACATATTGGCTTCTTTCCAAACGGACAAAAACGCTATGAGTTCGAGCTCGTTGCGGGGAAAAAGCAAGGGCTTGAGCGCCGATGGCACCAAAACGGCCGCAAGAAATCCGAGGTCATGTACGTCGCTGGCAAACGAAACGGAAAGTGGAGTCAATGCAATGCCCAAGGTTCCATGTGTGTTAAAGGTGCTTACCAAGACGATAAACGCCACGGTCAGTGGGTGGTCTGGAGAGCACGTGTCCCCAATAAACCGTTACTCGGACAGGTTGCGCTCAAGCAGCTCAACAAGGTGGCGCTTCGCAAAGAAACAAAGGACGCGAAGGAAGCACCGACACCCATCATCAAGCCTGCTCCTCGAGGTGAGTGATTCCAAGGACTTCCGGACAACGCAGCCTGACAGGATGTCGGCGCTGTGATGAAGTCAACAGAACAAACCTCCAATACCACACAGCCTCATAGCCCTCGCTATGGGGCTTTTTTTTGCGCCCACTGTTGTGTGTGTTTCCTCAAGCCAGTTTTTGGTGTGATTGTGCTTTCTCCGCCGATTGTTTATCATGCTCGTGTTTTTTCCGAGGCCATTGGATGGTCTGATCCACAACCATTGCAAAACAGGTGAGATAGAATGCGTTGGATTGTCACAGTGATATTGTTGCTCTTGTTAGGTGGGCTGGGTTTTGTCGGATACAAACTGTATCCATACTATCGGCTCTATGAGCTGAAAGATACCCGTGTCCTCAAACTGAAGTCCAACGAAAAGAAGGCGATCTTTATCCCCATCGGTGCGAAGCTTAAGCAGGTCACTGAGCTACTCAACCACAATGTCGGGTTGAAAAACCCCGAGGATTTTTCCTTCTTTGCGAACGCCAAGCACTACGAAGGTCGTCGTATTGTGCCAGGAAAGTATCGTGTGAGTGGTGCGATGACCTACAACAAACTCGTCAACCACCTGCGCGCAGGTAATGGCCGACTCTCTGTAAAAGTCTCTTTCCACTATTTGAAAGATCTCAAAGAACTCGCGGGAAAGGTCAGCGCACAAATCTACGCAGATGGAAAGCGACTCTACAAGATGCTCTCCGATCCCAAGGTCCAGGAGAAGTATGGGTTCGACAAAAAGACCTTCAAGTTGATGTTTCTTCCCGACACGTATCGCTTCAATTGGGCGTGTGATGCCCGCTGTTTTATCGAGCGCATGGCCAAAGAGTACAGAAAATTTTGGCGTGGTAAGAACGGTCGCAAGGCGAAGAAGCTCGGCTTAAGTCACCTGCAAGTCGCGACACTTGCCTCTCTTGTACAGGCCGAACAATCCGTCAAGCCCGATGAGTGGCCAAAGATTGCCGGCTTGTACATCAATCGATTGAAGCGTGACATGAAGCTAGAGGCTGATCCGACTGTGAAGTTTGCGCTTGGTCAGCCAGGTCTTCGACGCATCCTCTTTAAACATTTGAAGGTCGATTCCCCCTACAACACGTACAAGTACAAAGGGTTACCCCCTGGTCCACTTAACTGGCCGGAGAAGCGGGCGATCCTCGCGACACTCAACTACGCAAAGCACGATTACATTTACATGTGTGCGAAGCCTGAGTATTCGGGGTATCACAACTTTTCGAAGACCGCAAAGCAGCACCAGCGATACGCCAAAATGTATCACCGTTGGCTTAAAAAAGAGGGGATTCGCTAGAGAAAGTGTGGGGTTGCAAGGGAGGGATTTTGGAGGGATAAGCTTACTGAACTTTCAACAACTCAATGTCAAAGACGAGTGTTGTGTTGGGGGGAATGACGCGGCCAGCACCACGTGATCCGTATGCCAATCTGGGGGGCAGGATGATGGTGCGCTTTTCACCAACGCTCATATCCATGACGGCGAGATCCCAGCCGGGGATCACGCGACGTACACCGATCGGGAAGGTGAAGGGGCGATTGCGTCGTCTTGAACTATCAAAGACACGGCCGTCGACAAATTTTCCTGTGTAGTGGACAGTCACACGTTGTCCGGCTGCTGTTGCTTTGGTTCCGTTGCCTTTTTTGTGGACGATGTAGAGGTATCCATCGGGGGATTTTTGTGCGTTGGGGTATTTCTTTTTGAGCAACTCTGCGGCTTTTTTGGCTTGGTTTTTGGCTTTGGCTGCGAGGCGCGCAAAGTGCGTCTTTCGCAGCTTGTCAAATTGCGCTTGATCAGCCGTGAATGCTTTTGCTTCTTTACCGACACGAATGATGCGGAGGGTCTTGATTTTGTCGCCTTTTTGAATGGCGTTGACAACATCTTGGCCGTGGATGACTTTACCAAATACGCTGTGGCGGCCATTGAGCCAGCTTGTGGCGCGGTGGGTGATGAAGAATTGGCTACCGTTTGTACCGGGGCCAGCATTCGCCATCGAGAGGATACCAGGACCTGTGTGCTTGAGCTCTGGGTGAAACTCATCGGGGAATTTGTAGCCTGGGCCACTCATCCCTGTCCCTGTGGGGTCACCACCCTGGATCATGAAGTTTTTAATGACCCTGTGGAATACGATCCCATCGTAGTATTTTTTACCTTGGGGTTTTCCTTTTGTGGTCTTCAGTTTTCCTTCTGCCAGGCCGACAAAGTTGGTAACAGTCATGGGGGTACGTTTGAAGTGCAGACGCAAGTAAATGGTGCCTTTGGTGGTTTCCATGGCAGCATAGACTCCGTCTTTTGCGAAGAGTTTCTTTTCGAGATCTGCGTTGGCTGACGCGAGGCCAGAGGCCAAGACCAACGAAACAAAGAGTAAGCAGGAGATGGAAGTCTTCAACATGTTCACGAATACGCTCCTATGTTTGTAAATGTAAGTGATCGGGGCTCCCACCCAACACAACACAGTGTGCCTGGATTTGATTCCCGCGAACATAAAATCCACAACAAACACAGATTGTTGTGGGGTCTTTGTAGACGCAATGCGCGGCATCATAGCACACCTTCCAGGCTTTGAGGAGTCCTCAACGCTTTTTCAAGGGCGAGTCAATCGGGACTTTTACAGCCCTTTGGGTTTGTGATACACTCGGCGGCCTGATAAACAACGTTGTCTGACGATGGACAACGTACGCGCATGATGAGGAGATGCAAATGACCCGAGTCGCAAAGGTTCTGGACGAACTCAAAGAAGAATATCTTTCCCTCTACGAGAACAAGGAAGATCTGTTTTGGCGGACCAAAATGGGTATCTCTGAAGATCTCGACAAAGAGCACGAACAATTTGTCAAGGCGGAGGTCGCGTTCAACCGATTCATGCAATCGCCTGAGCGGCTGAAGAATCTGCGAGAGGCCCGCGAGGATGCCCAAACAGAAGAGCAACAACAGACCCTTGATGGTTGGATTCGCTACTTTGCTGCGAATGTGATCGAGACACCTGAAGCACAAGCACTCTCCGAAGAAATTGTCACTCTTGAGAAAGCACTTGAGCGCAAACGTGGTGGGATGAATCTCGGTTACATCGATCCTGCGAACAACGAGTTTGTGAAAACATCGAGCATTGGTCTTGGTTTGATGATGCGCACTGATACAGATGAAGCGCGTCGTAAAGCTGCTTACGAGGGCTTGCAATCCATTGAAAACTTTGTCCTCGAAGCGGGCTTTTTGGACATCATTAAAAAACGCAACGAACTTGGTCGTTCATTGGGGTACGAGGATTACTACGATTGGCGCGTCTCTGTTGTCGAACAGATGAGAAAGAAAGACATCTTTGACTGGCTCGATGACCTGGAGCGAAAGACCGCAGACAAGGCCAAAGAGAGTTTGATGGCCTTCCAAAAAGAGCACGGTGAGTCGGTTCTTGAGCCGTGGAACTTTATGTACGCTCGTGCTGGCAATTTGACCAAAGAGTTGGACCCTTATTTCTCTTTTGGATCGGCTGTTGAGCGTTGGGGACGTTCCTTCGCTGCGTTGGGGATTACCTTCCGGGATGCGACGTTGACGCTCGATTTGTTGGATCGAGAGGGCAAGTACGAGAATGGATTTATGCACTGTCCTGGGCTGGCGTTCTATGACAAAGGAGCCTGGAAGCCTGCGCGGATCAACTTCACCGCGAACGCGGCACCTTCGCAAGTCGGTGGTGGATTACGTGCATTGAAGACCCTACTTCACGAGGGTGGACACGCTGCACACTTTAGTAACATTACAATGAACGCGCCTTGCTTCAGTCATGAATTTGCACCGACAAGTGTTGCATATGCAGAGACACAGTCGATGTTTTTGGATTCGTTGATGACAGACGCTGATTGGCGTCGTCGCTATGCTTTGAATGCCGACGGTGAGCCTATCCCCATGTCTTTGATCGAGCGAACAATTCGTGAAAACCAGCCATTCATGGGGTGGGGGATCCGCTCCATGGTGACCATCCCGTTCGGTGAGCGCGCATTGTACGAGTGTCCTGAGGATAAACTTGAGCCTGGATATGTACTTGAAGCATTCCGTGGGATCGAGCAAAAGCTGCAAGGGTTGTCTGCTGGTGTGCGTCCTATTCTTTCCGTTCCCCACCTGCTCTCAGGTGAAGCGAGCGCTTACTACCACGCCTACATTATCGCTGAGATGGCAGTCTACCAGACGCGCAAGTTTTTCTTGGAGCGAGATGGACATCTTACGGACAATCCAAACATCGGAACGGATCTGGCGACGCATTACTGGGCGAGTGGAAACTCCAAGCCTTTCCAGCAGGTTGTTCAGGATTTAACAGGAACACCTTTGTCTGCTGATGCGCTTGTGGATGCTTGCAACATGGACGCAGACACAAAGTGGGAGAAAGCCCAGCAAGCCGTGAACAAATTGTCCGAGATCCCAGCCTTTGAAGGAGATGTCGATTTAGAGGCGCAAGTCAGAATTATCCACGGGCGAGAACTGGTCGCGAGTAACGAAGAAGGTTCATTCGAAGGGATGGCAAAGACCTTCGATCAATGGGTCGAGAAACAAAGAGCTTCCTGAGAGCCGGGTAAAGAAGGAGCGCAAGAGCAGTGAAAGAAAAGCACGTAAAGATTCGGATTGAGCAATGCCTTGCTCTGGCGAAGGCGTCGAATTGTCCGCGCCGAAAATTTGGTGCGTTGTTGTTGGATCCGGACCGCAACGTCGTCTTGATGGATGGCTACAATGGTGGCCCTCGCGGAGGTGGAGAGCTGTGCGGTGGTGATGTCTGCTATCGCGATACGATGGGGGTTCAGTCCGGCACTCGAATGGAGATTGGTTGCCATCACGCCGAGATGAACGTCGTCTGTAACTGTGCAGCTTCCGGTGTGCCAACAAAAGGTGCCTGGCTGTTTGTCACAGGGGAACCATGTATGATGTGTTCCAAGTTAATCCACCACGCAGGAATCCGGCGCGTTGTGGTTGTCGGTGGTGGGTACATCGGCGAAAATGGACTGGGATATCTCAAGAGGCACGGGGTAGAGGTGATGGCTGTCAGTGGTCCACAAGATCCACGGATACAAGAGGTGCAAGAGCCTGTAAAAGACTCTCCTGATTGATCTCTCTATTATATTTGATCCAGGGGCAGTTGCACTTGTGTCTTCGCAAAATGTACCCGAACATACGACACAATCCCTCATGGCAACACGGATATTGCAAGCAATATCCTCCTAACGCTCGATTGCTCACGAACTTGCAGCGGTTGTCATTTGCGACGCCACTTTGCAACCACCCCTTCTACAAACCTCTCCATCCCCCTCCATCCCCCTGGCCTTCGGCCTTCCCCCTTCCTCTCCATCCTCTGGAAGAGGAAAGGAGCGTTTATACCTACATATACGTTGGTTTGGTTGGTTGGAAACACCGGGTTAAAACCCGGTGCTATAGAGAGGGTACGCTCGCCTCAAGGCGAGCATTGCTTAG
>PCBK01000162.1 GCA_002731275.1 Deltaproteobacteria bacterium | reverse complement strand
TCCAAGCGAGAAGGATTTGGAAACCTCATCAACTCCGAAGAGTTGCTTGGGACAATGCGCTTTTTAATGAACCATATACGCTTTGTATGTATTCTCTTGCTATTCAGTTTTCAAAGATCAATGGGTATTTTCCGCGCAACAGTACGACTTCTTTGTTTGCCCTCATCTTTAACTTTCAGAGGAGAAGTTCGACTCTCAGTCGCGGGCCATTGTTTATACTCAGGAGAGTCTTTTTTGTCAACAACTTTTTTCAAAAAGTTTTCAGTGACAGACTTTCGCCCTGAGTTAGGGTTGGTGAGTATATCGACTTCCTTCTTTTTGTCAAGAACTTTTTTGTTCTTTTCTAAAAAGAAGTTTTTGAAGAAGTTTGAAACGTAGTTGAAAAACTCACTTTTGAACTTTTCAGTCTCAAACTCTCACTCCCTTGAGGCGAGAACGGGTTTTACAGAGAAGCCCCCCTTCTGTCAACGTCATTTTTCACATTTCTTACAACATACTGTTTTTGAGAGATAAAAATGACGACTTTTTTCGCCCCTCTTCTTCTCGTAGAATGTCATTTGGGGTACAAACATAAAAAAGGAGGACAAAAAAAATGAAACAAACAGTCAAAGGTCTGGCAAAAGATCACAGCCCCCCTCCCCTCTCTATATAAAGATACAAATCAAAAATGACGACGAACTTTTGATGAAAAGGCAGAAGAAATGATCTTGTGAAGAAATGATCTTGTGAAGAAATGTCAGGTGTGGAAAACAGGGGAAGGGTTAGCGAGCAAAGTCAACAACACGAGTTTCGCGAATAACAGTCACTTTGATCTGGCCAGGATATGTCATCTCTCGCTCGATTTTACGAGAGATATCTTTGCATAAAAGCAGCGTTTGATCATCGGAGATATCTTCGCTTGCTGTGATCACACGAATCTCTCGCCCAGCCTGAATGGCATAGGCTTTCGTAACACCATCAAAGCCAGTTGCGATCTCCTCAAGATCCCGGAGTCGCTGGATGTAAGACTCCAGAGCCTCGCGTCTTGCGCCAGGTCGTCCACCACTCAATGTGTCCGCTGAGATCACGAGAAAAGCCAATGGTGTTTCAGGCTTGATCTCCTCATGGTGAGCAGCGATCGCATGTACGATCTCAGGAGCCTCTCCATACTTTTGCGCAAAGTTGGCCCCGTTGATCGCGTGTGATCCTTCCATCTCATAGGTCAAAGCTTTCCCGATATCATGCAGCAAAGCAGCGCGACGAGCTTGTTTGACATTCAATCGCAACTCAGCAGCCATCAAACCACACAAAAATCCACACTCAATGGAGTGATCCCATTGATTTTGACCATAGGAATATCGCCACTTTAACCGACCGAGTAGCCGCTTAATCTCAGGATGGATTCGATGAAGACCAAGTTTCAAAACAGCCTCATCGCCAGCTTCCTTGATCAGGCCGTCCATCTCCTCTGTCGTTTTCTCGACGATCTCCTCAATCCTCGCAGGATGAATACGACCGTCAGAGACCAACTTCTCCAAAGCTCGACGTGCTGTCTCTCGGCGGATCGGATCAAAACACGAAACGACAACAGCCTCGGGCGTGTCGTCGATGATCAGATCAACACCAGTAGCAGCCTCTAGAGCTCGAATGTTCCGACCTTCTCGACCAATAATACGACCTTTCATATCATCGTTGGGAAGGTGTACAACACTCACAGTGCTTTCGGAGATGTAATCATTTGCGTAGCGCTGTGTCGCGATAGACAAGATCCGCTGCACCTTCTTCTCAGCCTCATCGCGTGTCTCTTCTTCGATCATCCGGAGATGACGAGCAGACTCGGTCTTGGCCTCTTCAAGCATCCCATCAAGAAGTTGCCTTTTGGCCTCTTCTCGACTTGTGCCAGCGTTCTTTTCCAGGACGGCTTCAGCCTCTTTGAGGACTTCTTGCGCGCGCTCTTCTTCTTTCTTGAGATCCTTTTGGCGATCGTCAAACTGTTCTTCGCGCTTCTTCAATCGCTCGACCCGCTGATCGTGCTCCCGAAGTCGCCTATTCATGTCCTCTTCGCGGTTACTCAGCAGATCTCCTTGCCTTTGCAAGTTCTCAAAGCGCTGCTCCAGCCGCTCTTCTTTTTTCTCTAGTTCCTTCCTTCTTTCACGAAACTCTTCTTCGAGCTCTTTTCGAAGATCGAGTTGCTTTTCCTCATACTCTTGTCGGAGCTGTTGGAGCAGGCGCTCAGACTCAAGGTGAGCCTTCTCCAAGATCTCCTGACTATGCCGTTCGACACCATCAAGCCTGTTCTCGATCAACACCTTGTGCGCAAAGTATCCAACGAGTAGGCCGATGATGAGGACGACAATGGCAATTGTTATGTATGTCGTCATCTATTTCTTCAAGCGCGCTTCACAGGGGCGCTCCTCCCTTCCTTGAACAAGGTAAACCAATGCAGAGGGAAATATATAGGAAAGGTCAAAGGTATCCTGTGAAAGAAGAGATCTGTCCAGGATCAGAGGAAGGAAAACCTCCGCGGTGAGCGGATCAGGCATGGACGCGAGAGAACACATACTTAAAAAGCTGCTGGACGTAGGACATCAGCTCGCAGATTAAGCCATCTCGATGCCTGGGAGCCCAATCCAAGAACACATCAACACAACACAGAGTTCTCATGACTCTGTTATCTGGTGTTGTTGCTCCAATGAACCAAAAGTTCACGTGTCTTCACGTGCCCTACTCGGCTTGGACAAATACGGGTGTCTTACACGTGACACACCATCGCTCCGTAATTGAAAAAAACACCCCCCGCCATGGCCGTGTGAGTTGAAATCTTGAACCTGCATAATACAGGTGGGTGCACTGTGGATTGCCTTCAGGTTTTCTGAATACGTCAGAATATACCCGTATCAACCAACACATGCTCCCGATTAAACGGCATTGGTTCAGAACTTTCTGAACTCATCACGCACCCGGCAGGGGATATCATCTATCTTTATACCTCCTCAAAGTGCCATTGTAGACAGGCTTTGAGAAGAGAAGATGCAATGTATCTATGCCCTTAGAAGCCAATTGGGATTCTTGACTTCAAGGCGAAGGCATCCCCCAGCAAATCACCGTGGGGATGGTTCCTCAAGCACTATTCGACCTTTCCCAAATGAGTATAGGCAGTTTCCCACCTATGTCAAGATTGGGAAAGAGTTTGAGAGGAAGATGGAATGGTGGAAAAGAATCGGAAATGAGGGGATCTAGGGAGAGATAAAGCAGGGGAGGAATTAGAGCTTGACAGTGAGACCCTGTTTTTCGCGGAAGTTGAAGTAATTCTCGGAGATCGAGAACAACACCAACTCTTTGACTTTGCCTCGGTGTGCGACTTTGAAGTCTTCGCGGACTTCGCGTTCACATACTTTGGAAGCGATGTTGAGGTCACCGGCCAAACAGAAACCAACGCGGTTACTGGTGTGCTCAATCCCTTCGAGGAATTGATCAGGCTGGATGGGGTTTTGCTCTTGCAAGTACATCTGCACCAAGTTGTTGAGCTGATCACGTCTCTCTGCAGGCAAGGACTTGCCAATACGCTTCTTGATACGATCTGCGACTTCGGCAGAGCACTCAAGTGGGTAGTTTGGCGAGTACATGTTGAAGAAGGACGACAACAGCGCACGATACTCTTGGTAAGAGAGTACAGACGCAAACAAGAACTCGGGGCGAGAGAACGTCAACTGGCGAGCGATCATGAAGAGCAACTCTTTGGGGTGACGTTCTTTGAACATATCCGCGCCAGCCAGCATGACAGGTGGGTATGTGTTTACGACACGGAGCCCTGGCAACATCGCAGTCTGGTAGACTTCAACAGGCGTCAAACCGAGGACCTGCGCGACGTATTCGTAGGTACGAGAGAAGAACAAGTTTGGATCAACGCGATCAGTTTTCTTGATCTTAAACTCTTTCGTACTCTTCGCAAACTCTGCACCACAGAATTGGTAGAGGATTGCGAGAATATCCGCGAGTGGTGTCCTGACGTTATCGTGGAAGAGGATCTGTTTCCAGACTTCATCTTCACGGAACGCACGTTTGATACGATCGGGCGCTTTAGCCTTCATGCTCTTGTAGAACTGCTCTTCTTCAGGTGACGTTTCACGCAAGAAGCGGAGCGTACTACACGTCGCGAAGGAGCGGTCGTAGTTTTGCAGCTCGTAGTACAAACGAATCAACGACTTGTACGACTCGATACGTGCGGCGTTGCGGCGGAGCAGTTCGTGATGAATTTCGACAGCCTTGGGTCGGAACTCATCTTTTTGTCCGTACAACTCTGCGAGGACTTCGAGGTTTTTAACCGATGGCTCCATCTTGTAGACGAGCTCATAAGCCATAACCGCGTTGTCGATGTTTTCGAGTTTGTATCGATACAAATCACCAAGTTTACGCCACAGATCCAGCTTCATTTGCTGTTGTGACTCATCCTGGGGAAGACGCTTGATCATCAAGCGGTAGTTCTCATCGAGGAGTTGCCATTGCTGCATGTTAAACAGCATGGTCTCGATGGCCTGGAATGCAGCCTCATGGAGGAAGTTGATATCCAGAACACGGTTATAGTATGCGACCGCCATTTCAGCGTTCTGGAGCATATTCTGATACAACTCAGCGATTCTGAAGTTGTACTGGATTTGTCTCTCAGTATCCCCTTCGAGTTGGAGCAATTGCTCCAATGTGTCGATCATATCTACCCACTGTTGGGTCAACTCAAAGAGTTCCAACATGCGGTAGAGGATCTCGACGTTCTCGGGTTGGATCATGAACGCCTGACGGTAGAAATCGATCGCTTGGTGGTGCTGACCGAGCTGGTGTTGGCACATCTGTCCCAACTCCAAGGTGAGTTGGAGCCGCTCGTTCTCATCATCAAGGACGAGGAGCAATCGCTCTTTCAACTCAAGAGCACGTGCCCACTCCTGTCGGCTCTCAGCGTGAGCTGCGAGGCTTCGAAGTGCGAGTGGGTTTGCAGGATCGATTTCCAACGCACGCTCGTAGAAGTCGATCGCCTGATCAGCTTGGCCCATCTGATCGTAGGCAAGTGCCATACGATAGTAGACTTCGCTCAGCTCACGCTCAGAGAGTTGTGCGCGGTGGTGATACAGAATGGTTTGGTACACTTTAAGTGAACGTTCCCACTCTTGCTCGGTGTAGTAGATACGTCCCAATCCATTGAGAGTCGGGAAGTATGTCGGGTTGAGGTTGTACGACTCTTGGTATTGGTACAACGCTTTTTGTGTGTTCTCCATGTTCTCTGCAGCAAGTGCGAGCATGTAATGATAACGGTACTTCTCTTCAGTAATACCGCGTTGGTTCATCACATCGAGCAACATCTCAAGGATGCCTTCCGCTTCTGCGAACTGCCCTTGGTCGATGTAGAGATCAGCGAGAGGTCTTGCTGCAGCGACGTTACCAGGCGACACATTGAGTGCTTGTTGGTAGTACGTTGCAGCTTGTGCGTTGTCGTTGAGGCGATCTTTGTAGAGTTTACCAATCTCACAGAAGATGGTCGCTTTTTCATCGACGTCCTCTGTGAATTGCTCTTGTTGTGTCGCCAAGTGGATGACTCCGTTCCAATCACGCTGCAAGAAGTGAATGACCTTCAAGGAGCGCAATGAGGGGAGGTATCCAGGCTGAATTTCGAGAGCTTTTCGGTAGCTGTCTTTGGCGCGGTCGATTTGAACGAGGCGCTCTTCGTAGATTTTACCGATACGATGGTAAACTTCGACAAGTGTTTCGGGTTCGTTGAGGACGCGCGCTTCACGCTCCATCATCTCGATACACTTCGGCCAGTTTCCAGCGGCTTCGTAAAGCTTGCCGAGGGCCGACAGTGCAGGTTGATAGAATGGATCAGCATCAAGAACACGTTGGTAGTACGTGATCGAACGATCTGTTTGTCCCAGGTGAATCTGGTAGATGGCACCAATGTTGTAGTACAACTCTGCCATCTGTTCGAGATCATCGACAGCTCGGATATGCTGTTCGAAGACTTCGATCAACTTATCCCACTCTTGTTGCTGGTGGTACAGACGCTCAAGACCTTTGATCGCAGGGAGACTCCAACGGTCGATCTCGAGGATCTGTTGGAGGTCGTGGATTGCGGCCTCGTTGTCCATCAACTCTTCTTCAAAGACAATCGCGCGACGGAAGAACAGAGGGATCTTCTCATCGGGTCGCTTCACAAGCTCGATCTCAGTCGCCAGAGTCTGCAAGAATGCATCCCAACGCTCAAGATTGGTGTAAAGCTTCTCCAACGCTCTCAACGCACCCATGTTTGTGGGGTCGAGACTCAGAACATGACCATAAGCATCAACAGCTTGTTCGGGCATATCGAGTTCTTGGTCGTAGACTTGACCAATCTCAAACTGCATCTCGAAGATCGCGTTTGTGTGTGTTGATTGTTGAATGCGTCTTTGCAAGATATCGATCAACTCTTCCCATCTCTCTTCGAGGCGGTAGAGGTTTTCGAGCGCTTCAAGCACGATCAGATCATCGGGGTCGATGTCCTGAATTTGCTTGTATGCCTGGATCGCGGAGATACGATCGTCGAGTTGGTGCTCCCAAAGCTCAGCGATACGCAAGAGAAGGTCTTTTTGCTCTTCGATATCATCGGTGAGCAACAACTTCTTCCCGAAGATCTCAATCAGATCTCCCCAACGCTCAGTATCTTCATAGAGTTCTTCAAGAGCTTGGATGGCATCCATTTGGTTTTCATCAAGCTCAAGAACTTTTTGATACGACTCGATGGATGGCTCTGGATCACGAAGCTCTACGTTGTAGATGTAACCAATGCGCATAAACAAAGCGATACGAGTCGCGTCATCAAGCTCGACAACAGGTTGTTCGATCTCGACCTCTTCGACTCTTTCTGTGTAGAAAGGCTCGCCGTTTTCGTCGTACACCTGCTCACCGTTTTCATCGAGGACAGGCTCTCTGATCACGTTGGGCTCGGGAACCTCAGGGTTGACCTGTCCAGAGAACACATCGACGAGATCTTCCCATCGGTCTGTCTCAGCAGCGATACGTTCGAGTTCTTCTCTCACGCTCTCGCTAGCAGGTACAATCTCAAAGGCACGAATGTAGGTGTGGAACGCTTCTGCTTTGTTGAAGAGTTTGTTTTCGTAGGTGCTCGCGATGAGGCTGAGCTTTTCAACTTTCTCTTCAGGTGAGGAGACGAGTTGGACCTCGATGTTGTTGATACGAAGCAACTTCTTCCAGTCCTGGTTCTTCGTGTAGATGTCACGAAGTGCAGAGACTGTCTCCATGTGCGTCGGATCGATATCGAGGATACGTTCGAAGTATGGTGTCGCTCTGTTTGGCTCGAAGAGTTGTTCGTGGCTGATGTTTGCCGCGGTCAACAAGAGCTCGATCTTGTCTTGGGGCTCAACAACGACAACTTCTTTTTTCTCGATAATACCGAGAACAGCTCGCCAATCTTTGCGCTCACGCAGGAGCGTTTCGAGGGTCTCAAGAGCTTCCCAATGTGTGGGGTCAATCTCAAGAACACGACGCCATGCGGAGATTGCGTCTTCGAGCTTGCTCATCTTATCCTGGTAGATGTGTGCCAGGCGGTAGTAGAGCTCAAGCATATCGGATTGTTCTGCTTGCAAGGGGATCAAGCGTCGCAAAATACCGACGAGGGACTGCCACTCTTCATGTCGTTCGTAGATCACACGGAGTGCTTCAAGTGCTTCGAGATCCTTCGGATCGAGATCGAGCACTTTCTGCCAACCTTCGATGGCTTTTTGCTCATCGTTGAGATGTTCACCGTATGTTTGTCCCAACACGCGATAGAAGCCTTTTTTGCGCTCAACGCCGGTAACAACACTGAGCAAGCGCGTCACGACATCGACCAACGAATCCCAACGTTCTGTTTGTTGGTAAAGAGTTTCAAGAGCTGTGAGGCTCTCTTCGTCTCGCTCGTTGCTGTCGAGGACGTTCTCATAAAGCTCGATCGCTTCTTCGGGTTTACCGAGAGGACCAGCGCAGAGTTGAGCCATCTTCTTGCGAAGCTTGGCGCGCTCAGACGCAGACTCAACGAGGCTCGTTTTGCGTTGGCAGATGTCGTACAACTCATCCCAGCGCTCGACTTGGTGGTAGAGTTTTTCCAACGCGCTGAGCGCATTGTTGTTCTCTGCATCCACTTCGAGGATTTGTCTGTATGCGTTGATGGACTGTCCAAGCTCGTCGAGCTCTTTTTCGTAAATGGTCGCGATACGTGACCACAAAGTGATCTGCTCGCGCTCATTTTCGGTGATGTAGACCTTACGGCGAAGAATCTCCACCAACTCTTCCCAGTTCTTCTGTTGGCGATAGAGTCGGTCAAGTGCACCAAGTGCTGCGCTGTTGTGCTCATCGAGCTTCAACGCATTGGTGAAGTTGAGAATCGCTTCGTCTGTGTCCTGAAGTGCTTCATCGTAGATGTTCGCGATCTTCAGGTACATACGAAGTGCGAGTTGAATATCATCGATATCTTCAACTTCATCTTCGTACACACCGACGAGTTCTTCCCAAGCATCACTCTCTTCAGCGAGACGTTCCAACTCGGAGATCACATCGCGATCTGTTGGTGCTTCGCGGAAGGCACGACAAAGGTAGACAAACGCCATATCGATGTTGTCGAGTTCGAGTTCGTACAATTGGACGATCTCTTTGAGGAACTCAAGGCGTTTGAGGTTATCTTCAGTGTGGTTAAGTCGAATCTCGATCATCTCAATGAGTCGAGTCCAATCTTCACGTCCATCGCGGAAGTAGCTTTCCAGCGACTCAGCGACCATGAGCTCGTAATCGTCTTCCTCGCTGATGCGTTCGAGCGCTTCGAGTGCTTGCTCAAAGTCAGGATCGTCATCGAGGATCGCACGATAAAGTTCGATGGCACGAGGTGTTTGCTGGAGTTTTTCCTCCCACAAAGTCGCGACACGGAATCGCAGCTCAAGACCAACAGCTTCGTCGTCGATCAAGGCAATCTCTTTATCGACGATCTCGACGAGATCAGACCATCTCTCTTCCGCTTCAAACAGTCGCGCAAGATCGCGGATGGTGTCGAGCTGGAATTGAACATGTTGTTCTTTGATCTGCTCAGCTTCGTCAGCAAGAGACTCCATGTTGGACTGTGCATCACGCAACACGTCAGTCGCGTCAGCTTCAGCTTCCTCCGAAGCGTCAAGCTTATCAGTCAACTCTTCAACCTCAGTTGCTTTGGCTTGCTGTGCAGCCTCTGCGCCCTCAAGAAGTCCGACTTGACGTTCACGTTCTGCTTGCAGCTCGCTTGCGTCTTCGTCTTCTTCGAGGTCTTCGAGTTGTGCATCGATGTCTGCGATCTTCTCTTTGACATCATCTACTTGTGAGGTCAGCGTGGACAGCGTGTCTTTTGCAAGATCGATCGCGTCAGCGTACTCTTCGACTTCTTGCTGAAGTTGTGCGACGCGCGCTTCCGCTTCGTCGACTTCAGCTTTACCAGGAACAGGAAGCTCTTCCTGATCCTCAAGTCTCATCAAGTATTGTCTGAGGATAAAGATCGCCTGGGAATTGTTTTCGAGTTGTGTTTCGTAGATGCTCGCGACTTGGTTGAAGACTTCTTTCTTCTCCAGTCCATCTGTCAGTGCCTGTTCTTTTTGGAACAGGATCTCGATCAACTCATTCCACAGCTCGCGCTCTTTGTAGTATTCTTCAAGCGCTTCGATCGCTTCGAGGTTTTTGGGGTCGAGGTCATCGACGACTGTGCGGTAGTGCGTGACACCTTTGTCGGGATTCTGCAGCTGCTCAGTGTGCAGTTTTGCGAGGACGAGGTGTGTTTGGACACGCTCTTCAACGTCTTCAATTTTGGAGACACCTGCCTCAAACGCACCAACAACTTCGCTCCAGACGCCAAGAGTTTCAGCATTTCGCAATAACGCTTCGCGAGTACCTTCATGTCCAGGCTCTTCTTTGAAGACTTGGAGATAACGGTCAAACGCTTCGCGGTATTCACCAAGCTTCTCTTCGTGCAAGAGACCAAGTCGCATCAACGCTTTTCGTCGCTCGGAGGCAGACTGCGTCGAATCTTCGAGCTGAATCTTGTACATCGTACGAAGTTCAGCGTAGTTCTCTTGGTGGAGGTAGATGGGCTCAAGGATACGTGCACAAAGCAGACGGTAATCGTCTTCTTCGATCAACGCCTCTGTGCGTTGGATAGCCTCTGTGTGATCGGGATTTTGATCCAAGACTTGTTGGAACAACTCGAGCGCGCGCTCGATTTTCCCGAGGTAATCACCGTAGACTTCACCGAGTTGGTAGCGAAGCGCGAGGATCTCTTCTTCGTCTTCGAGCAATTGGAGCTCACGCTCCCACAGCTCTGCGAGTTCTGGGTAGTGACGCTCACGCTCGTACAACGAGGCGAGGCGACGAATTGCAGAGAGATCGTTCTCATCGAGTTCGAGGATATCACAGAAGACCTGAATGGCTTCCGGTGGATCTTCGAGTTTTTCTTCCCAAAGATCAGCGACATCGAACAAGAGTTGTTTTTTCTCGTCCGTCTCTTCACTGATCCCCACACGCATACGAAGGATATCGACGAGATCCCGCCACTGCTCCATCTGTCGATAGAGATCTTCGAGGGCATCGATGGCTTCTTCGTTATTGGGTGAGTAGTCGAGCACTTTGCGATAGTTGCGAAGTGCTTCTTCGGGAAGCTCAAGGCGATCTTGGTAATTACGCGCGATAAAGAGGTAGGTCTCGTTGATCTGCTCAGGATCGACGAAGCTACGAACGATGTCTTCGTATACAACGAGGAGGACATCCCAGCGCTCCATCTCATCCGCCATCAGCTCAACGCGCTCGCGGACTTCGGGATCTTGGAAGTCTTCACGTAGGAGCTGTGTGCTCCACTGGAAGGCTTGCTCGTCATCGCTCAAGCGAAGGCGGTAAATCTCTTCAAGTTCACGCGCGAGCTCAACGCGGACACGAGGCTCAACCACCTCAAAGCGAGCTTCGAGTGCGAGGACGAGATTTTCCCAATCTTGCGCGTTGCGATAGATGGGTTCAAGGACAGTCAACGCCTCGACGTTCCAGCTTTCTTGCTCTTTCGCGATATTTTCGAGAGCTTCACGAGCGAGTTCGTCTTCTGGGTCGATTTGGAGAATCGATTGGTACTCGCTGATCGCTTCGCGATAACGGCCGAGAGCCGTTTCGAGTTGAGCGATACGCTGGCTGAGACCAACTTTCTCCTCATCAGTGACAGCATCACGTTCGCGCAGCAACAGCTCAAGAACAGCCTCATGATCACCTTGCAGTTGGTGATACCCTTGCAACGCACGCAACGCTTTCAGATCGGACTCATCGATGCGCAAGACTTCGCGATACACCGCAGCCATCTCATCTTCTTCGCGAGTTTGTCGGAACAACTCAGCCATACGGAAGAGCAGTTCTTTCTTTTCGACGCTGGATTCTGACAGGTCGACTTTTTTGCGAAGAATTTCGAGCAAGCCAGCAACATCTTCTGCAGCGATGAGGAGACGCTCAAGTTCATCGAGGACTTTGGTGTCGGTCGCGTCGATGTTATGGATTTCGCGGAGTGTTCGCGAAGCACCTTCAGCATCTTCGAGGTTTTGCTCTTGCACCACTGCGATCTCGAACAAGACCTCTTTGCGCTGTTCGGGCCGACGAATGCTGTCAGCACGACCACGTGCTGTTTCCACCCATTCTTCCCATCGCTCAAGCTGACGGAAGAGTTCTTCGAGACGTGTGAGGACGAGGTTATCGTGCTCATCAAGGACACGAAGTCTTTGGTAGATGGGAACAGCTCCGTCGAGCGCTTCGAGCTTTTCGATCAACAAACTACCGAGGATATGAAGTGTGGACTTCAGCTCGCCTTCGGAGGTTGGGTTGTCAATACGACGTTGGTATACGCCGCGCAAGGACTCCCAATTTTCAGTTTGTTTGTAGATGCGTTCGAGGGACTCGAGAGAGTGTTGGTGAGCTTCTTCGAATTCGAGGATCGTTTCGTAAGCTTCGGCAGCACCATCGGGATCATCGATGTGACTTTCCTGGATACGTGCGAGCTCTTGAAGGACGGTGATGCGTTCTTCTTTTTCGAGGGCTTCTGCTTTGGATTTTTCCTTCAGCAACTCAGCGAGCTCGATCCACTCTTCGGATTGACGATAGATGCGTTGGAGTGCATTCATCGTTTCGAGATGGGGAGCGAACTCCAGTGCTTCCTCGTAAGAACGACGTGCGAGTTCGACATTGCCGATTTCGCGTTCATACGTGTCACCGATACGGAAGTGAAGTGCGGCTTGGTCGCCTGGATCCTCGGCGAGGTCGAGCGTGCTGCGATAAAGCTCGATCATCTCTTGCCAGTTCCCGATTTGGCGGGCGAGACTTTCGAGTTTTTCAGTCAGCTCATTGTCTTGTGGGTTCTCTCGGAGCGCTTGTGTATAAGCGTCGAAAGCTTCTTTGGACAGAGAGAGTTGGTTTCCGTAGATATCACCGATACGAGTGTGAATTTGTGCTCGTTCGATTTTGTCACTCGTGTGTGCGAGGCGACGCTCGTGTCCACCGATCAACTTCTCCCAGTCGCCTTCTTTCTCGTAGAGAGGCAACAAGGCATCGATTGCATCGACATCGTCTTCATCAATACTGAGAATGTCTTCGTAGTATTGTGCAGCTTGTTCGCGGCGTTCGAGTTCGCGATGAGCAATCTCGGCCATATTGTACAAAAGACTCTTCTTCTCGGAGTCTTCGCTTGCGATGGCCAAGCGTTTCTCCATCACACCAAGTGCTTTGGAGAAGCGACTGTCTTCGCGGTAGATCGACTCAAGTCGCAACAACGTCTCCATCTCATTTGGCTGGATATCGATGATGCGTTCGAGTGTCTCGATTTCGCGATCGCGCTCTTGTGTGTGGTCTTTATGAAGCTCTGTCAACTTCTTCAACCACATCACTTTACTCTCGACGTCATCTGCCTTTTCAGACCGATCCGTTAAAAAGTCCGCGAGCGCTTCCCACTTGCCAAGCTCTGCATAGAGCTTTTGGATCAAGTCAAGAGACTTGGTGTGTGTCCCTTTGAGTTCAAGCGCTTGCTTACAGTAACGAATCGCGTAAGCAGGCTTGCCTTCGCGTCGATAGTAACCTTCTGCAATTTTGTAGTTCAAGAAGGCTGCACGATCGGGAGTATCGGAAGATTTCCGGATTTCCTTTTTCAATCGTTTGAGCAAAGAGCTCCAATCTTCGAGTTCATATTGAAGCTCTTCGAGGGCCTCTTTGGCGTCTTCTTGTTCGGGGTCGAGCTCGAGTGCCTCTTTGAAGAGTTGGGAGGCTTTCTCTTGCCCTTCGGGGGTACGACCTTCGTCGAGTTGACGAAGGAAAATATCCCCGATTTGGTAGAGTAAGCGCGCTTTCTCAGTCGCATCATTCACACTCTCAAGTCGAGCGCGAAGGACCGCGATGACGCGTTGCCACTCTCCAACTTTTTTGTACAGGCGCAAAGCATTGTCCATCGCTTCGAGCGCTGTGGGAGAAAGCAAAAACGCCTGGTGGTAAGCCACCGCGGCGTGATCGTCATTGTCGAGATGCGTCTCAAAGAGTTTCGCAATCTCCACAAAACGTGACGCTTTCTCCTGGACATCGTCAGTCAGCTGCGTCTCCTGACGCAGAATCTTGATGGCCATGGCATAGTCTTCTTCGGCCATCGCAATTTGACGCCAAAGACCAAGAGCCTGTTTGTGGTTAGGTTGGCTTTCCAATACTTTGGAAATCGCCTGCTTTGCTCCTGCGATGTCCTTTAATCGGTGATAGCGCAACACTGCCGCCTGAAGATACAGAGCTGGCACCTGACTTTGATCAGGGAGCCGTTCCGCTCGGTCTTCATAAAGCTTGGCCAGTTCTTCCCAACGTTCTGCTTCGGTATAAATCTGCTTAAGAGCTTCGAAGGCTGGAACATTGGAGGGAACCGCTTCTAGGATTCGCAAATAGTTAAGGATTTCTTCTTCTGCCATGGTTCACCGTTCCTGCGATACTGAGGGTGTGATTAGGAAGCGTGATAGAAACCGCGTTTCGTCGCTGTATGGGTATCATCTGTGGGTGTTTAAATCGGGTCCTTTGTCCACCGGAAAACCGCCATACATCGTTACCTTCTTCGGTTTCGAGATAAGGTTTTCCCTTAGCGATTTATTCTTAACACAGCCCACAACACAAGGCAACCATGTTGTTTTGTACAAAAACTGAATATGCTATACTTTCAACAAGTTGCAAAGCCCCCCCAAATACAACAACTTCCCCGCCAATGTGCCACAAACCCCCAACCTCCGCCTCTCCCCACACAGCCCACTAAAGAGCATTCCCACGTCTACACCGTCTCTTCAAGCCAAGAAAGCACCTATTGGCAACGCTTTCCAAATTGCCGCAACTTTATGTCAACCTGTTGTTTTGCAGCTTTTGACTCCGCATTTTGTGGATCGATGCGCAGCGCCTGATTACAGTGCCAACAAGCCTGCGGGAATGTCCCTAGGAAATAAAGCACCTTGCACAAATTGATATGTGCCGACAGATGGTTGGGTGAGATTTGCACTGTCCGCAAAAAATGACGCGCAGCTTGCTTCCAGTTCTTACGCTCAAACTCGACATACCCGAGCAAGGCATGGGCCTCAGAGAAGCGAGGGTAAAAGGCTGTCAAGCGAAGTAAGTGTGCGCGCGCCTTCTTCCAGCGGCGAAGGTGGATCAACATCCTCGCGAGATTGTAACGAGCGTCTTTCAGAGCAGGATCGATGCGCACCGCCGAGTAAAACAAGTGCCGGGCTCTCTTGTAATTTTTCCAGTGGGCATACACAAACCCCAAATTCACTCGCGCCTGCGCAAAGTTCGAGTTCTTCGCCAATGCCTTCTTGAAAAACTTCGCGGCTTTCTTGAACTTCTTCTCACGTAGGGCGATCATTCCCAACCCGTTCAAACACAACATGTAGTCAGGATCGTACTCCAAACACAACTTAAACCGCTGCCGGGAGAGTTCGACCCTGTCGGCTTTGAGATACCGCATCGCCTCATCATTGATCACACCACACTTTGCACAATTGGACCGACACCCCTGGACGGAAATCGCCATCCCTCCTGACAGCAACAACAACAACAACGCACGAATGATCATTTTGGCTTCCTTGTCTTTCCACACAAACCCAATAAGGGTCGTGCTCATTTATCTCCACATGTCCTAACTTTATAGGCCCAGAGACATCACTCACACAATAAATATGCGCTTCTTTTTCCAAACACTCCACTCAAAGCTATGGAGATTATCGCGAACCGTCAAGGAAAGTTGTGTTTGTCATACTCGCCCCCGCTCTCTTCGAAAGATAGAGAAACGGACCCATCACAAGAGCGCGCCTCGCGCTTCGTGCTTCTTCCCCTCCCACCGACGAGACTTGCCTCCCAGGCTTACTATTACACTCCAACAACCTCCACCCCTCCTCTGTCCGAATCAGATCCAATGCACACTCGCAAACGAACATCCGTTCATCCTCACACAGCGTATCTTCCAATGCGCTCATCACTTGCTGACAACACGACAATGCCCCCAGCGCTTCATCGCCGATAGTTCTAGAGACTCGACGCTCCAGCGCTCCAACCAAGCCACGCCAAGGAGCGCCTCTCAAGAGGTGGTAACGACCACCACGTGCGAGATTGCGGATCCAACTTCCAGCCCCAACCCGCCCGGCAGCTCCTGCGATCATCCACCTCCCCTCTTTTGACCTCTGCAACCAACACCGCAGCTCGACGACCTCCTCTACACAAGACACAAACGGCTGAAAAATCCAGCTCTCCCCTGCCCTCTTCTCACACCAATCCTCCCACACACAACACACCCCCTCTTGCTCAAACACACCGGCCGAAGACCATCTCCACAGCCCCTCTCCATGTGAGCCATAACGAGGCTTACACACTCCCTCTTCCCATCTCAGCGCTCGCAACCACTCCGCCGAAGATTCTCCTCCATACAACATACTCTCAACACATGGACTCTTCTCACGCTGACAGGCAAGATACGTCGCCCATTTATCGGAACTTAGCTGAATAAAGGACGCTGGATTGGACCACCACACCCCCCTCAACGGCAAAGCACGCGATAACACCTCCCACATCCGAGACAACGCAGGCGACATACCGGAGCAACGATCAAAAATCCCCCCCACCTCAAAGACACCTCTTCTCCAGGCATCACCATCCCAACACCACCCACCAGCACACAATGGTCCGCTCTCCTGGGCATGATAAGCGTTCCACACAGAAGAGAGCTCCATCACCACAAAATCGCAACTGTAAAGATGTGCGGCTTCGAACAACCACAGCGTCTGACGTCCAAATGGACGTTTTGTAGGAAAACATTCGGAGAGGAGGACGACGAGACGAGCAGCCATAACTGATTAAAAAGACCCCAAAAAGCTCGAAAGAAAGAGCCCCAAATACGTCCCAACAGCGTACCCGACGAGCCCTGTCGTCAGACCAGAGACGACGATCTCGCGATTCTTCATCGCGCTGGCAACAGGACCGATAAACACCGGCCCGTAGATCCCGGCAGTGGACGTGATGACGACAGTGTCCGCGTCGATTCCCAAGATCTTCGCCATGATAAGATGCAATATCAACGCACCAAACATGACACATCCTGTATACATCAACAATCCCGGACCAGCATCCATCACCATCTGAAGATCTGTCATCGTCCCGATCGCCACGCAAAACACCAACAAGACATAATCCCCTGTCTCGTAACTACCTGGAATTGAGCGAATACGCGCAGAGAGCGAGGCCAGGATACCGAGGGTTGTCACACTCAAAATGATCGCGACGACAGACATCTTCCCCGTCAAGAGCAAAGAAACCCCCACACTCACAGCCAGGATGAGCACAGAGAGTAACATGGAGAGTCCAACCGCTCGGATCTGCACAGAGAGCCGCAATCCACGTAAAGGAGAAGAAAAGGTAGCATCCAATTCGACCTCCTCAGCGGTCTCTGTCTCCTGCTTTTTGAAAGGTGGTAAGAACAAGAGATAAAAACGTTGCGCGAAGGTCAACAAAAACATGAGGTATGTACCACCGAGGATCACATCTGACGCGTTGACCAAAACAAACAACTCCTGCCTCACACCAAGAGCAAGCCCTATCGCGCTCATATTCGGTGTCCCTCCCGTGTATACCCCAACGAGCATCCCCGAGACCATATGGGGCTGTGGAACCCAACCACGCCCCCAGAAAAAAGTCGTTGATGCGCTCACCAAGACCGCCACAACCATGCAACCAAAGGACAACACTGTCATCCTGGCCAAGCGCACCCACTTCACCAAATCGGTGGAAAACAACAACAACGCAACCCCCAGCGGCACGGAGAGGCTCGCGAGCGTATCGCTGAGACCCATGTGCAAAGGGAGCCGATCCAACAGCGGAAAAAAGGCCGTGTTTTGAAGAAAGATACCGCAAAGGTAACAGAGGACGACTGGACCGAGAATACCAATGGGTTTGTAACGTTCTGAGAGATACATGGCGAGGGCAGGTGTCAGGAGAAGGATCACAGCCTGAAGACATGCGATGATGAGAAACAAGTTTGAGAACTCTTGCCAAATAGAAGGAATCCACCATCCCATATCTTCAAGCTCCTAGGAGGTCAGCTCAATGCTACATTCCTCCGGCTTTCCAAGCTCCATCCCATTGGAAGCTAGGTGGGTAGTGAATGTAGTGTTGAGCACGTTGTAACATGACTTGTGCGGGACCATCGTTGGGACGCACCCGCAACAGCTCTTGAAAATGATTGGCCGCTTCCTGGAAACGACGTCCACGATAATGTGCGAGACCTTGCTCATACCACTCCACAGCCTCTGCTGGGATCTGACTGGCACCACGTTCACCAAGCAGCTCGAAGATCGACATCGCAGCCTGGTTGTCCTGGAAGCGCACCCAATCCAACTCGCGAACGAGGAAACGACCACGCTCTCGTAGCGCTTCGCTTACTGCAGCGGAGACCAAGATCTGGCATTGATATTGGCGTCCGAGAGTCTGGAGCATCTCACTGTGTTCGAGAGGTGCACCAGCGGCTGTGTAGATGAAGCGTTTCTCGTTTCCAGCATCTCCGATCAAAACAGGTCCAGAGTCGACCGCGATAGCGAGTCCAGGGTCAGGCAACTCCTCTTGGTGCCAGTGACCGAGGAATCCTTCCCATGCAAAGCGCACTTGCAACGCAGCCTGACAGGCAAGCTCCATATGATCATCGCGCTTAAAAGGTGCTCCAAAGACACCTTGAAAGGAGTCGGCAGAGATCCCGTTGAGCAATCCCTTGTTGCGCAGGATCGCTTCAGAGACGGGGGCTGCAAATTGCGAGACGAGACGCAACGCACCAGGACCACCCATCTCTTCGTTGAGCGCGCTACCAAATGGCATCGCGCTACCAGACACCACAGAGGCATGTTTCCATGCTCCTTTTTGTGCGAGAACTTCGGGTTGGCTGATGACTTTTTGAAAGTCTTCTTCGGAGAGCTTCTCTTTGAAGCGTCCCTCGATCAAACGTACAACCTTGTCGCCGGTGACTGCGCGGATCATGTTCGCCATCAGGTATACGACAAAGAGCGAGAGTTGGATGTAGAGCAGATGCAACCACATACCTTGTGGGAAGATGTAGTAACGATCCACAAAGTTGAGCAGCGCGATCAAAATCACGAGCGCAAAGAAACCACCGACGAAGCGCAGCTTCATCAATAACCCACCGAGCAAAAGTCCCAAAATAACGAGCAGACCGACCTCGATGTATTTGGTCATGCTGTCGCGACGGAGCGCTTCACGTTCTTCGAGGTTTCCAAGCGCCGTGGCGTGGATCTCCAAGGAGGACAAAGCCTTGCGAAAGGGAGTCTGGAAAGTGCGAGCCATTCGAGACGAAGAGAGTCCAACAAGAACAGTCTTTTGTTTTACGTCCAGCGCGACCTGTGTGTTGATGTCTTCAGCGTTGGAGTTCTTTCCAGTCAGGACATCACCCGCGAGGATCTTTTGTGCAGGGGGTAGCCGGTTGAATGTACCATAGAAATTCAACCACATCTCGCCTTTTTGCGTCAAAGGGATCGAAGTCGAGCCAAGCTCCAGGCTGATGTAGCCGCCAGCGCCGACAATGCGCTTGGGGATCCGCTTGTCACGTGCTGCGATGTAGGCTGCGAGCGCAAGTGAGGGGTAGACCTTCTTTTCGTGCTTCACAAAAAGTGGGACCTTCCGAAGGATCTGGGAGGGTTCGTTGACGACATTCTGGAACCCGTGATACTTCGCGAGCGGCGCGATGAAAGGGTTTTCGACAAAAGCATACGCTTCTTGGGCTGGATCCTCTGTCGCACCGAGTAAAAAGCTTGGTTGACCAATGTCGAACAATTGGATGGGGAACTTGGGACGATAGTATTTTGTCTTGCTCGCTGTCGCAGTAGGCGCGGTTTTCTTTTTTGCGGCCTTCTTTTTGTCGGCTTTTTTCTTACCGTTCTTCTTTTTGATGTAGATGAGTTCGTGTCCAGGGACGTCAGCCTGCGATTTGTAGTAACGAAATCCAAGCACGAGCTGGGGTGTCTTTTTCACCACATCCATCAAGGCCTCGATCGGGTGTTTGGTCCCAACGACCTCTTTGAGCTGCTTGCGGAGTTCTTCAATCTTCTTTTGTTGCTCAAAAAACTCTTTCGCCTTTTTGCGGTTGTAGCGAAAGCGTTTTTTCGCCTTCTCCAAACCGGCCTTGTCAAGCGCCGGATACTGCTCATTATAAGAGGCCAGTAGTTTGTTGACCTTGCGGATTTTTCGCACATCGGGTCGATGCAAAAGAGGGATTTCAAGTGCGATCACTTTGGGTCCAGCTTTGCGAATCGTCTCGATCATACTCGCGACCTTCCCCCAATCCCACGGCCAACGCTTCTCAAAGTGAACGCTGCGGTTGTTCACCTCGACGAGGACGATATTTTTGGGAAAAGGTTTGGGCGTCATTTCACGAAATGCGAAGCGATCATCGAGCTGTTGAAGCTCCATCTCACGGAGAAAATCCGCTCCACCCAAGAACATACCAGCGGCCAAAAGAAGCGTCAAAATCAACGACACACCAAATGGTTTGAATAAAAACGACTGTTTCATCGCGTTGAGAACCTTTCATATACGGATGAGAGAGCAAAGCACAGAAAGATGGCCCGACAAGAAAGCGTTTGGTGTAAAATGAACCCAAACTCAAGTGCAGACGCAACAGGAAGTCCGGGCAACACTCGGTTTTATCGAGCTTGAAGATTTGCAAATAATCACAGGGATGTCAATAACTAACATGGAATCATTTGTGAGGTTTTGCCCCTACCACACGAACAACTCGTAAAGTGTCGGAGTTTGGAAAGAGATGGATTCAGTGAACAAAATAGGAGGATGGATGTTGTGGTTTAGTGCGATGGTGACCTTTTTCATGAGTCAGGGTGCGTTGGCCAGTCAAGGCGGCCTCGTCCAAAAAGACTGGCGATCTGTTTACGAAAAAGCCAGTCCAAGCATCTACCTCATCCAATGCGGTACACGTAAAGGTGCTGGGTTCTTGTACAGAGACAAACAACACATCCTCACGACACTCAGTGTAAGTGGCTGCGGTCGGACCATTTGGCTCAAGAGACAGGGTGAAAAGAAGTGGATTGCGGTCAAAATGAAGGGCTACATGCAGAAGTACGACATCGCCCTTTTGAAAGCCAGCCAACCCCTTCCGGATACCCCTCTTCCTCGTAGCAAGCCTGACTCGACGCGTATTGGGCAACAAGTCGCAGCGATAGGACACCCTTACAAATCATTTGGCCCACTCGATCAATGGCGTTTGAAAGTACTGAGTTGGAGTTTGACCACAGGAGTCGTCGGTCGAGTCACCAAAGAGCACGTCCAAGTGAATATGTCTGTCATCTCGGGTTTTGCAGGCGCCCCACTGCTCAATCAACATGGGCATGTGATTGGCCTCTTGACGGACCAAGGTCCCAAACGCATCCCGATCGGAGTCGTCGCAAGACACCCCCTGATCAACAAACTCTTCGCGAACCCAACACCACGACAAGGATGGCCGTTCTTCTCGTTTGGCGCACAGTTTGACGCTCGCTTTTCATACGCCCTTGGCGATCCAAATGCGACACGTATATCACCAAGTAACCAGGAGCTTCGTGTCGATTTGATATTTTGGGATCAGCTTCTTTGGGGTTTGTACGCAGGATTTGACCTGCTCTCCCTCAGCACCAATCTCGATCTGTCCTTTTTGATCGGTACAGACATCAATTATCGTTTCTTAATGCCCCGAGAGGTTCGACCTTACCTCAACTATGTATCCCTTGGACTTGGCGCGATGGCGATGCAAGTCAAACTCTTCGTAGGGGGCCAGGAGAACAACAATAACTTCGACAACTTCAGCCTTAACGGTTTGTTTCGCGTGACCTTTTGGGGCGGGATGCGCATCCACTCGATCATTGGTCAGTTTTCCGTCGGCGTCTTCTTCGACGTAGAAGACATCCAAAACCCCGTCCTCTCTGTAAGTTGGGGACTGGGTGGTTGATGTTCATATCGACAGCCCCTTTGTGCAAGTTTTTTGGTTTGTCACAGTCTTTGTGTCAAAACAGGCGCAGATGGCTTGTCGATGCGAAGCCCAGTGTCTCTTTTACAAGATCGTAAGATCGACCTGCCAGACGATATGAATGTCTGTGTGACATTCTTCTTGAGTGGGAGTATACTTCAACAGAGAGCGCAACCAACAAGCCCAACCTTCGATCCAACAAGAAGCGCGAGATAACGCATGACACACACCCTGATGTCCGTTCGCTGGGGCCTGGTCGCGAGTATTTTCTTTTTGCTCAACGGATGCTTTCGAGTCATCCTTCCAACCTTCCCCCACACGATCACACTCACCTCTTCTGCCACAGAAAAAGGCATGAAGCTCCACTTTTATCCCCAAGATCAAAACGTCGTCTCGGATGTCGTCTCTGGACTCCGACAAGCTGCACAACGAGCCCAGTTGTGGGGGCCCTTGCAAGTCCAAACCCATATCAAAGTGTTCCCAAACCACCAATCACTCGAAGAAGCGACAGCGCGACCCTATAGATGGCTACGCGCCTGGGCCATGTACGATCGGATCTACCTCCAATCTCCTCGGACTTGGCGTTACCACTACTATCAGGCTCCTCTGCAGACGATCTTGACACATGAGTTAACCCACGTCGTGATGTACCAGCTCTGCTGTACCAAGTCAGCGTGGCACAAACGCCATTTGCCGCTCTGGTTTCGCGAAGGTATGGCGACAGTCACCGCACAAGAACGACAATACAATTGGCCTTGGAAAAAGATGAGGCGTTATCTACGCACCTCTCATGGGAAAAAATTGATGGCGCGTCCCAGCGCTTACTTGCGCTACCAACAGCCTCTCGTGTATGCCCTTGGACACTGGATGTTTGCCGTACTCGTCGAAAAGTGGAAGGTCAAAGGTGTACGCAAGCTGCTCACCTTGATGAGACAAGGCAGGTCCTTCGCCGAAAGTTTTAAACAGGTCACGGGACTCTCACAAAATGCTTTCAAAAAATTCTTCATCGAACGCAGCAAATCCACCAGAGCCCCCCACATCAGGACCATCTTGAGAGCATTGCAGACACACTCTCCAGTCAAATAGTCTCTTTCGCCAAGTTCTTCAATCCCTTTTCTTTTCAAAGACCTTCTCACTCAAAAAAGCGCTCCCCACTTGAACCCAACCAAATATATTGATACATCCTTTGCATCTCTTCATCGAAAAGGGACACCCACGTCAAATCAATCCATTGGAGTCCTGAAACCATAGGAATACAAAAATATGGTTCTCACAAAGATACATATGGCCCATTCTCAAGAGACATAGGGAGAGACATCCTGATGCAAAAAGCACTGTTCCTTTGCATGACACTTGGTGTTTGGCTGGTATGCAACCCAGTCATGGCACAAGATCTGTCGGAAATCAAAACCCAGCTGGACAACGGAAACACCAAGTCTTCGCTCAAAAAGCTCGATAAGTACATCTTCCAAGCGCTCTCTATGAAGGTAGAAGCGCTCACGAGACTCAAGCGCGGAAGCAAAGCGTTGGCTGCCTACGAAATGCTCGTAGGTATCAGCAAAAAAGAAAACTACACTTTGTTGAACAAAGTCTCGTGGTCTTTGGTGTTGGGCGTGCTCAACGGCAAAAGCAACAAAGCCCATGAGTTGGCCGCCAACTACCTTGGCGAGCTTGGCGACAAAGAGGCAGTCTCTGCCTTGATCCCGCTGTTGAGAAAGAGCTCTATGCTCGTCAAGATTCAAGCGGCAGAAGCCCTTGGTAAACTCGGCGACAAAAAGGCATTGCCTGCGCTGAAAAAACTCTTGAAATCACGTAACCCCCTCGTCGCAAGCAGTGGCGCATGGGCTGTCGCCAAAATTGGCGACAAAGCAGGTCATGCCTACCTCAACAAGTGCTTCAAAAACACCAAGCGACGCTTTCGTGCGATGCGCCTTCGTTGCGCACAATTCATCGCTCGCCTCGGAAAACGCAACACCCTGCGTTATCTCAAGAAGCAAATGAAAACCAACAGTAACCGCCGCGCACGTCAAGGTATCGCGAAAGCGTTGACTTCACTCGGCAACAAGAGCTGGTCACGTTCGATGATCAGGGACTTGCGCTCACGCAACGAAGCGACCCGCATGATCGCAGTGCAAACCCTCGGTGAACACAAAATCCGCAAGGGACGACGCGCCCTGCAAAAACTCCTCAAGGACAAATCACGACGTGTACGCATCGCAGCCGCACATGCACTCAACAAACTCGGCAGCACAAAAGGTATCTCCTTGTTGCTCAGTGAGCTCAGCAACAGCGACGCGCTCACAAGAGCTGACGCAGCGGCTGCATTGATCGATGCCAAACGCAACAGCAAAGTCAAAGCAGCGCTGCTCAAGGCGCTTCGCGATGTGCACTTGCTCGTCCGCGTACACGCAGGTTTTGCGCTCGTCAAACAAGGTTCACAGGTAGGAACTGGCGTGATCCGAGAAGGTCTCGCACGTGGTAACATGCCACTCAAAGCGCTCGCAGTACGCTACGCTTTGGAGACCGCTCGCAAAGACAAACCAAGCAGCGGAAACCCACTCGAAAGAAAATTTGGTGATCTTCGTGTCGCCAAAAAAACCTCTGCCTTCAGCGGTGGCGGCGGCGGCGAACCTGATACAGATGAGCCTGGTGATGTAGAAGAGCCTTCTTCAGCAGCTAAAAAAAGCGCCCCTGGCAAGCCCAAAAAGCGCAAGCCCAAAAAGCGCAAGCCCAAAAAACGCACCTCCTCCCCAGACGACGTCGACGACGACTGGTAGATCTCATCTCCACCCCCTCCCCTCTCCTGGCACCTTTCTTGAATTCCCCCACACAACCCACACCCCTTGTCTCTGGCTGACTTGCTTCTTTCTTGCATTCATGCCACGATACATGGAATTGTACAGAGCTGGTGAACACGTGTTGTTTGTATGGCACACCTATGACATAGATGTCGCGTTGTATTGAGAAAGGATTTCACTTGCAACCTCCTATGATTGAAATCAAGCACCTCGTCAAACGATACGGCTCCCTGTTGGCTGTCAATGACATCTCCTTTGAGATCAACCGAGGCGAATTGTTTGGCTTTCTTGGTCCCAATGGTGCTGGAAAGACAACCACCATGAAGATCCTCGCGGGCTTACTTCAACCAACAGCCGGCGAAGTTCGCATCGATGGAATCAACCAACAAGACGCTCCTGTCGAGACGAAGAAGCGCATCGGCTACATCCCAGATCGCCCCTTCATCTACGAAAAACTCACAGCACATGAATTCCTCCTCTTTATGGCAGGCCTCTACAACATCCCCAAACACGACGCCAAACAAGACGCAGAGAGACTCCTCTCGCTCTTCGGACTCTCAGCACAAACACACGAGCTTGTAGAAAACTTCTCCCACGGGATGAAACAACGCTTAACGATGGCCTCCGCCCTGATCCACAAACCACGTGTGATCATCGTCGATGAACCGATGGTCGGGCTCGACCCAAAAGGAAGCTTGTTGATACGAAAGATCTTCCGTTCGTTGTGTGAGGAAGAAGGGGTCACCATCCTCCTCTCCACACATACCCTCTCCATCGCAGAAGAAGTCTGTGATCGTATCGGGATCATATACAAAGGACAGCTGATTGCGCTTGGCACTCTGGGAGAGCTGCACCAACAAGCACAACAGGAAGACTCCGGACTTGAAGAGATATTTTTGGCACTTACAGAAGAACAAGAACAATCCACCACACCATGAGAGCAAACACTATGGTTTCATACCGTCCAACGTTGCTGTTCACACTCAAGCGCACACTCCGACGCGTGAGTATAGCGTGCCTCATGTTATCGATGATGTGGGGGCTTTTGGGTTGCACACGAAAAGGACTCGATGGCAACTGGGTCTATCACAAAGGCCCACTCGAATACAAAATCGGCCAAGTCAATCGAGATTGGCGGAAGGTCAAATTCACACAAAATGACATCGCCTTTTACAACAGCCAGTACAAAGCGATCGTGCAGATCAACGCGACATGTCGAAAGGACTATGAGGATACAACCCTTAAGAACCTCACAGACCACCTGATCTACGGATTCAGAGACCGCAAATTTATCATCCAAGAGAAACGAAAAATCGATCGACGTGACGCTCTGTACACGGAGTTAAAAGCGACACTTGACGGCGTCTCCGTGCAAGCAGCCCTCCTCGTCATCAAAAAAAATGAGTGCATTTTTGACTTCGCCTACATCACGCGCCCCTGGAACTTCAAGCGAGGCATCAACACCTTTCACCGCGTGATTTACGGATTTCAGGTATTTCGTTCATGAAGCTCATCACAGCGTTGATAGAAAGTCTCGGAAGCCGAGCAATTCGGCTCATCGAGTTTACAGGCTCGATCGCGATCCTGGCGTGGGGAGCGGTGTGGCGTATGCTGATGCCTCCTTACTCATTCCGGGACGTGATCATGCAGATCGAGCTGCTCGGTGTGAACTCATTGCGCATTGGTCTCCTTACAGCCGCAGCTGTCGGCTCTGTCTTGGCGCTACAGTTTGCGTTTGGTCTAGCCAAATTTGGTGCCCAGGATTACGTCGGTCCAGTCGTCGCAGTTGCGTTGTTAAGAGAGCTGGCTCCTGTCCTTACAGCGTTGATCGTTGGTGGTCGGATTGGCAGCGGGATGGCAGCAGAGTTAGGCTCGATGAAGGTCGGTGAGCAGATCGACGCGATCAGAGCGTTGGGGGCTGACCCCATCAAAAAATTGATCGTGCCACGCCTCGCCGCGAGCATTTTGATCATGCCTCTGCTCACGGTCCTCGCAGATCTCGTAGGGCTCCTCGGTGCCTCTGCCCTCTCCTCTGCACAATTCGATATCGCGCCATTGTTCTTTTACCGCTCCGTCCTCGATATTGTGGATCTCTCCGACCTTTTTAGTGGTCTGGCCAAGAGCGTCGTATTTGGTTTTCTCGTCGCGATCATTGGCTGTTACCAAGGCTTTAACACAAGCGGCGGGACACAAGGCGTAGGGCAATCCACAACAGGAACTGTCGAGCTTATCAGTATCAGTGTCCTCGTCAGTGACTTCTTTTTGACCAAGCTGTTGATGATGATCATCTGAGGTAGAGCATGCAAAGACCACTCCCCCATCAGTCAGGTGTCGACCCGATCATCCAGTACGTCCACGTCAAGAAGGCTTTTGGACCCAAAAAGATCTACGATGATCTGCACTTCAACATTTACCCGGGTGAGACGCTCACTGTCTTGGGAGGCTCTGGGACAGGTAAGAGCGTCATGATCAAGATGCTCATCGGCCTGCTCAAACCAGACGAAGGCCAGGTCTTGTTCCACGATCTCGACCTCGCTCCGCTCAAAGATCACGAGATGATCGACGTCCGCAAAAAAATCTCGATGGTTTTTCAGCTCGCGGCCTTATTCGACTCTCTGACGGTCTTTGAAAATATCGCTTACCCACTGCGCGTCCATCTGAAACTCTCAGAAGAAGAGATCACAGAACGTGTCACCAACCAACTGTCACTGATCAACGTTCCCCAAGAGTTACAACATCGTTATCCAGGTGAACTCTCAGGGGGCGTCAAAAAACTCATCGGGCTCGCACGCTCTGTCGTCATGGAACCCGAAGTCATCCTCTACGACGAGCCCACGACTGGACTCGATCCAGAGAGCACCGTCGTGATCAACAAACTGATCCGACAAATTCAACAAGAACGCGGTGTCACCTCCATCGTCATCACACACGATATGGGTGGAGCGTTTTATTTCTCAGATCGTATCGCCTTCCTCAAAGACCGTCACATTTACAAACTTGGGACGGTCCAAGAGATGAGGGCCGCAAGTGATCCGGCGATTCAAAACTTTCTCAGAGGCATTCCTGACGAGGAGTGAGCCTCATAGCCATAGACCTGGAAGGAGAAGTCATGTCACAACGACAAGGTTCCACGGAACTCAAGGTCGGCATATTCCTTCTGCTCGCCCTCGTGGTGGGTGGCGCCATGACATTTATTATCGGCAGCGCAAATCAGACCTTCGAGTCACAAGCGACTCTTTACTCATCATTTTCAAAAGTGTCGGGGCTCGCAGTCGGTTCTCAGGTCCGTCTCGCAGGACTCAAAGTAGGTGTCGTCGACAATATCGAGCTTAACCGAGGTGAAAAGTTCAAAAAGCAGACAAAAGGCATCGACGGCGGCCCACAATGGCAGCTGCTCAAGAGAAGGTGTCTCAAAATGCGCGTACGTTGCTCCAAAAACAAAGCGAGCTGTCCGCGTTACAACGCAGAGTGTAGCGACTTCACAAAGAAGTGCCTGTCCTTTGAAGACCTCTGTGATAGGGATCAGGGACGCTGTCAAGAGTACAAACTTCGCTGTGTACCGGTAAAACAGAAGTTCGTGTATGTGCGGATGAAAGTCTCACGCAACATCCTCAAGTGGATCCGCACTGACTCCATCGCAACCGTCGAAGGCAAGGGTTTGCTCGGAGATGCCCTCGTCAACATCACAGTGGGGACGAGTCCAAACACAGTGCAATCGGGAGCCTGGATCACAGGTGTGACCCCGAAAGGGATGTCTGACTTTATGGAAGATGGCGGACGTGTCATGGATCGCGTCAAAGAATCACTCCGCAGCATCGACAAAATCCTCAAACAGTACCGAGACCCAGAGCTCGCTCACAACCTCAAGGGGATCGTCTCCTCCGTCAATGGATTGCTCACAAGAGCAGAAAAAGGTCCCGGCCTCATGCACGACCTCTTCTACAGCATCCCCGTCCGAAACCGCTTGCGTGGTATCCTTCGTCAACTCGAAGGCATCGGAAAAAATCTGAAACAAACAATCGCACAGATCGAATGGTTCCTCAAACGCATCCAAAAACCCGGAACATTGGTTCGTCGGTTGTTGATGTCCAAACAAGGTGGTCGTCTCGCTTACGATCTCAAGTTGCTCGTGCGCAACGCACGTGAGACGATGGTCTCCATCAATAAGATCGCCAAAGCACCACAGACCAAAAACACCCTCTTGTACAAACTCTTGTACGAGAAAAAGAGCGCAGCGTTGCTCACCAACCTGACCAAAGCGAGCAATGACGTACGCACCATCATGAAAGATATCCGACGAGGAAAAGGAACGCTTGGAGCGATCATCAACGACCCCACAGCCTTTGAGGATCTCAAGGTCGTCCTTGGACAGATCAAGAGGACACGTATCTTCCGCCAAATGGTACGATTTATCATCAAACGTTCGGACTCCGAGTTTAAGAAAGCCAGAGGCGCAGGTCGCGTGATCAAAAAATAGCCAATTGATGGGAGACAAATCGACGTGAAACACAGCCACACCTGTCCAGGTTGCCCTCTCGCACCTGTTGGCCTGATACGGTGGACACAAAGCGTCATCGCGACGATGTGTTTGCTCCTGTGGATACCAGCTCATGCCCAGCAACCCACTGCCCCCAAAAAGCGCAAACGTACATTCAAACGACGGTCCAAACGAAAGATTCAACGAGGGACAGGGCCCAATGTGTTTATCTTGTCCCCTCAACAGACGAGCAAATTGGGCAAAATGACCGCAGGACTCAACGCTGTCCTCAAACGCAAAGTGCGCAAAGAGATGCGCGAAATACAAGCGCAAATCGAACAAGACAAAATGCCGATCCCCAAGGGACTCGGCGCGATCTTCGTCCCCTTGATCATCAAACGCTCTGCGGCCGTGCGGGCCCCTTCTTATCTCGTCTACGACAAACACAACCGACTCTTTGCCACAGCCAAAACAGGTCGCAAAGCTTTCGTCCCTCCAGGCATATACACAGTCAAAGTCGGACGCCGCCTCACCGACCTTCTCCCCACATACCGCATCAGAGTTTACAAGGACAAGCTCACAGTCCTTCGACCACGCTGGGCAGCCCTTGTTGTGAGAGTTGTCGACACACGACTCGTTCAATTTCGTGGACGGTACGACATCATCCACCTCAAATCACGACTCAACGTCGGCACAGGGCTCGGTGCAGATGACAACATCGGTGAAAAAGTACAGGCATGGTTGCTCCCTCCTGGAGTCTACATGCTCGTACGTACAGGAGACAGCTATCTCGCGAGGACCAACTTCCTCACGGTTCGCATCACCCAAGGACAGGTCACCTTCTTTCGTCTTGTCGCAGATAGAAACACCGGCGAATTTCTCGGTGGCGGGATCGTCCTCAACAACAAATACGTCAAGCGTGGCAGTGGTTGGAACTTTAGCCTACAGCTCAACGGCAGCTTCATTTGGAACCAGCAAGCGAATGTGCCAGCAGCCAATAACGGCCACACCTTCAGCCTGACATCATTTTTGTTTGGACGCCTGACGTACAACACAAAATCCCACTTCTTTCTGACGACCCTCAACGCCGAGTTGGGTTTTACCTCGACAGGGCTCAACTTGCGAAAGGGGTCGGATCTGCTCAGTCTACAATCCATTTATATTTACCGGATCTTGTCGTTATTTGGACCCTACGTTCGAGCGGGTTTTGAAACCTCGATCTTTCCGCGCTCGTTCTACTTTAACGAGGACAACGCTGATCTCGATTATCCGGTCTCTTTGTACGATTGTGTGCTCGACGGGAACGGGGCGCGTCAGTGCTCCTTTACGCGTTCCATCGTGGGTCAAGGAGCAGACCCACTAGAGCTTGGAAGCTTTTTCGATCCGTTTTTGCTCAAACAGGGGTTCGGGATCAGCTTACAAACCCCTCGAACTCCCTGGTTTGATCTGCGTTTACTGCTTGGGATTGGGTTTCGTCAGGAGTCCGCGCGTAACGTCAACCAGATCGAAGTCAGTACAGAACGATGTCTCGACGCGTCCAAAGTGAATCCCAATGACCCACTTGATCTGAGTGGATGCTCGACCCCCTCAGAGCGCGTCACTGACCGTTCAAATATCATCCGCTTTCGCAAGCCTTCGTCACACAGGGAGGGTCTGGAGCTTGCGCTTGTCGCGACAGGATTTGTCTCTCGCTTCTTTACCTTCACAACCGAATTCGATGCGCTCGGTCAATTTCAGTCCTTCTTCGACTTTGACATCGACTGGCGGACCTCTTTGATCTTACGACTTTCCCACTACGCGTCGATTATTTACCGTTTGCGCATCCGACGAGATCCAGCGATCCTTGCGACGAATGAATTGGACAAATGGTACATCGATCAGAGCGTCGTGCTGACCTTCTCGCTACTCTACTAACATTTATCATCTGTGCCAGAATGGATGTGAGGGAGGCTTTTGGGGCGTTCGCAGCAGAAGGTTTATCGTCCTTGTGCGTCGAGAATGAGGAGAATGCGTCCGTACTGATAGGATGGGCCTAGAAATGCGACCTTTCCGCCATTTTGAAGCTTGATCAAGGCAGAAGCGTAAGCCGCAAAACGGGGACGTTCTTCGCGGCGATGTCGGATGCGTTTGAGGAAGGTCGCACGAATGGAGATTTTTTGCGTGCGTTTGTTGAAGTCTTTTGGACTAAGTTGCACTTGATAACGAGCGCTGATCGGGACGATCAGCGCTCGTCGGAATGGGATCGTGTGTTTGACGACGCGCAAGAGACGGTAGACGTTGTAGTCAAAGAGTTTCCGAAGAGAAGGTAGATCGCGCTGCAAGCGTCTATCGACGCTACGTTTATCTTGTGTGTAAGCGTAGACGATTTTGACGTTGAGGCGTACTTTCCGGAAGCGGTAGCGTGCGACTTTACGGGGTCTTTTGGTTCGTGGGAGTGTTTTGTTGCGCAGCTGCAACTTACTCGTGGCCTTTTGAGAGGACAAAAAAGGCATGGGAGCAGCCCAACTGGCATGGGGAGCGATAAGAGAAACAGCACAAAATGCGACAAATGCTTTGGCGAGACTCAAGGTTGACCCTTATTTGGTTTCACAGGACGCTTTTTGGGCTTCTTTTGCTTCAGATCAGAGTCATCATCATCGTCTTTGTCTTTGTCCTTTTTGGGAGGTTCATTGACGACGATGACAGTCATGCGTTGACCCGTTGCAGAGTTCTTGGTTTGCAAGACAGCAACTTGCGAAGCTTTGTCACTCGTGACTTTCTCGACGATACAATCGTTGGCGTCGGGGCCTGGGTCGAGAAAGGGTAAAGAGAAAATAACAGCGACGGCAACAGCCGAAGCAAAGGCCAAAGAGATTCCTGGATGGCTTTGGAACCAACCAAACCATTGTGCAAAGAGAGAGGTTGTGCTTTCTTCCTGCACGGGGATTGAGGGTTCGAATGAGGTTTGTGCCTCGATTTGCGAGGAGAGCTGTGCGTAGAACTGGTCGAAATCGACGAGATCAGTCGCGACATTGACTTCTTCACGCAGATGATGTCGAAGCAGCCCGGATTCTTCTTGAAGTTGGGCCACAGCTTCTTGCAGCTGGGGATCGTTCTCGAGTTGTGCTTCGAGAGCGCTTGCTTCTTGAGGCTCGAGCTCACCATCCAGGAAAGCCTCCCACATTATCTGGTTTTCCTGGTTTGTTGGAAACATGATTACACCTACAACGCTTTTACCCTAAAAGGGGTGTTCTATATCGTTCAGTCAACAACACAATCATCATGATCACGAAGATCGATGATTGCAAAAAAAAGACCTACAAAAGTTTAAGACGTAGAAAATGGCGAAGAGCTTCAATACTTCGAAAAAAACCTTTTCAAGCGGGAGAAGAAGACTCCGCAACTCCCCCCTTTTCTTCGGACTTATCGCCTGTTTTCTCGACATCAACATATTGTTGAAGTTGTTGACGGAGTTTGGCTCGTGCGTGGTGGAGACGGCTCATGACAGTGCCTTTTGAGCACTCAAGAGTCTGGGCGATCTCTTCGTAGCTCATACCTTCGATCTCCCTGAGAGAGATCACCGCACGATGGTTAGGAGAGAGAGTTTCGATGGCTTTGATGATGTGCTGTCCAAGTTCTTTGTTTTTGAGTGCCTTGATCGGATCAACTGCTTGTGAGCACAAAAGCATCCCTTCGAGGGCTTGTTGTGTCTCGGAGTTATGTTGAATGCCGTCGTCATAATCCATCGCTTGGTGACGACTTTCCTTGCGAAGGAAGTCGATGCAGAGGTTCACGACGATCCGATAAATCCACGTATAAAAGCTTGAATTCCCTTGAAACTTGGGAAGATACCGGTGTACCTTGAGGAACGCCTCTTGGACGACGTCCAGCGCATCTTCTGGGTGGTGAAGCATCCCGAACGCGATGGAAAAGAGTTTCTTTTGGTATCGCGCAACGAGGATGCGAAAAGCATGCTTATCCCCGTCACGACAACGTTGAACAAGATTCTGATCGTCGAGCTTATCGCTCACATCTTCGTCGTTCGCTGGCGGAGTTGGATTTTGAATTTTGAATACAAACACTACGTTATCCAGCATTGGGGTAAAGGGACAAATATGAATCATCATAACACTGAAAACAAACAGTTTCAACCCCAAGCCCGTCACAAGAGATTCCAACGTTGATTTTTTTCTCGAAACCCTCTATATCTTCCATTTTGCGGATAGAATGATTTACACAGCGCACGTGTCTCATCACACAGTGCATGTCTCTCTTTGTCCATCGTTCGTCCATATCAACCTGTCCTTGTTGTCGACTGAAAGAAGGAGTGAAGATGTCCGAATTGATCTTTGTCCGCCGGGGGGAAGAAGTCATGTACTACCATCTCGATGATGGGGTGACTCGCATCGGACGCGGTCCACAAAATGACATCGCCTTCCCAGAGCACGAACAAAACATCTCCCGTTACCATGCCCTCCTCCAAGAGAGACAGGGCCTCTACTGGCTGCGTGATCTCACAGGGCAAGGACTTACGCTCAATGACAAAATCGTCCACGAAAGTCTCCTCCGTGACGGGGATGAATTTGAGCTCGGAAAATGGCGCGTGATCTTTCGCGTCCGAGAGCGAGGTGTCGGACAAACACTGATCACACGTGGAGACTCCACGCTCCCTATGGCACAAGCCACACCGCAAGACGCAGAGCAGTGCGCCACCCTTCAATACACATTGCAAGAGCAAAAGTTCGAATTTATCTTGGGCGAAAACCCTGTCAACATCGGAAAATCCGAACAAAACGACATCCAGATCGATGATCCACACGCCTCGGGCTTTCACTGTCGCATCTTTTTCCGCAAGGGACGATACTACATCCGCGACCTCGATAGCCTCAATGGCACGTGGGTCAACGGTCTCAAACAGGTAGAAGGTGAATTGCCAGACAAAGCGGAGATTTATGTAGGACGTTTCCCCCTTCAATTCTCCCTCGAACGAGACGAGGTAGAGAGCCCAGCTCCCACAACGTCTACGACGGAATATCCAGGTTTCTCCGGCATTGTCAGCCAGGATCCAGGTATGGAGCGACTCTTCAAGATGCTCCAACGCATCGCAGACAACGACGAAGCACCTGTCCTGATCACTGGAGAGAGCGGGACCGGGAAAGAACTGATCGCGCGCGCCATCCACCTCGCAGGTGGACGCGCCAAAAAACCCTTCGTCGCGCTCAACTGTGGCGCGATCTCCAAAGACCTGATCGAGAGCACCTTGTTTGGCCATGAAAAGGGCGCCTTTACGGGCGCAATTGAAGGTCGAAAAGGAGCCTTTGAAGAAGCCGCCGACGGCACAATTTTCCTCGATGAGTTAGGCGATCTCCCGCTCGAACAACAAGTCTCTTTACTCCGTGTGTTGGAGCTTGGGACATTCAGACGTATCGGCGGGAACCAAGAACTACAAAGTCGCGCGAGGGTCTTAACCGCGACGCACCGTTCTCTTCCACAACGCATCCAGGATGGCCTCTTTCGAGAAGACCTCTTCTACAGGGTCAATGTCTTGCAAGTCCACATCCCACCGCTGCGCCAACGCACAGCAGACATCCCCCTCCTGATGGACTACTTCCTGCAAAAATTCGCAGGTCCTCGCCAGCTTGAATTTACACAGGCTGCGATCGAAAAGGCCCAACAATACAATTGGCCTGGCAACGTCCGTGAACTGAAAAATGTCATCCAACGTGCGATCGTCCTCGTCGAAGGACAATCGATCTACCCACAAGACCTGCACTTTCAGGGCAACATGGACCACTCCACACCACCTCCCCAAGCCCTCTCCACACCCCACACTCCACGTGGCACAGCCAGTCTCGAAGAGACCGAAAGACAGGCAATCCTCGACGCTCTCGAACAATGTCAAGGTGTCGTCAGCGAAGCCGCAAGGCTTCTTGGAATCGGACGCTCAAGTATGTACAACAAGATGAAACGCCTCAACATTCAGCACCGGAAATTGAAACAGTAACACCCATGACTATATTGATGTATAGAAGCCTGTACCCAGGTCGATCCGCGCGCTTTTGTGGGTCAACCTCACATTGTGGAAGAATCATTGTCCCCTTGTAAACGACAGCCACTTTGTCTCCTGATCGCCTTTGTGTTGTTGTTCTTTGTCTCTCCAACACCGACTATCGCTGCGTCCACCAAAAAGAACACGACAAAAGGCACGCCTGCGTCTTCCACAAGTCAACCAACAAGCCAACATACACCCAAGCGTCCTCCCCCCCCTCCTCCTAATGTAAGTACCAGCGAACCTCCCGAAGGTGCGTTGATCACAAAGGTCGTGATCAAAGGATTGCAGTTTCTCGACAAAGAAAAAGTCAAGAAGATGCTCTTCAACCAACAAAGTGGGAGTTACTCCAAAAAGATCTTGCGGTGGGATATCAATCGTCTCAAAAGGACCGGCTACTTCTCCTCTATCAAGGTCCAAAAGATTTACGATGCAGGTCTCGTGACGCTCGTCTTCATCTTGCGAGAGCAAGGCACCTGGATCCGAGGTGTCTACTTCAAGGGGAATAAACTCCTCGGTGAAGAGCACCTGCGACCACGCCTCGCGCTTCGCGCAGGAACACCCTTTCGCCGTGAACAAGTTGAAAAGGACGCACAGAGCATCATCAAGCTCTATCACAGCCAAGGTTACTTTCGCACACGCATCACAGTCAAAGGCAGTTGGCTCAAAAATGTGCAACCCAAGCAGCTCATCTTGTGGTTCATCATCAAAGAGGGAAAACCCGCACGCATCCGACGTATCCACCTGCGCGGAAACACACAGGTCAAGCGCAGCAACCTGATCAAACTGCTCGACTCTCGCCCCACAAATATTCCAGACGGCCTGCTCGGTCTCTTTGGCAGTCGGGGCATCTACCACCCTTCATTTGTCGCACGTGATCGCTACTTTATGAGCAATTACTACTACGATCACGGTTTTATGAATCACCGCATCAAAGGTCCCCGTATTGAGGTGAGCAAAGACCGTCGCTTTGTCGATCTCACCTACACCATTCAGGAAGGCATGAAGTACGTCTATGGCGTCTCAGCCTTTATGGGAGATCTGATCATCCCACGAGACAAACTCCGCAAGATGATCAAATACGAAACGGGCGATGTCTTCAATCGTACACAGCTCTACCAAAAGACGATCTATCCGATCCTTCGACTCTACCAAGACGCAGGTTACGCATTCGTCCGCCTCAAGCCAGTCCCCCAGCCAAACGCCATGATGGGGACCGTCAACATCCAGTACTATATCAACAAAGGTCCCCTTGTCACCGTCGAAAAAGTCGAAATCAAAGGAAACAAAGAGACCAAAGACCACGTCATCCGTAGAGCCGTCACGCTCAAACCCGGTGACCGGTACAGCGCGACAAAGGTCGCTTACAGTCAACGCCGCATCTTCGCGCTCGGCATGTTCCTCCCAACAGATCAGCGTATGGGCGTCAAAGTCGATGTGGTAAGAGGCTCCAAACCCAACACTGTTGTGTTGCGCTTCACTGTTCGCGAAAAACTGACCCTTGTGTTACCTGTCCCTTCCTTCAGCTACCTGCCCGACTTCGAGTGGGTGTTCGCGCTCCCTATCGGGACGACGAACTTCATGGGGTTGGGACAAACACTGATGGTCCGTGGACTCGTCACATCCCGCGACCTGCTCGAAGGTGCCCCAAAATACTGGAATATTTTCTTCTACTTTATCGACCCTCATTTTCTCGGCTCCGATCTCTACCTGTCTTTGTCTGCATATAGGACCTATTTTGAGCCATTGATCGCAGGTTTTGCGCGCTCCAGGTTGGAGACCAAGCTCAACCTCTCCCACCCCGTCCCAGGCTGGAAGTGGGCGCGTATGCGCTTGCATTGGCGTGTCGGCCAGGCAGAGATCTCCACAGGTGGCGAGCAAGACAGAAGTCGACGCATCGCTGGATACGAAGGTTCATGGTTTATCAGCTCGATACAGCTAGGGTTAGACATCGGCTCAAGGACATTTCGAGTCGGTCCATTCAGGATGTGGAGTAGTTTTCAATTTGAACACGCTGCGCCTTACCTCGGTGCGGACTACACACTCTACAAACTCGAAGCTACAACACGCTGGTACTACCACCTCCCCAACCAATGGATCGTCCGCGCGGCTGCAATCGTCGGATGGATGTATTCACCTGACATCTACGGGACACCGACCTTTGAGCGATACTTTTTGGGTGGAACATACAACCTGAGAGGGTTTCCGCTTGAATCACTCTCCCCCACGAGAAAGATCCCGGCCTCTTCTGATCCAGCGTCATCGACAAGATCGTTGTTTTGGGGTGGAAACAAAAAAATCCAATTGCACTTTGAATTACAGATTCCGCTCATCAAATCGATGCGCTTGAGCGCGACGATCTTCTTTGATGCAGGGAATGTCTACGACAATGATGCCCTCTTCTTCCAGGACGGCGAACGTGATCTCCCACTTGGGATGTATATGAACGCTGGTGTTGGGATCCGCCTCCCGCTGCCTGGACAAGGACTCTTTCGCCTCGAATGTGGTGTCCCCATCACCAGACGTGAAGGGCTTGACTCGGCCTTCTTATGTAACCTCGCGATCGGTGACCCGATCTTCTAGGCGAGGTACAGTTTGAAAGACCTCCTTCACCTCGGGCCTCTGAAGTAGCCAAATCCCCCAGCTCCAAAATCCCATCATCCCCACAACCAAAAAAGACAAAAAAATCTTCACACCTTGATTGGAGAGCGCAACAGGGATCTCCGCGCGGGGTGCTTTGATCGGGAACAAAAAAAACCAGATCAAGATCAACAAACCAAGCGCCGCAAAATTCGCTCCCCATAAGAGTACAATGTGAGCGACACGAGACCAGGAGACACGACGCATCAACGCAAAGGAGACGAAGAACGCGATCAAAGATGCAATCGTCCCCAGAATGGAAAACAGTCTTGGTTGGAAGAGAAAAAAGGAGAACACACCAGGCGTCACGAGAGGTTCCACCTTGTGGGTTTGTACCAACGGCCAGATCAGATTGAGCGTTAGACTGTAGAGCAGGAAGGTGAGTGTCGCGACACCTGCGGGGACGATGCTAGTCCAAACAATAACATCGAGCCAAAAGTCGCGGTATTGCAGCGGTCTCAAGGTCCAAACCTCAAGACTTGTCGTCGTCTGGCGCTGAAGGATCGAACACACGCCTCATCTTGCGGGGTTTGGGCTTGGGTTGTTGGACTTGTCTTTCTTGTTTGTCTCGGGGTCCACCCTGCCAATTTGGACCACCGTCACGTCTTTGCCCACCGTCACGTCTTGGCCCACCATCACGTCTTGGCCCACCGTCACGTCTTGGCCCACCATCGCGTCTTGGCCCACCGTCGCGCCTTGGGCCACCATCGCGTCTCGAACTACCGTCACGCCTTGGGCCATCGTCACGTCTTGGACCATCGTCACGTCTTGGGCCATCGTCACGTCTGGAGTCACCATGGCGTCTTGGTCCGCCTTCGTGCCTTGGTCCACCATCGCGCCTTGGTCCTCCTTCTCTTGCTGGACCACCATGACGTCTTCCTTGCCCCTGTCGTCTGGGTCCGCCCTCGCGCCGGGGACCACGTTGACCTTTCCCGTGTTGAGGACGCTCGGTCCGTTGGGGTCTGACTTCTTTGCACTCCCTGATCTGCTCGTCGAGCATCGCAAAGAAAGCCTCAGCGCCTTTACTTTCGTGTGCATCGAGTTTTGCCTGATAACGTTCGAGGCGTTGAAGAAATCCTTCGAGGACCGAACGTGTCAGTCGTGGATGATGCTCGCCAAAGCCCATCTTTTCGACATAGTGAGCATACACCCAGTGATCGATGCGCTCATTTTGAGGAATGATAAGAATGGGCTTTTTGAGGAAGATCGCTTCGGCAATTTGCGTGTGATCGCCAGCGAGCATCACGGCTTTTGCGTCCGCGATCGCCTTCCCCCATGTCTCGGGCTGCGCGACTTTGTAGGTCGTCATCTTTGTCGAGACAGGGAGCAATGAGTTCATCTCCATACTATCGAGCTCATCGGAGAGCTTCACTTTCCGACGCTTACGAATGGCGCTGTGACTTTGGAGTTTCTCTTGCTCGCTCTCATCGTAACTGTCTTCGTCAGGCTCAGGAGCAGGCAGCGCCTCGAAATAATCGTCCAATCGCCCTTCTGTATCGGGGACTTCAGAGACGGAGACGACGCGCTCTTTGTTGCGGCGGCGTTTACCAACAGGCATCTGAATCTCGATGGGTTGTTCAAGAGCCTCAAAGACATGCACATCATCTTGGATCCCATGCCAACCAAAAGCCACGAACGCGTCGCCGGCAGATGGCGTGACTTCCTCAACCCCTTCACGAAGGAGTGGTGGTGCAAGGGAGGTACGTTCCGCTGTCACCTCAGGTTGGAAGAAGATCGGCAACAGGTAATGTGCGGCCTGGTAGCCACGTTTTTTTACGGCGGTTTTTTGCTGCAAGTACTTATCGAGTTGTGCTGGAGGGATCGGAATATCCAATCGGGTACGCGCAAAAAAGTGCAATTGATCGATGGAGATGATGGGGATGCGTTGTTTGGTCGCGAGCTGTGCGGCGAACGTTTGTCCATCGAGGATCATCAGATCGGGACGAAAATGTTCGAGTCGTGATCCCAACACGCGGTTTTTTTCCCACATAAAGTTGTCACGATCTCGGCCACGCAGGTAACGAGGGGGTGAGATCAGGTAAAAACAGTTTTCAAACTCTTCTTCGACAGCGGCAAAAGCGCGCCCAGAGCCGACCGCCATGAGCTGATCTGTGTGTTGTTGAAGGTAGCGCAAGATCCGCCAGCCACGGTTGATCCGATCGAGTCCCTCAAATACGCCGGCATATACAATCTTAGTCATGAATACAATTCCACTATGGTTTGGGAGAGCTCAAAAGAGCGTCAGGTCGAAGAAGTATCACAGCACATGCCGCTTTATGACATAGGGAAGATCCCCTTGAGTGTCATTGTTGAAGCGGGAATGTACAGACTGAATACTGAAGAGACCTTCTTTTGTAAAGGGTAGGCTTTCGAAAAAAGGATCATTTGAAAACCACGCTCGAAGTAGATATATCGTCGGCGTAGATCGTCCTTTTGGACGCGCCCGGGCCCACCGAAGGTCTTTGTACGCCATGAGACGGACTCTATTTTAGACGTTTGGAGAAGGGAACGGTTGCGTGGATGAAGCTTTTCGAGATAGTGGGAGAAGAGATCGATCTGGCGTACGACATACAACCAACGAATCGGGCGCTTGCGATCATCCCCTTGGGCGTCCCTGGAGTCGCGGTGCATCTTTCGGCCAAGCACGATGCGCGCGAGGTAACGACCCCTTTGATCTTTCCACAGGTGGTGATCTTTTCGTTTGACGGAGGGCGGTCCCCACAACGCATGGACACGTTTGATAGGGTCCATGAGCCTGACACCACGAACGGAGAATTGAAGAGAAGAGCCTCGTTTGAGTGGCCCCATGACAGAGGCTGCGACAAGATCCCGCTCAGGTGTCGCCCCCTTTAACTCTTTGCGGGAGTATAAGATAGACGGACAACCAGCGAGCCCAACGCTGCCAACACAAAGCAACAGACAAAAGACCCAACGCACAAAGCGCTTGTTGTGCAAACTCCTTACCTCCCACAGGACACTGGAACCGAAACCAAACACACTTACAAAGGTAAGTTACATTCAGTATGCCAACATCGCAATGGAGAGCATCAATTTTTTTCCGTCCTCAATCGTGCCCTTATCGCAACCGAGCATCACGAGATTTCCTTTTTGGTACCCGGCGATCACAAAGAGTTTTTCACCTGGTTGCAAATCGGAGAGTACAACTTCTTGTTTGGTCGCGCTGCCAAGTGCAATGGCCTGCGTTTTTTCCGCGGTAAACTTATCCGCAGAGAAGACTGTCGTCTTGCTCAAGTACGCGTCACAACTTGCAGCGTTTCCACCACCGACAGCGCCGATAAGAATGTCAACTTTATCGAGATCGACGAGAGCCTTTTCCGAGATGCGCAACGAGATCTCTGGAGCCGGTGCACCAGCGCAACCGACAAATGCCAACGCACAAATCAACAAACATGCCAATCGAACAATCATACTTTCCTCTCCATCAACACGGGGGGTTATGTACAAAAAGAGTGAGAGATCCCATACCGCTATTCTCGCACGATTGTGATCACAGCAGAGCCAACACCAGGCGCTGCAGGGGGTTGTGAAGAAACGATCGCGACAGCTGCCGCTGCGCCTCCACCAACGACTCCAACGCCGACGATCGTCCAAAACCACCACGTTTGGTAAAACGGAGGTCCGGCTTTCACGACAGGCTTGGGCTCTTTTTCAATCGGAAAGGTCCGCTTGAGTTGGACAGGCTTCTTGGCTGTTCCCAGGTTCGCAAGGATCTTGCCGTTACCAGCTGCGACGACGTAGTACTCGAAAAGATAAGCTCCCTCACGCAATCCACCAAGACCACGTGGGACCTGGTACATAAATTCGTAGACAGCGGGTGCTTTGCTCTTGGATGCTTTTCCGAGCAAACCATTCTTGTCCTTCAGCCTTCTTTTTGCGTACTGCAAACTCCCTTGGATTCGGTAGTACAGCGCAAATTGGTCGGCGCGTCTGAGATTGTCTTTCACCTTAAACTTGAGCAGCAAAGACTTACGAATGCTCAACTCTTTGGGGTTAAGATTGATAATTTGCACACGCCGACTTTTGATAAAAGCATTGCGAATGGGAACAAAAAAGTTAACGAATTTAGGAGAGTAAAATGCACTATCGAGATCAAACTTGGGGCTCATGTTGAGGATACGCAGGAAGTAACTCTCAGCAGCCTTCCCCTTCCCAAGGACGATGTGTATAAAGCCCAAAAACTTGAGCGCCTCGATCTTGTGGCTTTTGGTACTTCCAGTCCACCCAAGCACCTGTTTAAAAACGACGATCGCCTGTGGATATTTTTGCTCGTTGTACAACGCAAGCCCCTGTCGCAGCAGTGGATTGGTCGTCAATCCCTTCACCTCCTGCGCATGGGCTGTTGTTGAGGTCGCAACACCCCACACAAAAAGCCAGACCAACAAACATCCCATCCACTTACCAAGAAGGGCAACACGTAGATTCGACATACTCACCTCTTTGCGCACATGATGTGTCCATAACCGTATGGATATATAGCAGCAGCAACGGGCCAAAAACACCATGTTACCCGTCGCTCTTTGCTCACGTTCTATCACATGAGACTAGACGGGACCGGCTCGCAAAGTCAAGCACCCATTTTGACTTCTCGTACGAGTCATAGCGTGTTGTGGCATGATATCACTCTCTTTTGTCTTCCAGACTTGCATTTTGTGCCTTCTCTATGTAATCTAATGTAGTTTACACCACGATGGAGAGACCCTTTATGCGATATTGTCCCCAAACAACCACCCAATATCATCCGCTTTGGATGCTACTTGTCGGGCTCTGTATGCTCGTCATGGTTGGGTGTCTTGCGCCAGACAAGCTCGCAGAAAACTACGCCTCTGTCTCCATCACACAGCTCCCCCAAGAGACACAACAGCTCAAACTCAGCCTGTACTTTTGTGATCATCCAGAGACACCCCCTCTCGTCCGACAAAGAGAGATCCTCAACCCCCTCGGACAAGAGGACTTCTACCTGCCCCCTCTCCAAGCAGGTCATCTCTCCGTGTTCATCGAGGCTTACCACATCAATACCAACACCAACACCAAAGAACTCGTTGGGTATCTCATCAAGGAAATCAAAGCCCACCCCGGCGGGACGGTCGCACTCGATGCACTCCCCCTCACACACGGACAGCTTCCAGAAGGTTTCCAGTTCAAAGCGTGTACCTCAACCCCTCAGTCCCCAAAAGAGGACACACTCACGCCTGCCTCACTGAGCGGTCAGTACGGTTCAACAGGCATCTCAACAGACTCTTCACAAGAGAACGATACGGCGGGTGATCACCTCATCGCACGCGGGCACATTTTCACGGGTTATCCCTCCCACGGCATCACCTCACTCGGACATCGCGTCCTTTTGAGCAACAGCGCGTCCGATTACTCGACGGACTCACTGATGCTCGCAGATGCTCGCTCTGATAAACCCACCCGCTTCATCGAGCTTCACGACAACTGTATTCCCAAAAGTATATCATTACACGGCAACACATACGCCGTCATCTGCGAAGGAACAGAACGCCTGCTCGCGTTCTCACTTAACACCCACACCATCATTGGCCCAAAAGACGGATGGGCGCTAAACAAAGGCCCACAGGACCTTGCCTTATCAGGCCCCTACGCAGTTGTCGCGCACAAACAAGACAAGCACCTGCTCGTCTTCAACGTCCTACATCCAACGGAAAACGCACGCTCCCTTCCGATCGCCTCCACCCCACCGACAGCGCTCGCGACGGTCAATGGAGAGTTTTTTGTAGGACATCACAACGCACAGAGCGGACAGGTCTCCACATTCTACTTTACCAGCCAAGGAAACATCCGTATCGGTCAGAGCTACACTTCCCCGACAGCTCCAACAGCTCTCGCGGTCAATGGCTCCTATCTCCTCATCGCCAATGAAAATGATGAGCGAATGACCATCTATGACCGCACATCGCGAAAACCACAAGCCCAGCAGATGTACCTGCATGGTGTCCCCAAAAAGATCGCGCTGCTCGGACATACAGCCCTTGTCATTACAAAGAAGCTCCCACGGCTCTATGTCGTGAACCTACAAACTCGACGTGTCGTGCAAACGCTGACCCTTCCGGTGATGGCAAAGGATCTACACATCACCGGTGAATGGGTTCTTTTGTCCTCCGACGAAAAGTACTTGATGCGATACCAGTTAACGACACGTTACGGACTGATGCAGCTACATGTAGGGACCTCATTGCGCTCCCTCTCTTTGCAGCAACAGCACGCATACACACAAGACACACTCTCCAAAAGGACCGTCGCGCTCGATCTCCTCACCGCAAGTGAACACATCGTCCCCAATGTCATCCAGAAACCAGTCGTGCAACACCATGATTGGGGCGCAGCACAGTGGATGACCACAACTGACCAGATCTTCTTGCGTACGAATGAGACAGGCACAGCTCTATACTTCCACAACCTACAATCAGGTCTTCAAGAAGGCGAAGCTCTTCCCTTCTTACTCCCGGTCCGTGCGGGACATGTTCAGGATGGACTCGCATTTTTGTCTCATTGGGAAGACGGAAATGATGAGACCCCTGCTTTTATCACACGTATCCAGCTCTCCAAGAAACAACAAAACGAGCCGTGGGATGCGATCACTATGACCCTGCCTTTTGGGCGACAAAAAACGGAGATCGTGGGCATTCTTCCTTGGGGTGTACACACCCTCTTACTCGACCAATACTCACAAAATCTCTACCTCATGGAGGACCAACTCAAGACAAGCGCGTCCAACAATGCATTTGTGCTCAAGGATGCGTTGACGTTGCCCGGTCAACCTGTCCGCATGGTTCGTGTTGGAGAGAAAGTCGCGATCGCTTACAACATCACAACAGGCGACAAAACGACGGGATACCTCAAACTCCTCGATGTCGCGTCCTTTATCCAACACGGACACGCACAAGCCTCCTCCCAAACCATCCAGCTTCATGGACAGGTTGGTGCCCTCAAAGTGTACAAACAGTTCCTCTTGGTGACAGACCGTACAAACCACCAACTCCACCTCCTCGATCCCACACAAAAACGCCTCATCGCGACCTTCTCAGTCGGTTGTGATCCAACCGAAATCGCCGTATGGAAGCGCAAAGACAACGAACACATCGCTGTCATCCTCAACCAAAAAGACGACTCTCTCTCCCTGCTCCCACTCCCCAAGTAAAACAACGCCCAGAGCAACCGCACGATCCCTCTTGAGGGGGATTCTTGTGTTCCCAAAAATGGTGATTACATTGTTCCACTCTTGCGTACCAAGGCCACTGTATGGTGGTCTTCGGTTTCACCATACCCCAAAGGAGCGTCGGACCATATGCTACGTATTCCATTCATTTTGTTGTGGAATCTACTCAAGAACATCCTGTATTTCCCGCTGCGATTGATCCAACTTTTCTTTCGCATCCCCAAAGAGAGCACCATCCATATCGAGATCCACAAAACAATCCTCCGCTGGGAGCAAAATTCCTTTTTGCAATGGTGGAGTAATGCTCCCGAAGATCTGACGCTTGGAGAGTGGAAAACCCATCTCGAAACACTTGCGACCTCCGATCGTGTAGAAGGCATCGTCTGTGAGATTCACGAGTTATCCACAGGATGGCCTCAAGTCGAAGAATTGCGCGGTCTCTTACAGACGTTCCGGGATCAAAACAAGCGGGTGACCATTTATGCCCACAATCTAGGTCCCATCGAATGCTACCTCTCTAGCGCCGCCGACGATCTGCTCGTCTCCCCTGCCGCAAATGTCCACCTCACCACACCCACAGCCAACGTCATGTTCTTCGGTGAGACATTGGAAATGTTCGGCGTCAAACCACATTTCTACGCCGTAGGTGAACACAAAACCGCGCCAGAGATGTTCACACGCTCCTTCCCGACACCGACCAATAGAGAAGATATCAAACGCACTCTACGCGAGTACCGAGCCAACTTCTTCAAACATATCGCAGCCCGCAAAGACACAACTCAAGAGGCACTTGAAGAGATCTTTGAGCAAGGGATCTTCACAATTGAAGAGGCACATGAGCACGGTCTCATCGACGCTGTTCGCTACATGGATAGAGTCGCGGCGTACCTCAAGGAGAAGGCACCAAGCGCCTTCGAGACGCTCGAAATGCCGCAGCTCGAACACACATACACTGCGCTCGACCGTACAAACGAGTCTCACACAGAGCTGACGGATTCCAAAGAGACCAAAGAATCCGAAAGTGACGCTCCAAAGAAAGAGACGGAAAGTGAGGCAACAAGCGAAGAGTCCGAGAACGAGACCGCGAGTGAAGAGTCCGAGAACGAGACAACGAGCGAAGCATCCGAAAGCGGAGCCCCCACAGAAGAGAAAGAGGCCGAGACAAAGTCTGAAGAGAAAGAGACCGAAGAGAAAGACGAAGATGACGAAGATGACGAAGATGAGCCAGAGCTTGCGGACCTGTCCGACTTTTACACAGGCCGCCCCCGATTCTGGACGTGGACACCCTTGAGGAAGGGACCACAGATCGCAGTCATTCCAGTGGAAGGCATCATCAAAGACGAAGCTGGCGATAATGGTTTCAGCCAAGAAGAGGCAGCAGTTAAAGACGCCGTCCTCGAATCGATCGAGGAGGCCAGAAATAGCCGCCGGGTCAAAGCAGCGATCGTATACATCGACTCACGTGGGGGTTCCGCTCACGCATCTGAAGCCATCTGGTACGCCGTCAAGCAGTTGTCTGCGGAGAAACCGGTGATCGCGTACATGGAGAATTACGCAGCCTCTGGAGGGTATTACATCGCAGCCGGCGCAGAGACAATCATCGCGAGTCCGTGGACGATTACAGGCTCCATTGGGGTCTTTGGCGGGAAATTTGTCGTCCAATCCCTATTGCACAAACTACGCATTGGACACACAGCGGTCGATGAATCCCCTGGAAGCCTGGTCTTTTCTCCATTTAAAGAGCCTACAGCAGTCGAAGATGCGCGCATCGAGTCCCAAATGGCGCTCTTCTACAAGCGCTTTTTGGCCAGGGTCGCGGAGAGTCGGGATATGAGTGTGGATGAGGTCCACGCCATCGCGCAAGGGAAAGTCTACTTTGGACAGGAAGCGCTCTCCATCAATCTCGTCGATAGCTGTGGGACGTTCGAATCTGCATACCAAAAGGCCCGCGAGTTGGCAAACATCAAAAAGAAGACGGAGCTGCGAATCTGTCGCTCCAACAAAGGACTCTCACGGCTCAGTATGTTGCGTGGCTTTCAGGGCCACATGACCGCTCCCCAAACAGCACAGCCATTCAACGAATACATGGAGTTACTTCAATTGCTGTCACGAGGTCAATTGATCGCATGGCAGGATGGCCTTCACTTCTTCCCCCCACAGGTCCCCATCCACGAGATACTCAAGTGGAAACAACTGCTCCCCTAAGCCATCTCCTCACAAACACCTACAGCACAGACATTGGACACAAAACCTGCCCCCGAAAAACGCTGCATCGCGTCCATCCTTTGACTTCACGAGGGTATCACGTCGGCGCTTAAGCCCCTCTTGTGCGTATTTGCTTATGATTTGTTGGCTTGGTTTTGTGCGATTTGGTTGAGCATATTGACGATATCTTCTTTGCGAAGATGACCATTTGCGACGAGTAGATCGAGCAAGCCACGTACGAGCATACGTTGCTCTTGGAAGCGATTGCGTAGAAGTTGCTGGACTTCCTGAATCTCATCTTCGAACTTGTCTTCGAGTTGATTGAAGGTGTTGCGCAACTTATGAATTTCGCGCTCAAGGATATCAACTTTTCGTTCGAGACCTGCGATATGTTCAGACTCTGGAGTCGTAGGACGTGGGCCTGTTGGTACTCCGCTTCGCTCGGGTGGTCTGGAGCCAAAACTCTTATTGGCGGCTCCACGAGCGTCGTAACTATCACGTGAGTTTGGCGGACGTTCAGGGGGATAGCTCCCCTTCCTTGGTGGTGGGTGTTGGTAATTTGTTGTGGGGATAGAGGGTCCGGTCCACTGACCAGATGGGACACTTGGGATAGGTCCAGAGAGATCACCGTGAGACATCGCAGGCGGGGGATTTTTGTAACCACCAAAAGCCTCAGGATGAAGATCGGGGACAACACGCAGGACTTCAGCCGTGCTCTCACCGTAGAAATAGATACGAATGGCACGACGAATGGACGTCACACCTGCAACGTAAGGATCGATCTCGCTGTTGGAGACCGTTCGTACCTCTTGAAGGACGACCTGTTCAGTTGGATCACTCATCGCGACCTGGAGTCGGTTGTGACGTCCATCGTACCCAATGGGGATCACGTCATACCTTTCACAGAGCGCGACAGGGACGCGCCGAAGCGCCTCGGGGGGGATCTGTCTCATGCCATCAAGTGTCGCAACAGACAGCCTCATCTCTTGGCTCAACATCTGCACAAGGCGTGTCTCCTGAATCAATCCCATCTCGACCAACAGCGGGATCAAACGCCCTCCCCAACGCTGCTGTTCCTGGAACACCTGTTCGAGTTGAGAAGGAGAGATCAAACCAGCACGCATCAAAATATCAGCCAGCGGATTATTCGGTGTTCTCATCCACACATGCCCTACAGTCCAAAGCAAACAGCGACTTGCCAACCCATCGTATTGACGCCGATTCGAGAGACGATGGAGACAAAGAAGGCAAGTTCGCGAGTGCAATTCAATCGTGCAGCCGGTCCACGTGATAAGGAAGACATCCAACATTCGAAAGGAGAGGTGAGCCGTCACTGCTTGCCAACGAGTTAAAGTACCACGAACAGCCCAAATATGACAAGAATACCCCCATGAAAAAATACAATTCGAGAGGCTCTGATTGACCTCTTGGAGGGGTTTTGGTACAACTACACGCTCGTGTGCTGCAGCAGTCCAATCGAGTCTCTAGAGTAGACTTTTCACCGACCGCTCAAATGGCGAATGTTTGACACACCTGTCCAAACGTCTTTGCCGAAGGATGGGGATCTTCCACAGAATGGATACAATATGTACATCAAACGTGTGAAGTTGGAGAACTTCAAACGACATGTCTCTTTCGAAGGCACCTTCTTTCCAGGGACGAATGCAATTTGTGGCCCCAACGGGGCAGGAAAAACCTCCCTTGTCGAGGCGATCGGCTTTGCGCTCTTTAACCATCGCTCGACCAAAGTCTCGGAGCTCCTTCGCAAAGGTGCCCGACGTGCCACGATCATCGTCGAGTTTGAAGCCGCTGCGGACGGGCGAGATTATATCGTCGAGCGTAGGATCACACAGCGCGGTGGCGGACACTACGCCGTCCACGACCTCGAAACGGGCTCCTTAATGGCCCAAGGCGCAGGCGAGTCACAAAGCGTCTTGCAAGACCTTATGCAGCTCGACCCCAACATCGAGCTTCCTCAACTCTTCGAGACGACACTCGGCGTCCCACAAGGCACACTCACCTCAGCCTTCCGACAAACCCCGAAGGACCGCAAAAAAACCTTCTACCCTCTCCTACGTGTTGAAGAGTACCAGAGCGCCTACGACAAAATGAGAGAGTTCCTCAACCAGCTCAAAAACCGACTCAGTGAGCTAAAAGGAAAACTCGAATCCCGCCTCGAACAACTTGAACAGCTGCCCGAAAAAGAACAGCAAGAGCAAATACTACGCAAAGAAACCGAGGCGCTCGAAGTCGAACACACACAACTTGAAGCACGCAAACCGCAACTCGTCGAACAACTCGACAAGCTCAACGAACAACAAGAGCAGCTACGCAAACAAACACAGAAGCTCGACAAGAATCAGGAACGTCTGCAGCGCTTCCGCAGCGAACAACGTACGGCGATGCGCGACTTTGAAGAGGCAAAGACCTCCCACAAGATCGTTGAAGCTGTCAAACAAGACGCCAAACAACACGAAGAAGCCCGACAAGCCGATAAAACGCTGAGACAACAGCAGCGCGACGCCAAGACCGTTCAAGAAGAAATCTCCAAGCTGACATTGCAAGCACAGAGCCTCGCGCAATCACTTGAAACGCAAACAAAAGAAGTTCAAAAACTCGAAGCTCTCGAAGCTGAAAATACATCCCTCGCTGCACAAGTCGAGACCCAAACCAAACTCGAAGCACAACTCGAACAGTTACGCAAAGAGACCCTCCAATGGCAAGAAGCCAAAACGCGACTCAAACGCGAAGAGAGCGCTCTTGAGGAGCTGAAGAAAGAGCAGAGTGTCCGACAAACCAAAGTCGAAGAGCTTCGCAAGCTCCAACCCAAGGTCGAAGAGAAAGAACAAATTGGCACCAAAGGCAAAGAGATCTCCGATCGTATTGAGCAAATAGAAAAACAAGACAAAGAACGCCTAGCCATCGCACAACGCCTCGAAGACTTTGACAAAGAATTCACCGCGTTTGAAGCCTCCCTCAAAGCGGATGAAGAGAAACACAAAACCCTCCTCGACACACACCAACCCATCGCCAAAGACCTCCCACAGCTCGAAACAAAGCTCAACACATGTCAGCGAGAGCTTGGCGCTCTCGAAGCCCAAATCGAACGCGAAGAGCAATTTAGCAAAGACGTCTCAGGTGGGGTCTGCCCATTCTTCAAACAACCCTGTCTCAACCTGCCAGAAGGCCAAAATCTCGAACAGCACCTTGGCAATACACTACAAAAAGCCCAAGAGACACGCACACAGCGCAAAAAAGATTGGGACACACTTGAGAAACAAATCCAACATGCCAAGACCTCGCGGAATATTCTCCAAACAGACGGCGAAAAGCTGAAGATCCAACTCGAAGAGAAACACAAACTCCTCGAACAAAAAAAACAACAGCGCGCAGAGATTGTCAAAACACTCGAGGCCTTCCCAGACAACAAAAAAGAACTCGAAGAGCTCGGCAAACAACGACACCAACTGCGCGAGGACTACAAAGTCCTTCACCAGTTGACAAAAGAAGCAGAAAAACTCCCCGTCGAAGAAGGTCTCTACCAACGACTCCAGCAAGACCTCACCAAACGACAACAACACGTCGAGCAACTCCAACAACAGATCAGCTCCCTCTCCAACGCAGAAGCACAAATCCCACCGATCGAAGCTTCACTCAAAGAGTTGGGCAACCCACGCGAAAAAGTGCGCTTTAACCAATCACAACTCAAAGCACTGCCCACACTACAAAAGACCCTCACACAAACCCAAACCAAACAGACCTCCTGTCAAAGCCGCCTCGACACCCTCGCCGAAAAGCGTAAAGACTTCGAAACCCTCGACGCAAAACTTCAAGAGGTTAGCGAGCAATTACAACGCACCGAAGAAGCCTACCAGAAACACCTGCAACACAAACACGCCGCCGAAAAGCTCCCCGCAAGTGAACGCAGACTCAAGGAAATTGAAACCTCACTGCGACAAACAGAAGCGCTCGTTGAGGAGCTCAAAGAGAGCATCAAACCTCTCCAAGAAGCCTTCCAGCCCGAGCAGATGAAGACACTACAAGACGAATTTGAGGCGCTGAAACAACGCAGCACACAGCTCAACGTCCTCCTACCAGAGAAAAAAGAACGACTCAGTACACTCTCCAAGGATATTGAACGGCTTCAACTCCTCCGCACAGAGGTCGCCGAACAGCAAGGACAGTGCAACAGGCTCAAAGAAGTCATCGACTGCTGTGAGCTCACAAGAAAAGTCTATAACGAAGCAGGTCCTCGCGTAACACGCGCACTGATTGGCTCCATCTCACAAGAGGCCAACAGGATCTTCCGTCACCTTATGGATCAAAACCGCCTGCATTTACGATGGAGCGAGGATTTTGAGCTGTTTGTAGAAGAAGAAGGTATTGAGCGCTCCTTCGCCAACCTCTCAGGTGGCGAACAAATGTCCGCAGCGCTCGCCATCCGACTCGCCTTTGTCCGCGAGCTGTCCAGTGTACGCATCGCATTTTTTGACGAACCTACCGCACACATGGACGCAGAACGTCGACACAACCTCGCCACACAGCTCATGGACATCAACGGCTTTGAACAACTCTTCGTGATCAGTCACGACGACACCTTCGAATCGATCACCGATCACGTCGTCTGGATCGACCGCGAAAAATAAGAGCAAAATGATATGCTAGAACCTGGCCACCTCCTTCACGCCCTCGAGCGCAAAGTCGACGAATTCCAAAGCCACCACGAAACCAAAACCGCACAGAGTGCACAACATAGCGAATGGCTCGAACGCTTCTCCGCGCTGACCTACCTCTTCGCAGACGCACGACTCGCGCCTCTCGACTATCCAGGCGCACACCCCACCAGGGAATGGGAAACCCATCAAAGTCTCGCTGTCCCCTTCACACAGAGCTTCCACAATCACCAGGAAGCCCGAGAGTGGGCCGCCTCAGTCCTCACAGCGCGTACCACCTTCGCCGTCGATGGCTCGCAGATCATGCCCAACAAAGAGATCTCCATCCCCGTCGCCGTTGTGCAAGCTGGCTGGTATCTCAACCCACACGAGGCAAATGCACCCTTCGAAAAGAATGTCCACGCGGAGGTCATCGGTCCTGAAGAGCTCCTCTCTTCAGGCAGCGAAGAGAAGATGTACCACGATCAAATCATCAGCCTTCGCCGATACGAGCTGGAGATTGACACGATCCTCAACTTCTTCTCGCGAACCCAAAACGTCAAACGCTCCGTGACCTTCTTTGACGGTTCATTGCTGATCTCTTTTGCAGAGGTCTTGATGGAGCTTTATAGACAACGTTATCTCCAATCAGCCCTCGCCCTGCTCGAAGCCTCCCAACAACAAGCCGCCCCTGTCATCGGGTATGTAGACACCTCTGTCGCGAGAGATCTGATACGCATGTTGCAATTCACCTTCTGTGACGAACCAGATCTTCAACAAGATGGCTTGCGTGATGCACAACTCGTACAAAACTTGATCCCAAATTGGGGTGACAGGACCATCGCGTTTCGACTCTCTCGCCCTGGCATACTAAGAGAGTATGGCGACTTCTCAACGGAGCTTGGGTTCCTCTACATGCGGACCAAAATGGATCGACTCCCCACACGTATCGAGTTCCCTCTTTGGTTACATGAGAGTGGCCAACTCGACGACGTGCTCGACATCGTCAGAGCCGAGTGTATTATCGGCAATGGTTATCCCTATGCCTTGGAAACAGCGGATCAAGTCGCATGGTTTTCGCCCTTCGATCGGAGTCGATTTAACAACTTGTTCAAGTCCTTCCTCGAAAGTCATTCGCTCTCACTTCAAATTTCCGGTAAATTACAAAGCAAGCAGAGAAGACGATAGACGCTCGTCCACTCCAGAACATATCGCTCTTCACACAACAGGAGAACAATACCGTGTCCATCGATCTGGGAAAGATCCTCAACTCCGAATCCCACCTGCTCTACAACGCAAGGATATACGACGAGAGCGAATGCAGCGCCCCACCCAAACGGCAAGATTATGCATTTGGAACCTTTGTCCTGATGCAACCTCACCAAGACACCGCAGAGGACACACATCGCGAGAAAATCGTCGGCATCATCTCAAACAGTCGCCTCCTCAACCCCGAGAGCGGAAACTTTGGTCCACGACTGACCATTCCCCATGAACAAAATGCCGTCTTCGCCCCTGACTATCTAAACGAAGTCGGCGTTGTCGTGAGCATCTTGCTACTCGGACAGCTGCGACCCGATCAGAGCGGCAAACAAGGCGTCCCTCCACATGTCCTTCCAGTCGGATGTACGGTCAGAACACTCTCGACAGAAGAATACAAAGGGTTCCACTACGACGAGAATGGACGCTTTCAGCTGCGTTACTACCCACTGCTCGCAGAGAGCGGCCCAGGCCTCGCAGGTTCGCTCCTGTCGATGATCTGTGAACAGCTGATGTCTGTTTGTAGCCCTCCTGAACGACGCATTTTGACGGCCCTTCAGAAAAATGCAGCTTGGCAATCAACCTTGGGGAATATGCGATGAGCACAGATATCACAGAGCAAGCTCCAATCTTCGGAGACTTTGAGGAAGAACAAGCACTTGGCGTTGTCAAAGGCCCAAGCGAGGAAGGGAGTCGCTACGTCTTCATCACCTCTGACAACCGCCGCAGCAAGATCGGTGAGTTTATCCACTACTACCCTCACAACGACCCTGATGCCTTCCCCATCTACGGGAAGATCGTGTCCAGGAAGTTGGCACGTTCATATCCAGCCGGCTTACTCGCCGATCCCAACATCGAGCTGAGAAAGCTCGCCTTTGTGTTGGGTGCAGATGGTGATGGGGATGAGATCTACGAGGTCGAAGCCCAGATCCTCGGAAGCTGGAATTACAACATGAATTGCTTTGTCAACCCACGCCTGACACCCGATCCAGGCGATCCAGTGTTCCTCACCGCCGATCTGGAGTTGGCCTCTGTGCTCTCCCCTTGTGGCAAAGGACAGGTCGGTTCGGCCCACCTCGGACACCTGCTCACTCGCGAAGAAGGTCGTGTCCCTGTTGTCTTACGTGTCCGAGAGATGGTCAGTACACACCTCGCGATCCTCGCAGGAACGGGCTCAGGTAAGAGTTATACAGCGGCAGTCCTCGTCGAAGAGATGCTCAAGCATTACAACCGCGCAGCCGTCCTGATCGCCGACCCTCACGGAGAATACTCGACACTCCAAGAGCTCGAAGAGAATGTAGAGTTTGGTACGGATAATTACCAACCCAAGGTCCAAATCAAACCACCTGAGAGTATTCGTATTCGCCTCTCTAGCTTAAGGGAGAGTGATCTTCGCTATTTACTGCCGGGGTTGACCGAGAAGCAAAGTCACTTTTTAGGGGAGGCCTACAGAAAAGTCGTCGGCAGTAAAAAAGACGATGGAGGCAAACAGTGGGGTCTTGCTGATCTCAAACAGGCTTTACTCTCACTCGCTCCAGACGGATCAGGGGAAAACTTTTCGACCATCAACGCGTTGATGTGGAAGATCGATATGCGTTTTGGTCGCTCAAAAGAGTTGTTCAGTGACGCACAACATATCCCACTCCGAGAGCTCTTTGCACCAGGTCAGTGTACGGTCTTGCAGATGTCCGAGATCGACGCAGAAGATCAACAGATCATCCTCGGGACGTTGTTACGGCGGGCTTTCTACTCGCGCATGAACGCGGTCAAAGATCTCAACCAACACAGACAAGAGGCGCTTGATTTTCCGGTCTTTATCCTCATCGAAGAGGCACACCGCTTTGCGCCTGCAGGTGGACACGCGATCACCACAAACATTCTCAAAACCATCCTCTCAGAGGGACGAAAATTCGGCGTAGGGATCGGCGTTATCAGCCAACGACCGGGAAAACTCGACTCAGACGTGCTCTCCCAGTGCATGACACAGTTGTTTATGCGGATCGTCAACCCCATCGACCAACGAAGCATCGCAGAGAGCGTCGAGAGCGCTGGGCGTGATCTACTCTCAGAGCTTCCATCCCTCACACGTGGCCAAGTGATCGTAGCAGGCAACGCCATCCACACACCTGTCCTGTGTAAAGTCCGCACACGCCATACACCGCACGGTGGCGAGACACTCGACGCACCACAAGAGTGGCTGCACTACTTCTCCTCTTCCAGTCAGGAGAAGCGACGACTCTCCAACGCAACGGTCCCTGACTCGAAACCCAAAAAGAGACGAAAAGGTCGAGTTGTCTAATGGTTGAGTGGTAAGCGGGGAGTAAGTCGTAGGTCGTTTCAGAAGAAAACGGCCTTATTTGTTGTGGGGATGGGTACCATTTGGCTTGGAGAGAGTGCTCACATTGGAGAGAGAACTTTCGATTTGACGGAGCTCGCCATCGTCGAACATATGCCCCATACGAGCTTGTTTGGAGCGGAAGTAGTTGATGCTGTGGGGATTGGGTTCGCAAAAGATCTCTTCGCGACCATTGACGACCACACCTTCTTCTTGGAGGGCCTTGATCTTGGAGGGGTTGTTCGTCATCAACCGCACTGATTGCACGTTGAGATGACGAAGGATATCGACCGCGACCTCATACGTCCGGAGATCATCACCGAAGCCGAGCATCCGGTTGGAGTCCACAGTGTCATGGCCGCTCTCCTGAAGAGCGTACGCGCGGATCTTGTTGCCAAGTCCGATACCACGTCCTTCCTGGCGAAGGTAAATCACCATGCCCTCGCCTTCCTCAGCGATCCGAGAGAGCCCAGCTTCGAGCTGCTCACGACAATCACACTTTCGAGAGTGGAGCACTTCGCCAGTCAAACACTCGGAATGAACACGAATCAAAATGTCTTCTTTGTTCTCGATGTCACCTGCAATAATGGCAAGATGTTCTTTCCCCGTCTCGTTCTCCTGGAAAACAATAACACGAAAGAGGCCAAATTCAGTCGGCAGGTTTGTCTCTCCGTAGGCTGTAATCACGCTATTCTCTTTATGTTTCAATGACTTCAATTTTGTTTTAAACTGATTCATGCTTCACCCTTTGTGAATCATATCCAACGATATTTGTTCCAGAAGTAGAATTTCCTCGACAACTATCATGGTGATTCCCCACACTGGATGCAAGAAGCACGACCACCCACGCACAAAGAAGCGCGAGCATGCAACTGATATATATACATTTTCGAGGGCATTTTCTAGGAAAAAAGTAGAGTACAGTCTCCAAGACGAGACCATCCCTATGGAAATCTTTGTCTTTCTCCCAAACAGAAAAATCGACCGTAAGCGAGTGAAGACGTCCGTAAAGGACAGCGAAGTCATTGCCTCAGGGTGTTTGTGTCTTACGTGGTGGGAAAGTTGTCTGGAAGATCTTCTGGATCTTTGTAGGCTGGAAAAAGCGGCCGCCAAAGGCTGTGAGAGGGAAAGTCTTGGTCCCATTGGAAAAAGAGACGTGCTTCAATGCGCCAGCAGAACCCGCAAAAGAGAGGTCTTTTGTATACGTCAACCAGTCCGTTTTCCCTAGCGGTCGGATGGCTACGATGGACTGTTTTGTCTTTGCGTGCCAAAAGATGCGCGCGCCGTTGTGACAGGCCCCTACAATGACAGGGTGTTTCGCAGACCAGACCAATCCCCCCACTGTCGAACGACAGCCGCTCAAGCGCGTGGTGATTTTTTTGTCACCTAACGACATCACGTGGACCTGCTGATCGGACGAACCCAACGCCAACATGGTCCCATCAGAAGAAAACGCTGCGCTGTGCAATGTGGCGGTGTGCTGGTATGTTGCGAGTACTTTCGCATCTTTTGTCGACAACACCCACGCCTGACGACCAGCCAACACAACAAATTGTTTCCCATCAGATGACATCCTCACGAGCCGGACAAAGAGTCCCTTTGGAGGCTTTGGTGTGAGTTTGGACAAATCGATCTCTTTGAGCAGTTGGAACTGCTGCAAATTGTAGATGTAGATTTTAGGTTCCATCGTCCCGACAACAGCACGACGTGAGAGCGCATGGACGTCAAGCGATGTCACACCTTGTGGCTTGCGATGCCGGTAAATTCGCGTGGGTCCCCCCCGAATGGTCCACAACTGCACACCATGTTGTGTCGTCCCGATCAACACCTCTGTCCAGTCACGACCGAGCGCAGCCGCAGAGATAGTGTCATTCACAGGGGGGCGAATCAAATCGATCGTGCGGCGCTGCTTAAGATCCCAAAAGACAGCGTTATCAGGATCGACAGCGAGCAAGTGCTTGGCGTCAAACGCATGCTGCACGCGGATCAGATGGTTTGGGTGGATGCCAAAGACAATGTGGCGTTGGCCTTTACGCAGATCCCAGATGGAAAAGATCTTTCGCTGATCTGCAGTGGTGAGCGAAAGTCCATCAGCTGAAAATGACATTGAGACGCTGCGGATTTTGGGTCCTTGGATGGTCTTGGCACTCTCACCGTTGCGTTTCCATAGGCGCACATTGCTCGCCGTATCAACAGCGAGGATGTGCTTATTGTCAGGCAAGAAAAATGCTCCAGTGACAGCTCCTTCATGTTGGAGATACCGCTGAAGTGTGAGAGCTTTTGCCGTCACCTTCCACAACGCAATTGTACGCCCAACTCCGGCTGTCAAAAGTGTGCGACCATCGCGTGAAAAATGCAGAACGTTGGCCTCGCGAACGTGACCGTAACCACGCGCGACTTGTTGGACATCGAGGGCTTTCGAGTGGACCTTCCACACTGTGATCGCAGCATCCTCCGTAGACACTGCAAAATGTAAACCGTCCGGAGCAATAGAAACACCGAGAATTTTCTTTTTGGTCTTGAGCAGCTTGTTGACTTTCCCATCATATGTGGAGAGCCAGAGCTGACCATCCCCACAAACGACTGCGACGAGGGCCTGAAAGCGATCTGTATGAAGCGCAGTCGCGCCACCTTTGGGGCACCCTTTGACACGAGCTTGTAGTGCCAATGAGGTTCCGTGGAAGGTGAGCAGCTCGCCTCCTTTGGAGATCGCCAGGAGTTTGTTGTCCAGCCGCGCAAACTGCATTCCACTCAGCGCAACAGGCGACTCACTCGAACGCAGAACACGTCCATCAGCGTCTCGAAGAGACAAATGCCCCTCCCCTTCTAATGTAACCATCCGTCGCCCTGTGGGCCCAACTGCGATCGCTCGAACACGCCCTTTTGTGCTTCGGAGTGTCTTCACAGGTGTGAGCGCGGGGAGTTTCCACTTGATCAATGTTCGATCATCTCCTCCGCTCCAGGCGTACAAGCCACTTGAGACGACACCAAGCGCACGAATAGCCTCGACATGACCGGCACTTGCTCGCAGATACAGATTTTTTGGAGGTGTCTCTTGGGGAGCGTGTGTGGTCTTCTTGGTGACCACTTTCGATGTAGCGCGGCTTGTTGCTTGTGAAGAAGGCCGACTCACAGGTCGCCGTTTGGGCGGGGCAGCAGCCTTCTTTGCGCTCATGACGAGTGTTTTGAAGGACGCCTTTGTCAACGGAGCTGCAGCGCGAAAGCGCTTGGTCACGTCGACCTTGCGCTTCTTCGTTTTGACCTTAAATCGGTCCTCATCACAACCAGTCAACAACATGATGCAAGCGAACCAGACGAGTATCTTGGATTTCTTCACGATCTTTGCCTCATCAGTAAGAACCAACATTGCGAGGATAACAGGCCGCGACAACGGCCTCAGGAAAGACAACAACACTTGGCGTGTTGTGCCGAGACGAATTATGTCCATCTACCTTGCGTTTGCAAGGGAAGAGTGTATCCAGGCAACTTTCAGACAAAGAAGTTCCCACGAGCAGCGAGAAAAACGCCGTTTGTTGCTTGGGTTTTGACGAGTGATAGGAAGACAAATGAGCAGAACAGAAGATGTTTGTTGGAGGGGAGTGTCGTTGGAAAGATAGGCTTAAGGAGCGAGTGTCACGAGAGCGGATTCAATCGCACCTTCGATCCACTTGGCGTCAGGTTGGATCCAGACGTAGCGGATGATGCCTTTTTTGTCAGCGAGGATAACGGTGGGGACTTTGACGATATTAAAGAAGCCAAGAGTCGCGTTCTCAGGAGCGTAGGAGACGCCCCAGGAGAAGCCTTTTTCTTTGAAGAGATCGCGGATCATTTTCTTCAAAGAGTCAGAGGGTGCGCGAGTGATAGTGACGAGATCAACGTTTCCTTTGCGTGCGTGCCAGTATTTTCCGACAACAGGGATCACCTGGCGACAGTGAGGACAAGTCACAGACCAGAAAGCCAACAGCAAAGGCTTGCCTTTGTGGTACTTCATGGTCGTAGTGGCTTTACCTTGCTCGTCGTTGAGTCCGACGTTGGGGATTTTTTTACCGATCAATTGGTGTGTATTTTTGAGCTTGGTGGTTCCGCGCATTGCGGGAACTTTTTTGCCCGCAGCGAGCTGCTGGAGAGCCTTCATAAAGGTGTAGTTGGGTCCGATCGTTTCGGTCAAGTGAGCGACGTGCCACACGACGATACGACCGTCTTTATCGACGAGTCCGTAACGAGGGAATCCAAACCACGCTTCGAGGTAAGGTGCGAGTTGGTTACGATCCATGACTGTGGGGATGGACAATTTGAGTTCGCGGATGCGTTTGGTCGCGGCTTTGATGTCTGCAGCAGAGGAAGCTTTGACAGCGGACAAAAAGTGGACTTTGCCTTTGTATGTGGGCAACGTCGCGAGCTTTTGAAAGACCTTCAGCTCAGTCTCAGACTTTGAGTCACCGACTTTCCAGTAAAGGAGCGCGATGGGTTTTCCACGAAGGGAAGCGGCGGGTACGAGTTTGACCTCGGCTTTGGCATCAGTGCCATTTGGCAACACTCGAAATGTTGCGTTGGGGAGTGTGTTGGCTTTGGGTCCGAGAATGACGCTCGCCATTGCACTCGAAGCCAACAGCATCAAGAAACATCCAAGACTCCATGATATCAACCTACGCATACTTTCAGTCCTCCTAGCTCGTAGTGGTCGCGGTTGGAATGGCTCCACTTCATATACAGGTTTTGACGCATAAGGAAGCAATTGCTTCATTCATTAAAGTTGAGAACAGGATACACACCTTCCTTATTCCAACAGGTGGTGTTTTTTTCAGCAGAGGCCAGGACGCCAAGACTGCTGTGATAGAGGCTCACACAGACCCTCTGTCTAAACCACATGGTGAGGTGCATAGCAAAAGAATGTAAACCATTCTTCGCAAGAGTCAAACGAGAAATTGATTTCTTTTGTGAGGAGGAAACTGGAGCAGCATACAGAGGGAGGAATCCGTTAAGTGTCCTGAGACAACATTTAACGACGACGTCTTCGAAATCTCGCACAGGCGGACTTCGGTTTGGACTTGCGCTGGTATACATCAACCCAACACTCGTGCTCTCGCTTGGTGCAAGAGAAGACGTGTGTCCTGTCTCCACGCGCGACAAAGAAGATGATACAGCGACGTCCGCGAGGATAAAGAGCGGCGCGGATAGCAGCGACGCCAGGAGACGCGATCGGTCCAGGTGGAAGGCCGCGATGTTTGTATGTGTTGTATGGGTGAGGGTTATGCAAATCCCGGCTGGTCAGGTTACCGTTAAAGTTGGGCATCAAACCGTAGATGACAGTGGGGTCTGTTTCGAGCTTCCAACCACGCTTCATCCGGTTGTGGAAAACTTTGGAGATCTGTGGTCGCTCAGTGGGTTGGCCTGTTTCTTTTTCGATGATGGAGGCGAGCGTCACCACTTGATGTGTGCTCATCTTCAGCTCGTTGGCTTTTTGGCGGAATTCATTGCGATACAATTGTTTAAAGCGCCGGACCATCACACGGATCACGCGATCCGCAGGGGTGTTTTTGTTGAATCGATAGGTGTCAGGGTAGAGATACCCTTCAACGCTTGGTGTATCCCATCCGAGTAAACGAACGGCGAAGCGGCGACTTCTCGCAAATTTCAAGAAATCGGTACGTCGGCAAATTCCTTTGCGCTGGAGACGTGCCGCAATTTTCCAGATGTTGAAGCCTTCTGGGATGGTGACACGGATAGAGACACGAGGTGGTCCTTTGCGCAACTTCTCGAAGATCTCAAGAGGAGTGAGGTTGGTCTCGATCTTGTAGCGACCAAAACGGAAACGCACATTGCCTCTTCTCAATTGAGAGCTAAAGAGACGATGCCAATGTTTGTGGTAGCGGAACAACATGGAGAAACGTGCGCTGTGTTTCTTTCCGACAACACCAGATGATTGAAGAGCATCGAGCACCTGATCGCTGCTTGCGCCTTTGGGGATGGTCAGGGCGACCTTTCCCTTCTCGGCTCCTACAGGTGTATCGAGAAAGCGTCCCATCGAACGATAGCTCATATAGACGTAGCCAGCCGCGCCAAAGCAGACGACGAGGACGACGATCAAAACGACCTGCCACCAGCGTCCTCCAGTCGAAGAAGAGAGCGTCTTGCGGTAGTCTTCTTCGACTTGCGCTTGGGCTTCAAGCGTACGTGTGTACTCGGCAGCGTGTGCATAGAGCGCATCGATGCGCTCCTTATCATTTTGAAGTGTCGCGACGATCTCGGCCTCAGCGTGTGGATGAGCCAGGACAGCCTGGTACACGGCTTCGATATGCAGTTGACGACAGCCTTTTTTTTCAGCCGTTTGCTCGATGCGCGCTTCGAGGAAGTGGGAGACTTCGGGGTCATTTATTTTAGGTGGGAGCTCCTGCATACTGACAGGAGACCCCTTGACACGTGCGCCAAATTGTCTTTCTCTTTCCTTGAGAAAGGCTGCCAATTGCAGCCACTGCATCGCTTTTACATTCATGCCATTGCTCCGGCTTGATAATCAGGGTCACAGAAGAGCGTTACTCCGACAAGAAGGAGGTTTTGCTCTCACTTGAGAAGGGTCTACATGACCTGCAGAGGCGGATCATGTCAGGCCATTGTTGTTTTTTTTACGGATAATTTCAATTTTTGCACGGACTTTGGATTGCGCACGCCCCCTCCCCCTTCTGCTCAAACACCTCCCCCTTCTTGGAGCGCAGGTTTGCTCACAGAGCCATGGCTCAGCGTTATCACTGCGTGTATTTTGTGCATCTCGTTGTTTGTCGATCTTGAGCATGGTTTGGGGATCCCTTGTTGTGCGTTTCGGTATTGGACGCAGTTGCCATGTCCGGGATGTGGGTTGACGAGAGGCCTCGGCGCAGTCACACAAGGGGCGTGGGGAAAAGCTTGGGAGCTCAACCCTTTTAGTTTCGCGGTCTTTGCGTTTTGTACGTGGCATCTTGTCTATGGACTGCTCTCTTGGACCTCCTTACAACCACGATTGCGAGGGTGGATCAGACAGCACGGTCGGTGGCTTGATGTAGGGTTGGGGCTTGTATTGCTCGCGTGGACGCTGTTTGGCTACGCGCGCATGTTCTCCAAGATGTAGAGAGGGGAAAAGAACCATCCAAATGAACCCCTCTTCACGTGGGGCGTGATTTAAAATAGCTTCATTTGGACTTGGTCTTTTTTGACTTCTCTTTTTCCTTTTGCTTTTCCTTCTTTTTCTGCCGAAGACGACGAGCATAACAGGGGTTACAGATATCACCACGCCAATGTTTCGGGGTGTATTCACGCCCGCAGTTTGTACATGGTGGATGCTCTTTTTTGTCCTTCTTGTCCTTCTTGGTCTTGGCCTGCTGTTGTTCCTTCTTTTTCTGTCGAAGACGACGAGCATAGCAGGGGTTGCAAATATCACCACGCCAGTATTTCGGTGTATATTCACGCCCACAACTCGCACATGGAGGATGTTCACCATCAGCGGTGCTCTCGCCTTTCTTATCGTCCTTCTTGGATTTTTTGGGCTTTTTGCCCTTGGAAGCTTTTTTCTCCTCTGACGACTCCTTGGTTTCCTCGGCGCTCTCGTCTTTGGTCTCTTCTTTGGCGGCCTTCGTTTCCTCTGTGTCCTTCGTTTTTGCAGGTGCTTTGGACTTCGTGGTCTCTTTCACCTCCTCAACGGGAGTCTCTTTCTCCGCAGGCTTAGTTTCTTCGGCTACTTTGGAGGTCTTCTTCTTGCCCTTGGAGACTTTCTTGGGCTTGGCTTCGACCTTCTCTTCAACTTTTTCTTCAACAGGCTCAGGTTCTTTGGGCACAGGAGCTTCAGCAACAGGCTTCGCAGCCTCTGTCTCCTGGGGCACGATTGTGAGTTCGCTATCAGCCGAAGGTGCTTTGGGAGCCGTTTGCGCTTCGACTTCGGCCTGGACTTTTGCCTCTTTCGCGGTGACACCAATCGCGACATCGTCCTCAGAGGTCACCTCTTTGGCTTGACCTCCCTTTTCTAACACGGAGTTAAAAGAAGGAATACGCTGCACACGATTTTCGCTGTCTTCTTTGAGACGACGGGCTCTATTCGCAGAAAAGCCGTCTTCAAGGTTGGGGTGCAAGATGATCGGTGTTGTCTCGACCTCGTGCAATGCGATAGGAGGCCTGTCGACATCCCAGTTGATCACGATGGGACCAAGGCATCCAAAACATGGGTGGTTTTGGATACTCTCTTCATCGGACATCGAAGAGTTTTTGACGCGGGGAGGCGCGGACTCCTTTTTGCGTTTGCAACCGAGCGAGGTGAGATTCGCGTTGTACCGTTCACAACGAACCATCACAATGTGTCGAAGAAAATCCTCGACCTGTCCGGTCTCTTCTCTATGTTCCTGTCCTGCAAAATTGAGACGTTCATTGTCGTCATCGTCGTCATCATCGTCGTCGTCGTCGTCTTCCACCCAATCATCGACGCTTTCATTTGAAAATTCTTCAATCGCTTCAGCATCAATTTCATCTTCGGGTTCGGCGGCTTCTACGGCCTCGTCAGTTTCGACATCAACGTTGTTGTTTTCTTCTTCCTTTTTTGCGGACACTTTTTTCTTTTTAGCCACGAGCTCTCCTCACACCAAGAAAGACCACCTTCTCCAAACAAAAGAATGTGGCGTCAATGGATGGTTCATCCTTATATAGGTGATATGGGTCATATCAACAGTCTAATGGGATAATCCCTCTCTAGCCGAACGTCAACCTTTTTGTTCTTTTGGTTGCGCTCTATTTTGTCCCACCGATCCAAAGTAAGTCAAGAACACCTTGAAAAAGAGGGCAGAAAAAGAAACCGGAAGGGAGGGTATATCGGTTCTTGATTTTTCGTGCGGTTCTTCGTATGGTAGGTGAGAAGCGAATCCTCCGTATAAATGTGTTTTAGGTGGAAACAGATGTCAGAAGACGAACGAATCATAGTCGAGTCGGATGGTGAAACAGGCCCATTCGTAGCAGTAGGCTCGGAGTTACGCTTTCGCGCCTGGGGTGGAACCGACCTCGGACGAAAGCGTAAACAAAACGAAGACTGCAGTCTTATCGATCCAGTGAATGGCCTGTTCATTGTTGCAGATGGAATGGGAGGTGGAGAACGCGGAGGCGAAGCGAGTCGTATGGCCGTTGAGAGTATCCGTTCCACACTCTTCAACGACATGAACACCCTGCGACAATTTGCAGAAGATTCGACGAGAGAGCACTACAAAAAAGTGCAACAACTCGTCCACCGCGCGGTACTTGGTGCACACTCCAATATTCGCAACCAAGCTCGTTCACTTGCAAAAGGCAAGTACATGGGGACAACCGTCACCTGCCTCATCATCTGTGGCCGGATCGGTGTCGTCGCTCACGTCGGAGACTCCCGACTCTATCGTATTCGTGACAACCAAGTCCGCCAGCTGACAAGAGACCACTCTCTGATCGCAGAGCGTGTGAGACGAGGTGAGTTAACACCAGAGCAAGCACGCGTCGCTCCCGGAAAAAACGTATTATTGCAAGCCCTCGGTGTGAGTCCCAAAATAGAGTTGGACATCGGCTTTTTGACTTTGCAACCAGGTGATCAATTCTTGATCTGCTCAGACGGTCTGCACAACTATCTCGTCGATGATGAAGTCGTCACCGTTTTCCAAGAAAAAGACGGCGACCGCCTGATCCCACGTCTCATCTCCTGCGCCAACCAACGCGGCGGAAAAGACAACATCACCGCGATCGCGCTTCGTGTCAGCTCCCCTTGGGACAGTGTCGCGGCCACACAGCTCGATGTCGCACCGGATATCTTCTCCTCTCTGCGACTTCTCCAAGGCCTCGACTTTATGGACTCCGCAGCCTTCTTGCAGAGTGGACAGGTCAAATCCTTTATCGGCGCTGAGACCATCATCGAAGAAGAACAACCCCTCGAAGGACTCTATATCGTCCTCGACGGGCGCGCGCAGGTCACCCGCCAACAGGTTTGGCTCGCGACATATACACAAGGTTGCTTCTTCGGCGAAGCCGCACTCCTCGGCCCCGCGGTCAGCACTGTCACGATGCGATGTGAACGAGAGGGGATGCGCATCCTCATCTTCAAACCCGAAGAGTTTCGCAACCTCCTCGAACAGAGCCCCGAAATAGGATACAAGATCCTCTGGAATATCTTCCAAGAGCTCGCCATCTCACAGCGCGATCTGATCATCCGACTCACCGATAGTATCCGCCGTCGCTCTAGTTAGGTCGCGGGCCTATCCCGCCCGTGACCTGCACCCTCCACGCCCCTATTCTCCACACAAACTAAAAACAGAACACGTCGCGTTTGCCACCCGTCTCTTGACAAAGCACGCAAGGCAAGTCAAAGACTTGACCTGACGTATGTGATTCTCGCGACATCGCGTTCATCCATAGAATGTATCTTTCGTTGATATCGAATGAAGAAAGGAAGTCCCCATGCTCGATCTTCACTACATCCTCGACAACCTCGAAGAGGTCAAAAAAAACACCCACGAGCGCAATATGCCCGTTGATATGGAGCGTTTTGCACAGCTCGCAGAGCAACGTCGTGAGCTGATCCAACAAGTCGACTCCACACGCCAACGACAAAATGAAATCGCTCACCAGATGAAGGACAAGTCCCTCACAAAAGAAGACCGTATGCCACTCATCGAAGAAGGACGTACGCTCAAAACCAACGTCAGCGACCTCGAAAGCAAACTCGAAGAGACCCAGGCCCAACTCCTCGAACTGCAAATACAGATCCCCAACCTCACACACCCTGACGTCCCACACGGCGCCACCGACGAACAAAACAAAGCGCTCAAATACTGGGGCGAACCCACGAAGTTCGACTTCCCCACACTCGACCACGTTGAACTCTCGGACAAACTCGGCTTGATCGAGTGGGAACGAGGTTCAAAAGTCACGGGTTCCAAATTCTACTTTCTGCGTGGTGACGCAGTATGGCTTGAGCTCGCGTTGATCCGATACGCTCTCGGCATCCTCGAAGAAGAAGGCTTCATCGTCCACACAACACCAGACATGGCACGAAAAACAATCCTCGAAAACATCGGCTTCAACCCCCGCGGCGAAGCCACCCAGATCTACTCCATTGAGAATACGGATCTCGCGCTCATCGCAACCGCTGAGATTACCCTCGGCGGGATGTATCAGGATGAGATCTTCAGTGAGGAAGAATTGCCCCTCAAAATCGCAGGTATCTCCCACTGCTTCCGTACCGAAGCCGGCGCACCAGGACGCGCCTCAAGAGGACTTTACCGCGTTCACCAGTTCACAAAAGTCGAGATGTTCGCCTTTACAACGCCCGAACAATCCAACAACACGCTCGAAGACTTTTTGCGCATCGAAGAGAAGATCTTCCAGGGACTCGGAGTCCCCTACCAAGTCGTGGATTGCTGTCGTGGTGACCTCGGCGCACAAGCCTACAGAAAATACGACATCGAAGCGTGGATGCCTGGCCGTGGTGAGGAAGGAAAATACGGAGAGGTCACCAGCACCTCGAACTGTACTGATTACCAAGCTCGTCGTTTGAAGACACGCTTCCGTAGAGAAGGTCAAAAGAAACCACTCATGGCACACACCCTCAACGGGACAGCTATCGCAACAAGCCGTGGGATTATCTCCATCCTCGAAAACTACCAGCAAGCAGACGGAAGCGTTGTCGTCCCAGAAGTCCTACGTCAGTGGATGGGCAAAGACAAGATCGTCCCTCAATAACACCCCACTCCTTCTTCTATTCGCACCTTCAGATCCCCGCACGAAAAAACGCAACCCCTGCAAAACCAAACGGCAAAAAGACCACAAGGTACACCAACACCGGACGAAAGAATTGCCACACACGATGCTGATGACGCAGTTCGTCTTGATGCACACTCGACAACGCTGAGAAGCCACTCACAGCAAGCAAGTGGATCACAAACAAAGACAACAACAACATCGGGTCTCTTTGGAATGTGGGTTGGTGTGGCAAACCACCAAAAATCACCCAGCCAATCCAGGCCACCAACAACGCCATCGGAAACGTCCCTGCATAGACATACCCACTCCCACCCAACGTCTCAAAGGAGCGAGGCAAAAATGTCATCTGCCAAAACAAGGCGATAGAACGAATCCCTAACCAAATCAACACAAGCAGACCAAACAGCATCAACCGAATCGCGAGCTCTTTATTGAGCGCCACTCCTCCTTGCCATACAACGACGAGCAACCCCCCCAAAGTCACCAACAACCATGTGAGATAAAATCCTTGTTGCAACGATGCACGGAAAGATGTCTGACGAAACCACCAGCGCAACCCCATCCCCATATACGCAAAGACCATTAAAAACACCAAAGACACAAACAGACCATGCCAAACAAAAGCCCGTAAAGAGGGCAAGCTCCAATGAAATACGTGTCCTAAATACAAACACAAGAAGGCAACCACGACCCCAATGATAGCGTGCCAAAATGGTTGACGAAAGAGCCATCTGGACAAGCCTATCAAGAGCAACGCCGCGTACAATGTAACCAAAAACGGATGGTGAATCCCCACATCTGTGTACATATAACCAGGAAGTAATTGGATGATCCCGACCGCACCCAAAAAGGGAATAAAATGCAGCGCGATCATCCCCCCCCTCTGCAGCTCCTCCATCAACTCTGCCAACTCGTAACCATGTACCGCGTCTGGACCACTCGAACGCATATACATCCACAAACCATTCGCGAATAAACCCACAGAGAGAAGCAACAGAGGCAATGTAAACAACCAACCAATCTGGCCTTCACTCAACCAAGGTATATGTCCATACCAAACAAGTGGCGAACAAACCATCACCACAAGCCAACCCAAAGCCACGGTCAAAAATGCACCCAAGCGGCGTCCCTCAAAACGTTGCGGCATCGATCATCCATCCCTTACATATGTGCAAACACCAGACTACAGCCCGACGTCCTCTAACGAACATCCTGAAAACTCAAACAACGGAACCAAATACTCATCGTTTTCCCAATACTCACGTGTGACGTGCAATGCGTCATCAAGTGTGTCCCAGTACGCCGCCAACAACGAAGGCAGATCCTCTCGTTGCCGCTCTGCGATGCGCTCCTCACCAATCTTGCGCAAAATCCCCACCCACAAGAGCCGAAAAGAGAGCTGACACAGCGCCTGTTTTGTCGGTGGATTCCTCTCTTCCAAAAACTTGGGTAACGCCAACAAGACTTCTTGTTGTTTGGAGAACTTGAAACATCTTTGCAAGACAGGGGACAAAAACGCCAACATTCGGAGATAAGGTCCATCAAGCCCAGCCATCAAAAACTGCTCGATCGCGCGGAGCGTCCACAGCACAGCTTCGACGAAATGATGTCCGTCATAAAAACGCCGCGCGATCAACTCCGCGTTGTCCTCGCTCCCTTGCTGTAAACGCTCTTTCGACATTGCACGTGCGGCGAGGAGAGAGTATGCCCTCTTCTCTTTTCCACCAAGCTCTCGCTGTAACAAGGCCCCCAAGACCGGATGCAAGAACGCGTATCTCTCAGATAAACCAGACGACTTGGCTTCCAACAGACGAAGCGCAAGGGTGTTGTTCACAAAGTCCAGTGTCACCTCATCCGTCGTTTGTAGAGCATCTGTTAACTCTCGCAGGGAAAACTCCTCAGCGAGGAAAGAAGTTCGCGTCAGAAAATCGCGGTGTGTTCGTCCTAACATGTCCATTCGGCGTTGAAAGAGTGCCTCCAGAACATTGTCGTTCCCCCCAACAGCGTGTACACCCGTCTTACCAGTGCTCGGACGCGCCATCGCGACGGCGCTTGCTGCAGGGCGAGCGGTCGCAACAGGACGCGCAATCGCAACAGGAGGTCTTATCGAACGCTCGGTCCCATCCCCCACCGGGATGTTAAAATCCTCGACTGTAGGTTTTGTGGGTACTCTCTCTGTCTTCGTGACGTCTCCGCCAGCTCCCAAAGCTGACAAAATATCGGGATCAAGCAATGTCCCTTCGCCAATATCATCCTCCTCGTCCATCAGACTCTGCGAGGGGATGATCGACGCAAGCGCTTCTCGAACATCAGACATCGCAACATCAGAGAGTGTCTTGGAGAGGGGGTTGGTTTGTGGTTTCAGAACATCAACGCCCGGTTCGGTTGGGTAAGGAGAGGTAGAGATCCCTGTCTTTTCGACCTCCTCTTCCTCCAACTCGACCAACGCGTCCTCCAAGAGCAACTCTTCGAGATCATCCTCTGCCTGCGCGAGCAGACCTGTATCTCCTTCGATAGAGGCGAGATCATCAAGGTCAAATTCTTCTATCTCCTCGACATCTTCAAGGACAAGCTCCTCGACATCTTCTTGGGCAAGCTCCTCAACCTCAACCCCCTCGATAACCTCCATGCTTTCGACATCATCGATAATTTCTATACTTTCGAGGTCTTCAACAACCTCTATACTTTCGAGGTCTTCAACAACATCGAGCTCATCAATTTCTTCGAGCACGATGACCTCATCGCTCTCAGCTCCATCAGAAAAAGAACTGACACCAGGCATTGTTGGAGATTGTGTCTTTGTAAAAGTTCCTGAAGAGTCCTGTTGTTGGAAACTTTCCTCAAACGCATTGGAAGAGAGTGTACGCACAGTCTCTTTATGTTGATGCTTTTGTGAGGAGGACTCGGAAGCCTGCAATGCGAGCGATGAGATCGCCAACACCTGCGTTTTTTCGGCGTTGAGTTCTTCTCTCGCGAACTCGTTAAAGTGGAGCTCTTCCAGCTCTAACTCCTCGATATTTTGGGGAACCAGAACATCTTCGTTGACCATGCTTTCGATAAAGTCCACCTCGTCTTGTGAGGCTGGCTTTTGCTCTAGCAATGGGTTCATCGAGACAGAAGAGAGTTCTTTAAGGGCAGGGACAAGATCTGCGTACATATCGTGTTCTTCGGGAGGAGAAGTCCAATATTGCTTGTCCTCCAGATCTTGCGCCATGGATTGACTGTAGTAGACGATCTCGGTGGTATGTTTGGGGATCCCGTGGCTCGCGGCTCGTATCTGCGCAAACTCTTCGTAGGAAGGATTACGACCGAGGATCCGCTGCACACACAACGTCTCCTCCTCTTCGTTGAGAGGCAACAAAAAGTGTCGTTCGACGTTGTCCCGCTCGGGGAGTGGGAATGGCAGAGCTTGCTCACCATCTTTGTACCCAAGTGTCGAGAGGATCAAGATGGGGACATCCTTCTCGACGGAGAGCCGTAGAAATAGGACTTGTAAGATCTGCAGAGAGACAAGATCAGCCTTATCCAGATCATCGAGGAACCAGATATGAGGGCTTCTTTGCCGCTGCATTTGCAGCATTCGTAGGAACAGATCGGCGATCTCAGTGATGGGATCGTTGAGGTTTGCAGGTCTTTCTCCAGTCGGAGGGATCAACTCCTGGAGTGCCGGGAACATATGGGAGAGCAGTCGCGCTTGTTCGGACTGCAAGATCTCCTTTTCGAGCTTGGGACAGAGCGCGAGCAGAAGCGTTGTGAGTGCGCTGTAGGGTGTTTCGGAGGCTCGAAAGTGGGTTTGGACACAAACGACTTCTGAGAAGGTTTTTGCGTGACGAGAGAACTCATCGAGTAAAAAACTCTTCCCGATCCCGTGGATACCGAAGAACAAGAGCGCATAAAACTGCTTATTCTCCCGCAGCGAGTTGATCTGTTGTGAAAAGATCTCGAACTCTCGATCTCGCCCGACCAAACCGCTCTGCAAAAGCCACCCACCGCGCTTAGGAGCTTGTTCTGGTTGGGTTGATTTGAGGGAAGGTTGAGGACGCACATCTTCTGTGGTCCCTCTTGGCTGGAGCAAAGGCAAAAACTCAGCCCATAGATGCCGTGTATTTTGATAGCGGTATGCCGGATCTTTTTGGAGCAATTGATCGATAAGACGCCCTACTTCATGAGGAATCGCAGGACAGATCTCTTTGAGTGGGACTGGGATCTCCTCCCGGATGGCCTGCACGAGCTGATGAAAAGAGCGTCCTTCCACAGCGATGGGACGTCGATCTGAGAGCAGCGTGTACAGGATCACACCAAGAGAATACAAGTCAGTGCGACCATCCAACCGTTTGCGTTCGATCAGCTCCGGTGCAGAGTAGCCGAGGGTCCCAACAAATCCGGGGCGTGTAAAGAGTTCATCTGTCGTCAGATCTTTGGCCAGCCCAAAATCAGCGAGATACGCAGTGTCTTCGGAGACATTCAACAAGATATTGGCGGGCTTCAGATCCTGGTGGACCACCTGGTGTTGGTGGATAAAATCAAGTGACGTGATAATTTGCGCGACGAGTGGAAACAACAACTTGATCCGCTCATGCACTTCTTTCCCTGCGAGACGATTACGATAGAAATCCCACAGGTTGCACCCCTCAATATAATCCATCACAAAGTAAGGCCGCTCGTGATCTTCACCGTACGTGTATACCTGAATGAGATGGGGGTGGTGCAAGTTTGAAAGGAGTCGAAACTCTCTTTGAAATCGGACACTTCTTCTTTGGTCGTTGTGACTCGCAAAGTGAAGTAGTTTGAGCGCAAAGATCTTTCCTTCGGCGTCACTGACACGGTAAACCGTCGCAGCTCCACCGCGACCAACCTCTGCGAGAACTTGGTAGGGTCCTATTGTTTCGTAGGGGAGATGGGAAGACAAGATGATGCACCCTTGCTTGGTTTATCCGAAAAACACGGACTTCAACAATCGACAACGTGACGCACACGATTGTAGTCTATATCCCAATAGAAGGCAACCAAATCACCTATTCAGTAACCTCTGCAACCCTCCCCGACAAAATAGCCAGACGATACCTTCAAGACCTCCAAGAAAAAGGGATTGATTTGCGTATATGGATTCCCTATATTGTGCGTTCCAATGACTGAAAAAAAGATCAGTCCCATAGAGAAAGTCCATACTCCGCTCAAATCAAATGTTCCTGCTTGTAGAAAAAACACGAAAGGTTTCCCCAGATGGCAAAAGATCACATCCTGGTCCGTGGCGCACGTGAGCACAACCTGAAGGATATCGAAGCAAAGATCCCACGAGACAAACTCGTCGTTGTGACGGGCTTGAGTGGGAGTGGAAAATCTTCCCTCGCGTTTGACACCATTTACGCAGAAGGTCAGCGACGCTACGTCGAATCACTCTCAGCCTATGCCCGGCAATTCCTCCCTCAAATGGACAAGCCTGACATCGACTTTATCGAGGGGTTGAGCCCCGCGATCGCGATCGAGCAAAAGACCACACACCGCAACCCACGCTCAACAGTCGGAACGGTCACGGAGATTTACGACTACCTTCGCTTACTTTTTGCCCGCGTAGGAAAAGCCTTTTGCTACAACTGTGGGAAACCCATCCGAGGGCAAACTGTCCAACAAATGGTCGACAAGATCCTCAGCCTTCCAGAGAAGACACGATTCTCCGTCCTCGCCCCTCTCGTGAGGGGTCGCAAAGGAGAGTACAAAAAAGAACTTGAACAGCTACGCAAAGAAGGCTACGTCCGTGTCAGAATCGACGGAGAGACCTTCGATCTTGGCGATGATATCGAAGTCGACCGCAAAAAGAAGCACGACATCGACGTGTACATCGACCGACTCTCCGTGCGTGAAGGTGTGAAAAACCGCCTGACAGATTCCGTCGAAGCTGCCCTTCGACTCGGTGAAGGCATCATCCGTATCCTGCTTAAGGACGGTGACGAGTTGCTGTTGAGTGAGCATCACGCGTGTATGGATTGTGGGATCTCCTATCCCGAAATATCACCGCGTATGTTCTCCTTCAACGCTCCACAAGGAGCCTGTCCTTCTTGTGATGGTCTTGGCTCAGAGAACTACATCGACCCCTCCTTGATCGTTCCCGATCACAGCCTCTCAATCAGTGACGGTGCGATCGCTCCTTGGGGTAAGACCAAGGACAGTCGTGCAGGTGAAGTCATGACTGAGATCTGTGAAGAGCTTGGTGTCAGTGTTGACAAACCTTTTGGCGAGATCCCACAAGACATCCAACAGATCCTGCTCTTTGGGGATCCAAAAAAGAAAGGAAAGCGTCGGGGACGTCGGCGTTGGTTACATGGATGGAATTACATTTTGCGCGTCGAAGGACTGATCCCAGCGATGGAGCGTTGGTATCAAGAGAGTGATTCGGAGAAAAGACAAGAAGAGATCTCACGCTTTATGCGCCAACGTTCGTGTGAAACCTGCAAAGGTGCCCGCGTCCGTGTGGAGAGCCGGTACATTCTCGTCAGTGGTCAAAACATCTCCGACGTCACACATATGTCGATCAAGGACGCCGCGAAATTCTTCAAACAACTCAACTTGTCAGGTAGAGATCTGGAGGTTGGACGTCGTGTCCTCAAAGAGATTCGCGAGCGCCTACAATTTCTCCTCGACGTTGGCCTTGATTACCTCTCCTTGAGCCGTACAGCTGGCACACTTTCAGGCGGAGAAGCCCAACGGATCCGACTCGCCACACAGATCGGCTCCTCTCTCATGGGGGTCTTGTATATCCTCGATGAGCCTTCTATCGGCCTCCACCCAAGAGACAACCACAGGCTACTCAAAACACTCTGCCACCTACGGGATATTGGCAACACAGTTCTCGTCGTCGAGCACGATGAAGAGACGATGCGAAATGCCGACCACATCATCGACATGGGTCCAGGCGCAGGTGTACATGGTGGAGAGATTATCGCCCAAGGGACCGCAGAGGAGATCTGTGAGATTGAGGCGAGTCTCACGGGACAATTCATCAGCGGCAAGAGGCAGATAGAGATCCCCAAGCAGAGACGACCGGGCAATGGAGAATTCATTCGTATTGTTGGAGCTTACCACAACAACCTCAAGCATCAAGACGTCGATATCCCTCTCGGCACATTGACTTGTGTCACAGGTGTCTCTGGCTCCGGAAAGTCCAGCCTGATCATCGACACATTGTACCGCTATATAGCCCAGCACCTTCACGGCGCCAAAGGACGTGTTGGAGAGGTCCGGCGCATCGAAGGCCTCGAACATATCAATAAAATCATCAACATCGACCAATCACCGATCGGTCGGACGCCTCGCTCCAACCCTGCGACTTACGTCGATTTGTTTACCCCCATCCGGACCTTGTTCGCACAAATCCCCGAAGCACGTGCGCGTGGGTACAAAGCAGGCCGCTTCTCATTCAATGTCAAAGGTGGTCGCTGCGAAGAATGTGAAGGAGCTGGAATCATCCGCATCGAGATGCACTTTTTGCCAGACGTCTTCGTCACTTGTGAGGCTTGCAAAGGGCAACGCTTTAACAGAGAGACTCTTGAGATCCTTTACAAAGGCAAAAACATCGCAGAGATCCTGAGTATGACTGTCGAGGAAGGCTTGGCGTTCTTTGACGCCATCCCCAACATCAGAAGAAAACTCCAAACCCTGAAGGATGTGGGTCTCAGCTACGTCGCTCTTGGACAATCTGCGACGACCCTCTCTGGTGGAGAAGCCCAACGTGTCAAACTCTCCAAAGAGCTCAGCCGTCGCTCCACAGGGCGCACCCTCTATATCCTCGATGAACCCACAACAGGACTCCACTTCGCGGACGTTGAACAGCTCCTCAAAGTCCTTCATAGACTCGCAGATGAAGGGAACACTGTTCTCGTCATTGAACACCAACTCGACGTGATCAAGACGGCTGACTGGATCATCGATCTCGGACCAGAAGGTGGTGATCGAGGTGGAGAGCTCTTGATCGAAGGAACTCCCGAAGAAGTCGCCCTTCACCCCACAAGTTACACAGGTGAATTCCTCAAGGAGATCTTCCAACAACAAGGTGTTTCCCTCACTCCACCTAGCAAAGAAACAAAAAAGGCAACAGCCAAAAAATCGACGACAACAAAGAAAGCAACTGCCAAAAAGACAATAGAAAAAGAACCCACAGAAGAAGTGGTACCTTCAGAGCCTGTCGCACCAAAAAAGACCACCACCAAAAAATCTGCGAAGAAAGCGCCAGCCAAAAAGTCGACGACAACGAAGAAAACAACCACGGCCAAAAAAGCCACCACAACGAAGAAGACGACAGCTACAAAGAAGGCGACAGCTACAAAAAAGGCGACAGCTACAAAGAAGGCGACAGCCAAAACTACAACTGCGAAAAAGACCACCACCAAGAAACCTGCAACCAAGAAAAAACCCACAACCAAGACTACGACTGCGAAAAAGACCACCGCAAAAAAAGCCACGACCAAGAAAACAACCACAGCCAAGAAACCCACCAAAACAAAAAAGAAATCTTAAATATATCCGCAAACTCCCCTTATTTGACAAGACAATCAACCGATGTATACAGGAGACACTAGAGTGCTGATCCAGGGGCAGCTGCACTTGTGTCTTCGCAAAATGCACCCGAACATACAACACAATCCCTCATGATCATACGTATGTCGCAAGCGACATCCTCTTAACGCTCGATTGCTCGGACAACATATGCGGTTGTCATTTGCTTCATTCACTTTGCAACCACCCCTTCTACAAACCTCTCCATCCCCCTGAG
>PCBK01000161.1 GCA_002731275.1 Deltaproteobacteria bacterium | reverse complement strand
GGAGCGGAGCGACAGGGTGGTGAGTTTGTTGAGGCGGATGATTGCAAGTGAAGACGCAAAAAACCCACTGAAAGCTCGAAAGCAACCGAGCGCTACAAGGATATGGCCTTGCTATATCCGCCTGGAAGGGAGGGATGAAATGGTGGAATCAGGGGAGTTTGCGGAGACACAAGTGCAACGTCCGCCGGAGCAGAAATCTAGTTTACCCCGTGTATATCGTTTGAATGGTCCCTCCTCTCGAAAGGCTTGAGAGGAGGGAAGTCGCGAAGCGATAGGGTGGAGAGTTTGTTGAGGCGGATGATTGCAAGTGAAGACGCAAAAAACCCACTGAAAGCTCGGAAGCAACCGAGCGCTACAAGGATATGGCTTTGCTATATCCGCCTGGAAGGAGGGGATGAAGTGGTGGAATCAGGGGAGTTTGCGGAGACACAAGTGCAACGTCCGCCGGAACAACATTCGAGTATCCCCCGTGTATAGGGTTTACCCCACCTATCGCCAAATCTTCGAATATATCGTTTGGACCTCAGACGGCCATCTGTATGGTTGGCATTGGATAGAGGGAATTGTTTGGATTGAATCATTGGGTAGAGGGAATTGTTTGGTTGGAAACACCGGGTTAAAACCCGGTGCTATAGAGAGGGTACGCTCGCCCCAAAGGCTTCGCATTGTTCGGAATGCGGTGGGACTCAAAGTCCCACCTCAACGCATAAACACACCTCCTCTCACTCTGGTGACCTCTTCTTTCACTTCGACAACCTCCTCTCTCGCTTTGGTGACCTCTTCCCGCACTTTGGTGACCTCTTCCCGCACTTTGGTGGCCTCTTGTTGAACTCCGCGATTTACTCCTTGCACTCCAAGGCTGTCTCCTTGAACTTTTCTGCCGTCTCATTGAACTTTTGTGACCTCTCCTTGTACTTTGACGGTGTCTTGATGTGTTCTGAAGGCGTCTCCTTGCACTCAAATGGGTAGGATCAGTCACTCAAGGGAGGTGCATCAGCACTTTTGCAAGGCCGATCTTCACTTTCACGAACCCATTCTTATGCTCTTTGGACCCTCTCGTTCACTTTGGGACCCCCCTCGCGCACTTTGCACCCCCCTCTCGTTCACTTTGCACCCCCCTCTCGTTCACTTTGCACCCCCCTCTCGTTCTCTTTGCACCCCCCTCATCCGCACTTTGGGACCCCCCTTGCGCGTTTTGAGGACCCTCTCACGCGTTTTGAGAACCCTCTCGTTCACTTTGGGACCCCCTTACGCGCACTTTGCACCCCCCTCCTCCGCGCTTTTGGGACCCCCTTACGCTCTTTGTACTCCCCTCTTATATGTTTTGGGGCTTTGGTGGGATATGAATGGCCGTGCCAAAAAAAAACGCTAATTGGCGTCAAAGAGTCCCTCTTCGAAGGTATGTTGCCAACGTGTGAGGACGTCTTCGAGCAGTAGGTTATGAAGTGCTTGGAGGGCTTGTGTGCTTTCTTCTGTCACGCCGATATGTGTGTTCTTGGACTCTCGGAGATACTGTGTCCATAGGTGCAGAATATGTTTTGTATGTGTCTGGATATCCCGCAACAATTGTTCGCGGGTTTCGTGTTGTGGGGAGTTGGGTGGGTGGGTGGTTTGGAACAGCAATTGCGCCGTTTTTTCCTGAAGAGCTTTGGCGGTCATCGACAGATCTTCCGCGGCGATCGCGGCCAAAGACATCTTTTGCTGTTCAATATGTTGTTTAAACTGCCCCACGTGGAACGCAAGTGAACTCAACACCGCAAGGATCGGCAATTGTGCTGTCGCGTGTAGACGGATGAGCGCTGTTGCGGCTTCCATCTGTACAGAGGTGGCATGATCCTGAAGTGCGCCCTGTAGCGCATCGAGCACTTCGGGAGAAGAGATCCCAATCCTCCCGAGCGCCCACGCGACATTTCCACGGACCTGTGTGTCTGGATCATGTAATGTTTGCAACAACGAAGGGATCGACAAACGTGCAGCCTGACCAATTCGACCGAGCGCGAGCGCGGCGTTTAAGCGCAAGCCCTTGAAGGGACTGCCGAGCGCCTGCTGCAAACCTGGAAGCGCGAGATACGCACGTTGTCCAATGGTCCCCAAACTCCACGCCGCGTTTTTGCTGACCTGTTCGCGTTCATTTTGAAGGAGCAGATCGAGCGACGTCACCAAGCTCTCCACGTCGATATGTGTGTAACGCTCCAACTCCATCGTACCGATCGCCCAGGCTGCGTTGCGACGGACCTCCGGGTTCGTGTCGTGGAGCGCCTGATGAAGATAAGGCAGCGCGTCATGTGCTTGAGGACCGTACTCCCCAAGGGCTCTCGCGGCGTTACTCCGTTCGGCGAAGGTCGTCCCACTATGGAGCGTCTCACACAAGGCCTGAAGCACCTGTGTGTCTGGATGTTGGATAAAACGCAACGCTGCCGCCACACCTGAACGCACACCCTGTTCATCTCCATGAAGTGCAGATAGCATGGCGTAGATGGCTTCTGGTTGCTGAATATATGCGAGGACACACGCGGCGCGAATGCGTATTTTGTCGTGTTCACGCTGGTTGTGGAGCAGTTGGAGCATGGCCTCTAGTAGAGGCGGAGCTAAGGTCCCAATGGCACCGAGCAGTAAAGAGAAGTCATTGGGTGTGTGGCTCTCTTCTCGGAGACTTTGGAAGCGAAAGTGATCGAGCAGCGCGGGGAGTAAATTGGGCAACGTCTCCCAACACAACGTCCAGATCTGAAGCAATTGTCCCTGTGCACCCTGCAGATCTTGTTGGTGTGCGTATGAGAGCAAGTCGATGACGTTGTCTGTCGTTGAACCAAGTCGCTGAAGCGTTTGAAGGACGAGTGTGTGTAGCTCTGGGTGAGGATCTTGGGCGGCCTTCAGGAGATAATGAAGGCTCATCTTGTCGATCGGTCTATGTAGATCGAGTGAGCGAACGATATAGAGTCGTTCGGGGAGTGGTAACGCAAACCACTGCTCGTCAGTGAGGGTAATGTCCTGCTTGGGCATGCTTTCTGTATCCCGATGTGTCCTGCCGTGCGAGCTGAAATGATGACACTTGTGTCATCGAAGAGTGACTCGATCGTGTTCAGGCCGCCGGATGGAAAAAGGAAACGGAAAATGAGAGGAAGACAGAAGGTTGTTGCTGTAACCACAGGCTTTGTGATGCGTCGTCGACATGGCGGTGGCCATGCTTTTCCTGACGCCTTGCCAGAGGCTCCATCCACTGCCCTTTTGTCTTCGCTTTTTTCCATCCGACAGCCTTATTACGATAACACAATGACGACGCCTGCCGAGATGTTTTCTCAAGAGGCGCGATCTCGCGACGACAATAAAAAAGAATGCCTCGCAGTGGCTTAAATGGGACAGTCTTGCTATATTGGCGTCGTTGCTACATCTTCTTTGGTGTATGTATCTCTAGGATGTGACCATTTTTCCGATGGAAAGGAGTTCAAATGTCGTCAACGGCATGGGGTGAAGACACTCAATATTTTTTCGCGCTGACACCTGACAAGATCCTCGACGCAGTCGAAGCCTCTGGTCTTCGCTGTACGGGACGTTGTCTCCCTCTCAACAGTATGGAGAACCGTGTCTATGAGGTCGAGCTGGAGATCGATGATCCCTCCACGCTCACAAGCGTCAGTGAAAAATTTCGTATCGCGAAGTTTTATCGTCCTGGCCGCTGGAGTCGTGAACAGATCCTCGAAGAGCACGCCTTCCTGCTCGAATTAAAAGAAGCGGAGATCCCTGTGGCTGCTCCGCTGGTGTTTGAAGATGGACTGACCCTTCACCAAGTCGAAGATACTGGGATCTTCTACTCGATCTTTGCCAAAGTGGGGGGCCGCAGTCCCGATGAGCTCAACGTCGACCAGCTCGAACAAGTCGGTCGTCTGCTCGCGAGGATGCACAATGTCGGGGCCGCCAAAGAGGCCGAACACCGCATCACGATCAACCCCGAAGTCTACGGTCGCTACAACCTCGAATTTCTTCTGTCTTCGGATCTGATCCCACGTGACCTGCGCGATCGCTACAAGAAAGTCGTCGAAGACATCTGCGATATCAGTGAACCTCTGTTCGCCAACACAGCGATGCAACGTATCCACGGTGACGCACACTTGGGGAACTTGTTGTCTGTACGTGGCAGCTTCTTTTGGGTGGACTTTGACGACATGGTCAAGGGGCCACCTGTCCAGGATATCTGGCTGGCGACGCCGGGGCGAGATGCCTGGGGACGCGCCGAAAGGGATATCTTGATCGAAGGATATGAGCAGATGAGGGAATTTGATCACACGAGTTTGCGTTTGATCGAACCGTTGCGTGCGTTGCGCTTTATCCACTTCAACGCCTGGATCGGGAAACGTTGGGAAGACCCCTCTTTCCCCCGTGCATTCCCTCACTACGGTACATATAACTATTGGATTGAGGAACTCGCTGGCCTGGATGAGCAACTTCAGATGATCCGTAACGCCGCAGAAAGTAACGCTGTATAGGGCGAGATGAATCGCAACGCCGCAGAAAGTAACGCTGTATAGGGCGATCTCGTGCAAGAGGTCGCTCCGCTCCACTCTCCCCTCTCTTCTCTCTGATTGTAAACAAAGGAATGTAGTATGCCTAAAGAGAAAACGACCTCCCCTCAACATAAAGAAGCTCATAAGGGCATCTTACTCGGTATTGTCGTCGCGATCATCGCTGGCGTGATGCTCGGTGGGTGGATGCCTGAGCTCGCCGTTCGCTTTGAGCTGCTCGGAGAGCTCTTTCTGCGTTCGTTGATGATGATCGTCGTGCCTCTCGTCATGCTCTCGCTGCTCGCAGGGATTACAGGACTCGGCGATATCCGTAAACTTGGTCCGATCGGACGCCGAACCATTATCTTCTATATGTCCACCACGGCCCTCTCCGTGCTCGTTGGGTTGGTCCTCGTCAACATCGTCAAGCCCGGAAAAGGCATCACCCCTGGTGAAAAGCATCCGGGCCTCACCTACAAGCTCGACGCCAAAAACAAGCGCAAGTTGCTGGTCGAGAAGCGTTGGAAACGTCTGCGGTTTGAGGAGTACAAAGGAAAATACTCCATACACCTGCTCGACCAAAAGCTCTGGGGACCGATCGCCAAAGTTAGCGAGAAGAGCATCACCGTCAAATATTGGCAAAAGCTCAAGGCCGAAGGCGTCGTCTACCTCAAGACCACCGATGGCAAACAGCTCCCCTTTCGACAAGTTGATGGAAAGTGGGTGTCCGCCATTCCCAATCTCTCGCTGACAGGAAAAGGCCTCTCCATCGTCCTCCCCATCGCTGATAAAGTCAAAGGCAAAGAGAAGCGAACGGTCATCGACACATTGAAAGACGTCTTTGTCGGGATGATCCCACGGAACGTCTTTGACGCGATGGCCAACACCAACGTCTTGGCCCTGATCTTCTTTTCATTGTTGCTCGGTGGTGTCTTGACCGTGTTGGGACCACAAGGGCAACTCGCGATCGATGTGATTCGCGTGTTTAACGACGCGATTATGAAACTCGTTCAGTGGATCATGTACACTGCGCCGCTGGGGATCTTTGGCTTAATCGCCGCGAGGATCGGTCACGCTGGTGGCTTCGAAGGCTTCCTTCCTGAGCTGATGGGGCTTGGAAAGTACGCATTTGTCGTGGTGCTGGGACTCGCAATTCATGCATTTGTGACGCTGCCGATCATCTTGTGGGTGTTTGGTCGTCGCAATCCGATCTCTTACGCAGGTGGGATGGCTGCGGCGTTGCTCAACGCGTTCTCGACTGCGTCCAGCTCGGCGACTCTGCCCTTGACGATGGAAGGTGTCGAGAATGAGAACGGTATCTCCAACAGGACCGCGAGCTTTGTGTTGCCTTTGGGCGCGACCATCAACATGGACGGGACAGCGCTCTACGAAGCTGCCGCCGCGATGTTTATCGCACAGGTGTATGGCATTGAGCTGTCGATGATGCAGCAGGTGATCATCTTCTTGACTGCGACGCTGGCGGCTGTTGGTGCCGCCGGAATCCCTGAAGCAGGACTCGTCACGTTGGTCATCGTCTTGAAGGCTGTCGGGCTGCCCATCGAAGGGATCGCACTTATCCTCACGATCGACTGGCTCCTCGATCGCTTCCGTACAACTGTGAATGTATGGGGTGATAGTGTCGGCGCTGGTGTCATCGAGCGTTATGAGTATCCAAATGGTTACACCCCTGAACCGCTCCCGACTTTGCCTGCTCCTGTTGTGGCGGCACCTGTTGTCGAGAAGACCTCTGTGACACCTGCCAGCGCTGAGAAAGTTGAGCGTCAAGCCAAGACGTCCACCAACCCACCCAAAAAGAAGAAGAAGAAAAAGCGCGGTAAGAAGAGGTAGCGATGCGTATTTGTTGTGTCTCGGATCTTCATATGGAGCGCGGTGTGTCCGCACAGGAACGTGCGGACCTCGTCGCGTCACAAGAGGCTGATGTCCTGCTGATCGGTGGTGACCTCGCCGATGAGCGTGAGGCGTTCGAGGAAGGGCTCAAGAGGTTGTCAGCCTTTCGGGGCAAAAAACTCTTCTTTTTGGGGAACAACGACCTTGAGTTACTGGAGGACAACAAGCTGACAGAGGACCACGAGGAGGAGCTGAAGGGGCTCCTTGATGTGTACGACTTTCATCTACTCGATCACGCCCCATTGGTGCTCGAAGACGTTGGTTTTGTCGGTAATTGTGGTTGGTTTGATGGTTCGCTGTATGTGCCATTGGAGGGTCATCCTTCGCGTTTTGACGCGCCGAATGATATGGAGATGGCGAGACGACGGGCGACGTATTACTTCCAGGAGAGGTTGTTTCCGACGTTGCTTCCGGCGTCCTTTACGCCGTTTGATTTCTTCGAGTACACATACGAGCGTTTGCAAGCCCACCTTCAAGAGTGTACAGAGCATCCTGACGTCGAGAAGATCGTGTTGGGGATTCACCATGTGCCGAGTCGTGACTTTTTGCGTGTGGGGACGGATCCGTGGCGCAACTATCTCGACTTTTGTATGGGGTCATCACGTTACCAGTCGTTAATCGCCCATCCGAAGGTGGTGTTGAGCGTGGTGGGGCATACACACCGCCCTGCCCGCTTCGATATCGAGGAGACGCCTGTGTACAACGTCAGCTCGACGCGGGAGATTCCTTTTCGGATATTCGACATTTGATGGGGCTGGAGTGACGGGGAGGATGTCCCTTTGAGGAGGTGGATGTCCGGTGAAAAAACGTTCTGGTATCTCGGCCTGAGATCTGCTACAAATGAAGCCACAAAAAACAACTTCGTAACAAATGGATGACCCTCGTGTGACGTTGTGTCGAGACTTTGGAGCAGTATGCCCATGAAGATGAGAAAAATGTGTGGTTTGTTTGTGTGTGCGATGGCCTTCTTGTGGTCTATGCAGGCACACGCGGCGAATGTCTTTTTGCCTGGTAACGGTTCTCGTGCGATGGGGAAAGCCAGCGCGGTTGTCGCCTCAGGTGATGGTGAATACGCGATGTTCTTTAACCCTGCGAACCTGTCGCGTTTGCGTGGTTTTGGGATTCGGATTGACTCCTATTGGAGTTACCAGTCCTTGACCTTCGAGCGTCAGGCCGAAGGTAGCACGACATTCGAGCCTTCTGTGAAGAAGTCCGATCCTGTGTGGGTACCTTTTGTGGCGTTGACTTTCGGGACAGCCAAGCTTGGTCCTGGTGAGTTTGGGGTCTCTGCGTTTTGGTATGGTCCTCATGGACGGAGCGTGAAGTTCCCCGAAGAAGAAGGCACATGTGAGCAACCCCAAAATCCCGAAACAGATGGTGTTGCGTATACTTGTGATCCTATGCCGAAGCCTGGAGCGCAACGATTCAGCATGATCTACACGAGCTCTCCGCTGCTGTACGGTGGAATTGGGGCGGCGTACGCGATGTCTTTCGCGGGTTTCAAGGTGCGTGCTGGTGCGACGTTCAAGCTCGCCTCCTTGTTTGTCGAGCAGAAGCTGGCGTTGATCGCCGCGAGTAGTCTGTACAGACCGACACAAGACCCTTCTGCAGCGGAGGTCTTGATGAAGGCTTCTGGGAGTGGGATCTACTTCACAGGTGATGTTGGTTTGACAGTGGAGACACCCGGTGGTTTTAGCATTGGTGCGAGCTTCTTCTTCCCTGCAACGGCACAAATCTCAGGTTCATTGGATATCCAGGCAGGTTCGTTGTTTGGTGGTCTCGCGAAGGTCTTTGGGAACCAGATCGACATGGTGGTTCCCTTCCCTGGTATCTTCCGTGCGGGGGTTGCGTGGCAGCGTCATAATCTGTCGATCGAGGCGTCTCTTGTCATGGAGCTTTGGGGAGAAGCGCAGCAATCGATCGACGTCTTGCCCAAAGATATCGTGATCAGAACAGGTGGAGAGGATAACAAGCTCGGTAAAGTTGAGATCGCGCAGGTCTTGAGAAACTCTATCTCTTTGCGTGTGGGAGCGGAGTACAATCTGATGAAGATGTTCCTGTTCCGCCTTGGTTTCCTCTATGAGTCCGGCAGTACTGTTGAAGAGCGACTGACTCCAGGGACCATGGATTATCCCGAGAAGATCGGTTTGAGTGCAGGTATCAGCTACCAGATTCCTGTTGTTGGGTTGCGTTTGGACGTCTCAGCCATCCACTTCCTGACCAAAGAGTACAATGTCACCAACAGCAAGATCCTGCCCGCAGATGTTAGCCCTGACAACCTCAAAAATTCGGATAACATTGGTCCTGTTGCGAACGGAAAATACACCTACGGCGTGACAGTGATCGCTGTGGGACTTCGTGGCAATTGGGGAGAAGGTGCGAAGAAGTAACGGGTTGAAAGGAACGCTGTTTATTTGATGTGTACGATTGTGTAGGCAGCTTGGTGGCGTTCGCGGTAGAACTCAGTGCGAAGATCTTTGACTGGCTTTTGACCAAAGACGCGGTCATCATCGTGAATGACAAGTAGGGTATGGGGATCGAGGAAGGTCATCCCTTCGGCTTTATGAGCAAACAAGAGATATTCACCATCAGGTTGTTTGGCGATCTTCGCGGCTTTGTTGCGATGGACGTGTCGGAGTTTGATACGCCACAGGTATGCGCCGAGTCCTTTGGCGGTGCTGCTCGTTTCGTAACTTGTGAGCATGTAGAGGTAGCCATCAGCCGGGTTGTATTCGAGGCTTGAGAGGGCGACACGTTTGCGCAGCTTTTTGACGGCGCGTGTGCTGAAGTCGTAGATCACCTTGGCGTCGTCGTTGATCTTGAGGCCTTCGGGGGAGACTGTGTAGGACATCGAGACGATCTTGACACTGTATTGGAAGGCGTAGTACTTCGCGCCCCACTCTCTGATCCCGAAGAGCAGGCGATTGCCGGGGATCGCGGCGAGTCCTTCGATCTTGTAGTAGGGGACACCATAGGGGAACTCTTTGTTGCGAAGGACGCGGGAGATGCGTCGTCTCAGGGGGATTGTCCGTGTGGTTTTGTCCCAGCGTGAGGAGGGAAACATGCGTATGTCTTTGCTGCCGATCTTCCAGTAGAAGAAGCGATTGTACTTATCCCATGAGCGTTTACGTTTTTTGATACGGTCAAAGCCGGTGATCGCGAAGCCGTATTTGCGGTCTGGTGAGATCGTGAAGTCTTCGTACTTTTTGCCTTTCTTGAATGGCAATTGATAGCGTCGGGCGTTGGTTTGCAGACCTTTTTTGGTGTACGGCATGGTGAAGACGGCGCTGCGTTTCTTTCCTGTGATGCGCTTGTCGCTGCCGAAGAAGACTTGTTTTCCATCGAACAAGACGGCGGAGGTTTCGCAGGTCACGGGTTTTTTCTTCTTTTTACGCATCAGGCCTTTGGGGAAGCAGTTGATGATACCGCGTGTTTTGATCTCGGCGCGGAATTTGTTTTTCTTTGCGTTGGCGTCTTGCTGTATTGGGAGGCAGCAGACGAGCGCGAGAGCGAGAGTGAAGATTCGCATGCACGGGTCTCCTATTGGGGTGATGGGTTGGTGTATGGAAGTGTTGTGAGTAGTTCATCGAGCATACGGAGCGTGAGGCCCCATATGACGCGCTCTTGATAGCGATAGCAAGGGAGTGTCACTTCGACTCCTGCGATTTTATAGGGCATGGTCGAGCGGTTCTCTTGCTGAAGAAAGAAGCCCATTGGGATCCAGATGACTTCACTGACTTCGTGGTTGAGTGTGAAGGTTGGTGGGGCTTCGAGTGTGAATAGATGTGGTTCGATGACGAGTGGGAGTGGTCGGCCTTTTCGTTTGGCGATGAGTTGTGAGAGGCGTCCGATGTGTGTGGCGTGTGTGTGGAGGTCGAGACCAATCTCTTCATGTGTCTCGCGGACCGCAGCGTCAAAGGGGTTGTTATCGATGGGATCGACTCTGCCACCAGGGAACGCCATGTGTCCAGACCAGGGATCGTTGGGATTGGTGGCGCGTTTGATAAAGAGGAGCTCTGTCTGGCTTGGGAGTGTGGGCTGATGACGAAAAATTGCGGCGACAGCGGCCTGCTTCATGAGCCTGTGACCTGGCACGTTGGAGGTCTTGATGGTGGGGATATGTTGGACGATTTGTGTGTATGTGGGAAGCTGCATATCACACCTGCCTATGTTTGTTGGTTGAGCACTCAACGTCGCATAACGAGCTGATATTTGCAAGTTGAGCCACAAAAACCTTTTGATCCAGGGGCAGTTGCACTTGTGTCTTCGCAAAGTGCACCCGAATGTTTAGTGTCATCGGGTGAATGTAAGGTCCACCCCTGCTGATTGGCTTTAGGGGCAGTTGCTGTTGTGTTTTCGCTAGATGCACCCAAATACACGGTGTCATTGGGTGGACACAAGGCCCACCCCTACAACAAACCTCTCCATCCCCCTGTCACTTCGTGCCTTCCCCCTTCCTCTCCGACCTTCGGAGAAGGCAAGGGGGAGGCTTTATGCCGTATACATGGGGGAAACTAGAGTTCTGATCCTGGCGCAGTTGCACTTGTGTCTTCGCAAAGTGCACCCGAATGTACGGCGCAATCCCTCATGGCAATACGGATACTGCAAGCAGTATCCTTCAAACGCTCGATTGCTCGGGTCACATATGCGGTTGTCATTTGCTTCATTCACTTTGCAACCACCCCTTCTACAAACCTCTCCATCCCCCTGGCCTGCCGGCTCTTCCCCCTTCCTCTCCGACCTTCGGAGAAGGCAAGGGGGAGGCTTTATACCGTATACACGGGGGAAACTAGAGTTCTGATCCAGGCGCAGTTGCACTTGTGTCTTCGCAAAGTGCACCCGAATGTACGCTATAATCCCTCATGAGCATACGTATGTCGCAAGCGACATCCTCCTAACGCTCGATTGCTCGGTTAATATATGCGGTTGTCATTTGCTTCATTCACTTTGCAACCACCCCTTCTACAAACCTCTCCATCCCCCTGGCCTCCGGCCTTCCCCCTTCCTCT
>PCBK01000160.1 GCA_002731275.1 Deltaproteobacteria bacterium | reverse complement strand
GGGCGAGTTGCCACTCGCCCTTACTGACGCGCTCCGCTTGTCTCCTTGTGTTGTCTATGTGGACTTGCCGTCCACACCTGCCTGGGGTCGTTGCCCCCAGACCCCACGATGTTATCACATCGTTTGTGTTCCGACTGCGTCGGTGAGTTGGGCCACCTCTCTCTGGGCGAGTGGCCACTCGCCCTTGCTGCTGTGCTCCGCTTGCCCTTGCTGCTGTAGCACCGCTTGGGACAGTGTCTTTGTTTGTTGTGGGGGTTGTTTTTGGGGTTCTTCTTATTGTGGTCATTCATCTTTTGTGCAGTCCTCCAAAACAAAAAATCTACCTACGATGAGGTTGTCTTTTTTGAGAGGTGTCTATGTAGTAGCCTTGGCAAATGACTGAGTTTGTCTCGGGGCGATGTGCAGGAGGCACTTGAGTTGTTGGCTGAGACCCATCGTGATGATGAAGATGAAGCACACTATGATTGTGTACTTGATGTGTTGGATCTTGTGGTAGGATGGTGTGCGGTTGGATGCGAGTTGTATCCAGTTGAGTATGTTGAGCGTGAAGGCAAGTAAAAGGAAAATCGATGAATCCATTTGTACCAGGTTATTATAACGAACACGATCTTGAGGCGGTTGGATTTAAGGCGCTTGGCCACAATGTCCAGATTGCCAAAAATTGTACCATCATAGGTCCCGAGAAGATCGCGATAGGCGACAATGTACGCATTGATGGCTACACGACGATTCTGGCATCGAGAGATGGTTGGCTTGAGCTTGGTTCATACATCCATATTGGGGCGTATTGTTTTCTTGGGGCGGCAGGTGGGATCCGGATGGAAGACTTCACTACTATCTCACAAGGAGTTAAAATTTACAGTGGAACAGATGACTATTCTGGGATGTACTTGATCAGTCCAATCGCTCCTCGTGAGTACACAGGCGTTACCTTGGGGACAGTTACGCTCCATCGCCACGTTCTAGTGGGTTCTGGAACTGTGATCTTGCCAAAGCTCTCCATTGGGGAAGGTTCATCGGTTGGAGCGATGTCTTTTGTGAAAAAAAGCCTTGAACCATGGGGAATATATGCAGGGTGTCCTGTGAGGCGATTGAAGGAACGTTCAAAGAATCTCCTCAAATTGGAGGCGAAGTTAAGAGAAGACAAATCGCAGATGTGAGCGTTTGGTGGAAAGAAACGCACACGGGAAGGTGTTACGTTGGGGCGAGTTTGTGTTTTTTCTTGGCACCAAAAGTACAACACAAACAATGCATGAGCATTGTGGGGTTCGGGGTCTCAGACCCCGAGCGGGTGTGGGTGGCAAACCCACAGAGGCCAAGCAGAGCGCGGCAGTCATGGTCGGTCGTCGCTTGATTGGCGTGTTACGATTTCTTTTTGGTTTGGAACCACTTTGAGAGGTTGGGGGCTTTTGGTTTGTTCTGTGGGGGCTTGGTCGCCAATTTGTACCAGTATTCGGTGAGTGCAATACTCGCGCTTTTTGGCTGCATCACACGGACACATTGTAATTGCGTCATGAAGAAGGGGTGCGTCCCCCAACTCTTTTTGATACGTTCTGCGAGTTTGGGACGTGTGTGGTGAGCTATGATCCAATTGAGGGAATTGCTCTCTGATGGAAAAGCTTCGATGGATTGAATGTACAGTTGTAGCGCAGTTTTGATGTGTGGGTGTGCCAACAGTTTTTGGATTGGGGGCGATTTCGTGAAGTCCACCATGCAAATTGTTGGGTGAGTGAGATGTGGGACCTTGCGCGTTTGAGAAAGCGAGCGAGCGCTGGTTGGTGTTTGGCGACGGCATACAATCCGCTGGCAAGTTGTGCCTTGATGTATGCTCTTCGTGTCGCGGCGCTTGGGTTTGTTGTGTAAAATCGTTTCGCAAGTGACAGCGCGCGTTTGCGATGTTTTGCGTGGATGACGTTACGGCTGCGAAGGAGGAGTTGGACGTATCGTGTCCCTGTGATGATCGAAGGGAGTGTGGCTTTTTTCTTGCGTGCTCGATTGAATGCGCGTTTCGTATCTTTCAGGTACCGTATGTTTTGTTGGCGTTTTTCACTCTCTTTGCGCGTGGATTGTTTTTGTTTGTAGGGGCTGAGGTCGAGTGCTGACGTGTTGATCTTTTCACAGAGCTGCTTGAATTTTTTGTGTTGGTTCAAGTGTGCGTAAATGCCGGCGAGAGAAAAGTAGGCGTGTGCTCCTTTTGGTGAGAGGATGAACATCTTTTTGTACAGCGAGATGGCGCGCTTTGTATCTGGATGAGAGGCCAACTTGTCGATGTATGCGCGCCGACTTTTTTCGTCTTTGTACAAAAATGAGAAGTCTTCACGCTGAACCACACCGTTGAGGAGGGAGACGTCCATGTGTTTGTTGAGTCTTTGGAGCACTGCGTGTTTGAAGGCGATCGAGGCGAGGTTACTCAACGTCGTTGTGTCGTTCTTTGTGCTGAGCTCTTGGGCTTTTTGCATCCACTGATAGGCTTTGGTGAAGTGCTCAAGTATTCCATTGGCACCAAACAAAGAGAGGTATGTGATGGCCCCATTGTTGTAAATGACAGATGTTTTGGGCTGGGTGCGATAAAACGCGAGTACATCTCGCAGGTGGCTGACGGCTTGTGTGTAGCGTCCTTCTTCCATGGCTTTTTCTGCGAGCACGTTGTTGAGCTGGACACGAATGGCGGATGCATCCTTTGGGTCTACTTTGCGAAGCCATTTGAGACGCTCTTCTGTTGTGGTGTTGCCCAGGTGGACGAGCAAGTTGACCGCTGAGATCTTGTACTTTTTGTTGGGCGAACGTTTGTATAACTCCACGAGCAGCTTTTTGGCCCAAGCGAGTTCTCCGACATTTCTTAGGATCTTGGCGAGCAGGTAGAGGGCTTTGGGTGAGCGTTTGGTTTTTGTGAGGACACGCTGAAATGTTTGCCGGGCTTTTTTGGACTTATCGAGCCAGTAGTAGACTTGACCGAGGGCGATATGATATTGGATGCTTTGTCCAGCAACACCTTGGATCGAGAGGAATAAACGTTCTGCTAACTTGAGGCGTTTTTGTTTAAGGGCTTTGGATGGAGCGCGTTTGGCTCTTTGTAAGATGACGATCCCCAAAGAGAGGGCGACAGGTGAGATGCGACTTGCACGTGCGAGGGCTTCTCGACGCTTTGAGATGAGCGTGGAGGTTTTGAGTTTTGTGTTGATATGGTTGATGACAAATCTTCTCTTGTCAGCTTTGGACCATCGACTGAACGCACGTGTTCTTAGGATAGTTGGTCCATCTCCCCGTTTGAGTGCTTCAAATGTCTTTTGGCGAACTTCTACGAAGGCATCGGAGAAGGCCTTCTCGGCTTTGTGTAAGACCTTGAGTTTCTTTTCTACATAGGGAAGCAAGAGGTTGTGTGCTGTTTCAAAGTCTCCTTTTTTGGTGTACCATTGCCCTAAAATACGTGCCCCTTCTGTTGTACCGAGCTGTGCTTTGAGAGGAGAGAGCAATGTATAACAAGCGCTCCACATCTGTTTTTTCTCGTAAATAAGTGCGAGCGCAGAGGCTAATGTTACGTCCTTTGGATACTTCTTAACGCCGATAACGAGGAGGTTTTTGCGTAGGGCGTGACGTTCTTTTGCTGGCGTGAGGAGGGAAGCTGTTACATCGATGAGTGTGAGCGCGTGTTTTGGATATGTGGAACCTCGTTGTTTGAGTTGTGTCCACGCGATCCTGCGCAAATTGACGGTGCTCTCGATGTCTCTAAATCGTCTTTGGAAGGAGAGGGTGCTTTTGAAGAGGGTGGGGAGTGAGGAAAAGGGCGCGTTTGCAGCGTCATTGATAAGTTTACGTAGTGCCTCGCGGGCCGATGATTCGTAGAGGGTCGTACCTGAGGCGACTTTGGTGTACAGCTTCGCAGCGTTTCCCCAACGGCCCTGTTGTTTTAATGTCTTCGCCTTGTACATATCTCTCGCTGCGATGATGAGAGGTGATGTTGTGTAGAGTTTCCATCCTCCGAGTCCAGAGAGGGAGAGTATGGCCAGGAGGGACACGATGTTCCATTTCTTGGCTGTGGAGGAGAGGGGGACACGCCCAACAACCCTCCACATTTCGTATCCTGTCTGGAGGACACGGTACGCTCCTAACGCAAAGATAGGGATGAAGAAGAGGCAAAGAAAATGAGTCTTAACGTATGTTTTTGTGTCTCTGTGTTCATCTCGTTCGCCGTACATCGCAAATCCAAAGCCACCAAAATATGAGAGCGTTGGTGTGTCTTTGAGAGGCTTCATCTCTGGAAATATTTGTTGCAGATCGTGATCCTGTTGCATAGGTAAGCAACCCCTTCTTTTGAGTTTATAGGCTGCGCCAAGAAAAAAGAGCACAGCCTGTCAACTATATGATATGAGCTAATATGACTTGGAGTATACCCATTTCAATGATATTCGCAATAAGCATTCGACGATGTCTTTGTGAGAGGGATGGGGAGATGTTCATGAGATGTCAGGGAAGGTGGATGATAAGGCTATTAGGCTTTTTTTCCTGTATACTTTTTTCTTACAATAGTCTTAAGTGTGGAAACGAACAACATGAGCTTTGGGGGTTGTTTGTTAAAAAGCGAACCCCACAGAAAATCTTGCATCTGGCGTTTTGTGACTTGTTGGTGTTTGGGAAGGTGTCTGGATTGGTGGACTTTGTTTGGGGCTTCGTTTCAGATTCCTGGAGGGTGGATGTCTGTTTTGCACACACAAGAGCAGTCATCGTCGCCACCAGGGCATGTGTTTTGCCTAGCACCAAAAGCACAACACAAACGATACGCAGTATCGTGGGGTTCGGGGTCGATGACCCCGAGCGGGTGTGGGCGGCAAGCCCACGTTCAAAAGGAAGCCCCACAAACAAGACCTTTTTGATAGGAAATCCCTACACTTTTTTGATGGATACGCTTATGATGGGGAAGTGTACCAAAGCCAATTTGCATGAGCCCAATCACAAAAAGAGTAGAAACACATGAGATTCATACTATTTGCTTGCCTATCATTTTCGACATTGAGCCTCTTTTGGGGGTGGAGTTGTTCCTCTGGACAAACGAATCAAGAAACTGTGCGTTCAGATGGTGGCGTTGGCGATCAGTCGACAAACGACAAGAACACAAATACATCTTGTGTCCCAAGCCAGGATGCCTGGAACAGTCACGCAAAACAGTTGGTGGAAAAGTGGTGTGGAAAGTGTCACGGCAAGAGCCCTGATTTTGGTGCGCCGAATGTCCTCATCAACTACGACGATTTGCTGAAGGGCGTCTATCCTCGGCGAGAGGTGGATCGCATCGCGGCGCGGCTGCTCAGAAAGAATATGCCTCCTCCAGGGAGCCCGCAACCGACACACGCCGATCTCGATACACTTGTTGAGTGGGCAACTTGTGGGACCAAACACGCCGATCATACGATCGGTTTGAAGGTCTCCGCCAAAGTATTCACACCACCAGCCAAGCCACCTGAAGGGACTGATGTCCAAAAGTTTGACTTGCGCGCCGACAAATTTGCCGTTGGTGAGAAGGTCCTCGACTTGTACCAATGCTTTGCTTTTAAAGCGCCTATCGACAAAGATCGGTTTATCCAAAGGATTGAAACGGTTGTGGACGAAAGTCGTGTCCTTCACCACGTCGTCCTTTTGCGCGTCAATGATCCAAACGCCAAGATGGAGAAGTCCTTTCAGTGTCGTGGGACCCCAGGAGCGGTCCAGTACATGTATGCATGGGCACCTGGAGGTGAAGCCGTTCAATTCCCCGATGGTGGTGTGAGGATCCGTCCTGGAGAGCAGTTTGTCGTGCAGATCCACTACAACAACGGCGCAGGAGTCAAAAATGCCGTGGACAGCAGTGGATTGCGGATTTATCACGGTCCTCCCACAGGGACAGAGTACGGTATGCTCGTACCTGGACCTCACACATTCTCCATCGCAAAAGGCGAAGAGAAGACCGTCTCAAGCTCTTGTACGATGTCCGAAAAAACACGTATCCTCGCAAATATGCCACATATGCACGAGATTGGTACGGAGTTCTCGCAGAAGGTGAGCCTAAAAGATGGTTCCGAGAAGTCCCTGATTGACTTGAGAGGGTGGTCGTTTGAGATTCAGAACTTCTATCACACGCCGATGACACTCGAAAAAGGCGAGAAGTTGGTCACGACCTGTACATTTAAGAACACAACGGATGAGAAGGTGACACAAGGGAGTGGGACCAAGGATGAGATGTGTTTTGCGTTCATGTATGTGACGCCTCCGCCGAGTGGTGTGGGGTATTGTAATGAGCTTGGAGACAAGTTGGAGTACACGCCTGGAAAGTGTGCGCCAGATTCCGCGAAGAATACTTTCTTCCCTCCTGCAAAGGGTCAATTTGTACAGGCCACACCTCCTGCGCTCAAGGGAGGGACGATCCCCGACAGCAAGTGGATCATCCAGAGCACGACGTTCTATTTGAATACGAACAAGTACGCAGGGATCGAGCTCGATTTAGAGAAGAGTCAAATCATCAGCAAAGGTTTACTGCAAACGACAGGTTCGTTGTTTGAGTTGGACACCAAAAACCGCCTCGCTTTGAGAGGTGCGGGTTCATTGTCATATGACACAGACAGCGAGCTTAGCGCGAGAGGGAAGCGGAAGGATGGAGCAACACCGACACAGTTCTCGTTGGAGAAGGAATGTGGTGATGCTGATAAGGTCGATTTCCATTACGAAGTCAGCGATAAAAAGCTCACGATCGGGATCGTCTTCCGCTCGAAAAGTGGTTTGCTACAGATCATCGATCGTGTCGACATGACCTTTACGAAGGTCGACTAAAGGGGGTTGGGGTTGATGAACCAGAGAACACTTGAGTGGGGGATGATCGCGATTGCTTGCTTGTTTACCGTTGTGTTCGCGATCGTGGTGATTCCACCTCTTTTGCGGGATGGTGATGTCTTCGGGGCGTTTGCGGCAGGCTTTGTGAATCCATACTCTTCGGGGTATGCGACAGATGCGTTGCTGTGTTGGTTGGTGCTTGCTGTTTGGGTTGTGCACGATCGGGTGATGCTCTCTGTGAGATATGGTTGGCTATGTCTGCTCCTTGGGATTGTTCCTGGCGTTGCCGTCGGTTTGCCTTTGTATATTGTCATCCGTTCTCGCCAACTCACACAATCAAACACCCACTGACTGTTGATTGTGTATCCATTCGTTGTTTTATCTCTTTAGTCAACTCCCTTGTCAACTCATCATCGTTCAGGTCAACAGATGAAATATATCTTTTTGTTAACAGGTCTGCTCTGCCTTGTGATTGTTGGATGTCCACAAACAAAACCATGCACATGCCCACCTGCATCTTGTGAAAAGACGACAGCTTCATCACAAGACGCAGCCCCCGAACCTTTGCCCTCTGAGCTTGTACCTGCTGAGGTCGCAGCAGAGCCGACATTACCTGATACACAACCCCAACCTGAATCCATCCCCAAAGATGAAAACGCCCAGACACTCCCAACCGCTCGTATGTGTGGTGTTCCCTCATCGGACTTCTATACGCGGTACAGCGCTGCGTCGGCGAGGCAAACACCGACACAACAACCTGTCCTCTGTGAAGAGTTGAGTGTCCGTACGAAGCAGTCGCTCTCATTGGACCCCATCGTCTCTGTGACTGGACCCGCACCGCAACAAGGGATGAAACTCTTACGTATCCTCTACACCACTTCCTATCCAAAAGGCACGACTCGGCTGGCTTCAGCGCTGCTCTACCTGCCTGCAAACGCTAGTCAGTGTCTTCAACAAGCGCCGCTCGCTGTCGTGTTACACGGAACCGTCGGGACAGCCAAGCGGTGTGCGCCTTCTCTCTCGCCTTCACTCAGTCTTGACTACATGGCGCTTCCGCTCGTGAGTCAGGGCTTTGCGGTCCTTGTCCCTGATTATATCGGTCTTGGTGTGACATCTGATGTGGGTCATCCCTACCTCGTTCGTGAACCGACTGTACAGGCGATTCTCGACGCCGTGAAGTCGACACAAACACTCTCGACACAGGGAGCTTTACAAGGGTGTCTCGGCAAAAAGGCGATCTTGTTTGGTCATTCACAGGGGGGACATGCTGCGCTTATCACTGCGGCGCAATGGGACAAAGACATCTCCTCCATCACACTTGCTGGTACACTCGCGTACGCCCCGGCTTTCGGTCAACCTACACTCTGGGCCCCTGCGCTGACAAAAGAACTCAAGACAACTTACGCGACAGCGTACTTTTTGATGTATCTCCTCTCGCTCTCGCGCGCGAAGCAAGCGCCGGCACCTGGAACATGGATGACACAGAGCGCGGCTAAGACGATCCCTGTACTCTCTCAGCAGCTCTGCTTTTTGGAGTTCGCAAAGTGGTTGTACGATCGCTATCCAACGATGGGGGATATTTTTCAGGAGAGTTGGCTCAAGGCGACACAAGCATGTCAGGCTGGACGTGGGGATTGTTCTTCCTTTCAACCCTGGATGAAGCTGATCGAATCGAATACATCGGGAGCACAAACACGAGGTGGTCACACTCTTCTGGTGCAAGGTGGAAAGGATACGATCGTCGGAAGCGCAACTGTTCAATGCATTGAAGAGCGACTCAAGAAACAAAAACACCCCACACAGGTGTGTTACTTTCCAACCGCGACACACAGTAATATCGTCGGATTTGCGTGGTCTTCTGTTCGTCCGTGGATAGAATCCGTACTGAAAGGCGAGACACCAACACCCCCTTCATGTCCGAGTCAGAACCTGCCCAGTTGTCAGTGAGTATGTTTCAAGGATCGTAGAGAGAACTTTCAACGATCCTCGAAAAACAAGCGTACGTTCCATTGCGAATGTGTTCACATTCTGCGTTCATTACCATTCTGTCGAACATGTTGTCTGTCCATAAAAGTAGGTATGCATCCTGCTAGAGTGGGAGCCTGTGATGGTTTTTTACACGAAATAGGAGATAAAAAGATGATCCGCATGACCGCGATAGTATTTGTCTTGCTTGGTTTTTTGATGATGCCCGTTGGCGAGAGCTACGCTGGACAATCGAAGTCAGCGCAGACTTTTTGTAAAATTCGTCCTTACGCGGCAGGCAACGAGATCCTGACAGGTGTGACCGCGACGGGGTTGTCTCTCAAGCTCGCGAGCAGCGCCATTTCGTTGAAAACGTACTGGGAGTATCATCGCTCTTACCAGTCTTATGTTCGCAATACTGCCATCGATAATAAGGCGCTGATTCGGATCTTGGGGATGTGGAAGCCGCTTCGATTTTTCACCAAGAGTTTGATCCCCTTTATGGTGAAGCATCAGAAGCTTGTGAAGTTGATCAAGCAAGGTTCAAAGAGCAAGACACAGCTTGGTGACATCATGACGGCCTCAAAAGCCCACGACTGGAACGCACTTTACCAACGTCTGAAAAAAATTCGTTTGGTTTGGTTGGGAGCCGTGTCCGTCCCTTCTCTGGCGTTGTTTACTTCGACACTTGCTGTGTGTAAAGAGGCGGAGGTCTTCTCACAAAACATCTGTGTCAAGAAGAAGAAGAACTGTAGCGTCGAAGAAGACGATGAAGTGGGCGATGTTGAAGACAACCCCAATGGTGAATACGATGAAGTCCAGATGTATCAATCTGGCAGTATGTGTGCGATGAGCGATGACCAGAAAGCAAAGCAATTTGTGAGCTACGCGAATCGTCAACGTTCGACCATCAATAAGGCATACGACGATGTCGGTAAGCTCAAGAAGTTTGTCGGCGCGTATGGTGCGCGTATCAAGGCATTCAACGCTACGATGAACCCTGTGATCAATCCTCTTAAGGCGGCCATTAACAAACTCAAAGTGGCAGACAAGGTTCTCGATCCGGCGTACAAAGTGCTTGGACTGTTACAGAAGGTGATGAAGGAGCGCATTTGTATCACTTACAAAGTGCCAGGGACCAAAAAAGTGTGCACCAAGAAGAAGATCTTTGGTAAAAAGACCAAGATCTGTGCGAGAAAACCGACTTTCACCAAGAAAAAGAAGTGCACTCGTGTTGAGACTGCGCTTAAAGATGTGAGCAAGGTAGCAAAAATCATCCAAAAACCCCTCGAAGCGCTGCTGAAAAAGACACTTGACCCCATCGTCAAGAAGATCGTCAAGAAGATCCCCGGAATTCCCTCTGTGACGCCCTTCAAACGTTTTCAAAAGGCCATGGACAAACTCAACACTCTCGGTGCCGTCATTCGTCAAGTCGAATCACTCTCCAAGTTGCCATTCACGTCCCACAAAAATGCCTTTCTCCGGATGAAAACAAAACTCCGAAGCCTACAGTAACAATACCAAACGCCGGAGTCTACGGCAACAATACGCCGAAGGCGTCAACAGGAGGGGCAGGCAAGCGGAGCGCGCCTGGGGACCGCCTCCGGTCCCCGGTAGCAAGGGCAAGCGAAGCGCGGCAGCCAGTAAGTAAGTAAGGGCAAGTGGCAACTTGCCCAAGGGTGGAGCCCGGCAAGCGGAGCGCGGCAGCCAGTAAGGGCAAGTGGCAACTTGCCCGAGGATGGAGCGTCAGTGACGAGTGTCTGCAGCCAGCAAGTAAGTAAGGGCAAGTGGCAACTTGCCCAAGGATGGAGCGTCAGTGGCGAGTGTCTGCTCGCTCGTCCATCAACGCGGTCATACGTGTCGATGCATCAGGGGGGAGGCAGCCTGGGAGGAACGCCTGTGTCATCTGGAGGGGACGTACGACATCTTGTGACTCCATCCATCGCATCGCGGTTTGTACGAGTTGTGCGCCTTCTGCGTTGGCCAACCAGAGTCCACGACAGAGCATTGTACTGTGTGTGTATGCGTAAGTCTCTGTGTCTTCGAGACGTGCTTCTGCGGCTGTGAGATATTGCAGCCCTTGTTCTGGTTGATCGTGCAAAAAAGCATAGCCCGCACGTAGCTGAAGGGACCAGGGGGCTGCCCATCGGACGACCTCTCGTTCGATGATCTTGGCGCAACGCAACGCCTCTTTTAAGAACTTTTTGCGCTCTGAACCTGTCGACTGTACGGCACATCCAAGCGCACACCGACCACGCAGTTGATACAGCTCGATACGATTGAATTGGATCTGTAAGAACAGACCGCGTCGGATCTGTCCCCATTGCTTCTTGATGTACGCCCACAGTGGGAAGGGGCGATCTTGATACATCGCGACTTCGCCGCGGTTGACGAGCTCGATGTAGTGTTGGAGATGAAAGTTTCGTTTGGACCACGGCTCCAGCGCCGACTCGATGGTCTCAAGTGCGCGCTCTGCCTCGTCTTGTACCAGTAAGACTTTGGGCGCGACACCGAGACGGAGGTTGGTTTGGGTGTACAGATCACCACGCTCTTCGGCTTCATGAAGGACGATAGGTAGGGTGTTGCGACACTCTCGGAACTCACCCATAAAGAGCAGCGCGTTCATCATATAAAAGTGAGCATTGGAGAGCTCCCATGTGACACCTGTGCAGGTCTTACGTAAGATCTGTTCGGCCTGACGACATCGGTCATATGAACGTCGCCATGAGCCACCAGTGAAGGCTGCAAAGCCCGTCGTGAGATAACAGAATCCGATAATATGAGGGTGGTTGAGTTGCTTGCCGATCGTCATCGCCTGATCGGTCATCTGTTCGGTGCGGCGTTGTCTTCCGTGGTTGCGACTTGAACGCTGAAAGGAGCCATAGGCGGCCTCCATTGCGTAGGCGAGGGCGAGTCGATAGGGGTCACGAGCGCGGATGGCTTCGAGCAGGTGTTGGGCCTGAAAGGCCATCCCTTGAAGTGGATCGATGAGCCCCGCGTCGATGGAGACGAGGCGACAGGCTTCGAGACGCAATGTCTGCTCTGGGCTGAGTCGGCTTGGGAAGTCGGATTGTTTTTCTTTACTCGTTTGGTGTTCGTAGAGTTCGCGTAGCTCGACAGAGCTTGTCGGAGAGGAGACAAGTGAGCGGGTGTGCTCAAAGGGCAGCTCGAAGATATTTGGGAAGCGTTGAAAGAACAGGCGAATACGATGTTGCAACCATGTCCAGATGGTTTTGCTTGGGGAGTGACTCCATTGAAGGTTGAGTTCTTTGAGGAGAGGCGGAAGGATGTCGAAGCCGCGCTCCAATTGTCCACAGCGTATGAGCTGTGTGGCGGCCTGGAGTCGCTGTTGTCGTTGGAGGTGTTCGGCTTCTTCTTGTGGGATTGTTTGCGCCTGTTGAAGATCTTTTGTGAGCGCGGCGGCTTTCAAGTAGGTGTCGGCTGAGATCTCACCGAGCCCTTGTGTCGCAAGTGTTCCTGCGAGTCCCTGGTAGATGTCACGTTCTTGGAGGGGGTCGGGTTGGAGGGTCAGCGCGTGTCGATACCAGCGGGAGGCCTGTCCAAACGCGAGCGCAGCTTCTGCGTCCCGTGCTGCTTGAAGGGTATACGCAAGGGCCTCGGTGAGATCGCCTGTTTGAGAGAGGTGAAAGGCGAGTCTTTTGGCGTCGGGGATGGGCTCTTCGACGAGACCTTTGACGAGGCGTTTGTGAAGCTGCTTTTGTACATCTGGATTCTCTTGATCGAGCAGTACGAGGAGAGCCTCTCTGTGACGTTCGTGGTAGATGTCGATCTCTTCGCCTTGTTGACTTTCACGCAGCCTGATCAGGTTTTGATGTCGGAGTTGCCCGAGCTCTGCGGCGTCGATCGGGATCGTGAGGACGCGCTGTAAGAGCTTCCTAGCTGTGGGTTGTCCTGCTGTGGCGAGGAGATAGAGGAGGTCTTGTTGTGCATTTGAGAGTTGTGAGAAGCGCTCTTCGAAGACCTGACTCAATTGGACAGCTTTGAGCATGGGGTCGACTTTGGCGAGCCAATCTTCGGAAGCCTCGCTACCTTCATGAAGTTCCTCTTCATCGTCCGTTTCAGTGGTCGCCTGCAGCAACTCTGTGAGCTGTTTGGAGGAGGTGTGGTGTTGGAGGTAGCGGACGAGTTCTTCGAGGAGATAGGGATTACCACTCGCTTGTTTGGCGAGGGAGAGCAACAACGTCGAACGGCTCTTCGACGGTTTTCCAAGCATCAACGCGGCGAGCTCTGCGGCTTCTGTGAGAGACAATCCTTCGACGGTGAGGCGCTTGAGTGGGAACGTGTCCCCGAAGAGTTGGTGGTGGGTGAGGAATTTTTGTAGAAAGGGGCTGCTGTCGAGATCTTCGCTGCGAAAGCAGCCGAGAAAGAGGAGCGCTGGAGGGTTGGGAGGACGCAGCAAGTCGATCAAGAGGGCCGCGCTGTCTTCATCTCCCCATTGTAAATCGTCAATGAAAAAGACGACCTTTCGCTTTTGAGAGATACGGTGTAAGAGCTCTCGTAGGGCACCAAAGGCACGACGTCGTTGCTCTGCTGGGTCGAGCGCCTGGTTGCGTTCTTCTAGTTGAAGGGGACGGACGCGTCGCAACACCCGAAAGATCTGCGTTAACTCCTCGATCCCTTCGGGGATAAGTTCTCGTAGCTCCGTAGGAGGCAGCATGTTGAGATAGTGGCTCAGTTGCTCGATCAGGCCGTCCATCGCTTTGTAGGGGATGGACTCTTGTTTGTAGCAGCGAGCGTGTAAGACGAGAGAGGGCGCCTCACTTTGTAGGAGGGCGATCGAGAGGCGGGCGAGATGGCTCTTTCCGATACCACTCTCCCCCTCAAGAAAGAGGGCCATCGCTCGACCGGGTTCTGTCTGATGAAAGGCGCGTCGTAGTTCTTTGAGTTCGAGGGTGCGGCCAATCAGGGGCATTTGTCCCGTGAGGTTGTCCGTACGCATCTGCGACTGTGTGGGGGTCTGTGCACCTATTTGTTCGAGAATATCGAGACTTTTTGGGCGGGCGTTGGGTGATGTTTCGAGAAGATCCATCGTCAACTGGTCGAGCCATTCGGGGATGTCGCTGAACCATTCTCGTGGGGGTTTGGGTCTACGTGTTTGTTTTTGGTGAAGGATCTCAGCGTGTGCCCCCTCAAAGGGCAGCTTTCCTGTGAGCGCGATGTAGAGGATGACGCCGACACTGTACCAGTCGCTGGCCTCCGAGAGAGGCTGCTGGTAGGCTTGCTCTGGAGACATGAACGCGGGTGTTCCTGCGATCTGCATCGTCTGATTGACGTTGAGCTGGTCGTGTCGTAGCTCGGCGACGAGTCCAAAGTCCAATATCACGACTCGCCCCTCCGAGGTGACGAGAACATTGGAGGGTTTGAGGTCTCGGTGCAAAAGCCCCATCCGGTGAAGGGCATCGACACCTTGGGCGAGTTGGCGGAGAGAGCTGATCAATCGGCCCATATGGAATGGCTCAGATTGTTCTGATTGTTCAGATTGCTCTGATTGTTCGGAAGACGGTGGAGCTTGTTGTGTGCCAGGGGTGATGTGTGGGGGTGGGGTGAGCTGAGAGGCTGTGTGTGTGAGATAGGTTTGCCTTACGGCCATCAAAGAGCGCGTTGTCTCTTCGAAGGAGATAGAGGTCAAGACCGAGGGAGGATTGAGTGTGTTTTGGGGTTGTTTTTTGGTGTAGACCAAAAAGTCGACGCCATCGATCAGCTCCATTGTAAAGAAGAGTTGACCTGTCTCTTCGTCTGCGACGAGCTCATAGAGGGTCACGAGATTGGGGTGGGCGAGGTCTGCGAGGGCTCGAAATTCTCTCTTAAAATTGTAGAGCATGTCGGCGTCGGGCTCTTTGAGGGTTTTGAGCGCGACGATCATATCGAGCTGATGATCGTAAGCCTTATATACAACACCAAAACCACCCTCTCCCACCATACTCAGCAACTCATAGCGGCGGTTTCCAAGCCAGCCAGAGGGGTCTTGTTTCTGTGTCATCGCGTTCTCGACTCTCTGTGTACTCGCCCTGAAGAACAATTCTTACTTATTTCTTCGTTATAGTAGGCTGTACGTGCAAAACTGTCAAGTTAGGCGGTTGGATGGAGAAAAGACGACGTGATGGGAGGGCGTGAGGGGCTTGCTCATGTCTCTACGAATTGTGTGGCCTTACTCATGAGGAAGAGACCTGTGTAGTAGGTAAAAGCGTTGACAAAGCCTTCAAATGGAATCTTTTGCTCGGCGATGGATGTATAGGCGACTTGAAAGTCCGTGCAAAAGAAGAGGAACATGCCGATGGAGGCCATGAGCGCCCATTTGGCTTTGCTTTGCACGTAATTGGTCATCGAGAATGACCACGCGAGCGTAATCACGACGAGATAGATGGCCGTAAAGATCTTAAAGAGGAGGTTTTCGTGGGAGAAGAGAAAGTAGAAGTAGAGTCCAAGTGCGACACCATATGCGAAGAGGGCGGGGAGCAAAATGGAGAGCAGTTTCTCCTTGCAAAAGTCGATATACTGGGAGAAATTATAGCTATTGAAGAGGTGCGCGACCAAGAACACGCCCATTCCGAGAGGGAGCGATACAGGGAGCAGAGTGTCCGCGAGCAGGACGATCCACAGTGTGATGTACAGGACCTTGGCGTATTTTGACTTTCCTTGTACGACGAAAAAGATGAGGGGGAGCAGGATCGAGATTCTCAGGATGATGTCTGCGATGGTGTAGTGAGGCGCTTGTTTGAAGAAAGTGTCGTTGATCGCGATGATCAACGCGAGTCCAAAGTAAACAATGTCGACGATGACCATAATTGTTCCTCGGTTTGCGTGAGTGGTTGTTGTGGTGTCAAGACGGTATGGTATCGCTACGTCCTTAGGCTGTCAAAGGGGACGTCTTAGAAGCCTGTCTCTGGGATTTTCAAAAAGTTTAGGCTGTATCCTTTTTCTATCCGACGGCCTTAGAGGGGTTCGTTTTCGAGGAGCGCGTGTTGTTTGGCAAATTGCGTCAGCGCGACTCTGTTGTGTTGTTGGAATCGTGTGTACATACGTTTGAGATAGGTACCAACAGTGTGGTGGCTGATGGAGAGGGCTTGCGCGATCTCTTTGTTTGTGAGTCCACGTGAGAGGAGGGTGAGGACCTCGCGCTCTCGTTTGGAGAGTTGAAGGTCTGGGTGTTGTGGGGAGAGCGTGTTGGCCAAGTGCTTGGTTTTGTCGAGCAAGTGTTGGATGCCCTTCTCCTGGAACACATGAAGACAGCGTTGGCGATCTTTTTGTACGGTTTGGTTTGGAGATAGATGACCTTGTGTGTGCCATTCGAGGCGGCATAGTCTTGCCTTGACTTCGTTCACATCATGACCTGTCTGGGAGAACGATGAGATCGCTTGTTGGATGGAGGAGAGGGCTTTGGTGGTGTCGCCATCCATCAGGTGTGCCCAGCCTCGAAAGTACGCATGCCATGCGTGTGTATAAAGCGAACAGTCGGCAAAGACCTTCGAACGTTGTAGGACCTTGGCGAGTTTGTGTGGTTGGTTTGTGCGTGCGTAAAGCTCACCCCATTGGATGAGCAAGAGCGTCGGGAGAGTACTATCAAGTGCGATCTCCTGCTCTTGTGGGAGTTGTGAGAGAGCGTGAAGTGCTTGTGTGTGTTGTTGTGATTCGTTTCCGTAACTCGCCTCGGCGAGACAAAGAGAGGCGAGCATGTGGATATCGTCGACCTGTTTTGGAAGTAAGTCTTTAGCCTGTTTGATGGTCTTTTCGGCAGCATCCCATTGACCAAGTGAGGACTCAACGATGGATTTGAGGGAGAGCATGCGCAAAAGGTAGCGAGATTCCCCTGTCTGTAGACATAGAGTGATCGCTTGCTCTGCACACTCCATCGCGCGGTCCAGCTGTCCCCAGACTAGATACGCGACCCCGGTAACACCAAGGGCTGAGGGTTCACACCACGAGATGCCTTTGTTTCGGATGTGGTGAAGTGTGTGTGTGGTGTTTTCCACGGCAGCTTTGCATGCGCCCATCGCGATATCTGCGAGACCCATAAAGTTACGTGTACGGACCCATTCAATGGGATGGTAAAAGGGGGAGGCTGAGGTGGAGAGGGTTTCAGCCAGGGTTTTGGCCTTGTGAAGGCGACCTTCACGCATCATGAAGCCAAACTCAATCAGGTCCGAGACCATTCTCTCCGACAATGTCGACGTTTGCAGTAACTCGTTATGTTGGGATTGTAATGTCCGGAGTCGTTGAAATTGGTGGCTGCGATCCAAAAGGACCATCTGGTCGAGGATGATGCGTTTCTGTAGCTCCTGGTGTGTTGTCTCTTCGAGGAGCTTACAGCCCAGCTCAAGGTGGGCGATGCTCTCCTGGAACATCATCTGGCTCCAGCGTGCCTGCGCTAGAAGGCGCAGCGTTTGGGCCTGATGAAGCTGCATGTTGTTGTGCTCACATGTTTGTAAGAGCCGTTCGTATATTTCGATTGCTTCGTCGATCGCGCCCTGCAGGAATAAACACTCGGCGAGCTGTTTGTACAGGAGCAGCTCCGTAGAAAGATCGATGTGTAGGCGTTGACCGGCTTCAATGCTGAGTCTGAGCAGGTGCTCTGCTTCTTTCAGGTGTTGTTGTTGTTTGTACACCTGTGCGATCTTCTGAAGCCTTTCAAACATCGGTTGATTGAACGATGAACCATCGAGCTTTTGGTAGTGAAAAGCGATCTGCGCTGGCGGTGTATTGGGATTCTGTGCGAGCCAGCAGGCGATCGATTTGTGAAGTTGTTTGCGTGTTTGTTCAGTGAGGCGATCGAGGATACCCTGACGAAAGAGTGGATGATGCCAACTGTATTGTTGGGTGGTTTGTGTTTGTTCCCTTTCCAAAATGCCGGCGTTGTAAAGGTGGGTGAGTCTGGCTTCTGTGTCGTAAGTGGAGCGAGAGGATAGCTGCGCGATGGTGTCTGTAGAGAGTGGTTGGTGGCTGATCGCGAGGACGGACAAGAGGGGGAGTGAGTCTTCTGGTAGGGTCGCGAGACGTTGTGAGACGAGCGCGCGAATGGACGATGGAAAGGGGCAATGTTCTGTTGTGATGTCCCATCGATGATGAAGAAAGGAGAGCTGCTGTTCTTCTTGTAGTGCGTGTAGCAGGCTGCGAACAAACAAAGGGGAGCCTTTGGCTTGTTGCCATAAAAGAGTGTGTAGTTCGTCGGAGAGCTTTCCACCGAGCTGTTGCTCTGCGAGCATTTTTTGTTCGCGCTTGTCGAGGGGGTTGAGGGTGATGGCGTGTACATGAGGGAGGCGTTTGAGCGAGAGGAGCGTTGTGTACAGTGGCGTGTGTGTGGTGACCTCTTCTGTCCGAAGTGTCGCAAAGATCAAGAGTTGCGTGTGTTTGAGCCGCTGCGTGAGGTATTGGAACAGTGTCTGGGAGGCCTGATCCATCCAGTGTAGGTCTTCGAAGACCAGGATTGTTGGGCGCTGTGAGGCGATGCGTTCTATCAATAAGCCGAACGTTCTGATCTGCCTGGATTGTTCGATGTGGGCGTCTTGTGTCGGTGGGGGCGTTGGGAGCGCGAGTTCGGGGAACCACGGGCTCAGCTCGTGGAGGTCTTTGCACCAGTCGTGTACGTCTTGGGGAGCTGCCTGGGCAAAAAAGTCATCGATGGCGTCGAGGAATGGAGCAAAAGAGAGCTGTGTCGGGTAAGGGTGACCTGTCGCTTGGAGGTGGTAGATGGTGGGGTTCTGTGTCGCGATAAAGTGTTTGATAAAAGCGGATTTTCCGACGCCGGCGTGGCCTTCCAGGATGACACAGGCGCCAGATGAGGAGGACCAGTGTTCTTCGATGGAGAGCGTGATTTCTTTGCGGCCGACAAACAAGAGAGACTCCTTTGGGAAAGGAGAGAGTGCCGAAAGTGTCAAAAGGCTTGTGCGATGACTTGATCTGTTGTCAGAAGCTGGGAAAGAAGTCAAGCGGGGGATTGGGAGGGGATATTTGAAGGTCCGAGTAATAGGAAGATTATCTCTCCATAATCAGGTGGAAGGTTTCCCAGCCGCTGGGGCGTCCACGGTTTGCGATCAAGAATGAACCGCCTCCGCTCTCCGCTGAGACCCACTTGCCATGTGCGGATTGCAAATGAATTCTACCACCGGGGGCGATGGGGGTTCCGTTTCGCACACCGACTTTGAAGATCCTGAATCTCTCCCACGCTTGTGCTTTTGTGATATTGCCGACCATGATCCCTGTGAGTCGTTTGGCGGACCAGTATTTTCCGTAGTTTGTGCGGATATACACCCAGTCGCCGCTACGCAGAGGGACACGTTTATTCACACGCTCCAGGAAGTGTCGCTCCCAGCCTGTGCAGAATTTTTTGAGATTGACCAAGTTAGGATACTTGCTGCGGGTGAGTTGGGATGCTTTGATGATCAGCCCAGAGGGGGGTGTACCGATGATAAACTTACGTGAGTGGTTAAGGAAGCAGACGCGGTTAAATTGGTTGTTGCTCTTTTCGCTCATATGGAAGGTTTCCCAGGTTGAGCGTCCTGTTCTATCGGCACGCATCGCTTCTCGACCGAGCCCTACGACGTACTTGTCATATGTGGACAACAGCGCGATCTCACCGTTGGGGCCCATCTTACCTTTGGTTTTACCTGTCAACGCAAAGAGGACAAATTGCTGCGCAGCGCCACGTGTCGTTCCGTCTGCTGTCAGTGTCTCATTTTTGTGTGCGGTCCAGTAACGATTGTGTCGGGTCTTGAGGTAGACGACCATGCCGTGTCGAAGACCACTGTAGACCATTCTTCCGCGTGAGTCTTTCCCGCCGAGGTCGTAGTATTCGAGTGTCAGGGTTTCATTGGCACCACAAGTGCTCTTGTTTGCGCGCAGGGTTCGTCGGTTGTTGTCGGCTGAGACGTACTTGTTTCCATTTTTGGAGCGGAGGCAGATGGTGCGTGAACGGAGCATCCCTTTGGCTCTTTTTTCTTCGCGTTTGAGCTTTTTGAAGTTCCAGTTGGAGTTGCCTTTTTTGCACATCGCGGGACCATTATCTGGTGAACACGGACCTTGACACGGGAGGTTGCTGGGGAGTCTGCTCAGGACACGTGCGACGAGTGGACGGACGTGGGGGATGAGTGGTTTGGTGGCCTGGTCAAAGACGAATCTCCAACCGAGGAGTGTGATGGCCATGGTGACGTTGAGGGTTGTGCTGATGAGAAAGTGAGCGATCGGCTGTGTCGCGGCGCCCAGGCCGAGTGTCGCGGCGGCGGCGGTTCCTGCGATCGCAGCCGCGAGGGCTTGTGACATGGGTTGGATGAGCGCGGCGTCGACGATCGCCTGGAGGATGACCGTCGTGACGACGAAGGAGAGTCCGACGAGGTTGTATGTCAGTCGGTTTTCAACACAGCATTTTTTGGCGGCGCCGGAGTAACCTGAACAATACAAAAAGACGTCGGCTGGGATCGCTGCGACTTCGAGGGCGAGGCCTGCTGCGATTGTGATGAGCGCGTTGATACGGGTGGCCTTGGCCGCGACTCTTTTGGCACGTACACCTGCGAGCATGTGTTGCGAGCTGGAGAAAAACTGGTCGAGTGTGACGGGTTTTTTGATCTCCTTGATGACCATCTCAGCGACTTTGCTGGTGATCTTCTTGAGGATCAACAAGGTTGGTTTGCCGACCGCGGCCTTCCCACCTGCTTTGACAAGTGATTCGACGAGATGGCGTGCTTTGGAGCGGAGATTCCGTTCTGTCTTCTGGATCGCGCGCTCGACTTCTTTTTTGATCTTTCGCACGATGTCATCGAGATTGATCACTGTTGATGTGCTCGTCGTACGGGAGCGGGTGCGTCTTCTGACATTTGGCTGGAACTTGCGATCGAGCGAGGTCCGCAAGTCTGCGTGGTGGAGAAAGATCGATTTGAGCGTGTTGTCTGTGATTTTGAGCTGTTCGTTGTAGACGCTACGGACGGAGACTTGTGACAGCGTGCCGTTTATCGAAGCGCCACACATCTGTACGCGGTAGGTGAAAGGGGAGGTCGGAGCAAAGCGCAGGTTGCTTTTGGTGATACACCCACGACGGATGCTACGTCGGGCGACGCGTCTGTGTACTCCGGTGGAGACTGCTGTTCCGCCGCGAAGTTGGCCGAGGATGTTTGTGATGCCAATGCCACTGACGGGGGTTTGTCTGTGGAGTTTGTGTCGCCATCGGCCTTGAATGTAGTAGTGGTGATAGGCTGCGTCTGCGCCGAGATACACGACCGCAGTGTGGTTTTGCTTAGGGGAGAATGTGGCGCCAAGGGCTCCGTTGACTTTCCATTTTCGGAAGGTTCGGGCGTCCACTTGCCAGCCTCTTCTGTTTAAAAAGAAGTAGTGGATATAGCCGTCTACACCGCGGTACATGACCTCTGAGTGGTTGCGCTGGTTGGCAAATACAGCAGAGATCGGACCCGCGACTCTGTGTGCTGGTCTTCGGAATGTCCGGGCATCAACGGTCCATTTTCTGCGGTGCATAAAGTAGTAGCGCAGGTAACCATCGACGCCTCTGTAAAAGATCTCGGTGTGTTTGCGTTGCCGTGCGTAGATGACGGAGAGGTCGCCTTGCATCTTACCGCCAGCGCGGAAGGCGTTGGCCTCCAAGCGCCAACGTCCGTTGTGGTAAGCGCGTTTGACGTATCCATCTGCGCCCTGAAAGAAACACTCCACACCGCGTGGTGTCGCGATCGCGGCGAGGCGACCGCCGACCTTTCCTAGTCCTCGAAACGAGCGATTGTTGACGATCCATCTTTTTCTGTGAATCGTCGCATAGTGCATGTAGCCATCGCGGCCACGAAAGCAGACAAACGGTTGGTTTCGTTTGTTGTATGCGGCTGCGATCTGACCGGTCACACGTCCTACTCTGGTGAGCGTTTGGAGCTTCCAACCGTTGTGCATGTAGTAATAGCGCAAGTAGCCATCTTGCCCTCTGTAGATCGCGGCTGGATGGCGATGTTTACGCTCGTAAAAGCCTGCGATGATGTTGTCATGTACAGGGCCGCCGATGAGAAAGCTGCTCTTGTCCACATTCCAACGATTGTGGCGTTCGTAGTGGTACTCCAGGTATCCCTCGGCGCCTTGCTGGAAGAAGCTGACTTCTTTGCTGTCAGGCGCGTATATCAGGTCCATCGAGACCTGTTGACCTGCCCATGTTGTTGTCGAGTAGAGGAGGATGCATAGTGTGCTCGCCAAAAAGCGTAGCCAATGGATTGGTTTCATGTTTCACCTATGTTTTTGAGTATGAACGAACAAGAGTGGATATTGTATCCCCTGTCAGGAGAAGACGTTAGTCCCTCATTTGAAGGACGCCAGAGGATGTGTTTGGTGAGTGTGTAAGAATATACTCCCTAGAAATGCGTGACAATCCATATGTTCAGTGGTTGAAGGTCGGAGAAAAAGAGAGGACTTGTTTTTGTTGGAGAGCGTTCATAGATTTTCGCAACAGATCTTCGGAAACGATCGAGAATACATAAAGACACAAAGTGTCAGGGGATAAGGAGGGTGACGGCAGCTCGCCGTTTGAGTGGGGGAGTGGATTATGACGTGATTTGCAATTTTTTACAGAAGAGTGTAACAAGAGAGTGGAGACCTGACTGTATGTCATAAGGTCATGGTATGTGATAAGGTCATCCACAGAGAAGAAGAATTCATCATTTTCGGAGTGATTTGTTCCACAAAGGAAACGACGATGGGTAGAAAAAGACAGAGTACAAAACTGCGTTCGGGGCGAATTTCTCGTCTTCTTCGAGTGCTTGGTATCTTGACAGGTGTTGGGTTGCTTGTGTTCTTTGCGAGCTGTGGTCAGGTGCCTGAGCCAGAAGAGGGTTGTGATCTTCCGGTGCAAGAGCAGGATGATGCACATTTGGGGGGGGACTTTCGAGCGAAGTATTCACTGATGGCGTGTGGGCCGGGTTCAGCGCAGTATCCCCCCTCAAGGACCTTTACCTCATCTCCCGAAGGATATACGAGTTACGTAGGGCAGGCGAGCTGCAATAACACTCCCAAACCAGGGGTCGTAGCGTTTAAGAATCTCATCTTGAAGACATACCCTTGTACTGGCGATTATGGTATCGCGCGAGCTTGTTCACAAGGTGGCAAGAGCGAGCACAAAGAAGGCCGTGCGTGGGACTGGAAGCTGAACGCGCCACACCCTGCGGCGGACGCTGTGCTCAACTGGCTGTTGGCGACAGATAAAAATGGTGTCAAGCATGCGATGGCTCGACGTGTTGGGATCATGTATATGATCTGGAACCGCAAGATCTGGAAGGCATATCAGGCGAGCAAGGGGTGGCAAAACTACACGGGGGCGAGTCCTCACACAGATCACGTTCACTTCAGCTTTAGTTGGGATGGTGCCAACAAAAAGACCTCCTTCTGGGCGGGTGCAGAGTCCACATGTACGCCTCAAAACGAGACGTGTAACAACAAAGACGATGACTGCGATGGTCAGGTCGACGAAGGATTGACACAGAACTGTACGACCTCTTGTGGTGCAGGGACCAAGACCTGTCAAAATGGTACGTGGAGCGCGTGTAAGATGAACACTGCGCCACCTGCTGAGACGTGCAATGGCAAAGACGATGATTGTGATGGTAAAGTCGACAACGGCAACCCTGGCGGTGGAAAACCATGTAACACCAATCTCGCGGCACCTTGTCATACGGGTGTCTCCACATGTCAGGGCGGGACGATCAAGTGTGTCCCCAATGTGACCCCCTCCAACGAAGTGTGTAACAACAAAGACGATGACTGCGATGGACAGATCGATAACGGTAATCCTGGCGGTGGACACGCGTGTGATCCTGGGATTCCTGGGAAGACTGGCGTCGCGATGTGTGTGAATGGACAGCTCACCTGTCAGCCACAAGGTGCCCCCGGACCTGAACCCACGACACCCGACGCCGGTGGAACAGGCCCCGAACCCACAACTCCTGATTCCAGCACAACAACTCCCGATACCAACACACGCCCGGACTCACGCACCACAACACCCGATACAGGCAACACATCCGGCAAAAAGCAGCTTGGTGAGAGTGGTTGTACGGGTCCAAATGATTGTGTGACGGGGCTATGTGCACAGGTCAACGGTGTCGCGCGCTGTACCCAATCATGTAGCGTAAATACGCAGTGTCCATCAGGGTTTGAATGTTGGAATCGCCAAGCGTGTTGGCCTACTGCGACAAAGACCACCCCCAATTGCAACCCAAGCCTTGGACCTGTTGATTTGAGCTGTACAGGTAACACTGACCCTGAGACCCCCTTCCGTGTGGGAGGCAATGGCTGCCGTTGTGCTGTTGGACAAGATGCAACCCCACCTTGGGGAGCTGGCCTTTTCACATTGTTTCTGCTCTTCTTTTTCTCCTCCTCACGCTGTCCTTCCCGCAAAGAGTAATCTTTTCTCGTCTCCTGTCTTCCTCGTTCTTGCCTCAGCCCTCAAAAATTCGATCTTTTTTGTGATTTCTGTGGGACATACTGTGTACAAAAGAGGTATACTTTGTGAAGGTTGTCACAAAGCGAATCAAGAATGAGGATATACAAATGGAAAATCGAAGTTACCTGCGCAGAGGATTGGTTGTCTTCTGTCTATTGGCGTCGCTCTTTGCGATGGTCGCTTGTTCCAATCCGGGCACATCCAATCAAAAACCCAAAGCGTGTCTTGCTGACTCCGATTGTGGAGAGGGTTCATGGTGTATCTCCAACTTCTGTGTGAAGGCTGGAGGAGAGCGGACTGTCACACCGACTGAGAAGACACCCACCGAGGGGAAAACAACAGAAGAAACAGTGGGTAAAGAACAGATTGGTGAGGAGCAGACAACGCCAGAAGGTGACGCTTCGGTCAATCCTGAACCACAAGGTGAAGGGGGCGGACCTGACGATCTTCCTGAGGGATTCAATCCAGAGACACCTGTCGACGAGCCTTGTACTGATGAGGACAAGGACGGCTTCTGTAAAGAAGCTTCTGATCCTGCGCGTCGCGACTGTGACGACAAAAATGACAAAATTTATCCAGGCGCGACTGAGCTTTGTGATGGCGTAGATAATAACTGTAACGGCCAAACTGATGAGACCTTCGAGGATCAAGACGCGGCTTGTTCAGATTCCACACAGCAAGGTATTTGTGGTGAGGGTAAAAAAGCCTGTGAGAGTGGAAAGGTCGTCTGTAAACTCAACAAGGCCACCCAAGAAGAGTGTAATGGTAAAGACGATGACTGTGATGGTCAGGTGGACAATGGGACAACGGGCGAGGGTGACGACTGTAGCACTGGAAAACCTGGTATCTGTGCGGCAGGTAAGCGCAAATGTGTCGCAGGACAATTTACATGTGAAGCCAACAACCAACCCGAAAAAGAAGTGTGTGACCAAAAAGACAACGACTGTAACGGTCAGGTCGATGAAGGTTGTAAATGTACAACTGGCGACAAGCGCGCTTGCTATACAGGTGCTGCTGGAACTGATGGCGTTGGGCTCTGCAAAAAAGGGACACAAGAGTGTGTCGCTGGTCAGTGGGGAGCGTGTGTTGGTGAGGTCGTTCCCACACAAGAAGTCTGCGATACCAAAGACAACGACTGTGATGGTAAGATTGACGAAGACTTCCCCGGTGTTGGCGACGCCTGTAAGGGCTCACAGCCCGGCATTTGTCAAGCCGGAACCAAGAAGTGCGTGAAAGGCCAAGAGATTTGTGAATCAACACAAACACCACAAAAAGAAGTCTGTAACCAAAAAGATGATGACTGTAACGGTGTGACCGATGACGGTGATGTCTGTGGTGTGTGTAAAGCAGGCACAACACAGAGCTGTTACAATGGGCCAGCTGGTACCGCAGGTGTTGGTGTTTGTGTGAAAGGAAAGCAAACATGCGATGCGAAAGGACAGTGGGGAGCTTGCCAGGGGGCTGTCGAACCGACCTCCGAAGTCTGTGATGGAAAAGATAATGACTGTGATGGTCTGCTCGATGAGTCCGATCCCAAAGTCGGAACCTCTTGCAAAACCAACAAGCCTGGTGTCTGTGCTGCGGGTGTCTTTATCTGCGGAAATGGGGCGCTCTCTTGCTCGCCCATCAGTCAACCTCAACCGGAGACTTGTGACCAAAAAGACAACGACTGTGATGGCCAAGTCGATGAAGGTGGTGTCTGTGGTGTTTGCAAAGATGGAGATCTTCGCAAGTGCTACACTGGCCCGAGTGGGACGCTTGGAAACGGTGCGTGTCAGCAAGGAACACAAAAATGTGTCAGCGGTCAGTGGGAACAATCCTGTAATGGTCAGGTGCTTCCACAGACAGAGACTTGCGATGGCAAAGATAACGACTGTGACGGTCAGATCGATGAAGGTGTCTCAACAACGTACTACAAAGATGGCGATGGTGACAGATTCGGAGATCCAAAGGTCTCCAGGAATGCCTGTAATCGGCCCAATGGCTATGTCACCAACAAAGATGATTGTGACGACAGCGATAGAGATGCGCGACCCAATCAGCAAAACTACTTTACATCACAGCGCAATAGCGGCGGTTTTGACTACAATTGCAATGGCACGACTGAGTATCGTTATGCCAACCGCGTTGGTAGTTGTCGCAAAAATGGCGGGGGATGTACTGTGACAACGGGTTGGAGAGGCAGTACTCCTGCTTGTGGGGCCAGTGGTTCCTATATCTATGGTTGCTACCGAGTCAATGGTAATTGTTACGAGAGTCGCACATATCGACGTCAATCCTGTCGGTAGCATCTCTCTCGCCAAAACGCCTTCCTGTCTGTACATTCCGTACTCTTGATCTCTTCCATCTCTTATCTGCCTTATTTCCCCCTGGACATTTTGCTCTTTTCTATTGTCATTTTCCATGATTTCAGTACAATAGCGCAGTTGAATTATATCGTTACATTGTATTGACTGCTTGTCCACCACACCACACTGGTTTTGGGCAAGGAAACGAGGATGACCTATGCCAATCAAGAATGATCCCACCGCAGTAACCGCACATATCCACCAAGCTCTTCAAGATAGCATCCTGACCCAGAATGAAGCCGATCAGCTCCTCAACGAAGTCAAACAAGACGGTGTGACCGAAGAGGAAGTCCACGCGCTCGTCGACTCTCTCAAGCAAGCCCTCTCTGGTAGCGCTGATGTCTCACTCGACGTCAGCACCGCCGAACGCAAAGAGACCATCAACCGCTTCCTCGGTCGCGTCAACGAAGAAAAAGCTCTGCCCCTCGGTGGTGCCAATGGTTCTGCTGCAACAGGTAGTGTCAACTGGCTCAACTTGATGACCATGCAAAGTGACGCTGTCGCGCAACCCCTCGATAAAGACAGCTTCTCCGGTGTCGAAGTCTCCGTGGACGGTGAAGGGCAGATCTTTGCAGGTGACGGACTCGTCGATCTCGCAGCAGATAAACCCTCCGACACCGCGATCGACGCGCTCTGGGCGCTCAATAAACCCGGACAGCTCGAAAATCTCACCGACCAAGAGCTCGACGGACTCACACAGGATATGCTCGGTGTGATCGAGACACATCAAGGTGTCCCCAACGACCAACCCGGTAAATACCGTAAAATTGTCGCATCGACTGCTGCCGCAGGGATGCTCTCTGAGACTGCTGAGACATGGGACGAAGAGACCACAAATCAGGTCCTCGCCCTCGCCAAAGAAGCACCCGCACCGATGCTCAAATCCCTCCTGCTTCGTGGATTGGACAAGGCCAGCCTCACTCCCGAACAACAAACATTGCGTGGTGAGCTCGAAAATCCTGAGCATATGGACGCGCTGCTCAAGCAATTTGACGATGTCCGCTCCGAAAAAGCCAAGGCCAAGTGGACCAAGATGACTGGCGAAGCTGCTCGTGTCCACCTCAACGCATTGGCCTTCGCACGTAAGCCTGACTCGATCGACAACATCTCCGAGGGGATGGGAAAATGGCGTGACCTCAACTCCGACTATTCCAACCCCTGGGACAGCGAAGAGATCGGTCACATGGATCGCATCCTCGAAGGCTATGTCGACAAGTACCCACAGACTTCTTTTATCTACGGGACATTCAAAAATGATGCAGCCCGAGAGATCGCGAATGTCACAAACGCACACGCTGTCGAAGCGCTCTCTCCTTCGCTCGAAGAAGAGCCTCCAACTTTCCAGGGCTTCCCTCTGACAGGTGAACAAGCCGACTTTATCAAAACGTTGTTGCCCAACATTGAGACCGAAAAAGCCGGCGAGTTGATCGCCAAATCACTCGGTCAGGCAGATGCGCTCTTCAAGCAAGAGTTGCCCTCTACATGGTACGCTCCAGAAGCTCCAGAGAAGCCACTCTCCGATGCTTCCTTTGAGTTCTTCAAACGCGCCGCGACTTCCTACCAAGAACGTGTTGGCGGTTCGGAGACTGGAAAACTCGATTACAGTGACTTCTTGAAGGACTTCAAGAGCGACGTCGCTGAGGCGCACAAAGTTCTCCAACCCCGTATGAAAGATCTGAGCGGTACACCTCCGACTTGGGACGGGATCGCGCTCTCCGATGAAGCTGCATCCTTCGTGAAGACAGAGCTGGAGCAGCACTTCCGCACACCAATGAGCGTCGACAACATCGGACGTGGCCTGAAGACTGTCGCTGATGCACATGGCGGCAAGATCGAAGGTGAGTCGTTTAAGATGTTCAACGAGTTGGTCACGGACTACAAAGCCAACTGGCCTGATGCGAAGGTCTTTGACTTCAACAAACTCGAACGTATCGCTGGTTTTAAGGTCCAGGGCAAAGAGTTACCGCTCTGCAAAATCAATGGAAAAACTTACGGACTCGCTGAGTTCTACGATGCTGTTGGGACAGACGTCAGCAACTCCATCGACGCTAGCCGTATGCGTCAGCCTTGGATGGCCGATCGTTGGGGATTCCGTGCCCGTCAGTCGATCGAATTGCTCGACGTCGTCGCCGAACAAACAGCACGTGGTGAGGGTCCTGTCGCGCTCCTTCGTGAACGTTATCCAAACGCCGATGTTGAGGTCAAAGTCACAGGACGTGATGGTGCACACGAACAGTTCGTATACACCGTCAAACAAAATGGTCAGGAGAAGGCTTCATTTGCACAAGGTTCGGATGGTGAACTTGGTCGACTGGATCGATGGGATCGTACCAACCCTGTTTTGTTTACTGCGAATATCGGTGAAGAAGGCGATCTCTCCTTGGATATCCCCGAGACAATCAGTGCTCACCGTTTCCCGATCGCTTCGACATACGATATCGGTGACAGTATCGACATGCACTACATCGATCCCAACGCTGTTGAGTCACAAGAAGAAGGCAAGGCCTTCACGACCCCCAGCCGTGTCCTCGAAGCCAAGATCCAATCGTATGACGCTGATGGCAATTACACCGTAGCCTTCAAGACTCCAGAAGGTGAAGAGAAGACCAAGAAGATCAGCCTCAGCGACATTCGTCGCGCCAACAACCCCCACTACTTCAAGCCGAAGTCCTCGTACTTCTCTGATGTAACGATCAACCTGCAGACAGATGAAGCCCTCAAGAGCTTCCTCGATGAAGCGCAGCCCATTATCGATCGTTACTTGCCCGCCGATGGCAGCACGACAAATATGACTCCACAAGAGTTGTCCAAGCGTCAAAAAGATTTGATCGATGCGTTGATGGATTACACCCGTGAGCGCGTGAAATACCCTGCGAGTAAGGACAGCAGCCCTGACGCGAATTCGCAAAAATACCACGACTTTGTTGATGGGTATGGTCGCTTCCCCCTCGGTGAGCTCGTCAAACTCGGAAAAGGTGTATGTCGTCACCAATGTATCCTTGAGCACCTGTTGTTACAACGTGCAGGGATCGACTCCCGACTCGGTTCCGGAGCGGCGAACACAAGCAGCGGTAACTTCCGTGGTTACCATATTTGGGCTGAGGTCTCTCTCGCAAACGGTGAACGCTTCTTGTCTGACCAGACCTGGAATGATCCCGCGATTCCATTGTGGGACGGAGCGTATGATTCCGACAAACGACGCACTGAGATGTACCGCCGCACCGCTCGATACGACTATGCTCTCGAAATGGACCGCTAATCACGCCTTTTCCTAATCCAGTTGCATTTGTCTCTGCCTTATGCACCCGAATACACGGCTTGATAGGGTGGACACAAGGCCCGCCCCTGCTGATTCGCTCCCGGAATTGTTACATCTTTGCCAACCAAACGAATCCCTCTGCCCAACCATTCAACCCATGATCCCGCTCTTGAAAACCATCCACAAAGGGACACCAAACAAATACGACCGCGTATGGACGTTGTTCAGGATATGAATACAACCACGTATGAGCGGTGGTCAGGATACAATGGCTGTGTACCCAGGTTAAAACCTGGGCCTATGGAGAGGGTACGCGATGCCTACGGCCTCGCATCGTCCAGAATTGGGCAGGTCTAAAGACCTGCCCTCAAAGCCATACAATGTCCGCCGGAGCAAGTTCATAACGGAATAGCCGTGCATATCGTTTGTCCGATGTATCGTCAAATCTTCGGATATATCGTTTAAACTCAGTAGGGTCGGGCCTTGTGTCCGACCTCAATCATCGTACATATCGGATAAATGGTCCCTCCTCTCGAAAGGCTTGAGAGGAGGGAAGAGCCGAAGGCTCAGGGTGGAGAGTTTGTTGAGGCGGATGATTGCAAGTGAAGACG
>PCBK01000159.1 GCA_002731275.1 Deltaproteobacteria bacterium | reverse complement strand
CTCTCGAAAGGCTTGAGAGGAGGGAAGAGCCGAAGGCTCAGGGTGGAGAGTTTGTTGAGGCGGATGATTGCAAGTGAAGACGCAAAAAACCCACTGCAACGTCGCGAGTAAAGTGGCTCTACAAGGATATGGCCCTGCTATATCCGCCTACAAGGAGGGGATTGTTTGGTGGAGTCAGGGGAGTTTGCGGAGACACAAGTGCAACGTCCGCCGGATCAGATTTCGAGTATCCCCCGTATATATCGGTTGGTTTGTCCCTTCTCTCGAAAGGCTTGAAAATTTGTTGGATTTTGTGTTGAGGGCGGGTCTAAAGACCCACCCTTTGTGGGGTAGGGGCATTCGCATCCTGAAATCCGTTCATGTAGGATTTCGTTCGTATTCTTTTGTTGAATCTGTTTGAATCCAACTCGATAAAAATGATCGCCAACGATGTATTTTGGGAAGTTGACTTCATGTGAAACGGTCTCGACGACGTGTTTCATCAAGTTGACTTGATTTTTGATGGTCTCGACGACGTCAAATGCGAAGTGACTTGCTCAAAATCGTCGCAAAGAATGTGTTTTATCAAGTTGACTTCGTTGTACACATTGTCGAGACCGTCTTGAACGAAGTCAACTTCACTTTTGACGATCTCGATGACGACAAATGCGAAGTGGCTTGCTCAAAATTGTCGTCAAGAATGTGTTTCATCAAGTTGACTTGATCTCCAATGGTCTTGACGACGTTTTTGGGTATCATCTTACTCTTTTTTTCTCACCACGCCCTCAAAACTGTGTCTTTCTTGTGTTCATTGGTCAAAAAGAATGTCGTCTTTACGCAATAAAAACAGACGAGTGAGTATGTGTTCCCTTTTCTACTTCACATTTTACTTCACATTCATGGGTGTTGTTGCTATCTTTATCAACCCCGACATTTTTTCGGGAGGTCACAGCCAGAAACAACAAAGTCAAAACGGAGTTGAAAGTGAGTTCTGCAAATAATCCTCTTATTGATCCAGCTCCAGCCGAGATACCACTCAAGGACGCACCTCTTGTTCGCGTTGTGTCCCAAGTTCGTTTTCCCACGATCGCATCCATCGCGAAGCGAGATTTTATTGCACCATTCCAAGAGGCTTTGCGTGCAAAGTATCCTATTCTCCGGGAAGAAAATATTCTTGAAGTGACTTTCGCTTCGGATGAACCAGTGAAGAAAGAACCTGTTTGGCGGTTTTTCGATGCTGAAGAAGATTGGAGGGTTTCTCTCACTTCTGGATTCCTTGCGTTTGAAACTCGGAAATATGAAAGTCGGAAGGATTTTCTGAAAAAGTTGCGGTTTGTGTTGGATGCTTTGGAGGAGTGCTTTTCTCCTGGACTTGTCGATAGAGTCGGACTTCGCTATGTTGATCAGGTGACAGGAGAGGGATTTCCGAAGCTCCCCAGCTTTATCAGGCAAGAGATGCTGGGAGTTCTTGCTCATTCTCTGGGAGAATCAACATTTCACTCGCTCAGCGAATCCGTGTTTGATGTACCCGAACAGAACGCACGTTTGCTAACGCGTTGGGGGAAAATTCCCGAGGGCGGTACAATTGATCCTGGGGTCATGGAACCCATTGATACCCCCAGTTGGATTTTGGATCTCGATATGTTTTCCCGCCAAAGAAGAGAATACAAGGCTGAAGAAATATCCGAACTTATCTCCGAGTTTGCTGATAGAATTTACTCATTTTTTCGATGGGTGGTTACTGACGAGTTTCTCAAGTATTATGGAGGCCAATGATGACTTACAAACGACGTCCTCAAAGTTCTTGGGATGAAAGCGAGAATCCGGCGAAGTTCTTTTCAGCTAGGAGCATTCTCGAATTCTCTGGTACATCCGGTGGATTTCGCCCCAACAAGAACATACGTTATGAAGAAAACACCAGTGGTCATGCTCCTCGCCAGACTGTCGGGAAAATTGCACCCGAAAAACATTCCCATACGAAGACAAAAAAAGACACCGGCTTACCACATCAAAAAGCCATCTCATCGCTGAGACGTATTTCCGGCCTCACGTGGGAGCAGCTCGCTTACATCTTGGGAGTGAGTCGAAGAAGCTTACACTCTTGGGCGAATGGTGGGGCCTTGAATGTAAGGAACGCAAAAAAACTCCAACAACTCCTTGCAATAGTTCGCTACGTGGACAAAGGTTTTGCACGGCTGAACCGAGAGAGCTTTGTGGAAGAGCCAGAGGAGGGTTCTTCTGTTCTGGAGCTGCTCAAAAACCAACAGTATGACGCTGTACGGGAACGCTTGGGAGCAGGAAAAGGGCGTCCTGAAAAGAAACCCCCTCTTTCGCCTGAAGCCATCAAGGCTAGGAAACCACCTCCACCTGATGCGTTCGTTGGAGCGATTCAGGAACCTATCCAAGAGCCTGAACCGAGAGTCCGCAAAGCCAGAGTTGCTAGGAGAAAGAAACGTTGAGTATCGATGAGATGAGCCTTCAAGTCGACAGCAAAAGCGCGAAGTGGAAGCAAGGTGATTGTGTTTTGGGTGAGCAATGGTTTGCTTTTCGCTTTTCACCTAACCATCCAATCACGAAAGTAAGCACGAAAACAACCGAAGAGTTCGGTGGGGAAGTGGATATTGCAGAAAATGAGGTGGCTGGCTTCGTCGTGCTCACACAAACTTGCGATATTGTGAGAACTTGCCAGAAGCGTCCTTATCTTGAAGTGGCACCACTTGTGGAAGTTGATGACAGCACCTTGAGAGAAGTTCAACGTCTCAAGCGTCCCCAGTACGTTGTGATACCGGGCCTTGCCAGTAAATGCTTCGTAGGAGATCTCGATCGAGTGATGACTGTGGAGAAGGCTGTCCTTCTCGACTGGGAGCGTGTTCCTGGATGTCTTTCTGACAAAGATGTCCGCGATTTTGCTGTTGCGCTAACAAGGAAGATCACTCGCTTTGCCTTTCCCGATGATTTTGTTGGGTTTGTACAGCCCCTTTCAAAAAAAATCCAAAAGAAACACAGCAAACAAAGCGAAGAAGGTGAGGCTTTAAGGGCTCTGCGTGAGATTCGGCTGAGGGCTTCGCCTTCGTGGGATGCTCAGACAGTCAATGTTTCTTTCTTCTTTATCCTAGACGATGATACGCCGAGCCCAGGAAAGAAATCCTGGGACGAGTTGTGCGATACGTGGATGGGTTTGATTCCTTCATCAGGACGTTTCACTGTCTCTGGGGAAACGATAATCTTGGAAGAGATGACAGCAAAGGATTACCTTGAGAGTGATCGGCTTGACTTGGACCATCTTTCCAGCCAATCCACATGACAATTCCCCCATAAATAATGAAATTTCTTTCAAAAAAGGTGCTTTGTCAAGCGGAGCGCGACAGGAACACGCCGTAGGCGTTCACTGTTGGGGAAGGCAAGGACGAAGTCCGCGCCAGGGGTATTTCAAATACCCCGTTAGATAACTCTCAAACGTAGACGATGGACAAAAAACATCCTAACGCTCCCAATGTTCTTGTCGGAGGGGAGCCTGGTTGAGTTCGGCTTTGTGCTGACGCCAGAGAGGCATGTGTTTGTCCAACAATCCTGTAAAGGCGTCGTTGTGATGACGCACCAGCAAATGGACAAGCTCATGAAGGATGACGTATTCCAGGCACAAGGGGGGCTTTTTGGCGAGCTCAAGATTTAGCCAGATGCGACGCGCTTCCCGGTTACAACTCCCCCAACGAGTCTTCATCTTCCTGATCCGCCACTCCGATAACTCCACACCCAATGCTGCTTCCCACTTCTCGATCAGAGGCGGTACACGCTCTTTTAAGAGTTCTCGATACCACTCGTACAATATCGACTCCCTCTTGTCACTCGATGTTCCCGGCTTCACTGATAACTCCAAGATCTGATTGCGTCTGCGCTTGATCGAAGGACGTTGATCCGATTCTAAGACGTCCAGCCTGTAACGACAACCCTCTACATAATGTGTCTCGCCTGACACCATCTCCCTCAAAGTCTGTCTCGATTGATTTGTGAACTTCTCCCTCTGTCGCTTGATCCAGCCGAGCTTGTCTATCACTGCCAAACGGACCGCTTCGTCGCTTATCGCGAGAGGGACCGCGACACGCACACCGCCCGAGGGAGGGTACACCCCAAGGTGAAGATTCTTGATCGGCTTGCGCACAATCGCGATGTCTATCTCTCTTACTCGTATCGTCTTTGTCTCAGTATTCATTCTGATTGGTCACCAACTCCATGATCGTCTCTAATAACGCCTCATCGTCACCTAAGACTTGCTTGAGCGCGAGCCAAATCTTCTTACGCTTGATCTTGTTCGTCCGCCAACTGTCCTGTCGCTGACTCTCAATCGCCTCGTGGACTTCCAACGCCAACGTCTCATCCTGGCCAAGGTTGTCGTACAACGCGCGCTGTGCAGCTGTTTTCAAAGAAGATGGATAGTCATGAGAGCTTGGACCTACACCAACCTCCTTCGTGAATCGTATGAGGTCTTGCAGATACGTCTTGTAATCGAGGGCTTTTTCGTTACGTCGTTCGATCAACGTGTCCAACAATTGTGACATCTTTTCGTAATACTTGGGGTTGGCGGGGGTCTCTTCGATGATCAATTTGCGCACGTTATTCTCGATCGTCTCGGCGACTGCCTTCTCACTCTCTTTGATCCCCTCCGGCAATGAATGGATGGCCTCTGGACCACGCTCGACGATCAATTGGACGAGGGACATGTCGTCGAACTTCGCGATCACTTCACTTGGAGAGGCTTTGATGTAACTGTCGATCAGATGTCTCATCGCAGGTTCGTACTGCTTGAGGTCGATGGCGTCGCCACTGTGCAACTTGATCTGTTTACGAAGATTCTCGTAGTAGGTGACCTCTTCTTTGATGTCTATGGTCTGCTGTTTGGTGAACCCTGCCTCTTCCATCTCGTTGGCGAGATTGGCGTAGGCCCGGATGAGTGCGCTTGTGAAGGTGTAGAGCTTCACACGTCTCGGCTCATTTTGTTTGAGCTGTTCGGCGTTCCCGTGCTCTTGAGAGGAGAAGAAGCGGTAAAACGCCTCACTATCTCGTGGTGCTTCGACAGGTTCACACAGGGCGCGGATGGCTTCGAGGGCGTCTTCGAGGCGCTCTTTGCCTTTGTCGAGTCTGTTTTCGAGCAGCCCGGCGACGTCTTCTTTGTCAAAGTGCTCGAATGCACCTGATGTGTAGTCGTGGATCGCGCCTTCTAAGCTCTTAAACAGATCTTTGTAGTCGATAATATAACCGTACTCTTTGTCCTCTGAGTCCAGTCTGTTGACCCGACAGATCGCCTGGAAGAGACCATGATCCCGCATGTGTTTGTCGATATAGAGGTAGGTGGCGGGGGGTGCATCGAAGCCCGTGAGCAGTTTGTCGACGACGATCAAGAGCTTCATCTGTCCCGGCTCGTTGGTGAACATCTTTTTGACTTCGAGCTCGAATTGTTCGACTTTTGTGTCGAGTTTGCTCTTTCTTTTGTTGTCCTCATCGTCTGTGTATTCGTCGATGGGCTCGTTGAACCAGTCGGCGAGCATTTTTCTGTAGATCGCGTACTGGTCGAGTTTGTCAGTGGGGCCTTCGCCGCTCTCTTCGCCTTTGATGCTTGTGGCGGTGGGTTTGTAGGAGGTGATGATCGCGCACTTTTTGAAGCCTGCCTGGAGAAAGAGGTCGTAGTATTTACAGGCTTCGTAGATGCTACCTGAGACGAGCATGGCGTTCCCGCGTCCGTTACTGAGGCGGTCGCGTTCTTCCATGTCCATGATGATATCTGCGACGATGGCTTGGAGTCGTTCGCGACTGGAGAGGACTTTTTGCATCGTGCCCCAGCGTTTTTTGAGCTGGACTTTCGCGATGTCTGTGAGTCCTTTGGTTTTGATGGCGAACCATCGGTCGATGTGTTCTGTGGAGCTGATGAATTGCTCGACGTCTCTGGCTTCGTAGAGGAGGTCGAGGACGACGCGGTCTTTGACGGCTTCATCGAATTTGTAGGTGTGGATGTAGCCACCGAAGACTTCGACACTTTTTTGTTTGTCTTTTTTGAGGAGGGGGGTGCCTGTAAAGCCGATGAAGAGTGCGTTGGGGAGCAGTTCTTTCATGGCTTTGTGTAATGTGCCTGATTGTGTGCGGTGACATTCGTCGACGAAGACAAAGAGCTCGCCTTTTGGGGAGAAGTTGGAGGAGAGAGCTTGTTTGATCTCGTCGAGGTATGTGTTGAGTGCGTCGTCGTCAGTGTCGCTTTTTTTGTTTCGTTTGCCGAATTTGTGGACGAGTGAACAGATGAGCCATGGGTTTGTGTTGTCGAGTGTGGCGAGGAGGTCTTGTCCGCTTTTGGTGCGGTAGATCTCTTCGTCGACACCGTAGAAGACCTTTTCGATCTGTTCATCGAGCTCTTTGCGGTCGGTGATCAGGAGGACTCTCGCGCCTTTGACGTTCTCACGGATCCACTTCGCGAGCCAGACCATGGTCAAGCTCTTGCCGCTGCCTTGGGTGTGCCAGATGATACCGCCTTCACGTCTTTGGATATGTGTTTGTGCGGCTTTGACGCCGAAGTATTGGTTATGGCGGCAGAGTTTTTTCGTGCCTTTGTCGAAGACGATGAAGTCGTGGATCAGTTCGAGGAGTCGTTCTTTGCGGCAGAGTTGGAAGAGGGCGTCATCGAGGAGGTGTCCTGTGGGGTGTTGTGTGTTCTCTTCTTTCCAGGTGAGGTAGTATTTGGCTTTGGTTTCGATGGTCCCGTAGCGGAGGCCTTCGCTGTCGTTGCCGGCCATGACGAGCTGCATGGTGGAGAAGAAGTCAGGGATAAAGTGTTTGGATTGGTTGTCGAGATTTTGTTTGATGCCTTCGGAGATGGAGACGGTGGAACGTTTGAGTTCGAGGACACCGATGGCGATGCCGTTGACGTAGAGGACGATGTCGGGTCGTTTTGTGTGCGCGTTGGGGTCACGGGGTTTGACGGTGACTTCTTCGGCGATCGCGAATTGGTTGCGTTCGGGGTGGGACCAATCGATGGGATAGACGGTGATGTGGTTTTGGTCTTCGGGTTTGATTTTGATGCCGTAACGAAGGAGTTTGTAGACATCTTTGTTGCGCTCATAGAGTGATTTGCTTTGGTTGGCGGCGTCGATCAGTTTGCGGACAGCTCGTTGGGCGATATCTTGTTCGATATCTTGGTAGGCGATCAGGAAGTGTTCGAGCTCACCGTCGAGGATGTTTTTGTTGTTGGGGTTGTGGTGGAAGTTGCCGAGATGTTGGTAGCCAAGTGTATCGACAAAGAATCTTGCGACACGATCTTGTGTGCTGCGTTCGAGTTGTCCGATGTTCATAGCAGTCGTGTCCTTCCTGTGAGGAGTTCTTGCATCATGCCTTGTTTGAGGCGCTTGGTTTTGTCGCGGCGTGCTTCAAGGGCTTGTATCTCCGCGTCCATGTCCGAGAGGACTTGGGCGATGGCTTTTTGCTCTTCTTGTTTGGGTAATGGGATTGGCATTTTTGCGATCATGTCCATTCTGACTGAATCAACCGAGGACTTAGCTGTCATTTGCATTATTCTATTATAAAAGTGCAGGCTGAAGTAGAGGAAAAAAAAGTATCCATCAACATTGTTTTTGAAGTTCGTTATTTGGTACACCCGTTGGTGTACATCAAACTTTCCGTTTATGTAATGGAAAACCTTTCCTGTACCGACTCCATCTCCTGCGGTTAAGACAGCCTCCCCATCAAAGGAGTAGCTATTGATACATTCAATTTTTTGAGAGCGAACAAAGAAGGGGAATTGGCCATCATCGACTTTATCTTGGGTATTCTTACCTCCCGTTGAAATTTCTGCAAGATGGACAACAAGTTCACATTCCCAATCGGATGGGAGCATGCCAACATCGGTTTGTTTGAATGTTCCATTTGAGCGATCGAATCCAGGAAGGCGTGTTTTGCCAGTGAGAAGCTCTTGCATGGCCCCTTGTTTGATGTCGCGCTTCTTGGCGATGAGTTGATCCAGCGAGTTGATCAAGGCATCCACGTCGCTCAAGGCCTTTGCGATGGCTTTCTGTTCTTCTATTGGTGGGAGTGGGATTTTTATTTTGTAAATGCTTTTGTTCGAAGTGTGCCTTACAGTCGAGCCCGTTGCCGACTCCTTTACTTTGCTCAAGTAGATTGGAGACAATAGTGTGTAAAACAAATATTTGGGGAGAAGTTTTGATCCAAGGAACTTCACTTTCCCAATTCGTTGATTATGCAGAATTATGCCGTCTGACGATACGAAGGCTGGTTTACCCAAGAGATTACAATTGGGGGTCAAGTCTGTCATCACAATGACCAAATCTCCTCCCTTTAGAACCATACTCTTGTTGAAGAAACCCGAGAATCTCTTTGTGTTTCGGGCTTCGAAATAAAGCCCACCTTCTAGTTTGAAATTGCCTGGAGTGAGCAGAATGGGTCCTTTGTCCGAAAAGTACTCACTGCTGAAAGCAAATCCATGTCCCAACTGAACGACATCGCCCAAACTCACAACATCCCATTCTTCGGGGAAAATCATTCTTGCTTTGTCATGAGTTTTACTTGGTGGATATTCAAATGTTAATTGCATGACATCCCCATCAACTTGAGGTGTTGTTCAACGGCTTTTGACAACGTCTCGACCTCTTGGGTCAAGACAGGCAGCGGAGACTCGTAGCGCTCTGCCAATTCACGAATCCGACCCGCAAGACCTTGTGAGACACGATCCAATTCCCCTTGGATGTCCTGGGACAATGTCGCGAACCATTTATCCTCCACGACAAGTGATCTGATCTCCTCAATGGACAGCGTGGGATACTTCTTCAAGACATCTTGGTCGAGCGCCTCTTGTGCGTCCTTGACCTTCTTCTTGGCTTTCGCTTCCTTCGCGACGAGAGAGAGGTAGGTTTTCAAGACCTTTCGTTCCTCATCGGCCTCTTTGTCTTCTTCGATCTCTTTGATGCGATCACCCGCGCTCTTCTTCGTGAGCTTCCCACTGTCCGTCAAAGCGTCTGCCAACAAACCCTCTTCACTTGCGTGTTCCTCGGCGATCTCTGTGATCTGGGAGGTGATGTTGTCTTGTTCTGCTGTCAGGGTGTCGATGTTGTCCTGTGCCTCCTGAAAATAACGAGAGACCACCAGCGAGATCGGGATCAACTCCATCTTGAATTTTTCTTTGTTGACGACGAGGTCAGCCTTCTCGGTGATCTTCTTCTCGCCTTGTTTTTTGACGAGGAGACGAGGTTGGGCGGCTTGCTGCCAATCTTCATCGACGATCATATAGGCGTCATCCTGCATGATGTCTTCCCAGTAATCCATCAGGCGCTGGTAGACATCATAAGCGTCGAGGAGAGCAATGTCATCGAAGGCGCGGAGGAGGTCTTCGGAGATCTCTTCGATCAAGATCTTGGGTCTGTCTCCAGGTGTCAGGGCTTTGAGGCGTTCGATGTTGTTGTCTCGCCAGGAGACAAAGACTTGTGTGAGCTGTTGTTGAAAGGCCGTAAATTCGGGATGTGAGAAGATGGTGTGTTTGACGTCTGCGGGGGCGACTTTGAGTTTGCAGTATCCAGGTCTGTCTTCTTGGAAGAGGGCGGCGCGGATAGCAGGAAAGATTTTCCAGTAATGGGAGAGGTCATCGATGTCACGGGTGGGGATGCCACCACGAAGGTGGGCTTCGATGTCCTGGATGTCTTCGGCTTCTGTGTTGTCGATGTAGCGTGGGATGTTGAGGTTGAAGTCATTCTTCTCGTCGCTGATCTCCGAGAGGGGGACCATCCGGGAGTAGCCATCGAGCTCGATCTGGTTGTTGAAGACGTCGACGATCTTGTGGATGTCTTGTGCGCGGAGGCGGTTTTTGTTGCCATCTTTGATGAAGCCTTTGGAGGCGTCGACCAGAAAGAGACCTTTGCGAGCGGCGGCGTGTTCTTTATCGAGGACGATGATACATGCGGGGATGCCTGTGCCGTAGAAGAGGTTGGCGGGGAGCCCGATGATGCCTTTGATGTAGCCTTGTGTGATGAGTTTTTTTCTGATGGAGGCTTCTGCGCCGCCACGAAAGAGGACGCCGTGAGGGAGGATAACGGCTCCTTTGCCTGTGCTCTTGAGTGAGGTGAGGATGTGAAGCAAGAAGGCGTAGTCGCCGTTTTTGTTGGGTGGGATACCATAGGTGAAGCGATGGTAGACATCCTGTTCGGGGATGAGCCCGTTGGACCACGCCTTGCTTGAGAAGGGAGGGTTTGCGACGGCAAAGTCGAAGGTTTTGAGTCCTTCCTGTGTATTTTTGAAGTAGGGCATGGCGAGGGTGTTGTCTTGCCAGAGCTCGGCGGAGGGGCAATCGTGTAGGAACATGTTCATTTTGGCGAGCGCGCAGGTGGAGTTATCCATCTCCTGTCCATAGAGTGCGAGGTCGAGTCCGGTTTTGGATTTGGCTTCGTCGTGTGCTTTGAGGAGGAGTGAGCCGGAACCACATGTGGGGTCGTAGATGGTTTGTCCGTTGCTTTGTGCGTTGCTGACGCCGACGACTTTGGCGATGACTCTTGAGACTTCGGCGGGAGTGTAAAATTGGCCTTTGCTTTTGCCTGATTCAGTGGCGAAGTGTCTCATGAGGTATTCGTATGCGTCACCGAGGAGGTCATCACCGTCGGCGCGATTGCTACGAAAGTCGAGCGCGGGGTTGTTGAAGATGTTGATCAGCCTTGAGAGGCGATCGACCATGGCTTTGCCTTTGCCGAGTTTGTCTGGGTCGTTGAAGTCAGCGAGGTCGATGACGCCTTTGAGGTCGTTGGCTTCGGCGAGTGCGGAGATGGCTTTGTTGATCTCTTCGCCGATGTTTTTGTCACCGACAAAGGAGACCATCTTTGTGAAGCTGCCGTTCTCAGGGACATCGACGAGTGAGTCTTGGTTGCCTTCGTGTCGATCGGAGACGTATTTTACGAAGAGGAGGGTGAGGATATAGTCTTTGTATTGTGAGGCGTCCATGCCTCCACGTAATTCATCGCAACTTTTCCAGAGGGAGCTATAGAGTTCGGACTTTTTGACGGCCATGTAGGTGTGCTCTCAAATCGTGTAGGAGTATGGTGTTTTGAACCCGGTATCATCGGTATGTGTACACGTTTTTGCGTTGTCTGTCAAGGACAGGAAAAAGGCCCCCCTCCGTCGGCGACAACGCTGACACCTTTCCTACAAGTACAAGACTCCATCGGTAAGGGGAGAGGGATACAAGAAGAAGGGAGAGAACCCCCTCCGTCGGTGATATCGCCGACAACTCCCCCAAGGAGTCTTCGTCTTCCTGAGTGTCGATAACGTAAGAGATACACATCAAATCTTATTGGAGGAGATATTGTTCTTGCGTTGGGTGACATCTTTTGTTATAGAGAGAAACACCACAGGAAAAAAAGAACAGTTTTAACCATTCTATTTGGTTGGAATATCGCCGTCTTATGGTGTGGATATGTGTCCATACTATCTTAACAGGGTTGTTTATAAGCTAGAATGCGGTTGTATGTTTTTGGACGCCTGTGGGATTTTATCTCAATACGTCATAGGAGAGCAGATGTCAGAGAATACGTTGATCGAAGAGTTGATGAAGGATTACAACGAAGAGAGCGCAAAGCAGGCTTTGGACAAGGTCGAGAAGAAGGCGTTGGCGTTGACAGATGAAGCATTGCAACGTCCTGTTCTGACTGATACATCAGCTTGTTTGGATGCAGGGAAGGCGTTGCTCAAGATCGCCAAACAAGATGTGGCGACGCTCTCAAAATTGCCTGGTGTGTCAGCGAAGTTGATCGAAGAGTTTGCGACATTGCGTCGTGCGTTTTGGCAAGCATCGGTGTTGTCTTTGATGTCGATGTCGGAGAACCGTCGACGTCGTTTGGCGGCTGTTGTGAATGAGTTACGGATTGTTCGTCAACGGATGTTTGGTGCGGTGGATTTGGTTTGGCCGAAGGCTGAGGACAAGCAATCGTTGTTGGAATCTTTAAGGAAGGGGCGTGGTCACGTTGATCTTGCGGCAGATGGGGCGAGTCTTTCGACATTGTTCAGGGAAAATCACAAAGAGGCAGCAGAGTGGTTGAACGAGAAGAAGTTGTCAACGCTTGTCGAAGATGCTGGGAAGTTGTCTTCGATGTTGTTGGAGCTTCGTCAGGAGAGCGACAGCACGACGGCGGAGGCTGCACATGATCTTCGCGCACGAGTGTACGCATTATATGAAGATTGTTTCAACCAGATCGCTGACGCAGGGCAGTATGTGTTCAAGCGCACCAATCCCGAGAGAGCAGAAGCCTATGCTCCATTGTACACGGCGTATTTGCAGATCCGCAAAGAGCGTTTTCCCGCCCGTCCAGCAGAAGAAACGCCTGAGACACCAGCCACACCCGCAACGCCAGAGACAAATGAATAGATAGGGTATATCATCTGATCCGGCGGACGTTGCACTTGCGTCCAAAGCAAGCGCCCTCGTCGGGCTTATTTGCTTCGTACGCTTTGCAACATACGCCTCAACAAACTCACCACCCTGAGCCTCCGGCTCTTCCCTCCTCTCAAGCCTTTCGAGAGGAGGGACCAATTAACCGATATACACGGGAGATACTAGGTTTCTGTTCCGGCGGACGTTGCACTTGTGTCTCCGCAAACTCCCCTGACTCCACTATTTCGTCCCCTTCTTTCTGGCGGATATAGCAGGGCCATATCCTTGGATTCCCTTTTGCTTTCGAGCTTTCAGTGGGTTTTTTGCGTCTTCACTTGCAATCATCCGCCTCAACAAACTCTCCTCCCTGTCGCTTCGCGACTTCCCTCCTCTCAAGCCTTTCGAG
>PCBK01000158.1 GCA_002731275.1 Deltaproteobacteria bacterium | reverse complement strand
GGCTTATTTGCTTCGTGCGCTTTGCAACATATGCCTCAACAAACTCACCACCCTGAGCCTCCGGCTCTTCCCTCCTCTCAAGCCTTTCGAGAGGAGGGATATTTACCCGATATATTCGAGGGGTGAGGTCGGACACAAGGCCCGACCCTACTGATATTCATTCGATATACACGTGTTTTTCGTTTGTATCGCGATATCTCGTTTGATATGCATCGCTCCCCTTGCCAACGAAGTTGAATCGCAGGGGGAGCAGGACGACCGTAGGTCGGACTGAGGGGGTCTTGCATCGCTCCCTTTGCCTACGTAGTTGAACTGCAGGCGGAGTTGGACGAGCAAAGCCCGACTGAGGGGGTTCTTTTCTCTCCTTTATATCGCTCCCCTTGCCAACGAAGTTGAATAGCAGGGGGAGCAGGACGAGCAAAGCCCGACTGAGGGGGTCCTGCATCACTTCCCTTGCTAACGAAGTTGAACTGCAGAGGGAGCTGGACGACCGTAGGTCGGACTGAGAGGCTCTTCCTTTTCCCAGCGCTCGAAGAGCGCAACACAGACGATGCGTCAGCATCGTGGGGTCTGGGGTGAAAACCCCAGGCGGGTGTGGGCAGCCAGCCCACAATGGCAAGCAGGGGCAAGCGGAGCGCGGCAGCAGATGGCAAGCAGAGCGCGGCAGTCGTAGGGGCAAGCGGAGAGCGCCAGTAAGGGTAAGAAGAGTGTGCCAGTAAGGGCAAGTGGAAACTTGCCCGATAAAAAGTGGAAACTTGCCCGATAAAAAGTGGAAACTTGCCCGATAAATGCCACTTGCCCGGTAAAAAGGATGCCACTTGCCCGATAGCAAGCAGAGCGCGCCAGTAAGGGCAAGTGGAAACTTGCCCAGTAAAGAATGCCACTTGCCCGATAAAAAGGAAGCAGTCAGGGGCAGATAAAAGCGTGAGAGGAGTCGATCAGCAAAAGCGGTATATTTGGAAGACGTAGTACGCTTTGGATGCTTCGAGGACATACTCTGATGAACCGCAGCAGGTATGTTGTTGGTTAGAGATGACGGGGTATAGTTTCGATGAGCGGAGTGTATAACAACATTCTTGCAAACGCCTTCGGGTGTCAAGAATGGCTTCATCGTCGGTCTCTGCGTCATCCATATAGACAAATGGAAAGTTGTTGAGCATGTCTTCGAGTGGTGTGGGGTATGGGGAGAGCGTCAATGTCCAGTCACTGCGTTTGCTTGAACTGACTTCCCAAGAGTTGATGGTTTTTTTGAGCTTTGGAATGATCGACTTTTCGACAAATGCCTCCTGAAGTTGACCATCTTTGGCGAGCTGTTGTGTTTTGCTTCGCTTACGGAGTCTTTTGGCGAGATAACCTTCGTATTCTGCGTCTTTGTTGAGCTTGTTTGCAAATTGGATGAGGTAATCGAGATCCTCATCTTCCCAGGACTGGACGTCTGTTTGGAGTGTACAAAGATGGGCATCGATGTACGCACAGAGATCGCGATTTGTCTCGTATGGTTGGGCGTACTCTACAAATGTCTGAAGCTGTCTGAGATGTCTCCTGGAGAGTGGCGCAAATTTCCCACGAATCCATTGCCAGAGTTGTTCTTTGTGCGCCGGATAATGCCACAACCCAACATGATACAAGGTCTTTTGCCAGCCTTCCAAGGTCTCACATTGGTCGTAGATCCCATGCATAGGGGCGTCATTGGCGTGTACGATGTCGATGAGATGTGCGTCATCGAGCTGTGTGCGATCGAGCGCAAAGAAGTGTTCTGGTACACTCAAGATATCCGATGGATGGTGCGTCGCTGGCGAGAAGGTGATGTCATCGAGCAATCTGAAGAAGCCATCCTTCAAAACGATACCCTGTAAGTACACACGCTGAAGGCGTTCGTTGTAAGCATCAATGAGCGCTTGTGCCTTCGTGGGGGAGACGGATTGATGGGGGGATTGAATGGTTGGTTCGGTCTTTTGTGCCCAAAGATAAAAAGTCCGCCATGAGATGCCCAATTGTTTGTATATCGAATGGATCTTGATGCGTTTGGACAAGATGTGTCTCCTTTCAATAGCCATCCACACATTCAGAGCGAAAGAACATACCTTATCTTTGAGTCCGTGAATTTTGGAGGAGGTTTGTGGCGTGTGTGTGTTTGTGTCAGCGCACGTCTTTGTTGGTAGAGTAGGTCGAGTTGTTTGTTGTAGGGGCGGCGTTTTCGCTGTTGTTTTTGCAGGAGTGGGATCCCGAAGCCGATCAACACAACACCTGAGATGCCCAACACGAGAGCGGGGATGGACATCGCGAGGAATGTACCATCGAGCTGCATGGAACCTGTCGCGGCGGAGATAAACATAATCGTCGGGAGGGCGAGGACGGCGGAGAATGCGACGCCGACACCGAGTATGGTGTAGGGCGCACGCAAGGAGGCTTTCTTTTTTCTGCGCCATTTGGTGATGCGTATTTGGTGGTCGATACTCCGTAGAGTCGATTGTTTTGTGCGGTAAGGGGCCATCGCGTGGAGCTGGTTGGGCAATGAGAGATAACACAAAAGAGCGCAGAGAGTGAACAAGGCGAAGCGAGACATTGTGTATTCCGTCAGTATGTTTGTGGGACTTGTAGTGATTGTTGGAGGGCTTTGGGTGGGTTGTGTGGGATGTAAAGAGTCATCGTGGTGCCTTGGCCGAGGGTGCTTTCAAGGGAGAGTGTGCCGCCGAGTTTTTGCGCGAAGGTTTTCGCGAGGAAGAGACCCAGTCCCAGACCACCGTGTTCCCGTGTGGTGCTTGAGTCCCCTTGGAGAAAGAGTTCGAAGACTTGTTCTTGAAGAGCTTCGGGGATGCCTTTGCCTGTGTCTTCGACTTGAAAGCAGAAATAGGGCTGTGTATCGATCAGCTCTTCACGTACGATGAATTTGATGGTCCCTTGTTTGGTAAATTTGCACGCGTTATCGAGGATATTGAGCAAGATTTGTCGCAGGCGTTGTGGATCGGTGACGATGCGTTGGGTTGTGTATTTGAAGTCACAGGTCAACGTGTTGCCATTCGTTTGTGCAGTCAATTCGCTCATGGCTTGGAGTTGTTCGAGGAGTCTGGGGATGGAGATGCGACCAAGCTCGATGGGGAGTTTGCCGACGTCGAGCTTGGAGATGTCGAGGATGTCGTTGATCATGTGAAGAAGATGTTGACCTGAGAGGAGGACTTTTTTGGCATCACTGAGGATGAGCTCGGCGTCGTTGTCTTCGGCTTCTTCTTTGATGAGCTCAGTGTATCCAATGATCGCGTTGAGGGGGGTGCGCAATTCATGGCTCATTCGTGCGAGAAATTCGTCTTTTGTTTTGTTGGCGTCGCGGAGTTCATCGAGTGTTTTGTAGAGCAGGTCTGTCGCTGTGTAACGCGAGCGTTCATAGAAGACACTGAAGGAGAACACAATGGCATAGGTCGCGACGGCGAAGACGACAAAGACGAAGGCATAGGGGGCGAGGATGGAGCCTTCTGTCATCACCTGTTTGGCGTGAGTCGAGTAGATGAGATACATCCCGATGGACACGACGATTGTGCTCAATGCGCCAAAGCGAGCGTTGACAAAGAAGGTCGCGACAAGGGGCACGATTGGGAACATCACCAAAAAGGGGGCCGGGTAGATCGGCAACATATACCCAATGAAGGGCATTCCGAACATCAGCAACAACGACAAGACAGCGCCTGGGATGGTGTATGTCTTGGTCCATCTGACGAGCAGAGGCGCGGAGTAGAGACCGACGATGACGAGGATACAATATTCGAGGGCGTCAGCGGCGACGCCTCTGATCAACCAATACAGGATGAGCAAAATGGACGAGATGGTCGCTAACAAGATAGAACCAGAGATCAACAGATAGCTGCGATAGTGCTTGACCGGATCTTGCTGGAGTGAGTCGTCTATGAATGAATTGATAAATGGATCCCAAATATTACGCAACATACCATGCTCTTTCCGCCGTTGGGTGCTCCCTGATGATTGTCGAGACCTTCGTATATCCGACAAGGCTATGTCTTTGTCAGACAAAATGCAATGTTATTGCTGAATCAATCTACATAAAGTCCTTCCAAATGACGAATAAATCGGCTGAATCCATGTCGAATATTTTTTCCATGATGTTACATGTACAGTCCTCGGTTGTGTGGTATCTTCTGTATTTTGTTGTGTAATTTGTATTGAGGTGTGTCGATGAAGAGACAAGTCAGTATCCTGGGCGCGGGTGTGATCGGATTGAGCTGTGGTGTGCGTTTGGCGGAAGCTGGGTACGATGTGACGATATACGCGAAAGACTTTTCGCCAGAGACGACCTCCGACGTCTCTGCTGCGATTTGGGCGCCTTACGCTGTTCAGCCCGTCGAACTTGCTCAGCAATGGGGGTTGGATACCTACAAGGTGTTTCTCTCCTTGATGGACCAACCAGAAGAGACAGGTGTCAGTCTGTTGCCATTGCGGGAGTATGTCATAGGTGAGGTGAATCCGCCTGGGTGGGCGCTGGCGTTGGAGAGTTTTCGTCTGCTCCCAAAAGATGCTTATCCCGAAGGGTATGACGGAGGGTTTGAGGTCCATGTCCCTCTCGCTGAGATGGGTTTGTACATGCCTTACTTGATGAAGCGATTTGTCGAGGCAGGGGGGCGTTGTGTTGAGCGTACATTTACGCGACTCGATGACTTTATTCAGGGTGACGCGATACACGTTCACTGTGCGGGGTTGGGTGCTGGGGCGCTCGCTGATGATCCAGACGTTTTCCCTATCCGTGGGCAGATCATGCGGGTCAAAGGAACGCTTCCTTTTGGTATCGATGATGACACCAGTGAAGACGCGCCTTTGTATATCTTCCCTCGTCCACAAACTGGGGATATCATCCTCGGTGGTTGTGCACAATATCACGATGATTCACTCGAAGTAGATGAAGAGATGGCACGACACATCTGGCGAGGCTGTTTGCGATTGTGCCCTTCTTTGGAGGGTTTTGAAGAGGCTCAACATGTGGTGGGTTTGCGACCTGGACGGACGGCGATTCGTTTTGAACGTGACAACACATACACACAACCTGTGTATCACTTGTACGGACATGGTGGCAGTGGGATGACTTTATCGTGGGGGAGCGCTGATGCACTTTTGAGGATGATTGTGGGGATTGCGGATTGTTGAAGAGGTCTTTAGAGACGACTCAGTTCCCACAAGTGCAATCGCCCCATTTGGTGAGGTCGAGACCTTCGGGTTTGCAGGTTTGTGTACCGGACTGACAATCTTTGACCTCTGTGACATTTGAAAAGGCCGACGAGACCTGACAATCTCGTTGTTCGCCTTCTGTATCACAGGTCTCTCTTTGGACTGCGACACAGATCCCGTCCGAACAATATCCTTCGTAGGATTGGTTGTTGCATTCGCAGCGCTTTGTACAATTGGCGCCGTCGGGATCGACGTTGCTTGTGCCAAATGTACCGGAGCATTCTTCGGGACTGACACCGTCAACACAGTTTAGTGAGAGTAGGGACAAGAGAACGATCATCAAATATAGATGGACGTGTTTCATGACAAGATGTCCTCCGGTGGCCAACATCTGCAGCCTCAGGCTTTGAGTGCCTTGGCGTGGTGTTTGATGTGGTCTTCGATGAAGCTCGCGATGAAGTAGTAGCTGTGGTCATAGCCCTCTTGCATCCGCAGAGTGAGGGAGTGTCCCTTCTCTTTGCAGACTGCTTCGAGGAGCTGTGGTTTGAGCTGTTCTTCCAAGAATCCATCACTGGTCCCTTGATCGACGAGCATAGGCAGTGCGTTGTCTGTGTTCGCCAGCAACTCACAAGTATCGTGTGCTTTCCATGCCTCTTTGTCATCACCGAGATAACCGGAGAAGGCTTTTTCTCCCCAGGGGCACTGTGTTGGTGCACAGATGGGGGAGAAGGCGGAGACAGAGCGATACAATTCCGGATGGCGAAGAGAGAGGACGAGGGCGCCGTGTCCACCCATGGAGTGACCAAAGACAGAGGCGCGATCGGCGAGCACTGGGAAGTGTTCATTGATCAACGCGGGGAGCTCTTTGGTGATGTAGTCTTCCATGTTGTAGTGGCCTTGCCACGGCTCTTGTGTGGCGTTCAGGTAGAAACCTGCGCCTGTCCCAAAGTCCCAGTTATCGTCTTCGCCGGGGAGGTTGAGGCCACGAGGGCTGGTATCTGGTGCGACGAGCAAGAGGCCGTGTTCAGCGGCGTAGCGTTGTGCACCGGCCTTGGTGGTGAAGTTGGTCGCCGTGCATGTGAGGCCGGAGAGCCAATACAGTACGGGGACAGGCCCTTCTTGTGCTTGAGGTGGGACAAACACGGAGAAGGACATCTTGCACTTACAGGCTTCGGAGTCGTGCTCGTAGAATTCGACGGAGCCACCGAAGCAGATGTTTTTGCTCGTCTGTGTGGGAGCGGGGATGCTCATATTGTCTCCTGTCGCAGATTAAAATTTGATGACAGAGCGGATGCTTTTGCCTTCGTGCATCAGGTCGAAGGCTTTGTTGATGTCTTCGAGACCCATGGTGTAGGTGACAAATTCATCGACCTTCAGCTCGCCTGCGAGGTATCTTTCGACGTATCCGGGCAGCTCGCTGCGGCCTTTGACGCCACCAAATGCGGAGCCACGCCAGACACGACCTGTGACGAGTTGGAAGGGACGTGTGGAGATGACCTCACCAGCGCCGGCGACACCGATGATGACAGATTCTCCCCAACCTTTGTGACAACACTCGAGCGCGGAGCGCATGATCTCGACGTTTCCGATACACTCAAAGGAGTAATCGACACCACCGCCAGTCAATTCGACGATGACGTCCTGGATGGGTGCGTCGTAGTCTTTGGGGTTGATACAGTCTGTGGCACCGAGCTGCTTGGCAAATTCGAATTTGTCGGGGTTGATGTCCACTGCGACGATGCGGCTGGCCTGCGCCATGACAGCACCTTGTACGACACTGAGTCCAATCCCGCCGAGTCCAAAGACTGCGATTGTCGAACCAGGTTCTACTTTGGCGGTGTTGAGGACGGCGCCAACACCAGTGGTGATACCACAGCCGAGAAGACAGACTTTTTCGAGGGGCGCAGCGGGGTTGATCTTGGCGAGGGAGATCTCTGGGAGGACCGTGTACTCAGAGAATGTGGATGTCCCCATGTAGTGGTAGATGGTTTTGCCATTTTTGGAGAAGCGGGAGGTCCCGTCGGGCATCAAACCTTTCCCTTGTGTGGCGCGGATGGCCTGACAGAGGTTGGTTTTGCCAGAGGTACAGAAGTTACACTCTCCACACTCAGGTGTGTACAGTGGGATAACGTGGTCACCGGGCTTGACACTTGTGACGCCTGGTCCGACTTCTTCGACGATCCCACCACCTTCGTGACCAAGGATCGATGGGAAGAGTCCTTCAGGGTCCGCACCACTCAACGTGTAGGCGTCTGTATGGCAGACTCCTGTTGCGACGACTCGAACGAGGACTTCGCCTTCTTTGGGACCTTCGAGATCGACTTCTTCGATAACGAGTGGTTTGCCCACTTCCCATGCTACGGCAGCTCTTGTCTTCATGATGACACTCCATCTTCCTTGGTGGTAAAAAACATATACAGCTCTTTGTTTTGTTTCCCCTCACATGAGAGAACGAGTGGCATTATAATGAATCTTCGACCGATGTCGAGCCTTTTACGGAGTGTGCAACTTCTCTTACAAGCTCATCCGAGATGTGGGTGGATGCTTTGTCAAGAAGGTCTTGAAAACAGCCTCGTGCTGTGTGTCGAGATAGTGTGTGGGGGTGTTGTATACTCGATTCGTTGACGATGTGTTTGGTTTGGATAAGAATGGACAGGAGCATATTTGGGTCAAGTACCAGCTCCTAAAGGTTTGATTTTGATGAAGTCATTGTCGCGTCGTGATCCCGATCGGCTTTTACACATGTTTGGTTGTGATTGTGCAGAGCGAGCTCTGTACCAATTGCAAAAAGGGGATGACTCTGTCCCCGTGATCTTTGGGGAGCTGTTGCGTCTTAAACGCGAATGGCTAGAAGGTGCGTGTACTTCGGAACAACTTCGCTCTGTCAGGGCAGAAGCGGAGGCTTTGATTTCGTCGTCTTTTGGAGAGGAGGAGTGTGGCCAAAAGATGCTCTGGCGGTCGTATGTGGCGGCTAGTGAGGAGGACGCGTTTCGTGCGGCGAAGGATGCGTCGATGGGGGCTGTGTTGGGAAACGCCGAGCTGGCCACAGAGGGGATGGATGAAGAGGATGATGCACGTATTGATCTGTGGCGTGAGACACTTCAGCGCGAGAAGTCCTGGCAAAAGAAGCGTTATCTGTGGTTGAAAAAGACGTATCAATGGGCTGGAGGTCGGATGACCTTTTTGATCCGCGAAGGGACGATCGAGACGCCAGATGAGGTCGCCTTACATGTCGACTAAGATGCTCTCTTGAGCATGTCCCAGAGGGGGTAACGGTGAGCTGATTGAAGGGCACGTTGGACGACTTCTTTTCCGAGCGCGGGGAGTAACATCAACGCGATGACGCCGAGTGTGGATTCTCTTGCGTCTGGGTCGAGAGAGTGGGCCATTTGTTCTGCTTGTTGTCGATCACCACAGCGTGTGAGGAGGTCTTCGAGTGAAGCTGGGGTGATCTCTCCGACAGTTTTGGAGAGCAGCGCCAACAATGCACCGTAGTCGCCGCGGATTTTTTCCTGAAAGTGTCGCTCTATATATACACGCAGTCCTTGTGGATCGTGAATTTTCTTTTGGTTTTCCAGGATGCGGCTTCTGGTGCGTCGGGAGAGTCTGTTGACTGTGTTGTTGAGCAGGGAGAGTTCTTGTTGCAGACTGATCAGAAGCTCTCGTTGGCCATCGTCAGCTCGGCCACCGGCTTGCTTGTTGAGGATGTCGTATTTGAGTTCATTCCAGATGTGGCTGGTGATACTACAGATCTGCAGCTCACATGGTGTGTCCAGATACTCCTGGAAGGCATCTCCCTTTGCGAACGAAGGCACCATAGAGAGGGACACATACACAGTCTCTGTCCTGTAACCATCTTGTCTCGATTGTGATTTGGGCGACCACTTGTCTTGGCTGCCGATGAAGCGACTTTGAACGGCCGCGAGTGTGTCATCGATATCATCGCTGTTGTAGAGGAGGACCTGAACACGTGCGAGTGATTGGAGGGGTGGGGACAAGCCCTCTTGAAAGTCCGCCTTGGACCAAGACTTGCGTTCGCGCCAGAGCTGTTCTTGGAGATCTTCTGGCCATGACGCGCGCCAACTGACGACGTGTCGGATCGCCTGATCTCTGAGCCACTCCGAGACGATGCGGCTGGTCTCAAGCGCTTGTCGTTCGTACTTCCAACGCTCGACCGCATACATCTCGGCGAGCAGGTTGATATCTTCTTCATTCAGGTGGGTGCGTTGGGGAGTGGGGTCGAGTGAGATGGCCTGATGAATGGGGACATCGTTTGAGAGGGTTTGTTCGGGAGGTTGGTGAAACGTCGTTGTTGGTGAGGGGACAGCTGTCAGGTTCTCCTCACTTGCGAAGGGACCGATGTTGGTTTGAGAAGGTGTTAGGAGAAGGATTGGGTCTGATTCTTCGATGGGTTGGATAGCTTGGACTTCACGAGTGTGTCGTGTGAGGCTGGAGATGTCGAGTGGGGGAGGAGCCTGGTGGAGGTCGGGGAGTTCGACCGCAGGTGTCGATGGGGATGCGAGCTTGATGGGGGCCGATTCGACAGTTTGTCTCCCTGTGTTGTGGGTGGGAGATAATTCGTTGAGCAGACGGATGATCGAAGGTTGTTCGAGGTTGCTCGCGGAGAGTACAGGTGTTGGGCCGCTGTGGAATTCTTTGGTGTAGCGTCCTTCGAGCATTTGGAAGATGTAGGAGTTTTTGAGTTCATTGTCAGGAGGTAAGATCGGGGTCTCTTCGAGCAGCTCGGGGGCGTCGGATTGCGATCGTATGAGCGCGGCCATCACCTCTTCGATGTAGGTTTGCTCTTGGAGGACTTTGTCGGTCTGTCCACGTTTGTCGTAGAGTTTGATCAGCTCCAGGCGAGCGGGAAGGTAGCTTTGGGAGAGCTGTATCGCTTTTTGGAAGAGCGCGAAGGCCTCTTGTTCGACAGCGTCGTTGGGTGGGTCAACACGTTCGAGGAGGGCTTTTCCGAGGGCTGTGTGGGCGTGTGGGGAGTGGGGGTCCATCTCGATGGCTTTGCGAAGCTGAGAGAGCTGCTCCTGACCTTGATCGACTTGTTCATCGAGGTAATTGACACCTGTCGCGATAAATTCGCCGAGCGCGACCTCTTCTTCGACGTTGAGTTTGTGGAAGTGGACACCCAGTCCTCGATCGGTTGGTTTTTGGCTGTCTTTGACGCGGACGATCGTGCTGCGGATGCGGAACTCTTCTTCGGTCTCCGGGTGGATGAGGATCAGCTCAAGCTCCGTACCTTGTTGGTGGAGTAGTGGTGTCTTGAAGAACATCCCACCACGGCTGATATTCTCTGTGTAGAACTTCTGGATACGCTCCTGGTTTTTGAGTCGTACGACAAAGCAGGCTGTGTGGCGGATGTGTTGACGTCTGATCGGGGCAGGGCTTTTGGGCGATTGTGTGAGCGCGTCGAGAGATTCGTTGGATTGTTCGGCCTGGATCAGGCGTTTGATGAACGCATCCCATTGTTCTTTATCGGCTTTACTGAGGGCGAAGAAGCCTACACCCATTCCACAAGGCTCTTCTTGATGGGGGGAAGGATGTACGATGCGCGTGACCATCGCCATGACGTTGAGCCGTTCATTCTCGGAGAGTGTGAATGAGAGTTGAATCAGGTGCCGCTTGGGTTTGGGGCTGTCTGTGAGGATAAATGCACCGTTGCGGCTGACATTTGCAGTGACGAGAGGGATCTTTTGACCTCGCTCAAGTAACGTCACTGGGAGGGTGATATCATATCGTGGAAATTGGCGATTCTCTTGATCTTGTTGGTCCATCTGGGAACCTCTTAGGTTAACCTTCATCGTATTTTTTTGAGGTGTTGCCAAGATGACAAAACGACACCCGTGCACAAATCTTTATCTTGCGGGTGCGGACATTGTACACTTTCTGTGGTCTGAGGCGAACATATTCAGGAAGAGAGTCGACTCGTTGGCCCACCGACGGACTCGTATGTCTTGACCCTGGAAAGACAAACATGGTCTCTGGCAAAAGATGTTTTGGATGTCTATGTTGTGTGCGAGCCTGACAACTCATCACACAAAAGAGCATGGAACGTGGGTTTCATGGTGATTTTGGACGAAAGGAAACGATAGATGCGTAAGAAGCTGTACATTTTTGGTTATATGTTTGTTTTGTTGGCTCTATTGAGCGCGTGTGAGATCGCCGAGCCCGTCGATCAACCCGCAGCGGAGCTTGATGTGAGCGTAAGTGTCGCCGATTTGAGCGCCGATGGGACCGCGCTTGTGACCGCGAGCTTCGAGTTTAACGGGACCCCCATCTCCCTGACGAGTGACGTCACTGTCGAGTGCAATGGTGTGGCGCTTCAAAATGCGTTTGGCATTTACACAGCGCGTGTGCCAACCGAATCTGTAGGGGGTGTGTATACGATCACACACAAAAAAGGTGACACGACAGCGGAGATCAAGATCACCGTGCCCTCACGCCCGGAGATCACGTCACCCAAAGAGGGCGACACGCTGAAGGTCGCTGAGAAGGTGACGATCACCTACACCTCTGGAAATGGTAAATTTATCCGGGCGACGGCTTCAAACAACAACACGAGCCTCTCTGGGAATGATCAGAGTGATACTGGTGAGTTCAAGGACTTTGATGTGAGCGCGCTTGCGCCAGGAAAAGGGACCGTTGGGATCGTAAGAGGAATGGACGTTGACCCTGCACAGAACGGATTCAAGTCCGTGAAGGTCTCTTACGAGAGCGGCGCAAGTGTCAATGTGACATGGGAGTAAGATGTGTGGCAGGGGGAGTGAGGAGAGGGTTTTGATGGGGATTAATCGCGACCCATGAAGATCTGGATAAGATACCAGAAGAGGAGCGCGACAGACGCAAACAACGCGAGGGAGGCCGCGACGTATTTGTCTGTGGGGTAGTGATGCAAGACGTTGGAGGTGTCATACAAGATGAATCCACCAGCGAGACCCACCATCAAAATCGAGAAACCGACGCCCATGCTAAAGCCAAACGCGATCCCTGCGACGATGTATCCGAGGGCGAGGAATGCCAAGAGATACAACAGTGAGCCGAGGAAGGAGAAGTCCTTCTTGGTGATAAAGACGATCGCTGTGAGCGCGCCAAAGATACCGAGTGTGGCGAAGCCAGCGGTTGGGATGACCTTGGGGCCACCAAAGCGCGTCGCGATAAACATCAACGGCAAGAAGATGATCGCCTCAGCGACGATGTAGAGCGCGAGCCCTGCATATTGCATGGGTTTTGTGGTGGAGGACATCGCCCATCTCTCTGCGAGGTAGCTGACGCCGACGAACGCCAGAAGGACGAACAGCCAGTTGTAGCCGGTGAGCATGGTGCGCGCGAGGCGAGCAGATATGGGGAGGCTGAGCAGGATGGCTTCGAGGCCAACAAAGGCCAAGATCGCGCCGAACAAGTGTGCGTATGTTTTGCGTAAAAATTCAGTGCGTGCTTTGACGCTTGCGTTCGCTGCGACGTCAAAATCCGCGTGGGAAAATTCCATCTCATGTTCATGATATGACATTGATATGTCTCCTTTGTTGATTCATCAATTTGTCCTATACAACCCACAATGTGTCGATTGCATTCCAAGGTGATCAAATAGACGAAAGATGAGCTTTCGGAGCCTACTGATGTGGGCTTTGTCAAATGGACGAAACCCAGTCTCTCGGAGCTTACATATGCGAGCTTGATCACCACTCGGGATGCTCAGAAAGTAATTCCGCGCCGGTCAGACGTCAAGATCTTTGATGTGTGGGCGGAGAGGGGCCTTCTTTGACGTGGAGTGTGTCGAGGGGGATGTTTTTGGGGCAAGAAGAGCCTTGAAATCAATCGAGATTCTTTTTTTCATTCGCAAGATGTCGGTTTTTCACTCAAACATTTTTGGGGATTGGGCACTATACTTATAGGATAGCGAAGGTGGTTGTGTTTTTTTTGGACCTTCTCACGTGGAGGATTGGATGAAATTTGCGAAAGCCCGATATGGACAGGCGCAGGCGTATACACTGGATTTTTTGACGCAGCTTCTTCGTGATGCACGTGTCATGACGCTGCCTCAATCACAGGACATTATCGCCAACCAGCGTGTGCTTCGGCAAAAAGTCTTGAAAATACGCTACGGCGCGCAGGCACGTGAGAAAGACAAGAGCGCCGATGTGTCACCTGCAGAGCTGATCGCGGCGGCAGAGTTGACGACACCAGACGGCAGAATCCTCCAGGAAGACATGATCATGGAGGAGATGGCCAAAGCCACCGGCTACGACTATCTTAAAATTGATCCCCTCAAGCTCGACGAGCGGCTGATCACCAACACACTCAGTCGCCCTTTTGCGAGCCGCCATGTGTGCCTTCCTATCGAACGACTCGAAGACAAGAAGATCGTCTTTGCGGTCGATAACCCCTTTCATCCCGATCTCGTCGAGTCATTGAGGAGCTATGTTCCCTCTGGCTTTGTGCTGAAGATCGCGTCACGGACGGATATTCGTCGTTTGATTCGGGAAATTTATGGTTTTCGCAATGCTGTAAAGGCCGCTGAACTTGACCTCGATCTCTCCGTTGACATCAGCAACCTGGAGCAACTCGTACAGCTCCAAGATGCCGAAGAGCTAGAAGCCACAGATCAACATATCGTCAAGGCAGTTGATTACCTCCTGCGTTACGCGTTTGAGCAGAAGGCGAGTGATATCCACCTCGAACCCAAGCGTTCGATGGCACAAGTCCGTTTGCGTATTGATGGGTTGTTGCACCAGGTTTACCACTTTCCACGTGTTGTGCATCTCGCGGTGGTGTCTCGGATCAAGATGCTCGCGAGGATGGATATCGCTGAACGTAGACGTCCACAGGCCGGTCGGATCAAAACGGAGTGGGAGCAGCAGGAGACGGAGTTGCGTGTCTCGACGTTACCTGTGGCCTTCGGCGAGAAGGTCGTGATCCGTGTGTTTGATCCCAAACAACTCTTTCAAGAGGCAGAGCAGTTAGGGTTTTCAGAGGTTGGGCTTCGTCACTATACGCACTTTATCGAGCAAAAGACGGGCTTGATTCTCGTGACAGGTCCGACAGGATCAGGGAAGACAACGACGCTGTATTCGACGCTCAAGCGCTTGGCCAGTCCAGAGGTGAGCATCACGACGATCGAAGACCCTATCGAGATGATCTACGAAGACTTCAATCAGACGATGGTCCAGCCGAAGGTTGGGATCACATTTGCCTCAGCGCTGCGAACGATCTTGCGCCAAGATCCCGACATCATCATGGTCGGAGAGATCAGGGACACTGAGACTGCACAGATGGCTGTCCAATCGGCGTTGACGGGTCACTTGATGTTTTCGACTTTGCACACCAACGACGCGGCGAGCGCGATTACGCGCTTGCAAGATCTGGGTGTCCCTCACTTTTTGCTATCCTCTGTGCTCGTGGGGATCATCAATCAGCGTCTGTTGCGAAAGGTCTGTGAGGAGTGTAAGTCCTTGAAGCTTCTCCATGAATCCGATGCGCTCTCGCTGGGCATTCATCTTGGGCCTTCGGACCCTGCGCTCTCAACGTGGTACGGTCAAGGTTGTCCGACATGTCGAAATACAGGGCTGAAGGGGCGTACAGGGGTGTTTGAGATCTTACCTGTGGACAATCGCATTCGGGCGTTGATTCACAAACAAGCCGATGCACAAACGATCCGCAGTGAAGCCCGTGCCAATGGGATGGAGACACTGCGAGAGGATGCGATTCGCAAGCTCGCGGAGGGGATCACCTCTTTTGAGGAGGTTTTGCGTTTGATGGGAGAACAATAAAGTGGTACAAGACGAATTTTCCAAACAATTACGACCTTTTTTGGTCGCGCCTTATCCCTATGTGTACCTCGTCACACAAGAAGAAGACAGGGCGCTCACGCTTCTTCGAGAGGAAGCGGAAGCGCTCGACGTGTCGATGTCCGTCTGGCGTCCAGAAGAGTACGAGGACCCCGCCGAGGCTTTTGACGTCGCGATCGAGCAAGAGTTAGGACGCGATGCGCCGCACATCGCGGTCTTTGTCGATCCCCACCCTTATCTTGATGAACCTGCGAGACTGCGTCGTCTCCGTGTTCTTGCGTCGTTGATGCGTGACCCCAAACACACTTGTATCTTCTTGTCCCCGGTCTCGATGACGCCGAGTGAGTTGGCGGCGGACTGGAATCTCCTCTATCTTCCTTTACCTGCACGTGAACAGCTCGAAGGGTTGCTCAACAAGTGGCTCCCAGAGGAGACCTTTCCCAACTTGATGAGAGAGCGTCTGAGCTCAGCAGCGCTGGGGCTTTCGATGAAAGAGGCCGATCGTGCGTTTGCACGTACAAGGGCTATGTGGGAGCTTACACCGGCGATTGAGCGTGATATCTTCGATTGGGAAGCCGCTGTTGTGAGTGAGAAGAGCCGTTTGATGCAAGAGGGCAGCGCGCTTGAGTTTTGTGAGTTAGACGTCGATCTCGAAGATGTCGGTGGTCTTGACGAGTTGAAGCAGTGGGTTTTTGAGCGCAGGGAGGCTTTCTCCGAGAAGGCTCGTGCGTTTGGGTTACCTCAACCAAAGGGGTTGTTGTTGCTCGGTGTGCAGGGTTGTGGAAAGTCCCTCGCGGCAAAGGCTGTCGCTGGATATTGGGGGTTGCCTCTGTTGCGATTTGAATTGGGTGCGGCGTTTTCGGGACAATACTCTCCCGATCAGATTTTCCAACGCGCGCTTCAAACGGCTGAGTCGATGGCGCCTGCGATCTTGTGGGTCGATGAGATCGAAAAGGGTTTGGAGGGGGACGGGGATGGTGACACCTCTCGGTTACTCGGTTCATTGCTCGTGTGGTTACAGGAGAAGAAAGTCCCAGTGTTCTTCGTCGCGACGGCGAACAGAGTACACAATCTGCCTCCTGAGTTGTTGCGTCGTGGTCGCTTTGATGAGATCTTCTTCGTCGACCTGCCTGACACAAAAGCCCGAAAAGATATCCTCTCCATTCACCTCCGTGGACGTGGTCGTCATCCAAGCAAGTTTGGCCTCTCCGATCTCGCAGGATTGTGTGAGCACTACTCAGGTGCAGAGCTTGAGCAGGTTGTTGTGGCCGGTTTATACAGAGCTTTTGCGCAGGGAAGAGATCTTGTCCAAGAGGATCTGGAGTTGGTCGCCCGGCAGATGGTGCCTTTGTACGCGACCTACGAAGAGGAGATCAAGGCGCTACGTTCATGGGCGCAAAATCGTGCGAGGACCGCGTCAAAGCGGCGTAAACTCGTCGACCTCTTTCGACGCACGAGTTGAGCAAGCGAACCGCACCTCACACCGATGGAAGGTCTGTGTTGATGAATGTTGCGCCTATCTTAGAGACGAAACGCCTTCGGTTACGCGCACATCGAAGGGAAGATTTTGAGGCGCTGGCTGCGATGTGGGCCTGTCCAGAGGTCGTTCGGTATATTGGGGGAGAGCCTTTTGGTCATCAAGCGAGCTGGTCCCGACTTGTGCGTTATGCGGGGATGTGGTCGATCTCCGGTTATGGGTTTTGGGCCATTGAGGAGCGAGATACCGGTCGTTTTGTCGGTGAGGCTGGTTTCATTGAATCCCATCGTGACGCGCTGCCACAATGGCATGGTCTTCCTGAGGCGGGTTGGTGTTTGGTTGAAGACGTACACGGAAGGGGGTATGGGAAAGAGAGCTTGGAGGCGATATGTTCGTGGGGAGACGAGCATTTTCCTTTGGGAACGCAGACTGTGTGCATGATCGAATCAGGCAACATCGCGTCGAGGAAGCTCGCGGAAGGTGCTGGCTTCATGGAGACTGGGCGGACGATGATTGGTAAGGATGAGTTGATCTTGTTTCAGAGGGAAAGGGGAGAGACTCGGTGAAAAGGGGGCTCAGGAGCCTTGTTTGGAGCGTTTGACCTTGGGGGCTTGCGAGCGATTGCGTTTTTTCCCAAAGGATGACGATGATGATTTCTTGCCTGTGCGCTTCCCTGGACCGGCGTTTCTGTGGGGTCTGCCTTGTCCACGCCCACCTTTGTTGAAGGGGCGTCTTCCTTTACGGGGAGAGTGGTTTCGGGGGCGGTCTGGGGTGAACTCCAACGAATGATCTTCGATCTCGTTTGCGTTGAATGCGTCAGTCGTTTCGAGTTTGCGACGAAGGTGTTCACGGAGCAGATCGTGTGCTTCTTCTTCGCTGATCTCTTCGAGGACTCTGTCGATCATGCGACGGATAGCTCGTGGTGACTCTGTTGTCTTACGGAGCTTGTTGACTTCGTGCTCTGTGACCTTCGCGAGGATATCGAATTGAGAGGGGATCTTCAGACGCTTGGGTTCGAGTTTGAGATCTCTCATCTGGAACCAGTAGCGACGAATGTTCCGGGGGGTGACGATACTCCAGGCTTTTCCATGATCTCCAGCACGCCCTGTACGTCCTGTCCTGTGGGTGTAGCTTTCGACGTCGTAGGGGACATCGAGGTTGATCACCATCGCGAGTCCCTGAATGTCGATCCCACGAGCCGCGACGTTTGTTGCGATCAGGTATTGCAATGAGCCTTTGCGAAAGCGGTCGAGGGTCGCCATGCGGACTTCTTGGCTGAGGTCACCGTTGAGTGCTGCGACGTTAAACCCTCTCTCTTCGATGGCTTCGCTGACTTCTCGACAGTCCTTCCGGGTCTCACAGAAGACAATCGCTTGGGGCGGCGCTTCGTGGAGCAGGATATTGACGAGGGCGTTGAGCTCTTGTCCTCGTCTGACTGGAAAGTAACCATGCTCGATATTTTTGGGGGAGGTGAGCTTGGGGGCGATTTGGATCTCGATGGGGTTTTCGAGGAGACCACGTGCGAGATCCTGCATTTTTTTATTCATCGTCGCGGAGAAAAACAACGTTTGGATGTCATCAGGGAGCGCATTGTTGATCTCGGCGAGAGCATCTGCGAATCCAAAGTCGAGCATCTGATCGACTTCGTCGAGGACGAAACACTCAACGTGCTCAAGGCGTAGGTTCTTCTGTTGCATGAGGTCGACGATACGTCCGGGTGTACCGACTACGATGTCGACACCTTTTTTCAGCGCGCGTTTTTGTTTGGCGTATGAATCGCCTCCGATGATCGTCAGGCAGCGCAACCCAAGCGAGGAGAGCAGGCCCGAAAAGACGCTCTCGACCTGTGCGGCGAGCTCTCTTGTCGGCGCGAGGACAAGTGTACGAGGGAGTCCGTGGGGTTCTGGTCCGACGAGTTTGAGTCCAACAGGGAGGGCAAAAGCCAATGTTTTCCCGGAACCTGTTTGTGATTGCGCGAGGATATCCTGTCCGTCGAGGGCGGGATTGATCGCAATCTTTTGGATCTCTGTTGGTGTTTCAATACCTTGAGAGAGTAAGCTCTCGTAGATGTTGGGGGGCAACTTCGAGAAGTCTTCGAAGAGTTCGTATGCTGCATCTGGTTTGGTCTGTTTCACGGTGTTTTTCCTGTTTTTGATGATTGCAGAAGTCAAAGCGAGACCAAACCGGTTTTCGAACGGAAGGGATGCTCACTGGTTCTTTTGGATGGATCTTTACACGATTGGTTGCGTGAGATCGGCGAGTTTGATTGGGTGTATCGTGAATTGTATACGAATTCAAGGGAGTGTCGATATACCGCGACGCATTTGGCCTCGCAACATAGAGGATCACATCGCGCTTGTCAATCAATGAGACGTGTTTTTTTGTCGCTAGGTTCGAAGGGAGAAGAACAAACTCAAAGGTTTTCGGGAACCCACCTGTGTTGCTTCATGCGAACTTTCTCTGAGGGTGTGAATGCCACGCCTTCTTTTTGCAGCATATGAAATTGTAAGAGCGCCGCTTCAGTGTTGCTCTTGGTCAGGAGGATACTGCCGTCTGCGCCGACGACACGCCACCAAGGGACATCCTCTTCTGAGCGGTGCATGATCCAACCAACGGTTCGTGCTGTGATCGGAGGATCAAGGCTCATCCCAACCTGACCGTAATTCATCACCTTGCCTTCAGGGATTTGTTTGACGAGGGCAAACACCCGATCACTATCTGAGGGTTCTTTTGATTGGCTCACAAGAGATGTCTCCTTGTTCATGTGAGGCTTTTTGAGGAGTTTACATACAATAGCGGATACAGTCAAAGCCGACAATGGCGTAGAGTATATCGCTGGGGATGAGTATGGGTGAGAAGAGCCAAAGAGGGAAGAGGGCAAAAAAAAACGACCTGTATTTCAACAGGTCGTCAGGTCAGACAAAGGAGATCTAAACGAAAAAACTTTCACCCACCCCCTATTTTAGCAATAATCATGCCTATTGGTTGTTTGTATTTGATGTTTAATGTTTTTAGTGTGTTATGTTTGTGTGTGGGTTCTGTGTGCGTGTATATCGCGATCTGAAGCACGACACGATCCCGACAATCCTGTCCCACTGTGATATTTTTGAGTCCATTTGGGGATGCTTTGATGTGTGTTTTGTATTTTTAAGTCAGTACTTTATGAGATGTGTGTATTGTTTTTTACATGGGTGGATAGTCTGTGTTTTTTTGCATGTTGGGTGGGGTGACATCTTTGCCATACCCAAAAAAATGAGCGTGAGGGGCGATTTTTTTTCAAAAGGAGTGGGTCTTCTCAAACCCATAAGGGTGAGTTGTTTTTTACCCTGATCAATGGCTGTCAGAGGGATGGAAAGAATCTCTTTCTCTATAGGCCCAGGTTTTTACTTGGGTGTACAGCCATTTGTATCCTGACAACCGATGATATAGGATTTCATTCGTATCCGTTTGATGTGCCTTCATGTTTTCGAATTCATCTGGTCGATGTGGGAGGAGTGTTTTGGGCATTGGACGGGGTGTTGGGCGAGTGTGGGTGAGGAGAGCAAAAGAAGGGAGAGGGCAAAAAAAAACGACCTGTATTTCAACAGGTCGTCAGGTCAGACAAAGGAGATCTAAACGAAAAAACTTTCACCCACCCCCTACTTGAGCAATAATCATGCCTACATGTTGTTTGTGTATGTATTTTTCTGTCTTTGTTGTGTTTTATTGTTTTTTTGCATTGTTTTTGTTGTGTTTGGAGGGAAACATTGCGACGAAGTCAGGACAAACGTGTCGGAGTGTACCTTTTTCGTGTCCAAAGCGAATATAGCCCGCGCAGTAAGGTAATCTGATCTTTTTCTTGCAGATCATCTTGGAGATCAGGGGGAGGCTCTTGGCTATGCTTTCGCGACGGATGTTGGAAAAAGTGATAGCATGGGGAGTTGTTTGATACAGAGAGAAGTTCCCGAAAGGAGTGTACGTGACGAGTCCACAACAATTACCCATCGACAAACATAAAGTATCATTATTGGATGCTTTTCAACGTGATCAGAGAATGGTGATCGTTGCACCAACTGGTAGTGGTAAGTCGACGAGATTGCCGCTGTGGTTATCTGAGTCCACAAAAGAAGGGAAGGTGTTGATCGTCGAGCCGCGACGTATCGCGTGTCGGGCCCTGGCTGAGTTCCTCGCGAGTCAACGTGGTGAGAAAGTTGGACAAAGTATAGGGTACAGGGTTCGCTTTGATACGGCTGTAAGCGCTGAGACTGAGATCGAGTTTGTGACACCTGGTGTGGCGCTGCGGATGATACGTGGTAAAAGTCTCGAACAATACAACGCTTTTTTGATCGATGAGTTCCACGAGCGGAGTTGGGAGCTCGATCTGTTAGTCGTGTTGTTGCTCAGGGCACTTGAGACGCGGGATGTCCCTCTGGTCCTAACATCGGCGACGATCGCAGGACATGCCTTGGCCGATACGCTGGGGGCGACCTTGTTTGAAGTGGAGGGGCGGACGTATCCCGTTCAGATATCGTATGAGGATGAACCTTCTGAGCCGACAAGTCGTGATCTTGAGGAGCGTATTCTGGCGGCTTTGAAGAGGGCGTGTGCGCGTCAGGATGAAGGCGATATCCTGGTCTTTTTGCCTGGAAAGCGCGAGATTGAACAGTGTCGTCAGCTGATCACAAAGGCTGGTTTTCACAAATCATTCTCACTGCTCCCTGTCCACGCAGGGTTGCCGATGAATCAGCTCAGTAAGGCCTTTGCCCCAACACATGATAAACGCCGGATATATCTTTCAACAAACGTCGCGGAGACTTCCTTGACCCTTCCAGGGGTTCGGTGCGTGATCGATTCGGGGCTCGCGAGGATGAGAATTCACCGTGGTGGTCGTTCGGCTCTTGCGTTGGTCCCGATCCCGATGTCGTTGATGGATCAGAGGGCTGGACGTGCGGGGCGCGTGGCGGCAGGTGATTGTATTCGTTGCTGGAAGGAAAGTTATCGTGCAAGGCCCCATGTTTCGCCGGAGATTGAGCGCGTCGAACTTGAAGACATGTTGCTGTTGGCCGCGGACAATGGATTGTACGGTGAGGCGTTTGAGCAGGCGCCCTGGCTGACACCTCCACCGTCGTTTGCAAAGGATGAGGCGCTTCAATTGCTTACAGGGATGGGGGCACTTGATGAGGAACACAAGATCACGGATTTTGGTGCTTCACTGATGCGTTGGCCTGTGTCGACGAAGGACGCTCGTCTGCTCGTGGGGGCACCTGATTCGCTCGTGGGTGTGTTGGCTGATCTGGTCGCGGTGTTGCAGCAACACTCTGATTGGCTGTTGCCACTTTACGACCTGTCCGAGCAAAAAAGAGAGGACGTGAAGGCAGCTCGTGTTGCGCTACTTAAAGACTGTAAGCACGAGGTCTCGTTGATGTTGACTTTGTTGCGAAGAGGAACACAAGCACATCATCTTCACCAGTCGGGGTTGCGACAGACCAGGGCAATTGCTTCGCAGTTGCGTCGCTTTTTGGGGATCCAACCTGAACCTACAAAAGACAAGACACCACTACCTGACGATAAAGAGCTCGCGATGTGGTTGCTCAAGGCTGCGCCAGAGCTTGGGTTTATCTTACGTGAGCGTGCGCGACGTCCTGCGAGCAAGAAGCAACGTAACAGGCGCTCTACAGCGCAGCCTTGGGCCAATGGTCAGGATGAGTTGATGGTTGAGCCCTTTGTCTCCCTGGACGAAGACGCGAAGCCTTCAAAGGCAACTGCGGGCATCATTCTCTCTCAGTCTTGGATTGGAACGAGGGGGCTCAAGATATCAGGTCGAGGTCGATTGTTGCTTCCGTGTAAAGAGGCGTGGTTTGTCGAGGCCGGGCTTGGTGAAGTGGAGCTTCTTGAGCCTTTCGCTGAACGTCGTGGTGGTGGATATGTGATCAAGGCCAAGGTGAAACAAACGATCGCAGGGACGTCACTTGAAGAGGAGGAGGTCATCTTGCGTGGTCAGATGTTGCGTGAGGCAGTCGCGTCACTTGTTATGAGTGGGAAGATCATGTCTGAGGTGTGTGAGACATTGCTCGACACCCTGTTTATCGCTGACCTTTGTGCACGTTGGCCGGATCCGAAGGAGTGGAGAGGGTGTGAGCGTGCGACAGAGGCGTACAGTCAGCCTGCGGTGTTTCTGAGCGAGCGGTTGGAGGCGTTGGGCGTCGAAGAAGCCGAAGAGTTGTCTTTACTTGAGGTGGAAGATTACCTACCGGATCTGTGGGAGTGGCTGGGGATTGACGATATGACTTTGGCTTCTTTTGCCGAAGACTTTCCAAGAATTTGGACATTTCGAGGATTGACCTATCGCTGTGATGTCAATCCACCTGCGCGCAGGGTCACGATGGAACCTGTGGACAAAAAATCTCGGAAGGCTGCTGATCCTGATCCCTCTCTGATTCCACGCTTTCGTGGGTTTCGGGTGTTGTACCGGTGTGCAAGTCGACAACTGACATTGCGTCGGTGAGTGAATCGTGACTCAAAAAATGCTGTGTCCTCTTGAAGTACAAAAGAAAATATATGATGATGCCGTCATACATCATGAACGATCCGTTTTCTTTTTTTGTGAAGTTTGAGCAACCCGGTACGATGGGAGCATTCATGGGGCCTGTTAGTGCATCATTTTTTCGCTTGTTGGATTGGCTGCTGCCTCAATCTCTGAGAGAGGGGAAAGTCGAAGAGGTACGTCGCGCACGTATCCTCGTTGGGATGATGCTCGTATTTATCGGCTTCTCTTTGTTTTCCATCGCATCCTTCCGTCGTTTACCCCTTACACATCCAGCCTGGTACACACCATATATCGGAACGCTCGCTTCTCTGTTGGGCTTTTTCTCATTGTATCGCACCCAGCAGATTCGCATCCCCGCGATGATTTCGACGCTCGGCCTCTGTGTCATGTCATTGCCTGTGCTGTATTTCCTGGGAGGGATCTTTGCGCGCTCGGCGTATTGGATTTCCTTTATACCATTGCTCGGAATGTTTTTGTTGGGGCGTCGTTGGGGAGTGTTGTGCTATCTGACAGCGCTCGGTGTGCTTGCGACGGTGTTTGCGATTCCCAAATTGTTGGGATTTGTACCCAAAGCTGTGGTGCTCGAACCTGGTGAGATGCTTTTTATCCTCACATTGTTTACATCTTTTGCGTTTGTTGTGGGTTGGTTATTCGAGAGTTCACGTCAGGATGCGCTTGACTCACTTGTCACGTCGATGGAAGAGAAGAGGAAGATTGCGCTAGAGAAAAATGCGGCGGAGCTCGCAAACAAGACAAAGAGTGAGTTTTTAGCGAGGATGAGTCACGAGCTGCGCACACCACTCAACGCTATTGTGGGGTACTCAGAGATCGTCGGTGAAGAACTTGAAGAGCGTGGCATCGTCGACTTGATAGGTGATCTGGAGAAGGTGCGTTCCTCAAGTGATCATTTGCTCACATTGATAGAAGATCTGTTGGATCTTTCGAGGATTGAGTCGGGACAGCTCACCTTGCAGTTGACGTCATTTTCTCTTCGCGAGCTGCTTGAGGATTCTGTCAGTAAGGTCGCACCTTTCGCGAAGTGTCAGGATAACGAAATCTCCTACGCACTGGCACCAGATGTTCCTGAGACTGTGTATTTGGATCAGCGACGGCTCCGACAGTGCTTACTCAATCTGTTGGACAATGCCTGTAAATTTACGAAGGATGGAATGATTCGTTTAAGGGCCGAGGTTGTCGCCGATGAGACGTTGTTACTTGAAGTGTGTGATAGCGGGGAGGGGATACCTTTGGAACGACAGAAGCACATCTTCGAGAGTTTTGCACAGGCTGATGAGTCGACAACGAGGCGATTTGACGGGACGGGGATGGGGCTCGCGATCACACAGAAGTTGGTGCATATGATGGAGGGGGAGATCACTGTACAGAGCACACCGGGAAGTGGTGCTTGTTTTCGGATTCTGTTGCCCATCTCTCTAGAGGGGCGTTTCTGACTTGCCAAAGGGGAGGGATTTGGTACAATGCGATACTTCGAAGTGATTGGACTTACATCGTTTTTACTTTGTATGTGAACCTCATCTGGGGTGAGCTTCATCCAAAACGTTCCTCTTTGTGGGGCGGTCGAAGCGATGGCAGTTCTTTTCACAGGAGTGTGTTGTACGGACATACACTTCACCAAGGGTTTGTTTGGATGGATTTTTCTTCGCTCATTAAAGGTTTGCGTCGCCAGGAGTTCTCTGTAGAGGTTGCAGTTGACGCGCAGTTCTTATCTTTTGAAGGGTTGCCTGTGCCGCCAGCTTCCTTGCTTCACTATTTTGCTTGCGATTGTGCTGAGCGGATGTTGCTTCGAGAGCATTCACTTGGTCGGGAGTTTGACTCCGTGTACGCAGATTGGTTGACGATCAAACGTTCGTGGCTTGCTCAAAAAACTTCTGAAGAGGAGTTGGTACAGGTGATCGCAGAGGCGAAGCACACTTTGGTCGCATTTGAGCAGTCCATGCTCTTACAACAAGAGCCTCACGACTCGAGGACTTTCCCTGTCCTGAGTGTGATGAATCTCGCGTTGCAACGAGATCCTTTTCGTGCGTGTACAGGGACCGCGCGGGGTGTCTTGACACTTTTGGAGCACGATACAAAATGGAAGGCGACAGAGCGAACGTGGCAACGATATCGTCTGATCTGGTTGCTTTCGCTTGTGCAGTTTGCTGGAGAGCGCTGGCTTACACTGGTGCCTGGTGGAGAAACACCGCAGGTATGTCCTCCAGAGGCCGCCTTAGAAGAGTGTTTGATGGGGAACTAGATTGTTTGGGGAGAGCTCAGGTGAATTGGAGGTTTTCGGAGCGGTCTTGTCTGATGTGGTAGCGGTTGAGGATGCGCTTGTGTGCAGCTTGTAGTTGGGCTTTGTCGAGAACGATCAACCCATGCCCAGACGTTCGTATCTCGACGATCTGGTCTGATTTTTCGATTTTGTGAACGAAATCCATCATATTTTTGGGGGTCTCACCATTCACTTCGACGATTGATTCGTTGTAAAACGACTCATATCCGACATTGATCTCATCGGCGAGGACTTGGCTGAGGACGACGATTTCCTGGCGTTTTTCAGTGGGCATACCTGAGTAGTAGTGGTACAAAAACTCTTTGGGGCCTTCATCCCACCAATTTTTCCAGGTTGAGAGGAAATTGCGGCTGAGTGGTTGAAAGACGAGGCCTGCGTAAATGAAGAATGTCGGTGGGGTGTCGTACTGGTTTCTCGGGACGAGGTATTTGAGTCCACCAAGTGTCAGGGAGATGTCTTGTTTTTCGCCGTCTCGGAGGATCTTGAGTTGACAGATATCGCCGAAGTGGTGTTCACCCATAATGACATCAAAACGAGTTCTGTACTCTCCTCTATATCGGACAGTTCCATTGTTTGCAATGGGAAGATCGTTGATCTGCATGAGGACATCACCGATTTTGAGGATATCCCAGCTTGGATTATCATAGGCAACCGAAGAGACGAGAACACCACTCTCTCCTTCTTTTAATCCGAGCTTCTTTCGCAGCGTCGGGTTTTCGAGTCTCTGTGTCGCAAAACCCAGCCCTGGCACTTTGTTGGGGATATCTTTGCGCTCGACGCCTTCGAGGAATCTCTTGATCAGCGGCGCTGGAACCATCTCGCCAATATTGTCAGCGTTGTTGAGTTTTTGGAACGCAATTCCCGACACTTTTCCATCCCGAAAGACAGGACCACCGCTGTTACCACTGTTGATCGCTGCGTCAACTGTGACCGCGAGTAGATAGCGTTGTGAGTGGCTATAGCGTTGCACTTCGATGCGAGAGACGACACCTTCTGTGATGGAGATTTCTTCGCCACCGACAGGATATCCTACGACAGAGACGCGATCTCTGAGCCGAGGAAGCTCTCCTAGCTCTGGGGGTTGGATACCGTCCATAAAGCCTTCTGCTTCGATCGCGAGTAGAGCGAGGTCACAATCGTGGCAAATATCCTCAACCCGGGCGATGTATTTGTCTGGTGTCGCGACTTTTTGAACCTGCACAAACGTTGCGTTTGCGACGACGTGTGCCCCTGTTAAGATGCGGTTGGGGCCTATGATGACACCAGAACCAGTCCCATTTGAAGGGGTTAAAGCTTGCCAGGGGTTGTCGTAATCAGGCTCTTGTGTTGTTGCATAAATTCGAACAACGGATGTGTAGGACATATTGCGTTTTCTCTACTCTTATCTATAGGTTACGTTATGTAAAGGACGAAAAGGATCAATGGTTACCAGCAAACATCCCCTTTGTCAAGCTCGTTCACTTTGTGTGTGGAGGTCTTTGTATTGAGCGTTGTAAGAGGAAGTGGTTGGGGAGATGTGGGTTGTGTGGTGTTTGTTTTTTGAAGCTGTTGGGGCATTTTTTTGATGGGAAGGGAGAATTTACCCAACGACTTCTGTGATGAGTTTGGCACCACGAGGGGGTTTAAACTCAGGCTTTTTGTGTTGATTGAGGGGGATGATCACACGAGTGTTTTGTGTCTGCCACAATTGAAAACCATAGCGCGAAGGTTGTTGGGATGTTGAAGAGACACGACCGCCGCGTAGTGTAAGATGACTCATGAGATGCTCCTTTCTCTGTGTGTATCACAATCATGGTGTACGAGATGTTTGTGTTTATCTCGATGATGTGAACTGTACAGAGGTGACACGTCATGTTGTGACACACGAATTGTATGTGTCTGTTATTTGATGGATTATCTTTGTGTCATGTGTGGTGAGGCCCCAATTGCGTTGTGGATGAGGGTCATGATTTTGTGAATTTGGTAGGGTTTGGTGATGTAATCATCGGCTCCTGCGTTGAGACAGCGTTGTCGATCAAATTCACTTTCGTACGCTGTGACTGCGATGATATGGATGCTTGCATGTTGTTTGTTGGCGCGTAAATACCGAATCAGATCGATGCCATCCATCTTGGGCATTTGGATGTCGAGTAAGAGGATGTGGGGAGGGTTTTGCTCGATTAACTTAATCGCTTCTTCTCCGCTCGTCGTGAATTGGGCGAGAAATCCTTGTTGCAGAAGATGATCTTTGAGGGGTTCGATGTTTTCGATGTGATCATCGACGAGCAGCAGACGTATAGAGCCCGGATGAAAGCGCTCTCTTTTTGGACGTTCGAGGGAAGTGTATCCACCAAATCTCATCATAGGATCAACTGCAAAAGCTCGATGTGGTATGGCAGGGAACGCGACAGTAAAGCGTGTTCCTTGATCGACCTCGCTCTCGATGTGGATCTCACCACCATGCGCTTCCACGAGTTTGGAGACGAGCGCGAGGCCCAAACCAGTTCCTCCATGTACACGTGAAAAGGAGCCGTCGAGCTGCACAAAAGGTTGGAACAATGTCTGAAATTTTTCTTCTGGGATACCACAACCTGTGTCCCAGACCTCGATACAAACGTTTTCTTCGCCTCTCATATGTACATTGATGCCGATATCACCTCCAGAAGGCGTAAATTTGATCGCATTGCTGACGAGATTGGCAATGATTTGACGTACCCTGTTGGCGTCGGCGTGTAGCAATGAGGTCGTGTCTTCTGATTTGTAGTGGAAGGTGAGTTGTTTTTTCTCCGCGTCGTCTTTCATCAGATCGTACACTTCTGAGGCGAGATCGCCGAGATGGACACTCTGAAGATCGAGGTGAATGGGACCTGCGTCCATTCTGCCGAGATCGAGGATGCCGTTGATCAGGTTGAGCAATTGCGTTCCACTGTCGTGGATGGTCTTCATCGTTTTGTGTTGTTTGGCAGTCAGCTCTCCATACAGACCATCCTGTAGCACTTCGGAGTATCCGAGTATCGCGTGTAGTGGTGTGCGCAGTTCGTGGCTCATTGTGGAGAGAAATTCGTCTTTGAGCCTGGAGATATTTTCCACCTCTTCTTTGGCCGCGAGGAGCGAAGCGGTCCGTCTTTTGACACGCTCTTCGAGGACTTGGCGTTCTTGCTCTAGACGTTCGAGCAAGAGAAAGTTTTCGTAGGAGAGAGAGGTGAGGTGGCAGATAAATGACAGGAGCCTCTCATGTCGTTGTGTGAAGGAGTTGGGGGTGCTGTTTGCAAATCCGAAGACTCCGATCGTTTGCTCTCGCCATTTGAGTGGCATATAGAGTCGCGAGCGAACAGAGCTGCTCCTTGTGGAGGTTTGCGTTTGGGTATCTTTGGCCGTGTCGGGGATGTGAAACCCTTTGCCTGTACGCAAGACCATGCCTGGATGTCGTTCCATTGCGGTTGCTTCGGCTTCTTGTTGCTCCTCTTCTGTGAAACCCTTGGCGTAGTGTAGTTTTAATTCTTGGGTGAGTGGGTCGAGGAGGTAGAATCCGCAAGAGTCGACGGACTTGTAGGGTTCCACAAAGTCCTTGAGCAGCTGTGTAAAGTCCTCCATGCTGTGGACACGAACGAGCAAACTTGCGAGATGTTCGAAATGTTCGAGCAGATCAAGGTCTTTATCGTTTGTCAGGTGTTCGGTGATGTGGGAGGTGCTCTCTTTGGGGGGAGCTGGAGGAGAGCTCTGATGTCTTTCTTGCAAGAATATGTGCAGCTGTTCTGATAGAGTCCGTCCTGATTCATCTGCGGATGTTTGAAGAAGTTCGTAGTCTTCTGGATACAGGTGTAGTGTCTTTCTTTTTGCATCTGGCGGGTATTTGCGTGAACGTGACATTGATGAACTCCAACAGCCCAGAATAGGATCAAATCAGGTCGAATTCCTGAGTCACTTATCTAATGTAGTACAAACGGTATATCGTGTACAGAAATTTAGTGGTTGGGTGAGAAGATGAAGTATTTTCTGAGAAGATGAACAACGTATGCTTTGTTATGTAAACAAAATAAAAAAAATACAGTTTGTGTTGTGCGTTTTTCATCACTCGCTCGACATACAGAACAAGTTCACTTTCAAATCATTTTTCCTCTAGCCAAGACATACGGAGTTCTACTATGTCAATTCGTTATGCTCTCACTCTCTCTGCGTTTGTGATATCCTTCGCAGCATTCTTCCCTTCAGCACAAGCTGTTACCCCGATCAAGACGCTCTATTCGACGGGTGTAAACGGTGCAAATGCACCTATCGGTCTGAAGAAAACAGACACGCACTGGCAAGTCCGCATGAACAACGGTAAGTGGTTCGCCGCAAGGTATGACAAAACCAATTACTGCACGAGCTGTGGACGTAAATGGATGGATCACCCAATTGGTAACAATGCAAAGTCCCGTCCACTCGCACACCCCAAGTACATGAGAAAGAGAATGCCCCGCAAACTC
>PCBK01000157.1 GCA_002731275.1 Deltaproteobacteria bacterium | reverse complement strand
TTTTTTTTTTTTTTTTTTTTTTTTTTTGACAATCAATATAACAGGATTATATTGATCTGATTGAAGATCAATAAAGGAGAGATTATGAGTAATTTGGAAATAGAAACTCTTGTAGAAGTTGTAATTTCGATTACATCAGATACTAGAAAAGAGGTGGGCGATCGTGCTCAATTGTTAAAAACATTCCTTGAGTTACAAGAACATGCATTTGTAATGATTGTGATGATCATGATGTACATCGGTAGCGATCAACTGAGAGCAAAGGACTTTGCTCAGGATTTACGAAAACAATATGAAACAAAAAAGATTGCTATCAGTAGGGTTATTGCAAAGACGCCTGTTCTTCCGGAATGGCTGCCTCCCGGATTACAGAAAAGCATGAGAGCAAAAGATCGGTTGAAGAAAATGTTTGATTCTGCTTCATCAATTATCAAAGCTAAAAACTGAATTTTTTTATTTCCTTTATCAAAGTTTTACATGTCCCAACAACTCGAAGAATACGCACAACTCCTTATCGAAAGCGGCGAACTCACGCTCGCAGATTGGGAGACATATAAATCCCTCGAGGTCGAGCGCTACCGCTACAAGAATCGTCTTGCAATCAAAGCGCCGACTTGGAAGATGCGTAACCCCACCCGCACTCTCGGAGACTTCATCGACGATCTTGCAAACCCCAAAACAAGAGCAAGAGCTCGTCGAGACTTTGCATCACTTCCAGGTGGTGGTAAGCGCCCTTTTTTCCAGGAAGCGACGATCCTCAAAAAGAACGCAGAGCCCAACCGCAAATGTCCAATCAACGATGGCTCTGGTGTTGTGCAGACTGGAGAGTCCATCAATGTCGCCAGCTGGTTACAACCCGATCTCCTCGCCTCGTACACTTTGGCCGCTGACTTTTCGACTTCGCGCGATCGAACGGGGATCGCACTTGTCCACTTTGACCAGTCGACGCGAAGATACGTGCTCGACTTCTCATTCCAAATCCAAATCCCACCTGGTGCTCGTGTCGACTATCGACCTTTCCGTGAATTGGCTCGTGAGCTGCGCAATCGTGGGTTCAGGATCGCAGCCATCGGGTTTGACCAACACCAATCAAACGACACTTTCAACCTCCTCGAAGATGAGGGCTTCATCTGTGAGGTGGTCAAATACGCAGACTCCCTCCAAGGCTGCAACACGATCCACGAGCTTATTCATGCAGGTCGTCTCATCTATGGTGAATGTGATCGAGTGTTCCTTGGTGAAGCTGAAGAACTCCAAGTCGTCAATGACAAACGCATCGATCACCTCTCATCCGAAGGGGTTCACAACAGCAAAGACGTGTGGGACGCTGTCGTCAATGCGATCTTCCTCTGCCAAAAGTACGTCCAAGATAATCAAGGTGAGGCCCTACAACTCTCTGACTTGGACCACTACCCATCGAATTTTGACTTCTTCTACACAGAACCTATCACGAGCAGCTATCCGTCTGCGGAGCTTCGCAAACGACAGCTGCCGAATAACGGACACGCGTTGTTGGCTTATGTCTACTGTCGTTACAACGACAGCCAGGATCCCGACACTGTCATCATAGCCTTGGGAGCTGTCTCGATGAAGGACAACTCCTGCAAGGTGATCGAGCTGAAAAGGCTCAAGCAAACACCAAGGCAACTCGCCCAAACATTGCTTGGTATGGAGGAGGCGTATCGGGACAAACCCTTCTTCCAAACAAGAAGAGGGCAATCCATTGAGTTCTTTGCTCCGGACTTGCCGTTCTTGGACCACCTCAAAAGGACATTTGCAGAAGAAGCCCCATCCATCGACCTGACCAAAGCCGATGTTTCTTTGTCTGCTCATGTCCGACTCTCTTCGCTGCAAGCTTTTGCCAAGGAAGGAAAGGTTCTTTTCCCGTCTGACTTCGAGAACAAACCACGACTCCGCTGGCTCGCCAGCCAACTTGTCGCTTATCCATATGTTCCAAAAGAGTATGGGATTTTGGCTTTGGAAGGTCTCGTCAGGATGGCTCTGGATGTCGAATTCGTTCTCCCGACGTTGTCGAGTCGTGTCTTCAATCTTTCCTTGGGAGATTTGTAAACCCCAAGGATAACCCTTGGGAGCCCTGCCTGGTGCCAAATTTACAGGTCGTCACAGCCACAAACAAACAGCAGCGCAAGGGACTCATTGCTCGTATCACTTCGTGGTTACAGAGGCTTCGTGGGAATGTTGATGTCCCCGAAGACCTCGTTGTTCCTGGCTCTGATGAATACCTCACTCGGCTGGGGAGCCGACGTCCAGAACTCAATCATGTCTTCGAACTCTTTGGCATCTCTCACGATTACCAAAAAGCCGTCTCCCAATGTCGTCGACTCTCCGAACAAAATCCCATCTTCTCTGCTGTCTCCAGGAAGTTGACGCGAACCATCGGAGAGATCGCAACGACCGTTACGTTTGATGAGACAAAGCCCCAAAGCGAAGAGGCCTCAAAGGTCATCAACGACTTGCTTCGGCGGACGTTGTGGAACGACAAAAAAGAAGCCTTTATCAAACACATGCTCAATGAGGGTGGACTCTCCTTCGAAGTCATCATGTCGTCAAAGCGCGATTCCGTCGATCGTATTGAGTACAGACCACACAACACCATCTTTCCCCAAGTAGACTCATCTGGAAATGTTCAAGACCCAACAAGAGCGTATACCCAAATCGATCCCTGTACCCATGCTGAGCTCGCGACGTTTGCGCTGTGGCAAATCGTGGACGTCAATCTGGAAGATTCCTACTATCACGATCGAGGGATTCCTCATCTCCAATCGTCTCGGCAGCTCCTTGGTTTTATCAATTTGATGACCAAGGGCCTCATGCAAAAGTGGGTGCGTGAGTCTGGTTCCATCGAACACTTCAATCTCGAAGAAGCTGACAAGTGGGAGGAGATTGAGAAGTTCAAGGAGATCAATGAAGTCGGATTGGCCGCCAGTCCTGAGAACCTTGTTCGTCAATTTTTTACGAAAGGCAAGGTCAGTATCGAGCGGATCCTTGCGGATGGAAAGGCCTCTGCGAATATCGATCCTGCTGACTTCATGTTGGAACTCTTCTTTTTGGCTGTTGGTGTGCCAAAGGAGATTTTGGGATTCAAAGCACACGCGGTGATTCGCGATATGATCACCGTGGCCATCGACAATTACTACCAGCTTCTCAACAAAATCCAATCCAGGCTTTTTGCAGCTCTCCGCAAGTTGATCGATTTCGAACTCTTGCTACATGGGATCTTGCCCGAGGATGTGCCTTACAGAATCGAGGGGGGGAAGTTCGAGCAGCTGCGGATACCCAAAGTCAACGAACACGCAGTGAAGGCAGGAGCCGTTTCGATGAACGAGCTTCGTAAGGCGTCTGGTCTTCCTCCTCACCCGCATCCTTTCTTCGATCTCCCTGGCGCTCAAATGACGGCATCTTTGCTTGTCGCGATCCTTCGCGATGAAGAGGTGGATGTCGAAAGGTATCTCGATGAGCTCGCCAAACAAAAACCAAAACGAGACAACCCAACATCTTCGAAGACTACATCCAACGCTACGGATACACCGGGCAAAAAAGTGGAGAGTTAGGCATGGATAAAAAACAGATTTTGCCCGATGGTCACGTCCTTCTCATCGATAATGTCGTCCCCCTGAAGCTCGAACCCATTGCGTTGCCAACCAAAGGCGTCCAGCAAGAGCTCCTCGACAACATTGCTCCAGGCAGCAACCCAAAAGTATTGCGTTCGTATAGAGCTGTTGGTGCAGTCGCGGATACTCGTTATCACAGTGGCCGCGTTATCCCTGCTGAGGTGCAAGAGCGAGCCATCCAGAAGGCGATCGAAGATGGACGACAGATGCTCATGTACATCGACCATCCAGCGCCCGGTGTGAACTGTGGAATGAACGAAGGTTCGCTTGGGCGTGTGGCTTTGACTGCGGGAATTGCGTGCAAGTACCACTACGACTCATCAACCAAGGAAACCATTCTCGATCGCATCGACGTGATCGATGTCCCAGAAGGACGGAAATTTGTCGAGTTGATCGATGCCGGGGTTTTGTTCGGTCTGTCTCAACGGGCTGTTGGTGAGCAAGAGATTTCCAAGATGAAGGATGAAAGTGGTGAAGAACGTATTGTTCTTTTGGTCACGAACATCTGGGACATTCTTGGTTGGGACTTTGTTCACCTCGATGCGGCGAATGCGGGTCGTGTCACGCAACTTCAACCTCTATCTGACAAGTGTATCCATGCCTTGAGGTCTTCTGTTTCGGACTCTTCAGACCTGGGCATCCATGACAAAACACAGGAGCTTGATCTCATGGGAAAACAGAGAACCGAAAACCAGGCCAACAATCACACCCCACCCAAAACCACCCCCCAGCAACTCAACGATGCAAAAGCGTTGTCTGCACAAGAGTTGGGGGCGCAGCTCGCCCAGGAAAATATCAAGCTCGAAGAGACCATCGTTGAGCTGATCGACAAGGTTCAAGAGACAGCGACTGGATTCAAAGGGCGCTTGGACAACTTGAACGATGATTTCAAGTCGCTCTACACAAACATCGAATCCACTGAAACTCTCTACACCCGTATCTACACAGCTGCGGATGTTGCCCGTCGTGAGGTCCGTGTCATTAACAACGATGGCAATCTCTCCACTGCAGAAAAGAACGCGAAGCTCCAAGAACTTCTCCAGCAAATGAAAGAGTGCTTCTCTGAGATCTCCGAAGCCTACGTCATGGCGCACATGAAAGCACCTGATGGTTCGAATGAAAACGCCAATGACAAACGAACTGACGCTTCGACACAACAGAGCAAGCTCAACGACAAGAGCGTCTCTTACGTCCCCCCTGTGGAACCGAGTGGTCAAGAGAGCACCGTCAATGATTCGTTGTCTGCGAGCTCAAGCCTTCGCGATGACGTGAAGGCCTTGATCCAAAAACAGTCTGAGTACAACGCGCTCATCGACTTGAAGCAGTATGCCAAAGAGGCTGTGGCGCGGCAAAAGCTTGAAGACAAAACAAGTGAGGCTGTTCTCGGTCTTGTCGAAAAGATGATCCATCCAGGCTCGACCAAAGAGCAGATCGAGGATGGGATCAAAGATTCAATCCAACTGGTCAAAGCAGGCCAGGCCTCCGAGCGACTCGCGGGCATGGGCCACAATGGAAAAGGAGTCAGCAACATGTCTGTCCAAGTCCTCGGAGACAACCATGCCTTTGGTGGTTCTCATCTCGAAGGAGCCAAGCTCCTCACAGACTCACTGGAAGCCACCGGCCAATTCTCTTTGGCTCACAAAGAAAAGAAGAGCGTGCCTCCCAAGCTCCAAAAGGTGTTGGATCGTTACGACGAACTCAACGCCGGACAGCTCTCCCAAGAGAGAAAATACCTGCTCGACATGAAGGAACGGCTTGGGAAAGGTAAAGATCTCCTCGATGCGACGACGGAAGCTGACTTCAATACACCTGCAACGATCGGTCGTATCGTTCTCTTTGAGGTGTACGCTGCAGACATCATCCGTGAAATCACCGATTTTGGTGTGATGGACAACGATCGTTCAAGTATCCCCATCACGCGATATCGTCGTGAAGATGGCGCCTCGACCTTCCGTCCCAGTGTTCTTCAGCGTAACAGTCTGAAGGTCAAAGAACTCAATGCGATGGAAGGGGGTAAGCTCGTAACGGAGTTCTTCCCCGTCGACGCAGAAGCTCGCAAACTCAGCGCCACTCTCTCCCTCGAATTCATTACACGATCGAAGCGTCGCACCGATATCACAGGAACAGCGATGGCGCTTAAGAATCTCACGCAAGAGATCCAACGCTCCATCCTCATGGATATCTTCTACGAGTGGATTCGTGCAGCGGCAATGCACGGCGCCAGTCAATTCACAAAGACAATCAACACCCTCGGTGCAACGTCCACATACAGAATCATCGGAACGACAGACGCAAACACAAGCACGATCGTTCCCAACGATTCTCGTTCGCCTCTTTCCGTGAAGTTGGGAACAAGCTCATCTGACCGGACAAATGTCCCTGAGTATGGGACATCCAAAACAGGTGGTGGTCCTGGGAATGCTTATTTCTACGTCCTCGAACACAGCACTTCGAAGATCACCTTTGTTGATATCTCAGGTGTCCCCCTCGCTCCCCCGACTGTTGCGAACGACGCGATTGAAGTCATCGGTTTCAAAGCTGACAAGGAGAAGCGCTTCGATCTGTCTCTTCCATCGGGCAGAGAACAAGAGCAACACATGAACGCCTTGCTGTTCAACATCTCAGACCAACGTGCAGCGCTCTCAAGTGGACGCATCAGTGACGTGGGATTCTACGATGCGACAACGTTGCTCGCTTCCGTCACAATGTCCGAGCTCATGAAGCAAGCTCGTGCTTACCAAACTGACGGTCGACGCAATGGTTACACTGCCGACGCCAACGTGATGGAAGGCAATTATGGGTACACCGCTGGTCTTGCACACTGGGGCTCCAAGATCTTCCCTGATGACTTCTCTGTTGTTGGGCACCGTGATGGTGTGGCATTCCAGAATTACGAGCCGATGAACCTTCGCGGACCTGTCGAATCTCGAAACAGTTCTGGGCAACTGATTGGCGGCGAAGAGTACTACGCTTACCAAGAAGACGCCATTGCAACACCTCTCGTTGAAAAGTTCTCCTTGGTCACCTTCTTCCGTTCGTAACCAGATGAGCCCCGTTGAGGGGCTCTGTTGTTCTTCACATTGTCTGTGGGGAACTGCTGAGCTTCTTAGTTTGTTGGCACTTTTCCTTGGAGATACATCATGAAATTTGAAGTCCGATTGACAGGAGACCGCCCCGCGATTATCCGAGGCTTGACGATGAATCCACCAGCCTTGTTGAAGGCTACCACATCTATCCACGAAGCGATGGGCACCCTGCAGCTTCACGATCGGGCGCGCTGCTTTAACAGCCAAGGAGAAGAACTCTCCACAGAGCAGTTGTTGGAGCTCCTCGATAAAGAAAACCAACCAAAGCCAAAGCCCCCAACCCCAGCCACCAACATCTCCACAGACCATCACAACAAGACTGCTGAGCCTCTTGATGACAGAAAGAAAGAACCTGTTGTGACTGAGCTCAATTCGGCAGAGAATTCGAAGGACGCTTTGGAGACAAAGACATCTCGTGAGTCGAAGGAAGACGAGGGGATGAGTGTTGGTGAACCTGCGTCCTCTTCAGCTTCCACACCCACAGATTCACATGTCAAAGAAGATGTTGTGGTTTCTTCTGATTCTCCACCAAAGAGCGATGAGCCAAAGAGCACAGTCGAGCCTGTCTCTTCTTCCACCAAATCCAGCGAAAGCGAGGAGGAGTCTTCACAAACTCCGACCGAGGAGGAGTCTGTTACAGCGCTCGATGAGCAAAAGGAAATCGAAGAAAACGAACAACCTGTTTCCTCTTTGGAACTGAAAGAAGGGGATAAGTTCCCGCCGTACAACGCTGGCGCTAAGGCTCTTCAGGAGTTCTCCGAACTGTATGACGTTGCGATCGTCGACAAGCTGATGAGCGAAGGCTACAAAGCGACCTACACGTGGCTCAAACAGCAATTCAATTTGTAATTCAACACTGTCTTCAATCCATCCCAACATAGCGAGATGCCTTCAACCATGCCCCAGGATCGCTCTCTTCTCTCTCAACTTCGCGAGTCACTCACACCCAAGAAGGTGCGACGTTACTTTCCCAATCCAGCTGATCCCAAAGATCCTGACGGGAACACAGCTAGGCTTGGAGAGTTGATCGACAGCGCGTTGTGGTGGCTGGGAAGAGCCGACCCCATTGAGTTGGAGGACTCAACACTTATGATTCCGGCCAATGGACGTTTGTATTTGGGGAGCGAGAGTACTTCAAAGATCCGAAAGGTCACCTCGATTGAGCAGGGCGATGAGGTCTTTGAAGAAGCCCGGATGGATCATAGCCAAGGACTTGGTGTCTTCTGTGGTTCTTGGAAGGTTCACAGACGATATCTTTACGTGCTTGGGTTGTACAGTGGTCATCTTCCGTTTGTGAGGAGTCGAGGCCAGGTGGTTGTTGAGCGTGCTTTACAAGCTGGTCCTTTTGTTCTTCGTTACTACGGTATCCCCGAAGAGAATGATGTCATTGGTGTTGGGACGTACAGACGTGCTGTGATTGATTACGCTATGTACTTGGCGATCAACGAGATCCTGACCAAAGAATTGCGGGGCAAAACGATTGTAGACACAGAGGGAATTCCAGAGATCCGCTTTAACGAAAAGGAGTTGCGAGCTGAAGCCCAAGCCCGACTCGAAGCCGCACATGGTGTCGTTGGGCGATCTTATGTGGCGAGTTTATAAAGGAGTTTGAAGGCTCATGAAACAACAAGATCTCTTGGAATGTCGCGAAGACATGCTCGATGAGTTTGAAGACTTCGAACAGGAGATCGAGTATCACGAGGTGATTCTCGATGGACCCACATTCGGAGGCTCGACGATCAACGCAAACTTTGGTTTTGTTGAAGAGACAAACGATTCGGAGCACCCCAAGACGCAGATGTGGCGTATTCCTTTTTTCATCAGGCAAAAGCCACACAAAGCCAAGCGTATCCCAAAGGTCGGCGATGAGTTCGAAGGGGAATATGATGTGCGTGTCAATCTCCCGACACAGGCCCTTATCGAACAGGGCATCACCATCAATCGCGATAATGGGTTCTTCAGACTTGAGACGGGGGAAGAGTATCGCATAGAGGCTGTTCAAGGGCTCCCAAAGACCAACACCTCAAGCATCATCACATGCTGTTGGTGCTCTTTGAGAAAACCCCAGGAAGATAACCCCGGTCATTACGGATAAAGAAGATGGGAATTGAGATCATCCAGGAAGGCAATCTGAATCTTTTGGAGCATGTGGCCAAAAAGATGCCAGCCTTTCTCAAGAGCCGTGGCAAGAAGATACAAGAGAAGGTGGCCAAGCGCTTTCTCAAAGAGCTCAAGCGAAATTGGAGGAACAAAAAACTTGGCTTGGCACCGTTGTCAGCGGCCTATCTTGCGCATAAAAAGAGGGAGGGGTTGGATCGAAGGATTCTCTTGGCGACACGCGAACTCATCGGATCGCTGCAAGTACAAAGGCTGGAGGAGAGTGGGGCGCATGTCGTTGCACCTCCGAAGGGACAGAGGCATACAAGTACAGGGATTCTCTTGGAAGATCTACTCAAAGTGATTGAGTTTGGCTCTCCTTCACGGAATATCCCACCCCGTCCCATTCTGCGAAAAACAGCGGAGGCTGTCAAAGAAGAACTTATCAAGCTGATCAAAGAAGAATTTGAGAAGGAAGCTCGTGAATATTTTGAGGGCAAGTAGATGAGCTTTTCATTTCCAAAGAGTTTTTTTGAGGTGTGGAACCACTTGATCGACTCCATCAAATCACAGACCATCTTCACAAACGATGGAGGGTTGAAGGCGCAGTATACCTTTTTCAACACACAACCAGAGCTTCGAAATCCACCAAACAAAAAGAGATTTCCAGGTGTTATCCTGACAACGAGACGTCCTCAGGAGTCGTCCGGTTGGCGCGTTCAAGAATCCGTAAAGTGCCTAGTCGATGTGACTGCCGAGGCGCCGTATCTCGATGGGTTTGGAGCCATCTCACCTCACCTGTCAGATGGACAAACATTGATTCTCAAACGTGGATTTTCTGTTGGTGGAGTATACAATGAAGAGAGCCTGACAGTTCATTTTCAAACCTCGGACTTTGCGGATATCATCAACCCAACACCTGCCGAAGTTGCAGCTGTCATTGACGCGACAGCTGGCGTGAGCGCGTCTGTTGTGAGTGGAGGTGTTGTGCGTGTTATTCATGATGAGGTTGGAAGCTCTTCGACGTTGAGGGTCATTGGCGGAACTGCGAGTGAGTTGCTGGCGACATTTCCTGTGTATGAGGTGATTGGACGAGATGCGGGAAAGGAGCAGCAGGTCAGGCGACCAGCTAGTCACTACGACTTTCCTTTCCAGATCGCGACGTTGACCAAGCGCTTTGACAATCACAGTGCTCTGAAGATGTTTGTTGAAGGACTCTTCAGGGTCGAACAATCCCCAAGCGAGAGAGGGTTGCAGATCTCGACGCGAACATTCGAGGTGACACGTGGAGAGCCTGTGGATGATCCGCTCATCGAGCGTGGTGAGTTTGCGACGACGTATCCCTTCACGTTGCGTCGGGTGCCTATCGCTTGGGATGTCGAAGCATTTGAAGGGGACAACTACAACGGCGGAAATTACGACGGTACAGGCATCAATCCTCGAAAGCAAACTCCAGTTGTCGTAACATTCGAGATCAATGTAGAGGCCAAGGGACCAGAAGAACCACTCCTTTGATGTTATACCGCAACCAAAAATAGATGAATGAGTAAGAGAGGGGAGGGTCTTACGAGACGTCAGTGCGCGCAGGAACTGTCTTCCTGGCCATCACGTTTTTCTTTTTCTTCTGAAAGGATAGAGGCATGACACAAGCAACGGCCATCGGACTGAATGTCCAGGAAAGAGATGTTGTTGACACACCCCTTGTGGGCGCACCTCCCATTGGGCAAGTTGGAGCTGTCTTCGAGAGCCCCAGAGGTCCATTGAATGTTGCTGTCCGTGCAACATCTCTGGGGCGTTGTCGCCAGGTCTGGGGAGGTCTGAGCAAAAAGTACAAAGCTGGCTACTGTATGCGAGGACTGTTCAAGAATGCTGGACAGTATGGTGCTGTTCTGTACGGTACCAGGATCACTACATCTGCGATGAACGCCGCAATCGCCGCGACCATTTTGGGATCTGTTGTCGAGCCTTTTGCCCTGGCACCCAATGATGACATCGTGATCGATACCGATAATGGTGGGGATGAGACTGCGACCTTTCTCGCGACGAAGGCGAGCGTTGTTGGGAACGGTGGTACATTTCCCACATCGTTTGCTGGTGGAGAGACTTTGTCCTTTCGGGTTGAAGGCAAACAGATCGATGTCATATTTACAGCGGCTGCACAGGCCATCAACGACGTGCTTGTTGAGATCAACGCAGCTGGAGAAGGTTTTTCGGCGAAGGCTTCCGGTGGCGAAGTTCAAATCCTTTCTGATGTCTTTGGGACGTCTTCGAGTATCGAGATCCTTGCTGGAGGGACAGCACTTGCGGGACTTGGTCTCACTGCCGGTACGTCTCTGGGGACAGGGAATGTCACAAACATCAAGAAGGTGACTGTCGCTGAAGTCAAGGCCATCGTGGAAGCAGCTACAACCGCTCTCAATGTCTTAAGCGATGGTGGAAAAGTCCGATTCACAGGGACACAAACAGGGGTGAGTGGCGAAGTTGACATCAAGTCTGGTGCTGCTGTCAGCAAGTTGGGGCACGTTGTCGGGACGACAAACGGAACAAACACAGGTTCCGCAGCACCAACACCAGCGTTTGTCACACTGCAACGCAGCTCCACTGATGTCTGGACATTCACCGCTGGTTTTCTCGGGAGACAGGATCCTGGTGCTTGGGCGAACGGGAGCGTGTACCTTTTTCTCTCTGCCAATCTCACAGACAGCAACAAACGCGATCTCTCTGTTCGTTACAAAGAACCCGGATCAACAACAGCTGTCGAGGTTGAGCGGTGGACAGGTCTGGATGCGAGCAATGTTGTGTCTGTGCTCAACAACCCAACGCAAGGATCGGAGTACGTCGTTGTCAACATTGAGGGAGGTGATTCCGGTGTGCCTGATGTGTCCTCCAATGAGACAGCGCTCTCCAGTGGGACAGTTGGCAAAGACGCAGTGGCCTCACCGACCAATTCTGATTATGAGGGTGGTCTCGCCTCGTTCAATGGTTTGGACACGCAAGTCATTACCAACTTCGATCTGGATGACGCTATGTGGGCAGGCTCACTCGAATCGTATTGTGCTGGTCGTGCTGATGTTCTTGGTGTGTTTCAAACGCCACAAGGTGCGTCCATCGCAGCTATCAAAGCAGACTTTGCATCCCTCCGAAAAGGAAAGAGTTTCATTGCTGGATATCGTTCGTACTGTGAAGTCAACGATGGCTTTGGTGGAGCAATCAAAGTCCCCGTGATCGGACACGTGATTGGAGCTGCATACATTCGGAAACCTCGTTCTCGTGGTGACATCGTACATACAGCGCCAGCGGGTAAGTCGACGTTCCTGTTGGATGTTCTGTCTGTGGATGATGCCATTTACAGCCAACCGCAGTTGAAAGAGCTTGCCAACGACACACACATCAACTCCATCGTCTTCGAGTCCAAGAGTGGATTCTATGTCAAGACCAGCCGCACGATGTCGACCGAAAACAAGTGGCTCTCGATCCACGTTCGGCTTTTGACCAACCACATCAAGGTCAGCTTCCAGGAGTCTCTTGGCGATCTCGAACAAGAAGGGAACAACCCCGATACACGTCGACGGCTTCGTGATTCTGTCATCGACTTTATGGAGCAACTCGACAACCAGAATGCCTTTGAAAAGTCTGGTGGATTTGGCAACAATGTCGCTGTTGTGTGTGATGAATCCAACAACCCACAACGCACCGTCCAGCAGCGTCGCATGGTATGTGATGTCGCATATCGTCCAGCTGAGATCGCCGAAGAGGTTGCTGTCAACCTCATTCAAACCCGCGATGGTATCCAGGTGGTAGACGCCTGATCCATTTGTGCCTTTATGTTCTTCTCTTCCTTTGTGGAGTGTGCATAAACCAGGAGATACAAGATGTCCGAACAATTTCCGCAGGATGCAATTCCAAATAACGGCTGGGTGATGGAGCTGCCTGGTCTCACAAGTCCACACATCGAAAAGGTCTCTGGGATCTCAAAGGAAACTGGTGAGTTGGAGATGGTTGATGGTGGGACAAACCGTACATTTTACTTTTCTGACGGGGTGCTCAAGCACGGTGACTTGACGATCTCTCGGACACGAGATGGTTCGAATGATGATCAGGTCTTTGGTGATTTCTTCGAGAAGATGGTAGGGACTGGCAAGAAGTACAACGGTACCTTGATCCAGTACAGGTTCGGCCAGGTTGTCACGAAGATCAAGTTCCAAGGGCTCTTGATGAGGAAGTTCTCCTTGTCTGACATGAACATCAACGAAAGCAACAAGTCCGAGCAGACATACGAGTGCAAAGTTGACTTTACAAAGATCACCTACAACCAACAAGCTCGCATCTAGCACCTGTCCCTCCTCCGATCTCAGTAATCATCCCCGTTGTTCTTCCGACTCAGATTACATGACACAGCCTCCTGACACGTTCTGATTTTCCAAGATATCCTGTTGGGGGCGTCTTCATCCAGGCAACTTCCCGACCCTACACATTGTAAGTCGTTCCTGCATGTTGAGGAGGTCTCTCCTTACACTTGGGGATTGCTGCAGCGATCCCTTTTTTCAAACATCACCAAGAGGAAAAGGACATGGCGTCAGACATTTATGGATTCAAGAGTGAGTTGCTATTGGGGATCTCCGTCGATGGTGGGGAGAGAGAGAAGAGTTTGGAGCTTCGCAAATCATCGAGCGTGACAGAGACAATCCTCGCCAACGAAAACTATCGCGGGAATCACCCCTTTCAGTGGATGGGGCGATTGATCTCTTCGTTGATCGAGAGGATCGGTGAGCATGAAGTCTATGAAGAGTTTCGCGCTTCCAAGTTCAGGAAGGTCCCGAAGGCGGTGTTGGCTATCCCCATGAGAGATGTGGACTTTGTGTTCTTTCTTTCTCACATGCACACGCACGGAAACACTTTGGATATGGGGAAGCATCGTTGTTCTGAGTGTCGAAAAAACGATCTGATTGAGGCCGATCTCTCCACGCTGAAGGTGAAGCGGTCTGAGGAGGACATGTCGTCAGAGTTTGGTGTGCAGCTGCGCACGGGCTTTTTGCGAGAGGCAGGCTCCAACCCACAGGAAAATCTCCCCTATATGGGGAAGGTGTGGAACAAGTATTTCTTTCGTCCTGTCACGTTGGGCGATCACATCCGCCATGAAGAATACTACTCACCCAACAATCGCGTGAACTTCAACATGCGCGTAATTGGGGATGCCCTTGTGCGTGTCGAGAGCTGGGGAGAGGTCGATGGGGTGTGGCACAAGCTTGCCGATCTCGAAGAGGGCAGTATGCAGATGGAAGGTATGGAACTGGTAGACTCTTTGGATTCCGCTGATCGAGGGTTGATCCGGGGTGCGTTTGCCAGGCTGCCTCATCTTGACTTCATGTACACCCACGAGTGCAACCATTGCAGTTCAGACATGAAGCTTGATGTGGACCCTACCAACTTCCATCCCATGGTGAAGTAAGTCTCCTTGGTCGAGTGTTGCTTCAGGGGCCTGTTCTGTCGCCTTGGGAGCGTGCTCGGTCTCGGGATGGAAGTGAATATCGGGGTGGGGGCAAGCCATCACCACAAGAGGAGGAAGAGCAAAAGTGGTGGGACAAGGCTTGTGTGTTGTCGAGGGTGGAGCATTTGTATTTGATTTCGTCGAGGACTTCGAACCCGGTGGGATGGGTAGAGGACTTGAGTGTGGAGGAGCGGACGTTGTGGGTGTCTCGTATTCTTCGAGATATTGAGCATGAGGAAAAAAAATTTCAGCATCTGACCGAACTGATGGTCAAGCTGTGGAGTTCGAAGGGGTAAGGGAGTTTTGTGTGGGAAGGAAGGTAAAAAGACAAAATCCCCCTTGTGACTTTGGGTAAAGGGGATTTTGTCGAGGGTGGAGTTGGGGATGTGATGAGGTGAGAGAATCAGTTGAGGTTGTTGCGGATGGTTTGTGCGATTTTTCCTCTCTTCCCTTTATTGTGTTCACGCATACGTTGTGCGCGGTAGGGGTCGTTTCTTTTCACCCATCGTATAAACTCACTCAGCGATTTATCGCCTTTCATCCTATTGCAGACTCGACAAGCTGGAACGGTTGTCACACCGCCTTTGCTTTGCGCTCGAACGTGATCTTGTTCGATGCTGCGACTGCTTCCACAATATGTACACTGTGCCATCTTTTTCTCCTGTAGCGTGATTGTTAAAAACAAGGGGCCGAAGCCCCTAGGTAAAGCCAAAAAGTCAAATCAGTCTTTCGAGGCCCTATCTATGGGGACAAGAAGGCAAAAGACCTTTTTCCCATAGTGTTTGGCGTAGAGTGTTTTTCCTGTCTTTGCATGCTTGTAATGCGTGACGAAGATATACTCATATCCTTCGGGCGCAGGAGGGTATTTGTGACTCATGATAGAGCACTCCTTTCTGCATTCCCTCACCTTGTTTGACTTGACACCCAGAGAAAAAATGTGTACCCTCTCCAACATACCACTGTTTTTAAGGTCACGTTCTTTATCTGGATATCGTACGACTATTTGGACGAAGGGTTTGACCAAATGGCCGTAGTCGTAATGATGCGGCTGTTTTTTTTGGGGGCCTCCTTACACCATCATGGCAGATGTTGTTGATTGAAAACCATCTAGTCGTTGTTTCAGCCCATTCAAGGTTTTTTGTAATGAGTTGTCTGATGGTAGTTTTGCGGCAACGGTTTCTGTTTTTTGGAGCACTTTGAACTCGAGTTCGAATGACAACTCAATGAAACTGTCATCAACATGGAATTGCTGTCTGTTTCCTTGAATAATTGTCAGCACTTCTGACAAAAAGTCTGCCAAGGTGTGTTCCGTTGTCGTGTAACGTCGCCCCTCGCCCGATGACGTTTTTATTGCGATGACGCAACGTCGAAGTATATAAGCTATGTAGTTTGAGTCTTTGAACTTTTCAGGGACATCCTCTATGATTCTCAAAATGCTAGCGACTCCCAACAATAGCGCTTTCTCGATGAGATCGTTGGAACTTTCAGCCCAATTCGCAAAAAGATCTGATGAAATCTGGGGAGGAAGTAACTCTGTGTAGCTGTCTGTTCGCCCGTTGGGTCTCTCTTTGGAATTCAGTCGATTGCGAAGTTTGTAGTGCTTCAGTTCTTCTTCAGCTTCGGATTCAGACATCGCAAAAATTCGACACTCCAACTCGTCCTCACCTTGTTCCTCTATAAACCAAAGAAGAGCTTTATCGACTGGCTTTTTTTCCATTCTCCTGCTCCTTTTATCGCGCTGGAATTATTGCTCCAGCGGTGTCCTTTACTTTTCCTCGTTCGGGCTTCTTCTGCTTTTCTCAGCCCTATCAAGTCTTCTAAGCAAGTTTTTGACAACTGCGACTGGTATCTCAAGCTCTGATGCAACGACTTGTGGTTTTTTTGTACCATTTTTACTTGTAAATTCGAGAACTTTGAGCAAGTAAGGATCGCCTTTGTCCTCGAACGTTTTTTTTAGTTGGTATCCGTGGCATAAAGCTGCTATCACTTCAGCCATGTCAGGACGTTCGTAAACTCCACCATTTTCATCTGAGTGTTCCTCAAAGTACTGATGAGTGGGAACACGCTCAAGGTGTCCGAAAATCACATAGTCGATTGTTCTGGAAAAGATTGTGCTTAGCTTGTACTGGCAGTCATAAAAGGCACCTGCATCAAGCTGTTCGATGATTCTCACGACTGCTTCACCCAGAAAGTCTTCCACACTTAATCCGCTTATTGCAACTTCACGACCAGCAAGGCCTGTGAGTTTTTTGCAGACGTAGTATTCCAACCGACTTTTGTGAGAGTCGTAGAAATCGCAAATATCATCTTGTTCCCAAGGTGCCTGTTTTTTCATAAAAGCATCCTGCATAATGGGTAGAAGTGTGTTTTCGTTTTTTAGCGATCTCTCGTTGATCTTCTTGCATGTCTGCATTTTCATTTACCAACGGCCTTCAATTAGTACATAAGCCATTTGGTATTTTTTGAGCCACATAAATGAAAAAAAGTTCTACCTACATACTCTCCCAATGTCCAAGTGTTGAAAAATAAACCCACATTCATTCGGTTCTGGATGTCTGAAAGTCGACGAACTTACCTCTGCTGGAATTGTTTTCGGGGAAGAACCGACTTTGATATTCTTTTTGGAAGTTGTTGTCTCGGATGTTTTACGAAATGAATGCATCATTAGCAATGAGAAAAGAGTGTATTGCCAGAAACCATTGTGGTTTCTTTGTATCGTGGAAGGGTGAGGGGTTGGAAGGCCTATGTGCGGGGGGGCTGGCTTTGCTAACTTGGTAAGTTGGTTTTGGGGGGGGTGGTTGCGATAGTGTCGAAAAGGTACACGACCAAAGGTGCGTAGTTCCCTTGCATTGCTTGTTTCATCAGGTTGTTGTACGGAGGATCAGGCCTGTTAATAACACTTACTTCCGCAGGAAAACCCATGCGGTGAAGAAGGACATTCCATAGGGTTCTGGACATTCGCCCATTTCCGTTTACAAACGGATGGATGCGTATGAATTCACCTACAGCGACAGCCACTAGGCTCGAAACTCTTCTCAGCTTTTCAACTGCTGAAATCTCTGTCCACTGGAGTTCTAGTGATTTCATTTCTCTGCCTAGGTCGTTGAAGAAGTTCACCATCACTGTCGGAACGATTGTGTATGAAGCGCCTGGCACGTTGCCAACGGAGACGTTGACCGCCAAGCAGGGTTCCTTCGGTGTATCTTGTCTGTAGTTTCCTGCATAAATTTCAAGAGGTGCAATTCCCATGAAAATCTGTTTGTGCCAACTCATGATGTCTGCATTTTCAGGAATTGAGGACATGGAATTGGTTCGTGCATGAACCAATGCAGAGTAGACTCTATTTGAGAATTCTGGGGTTTTTCGTTCTGCTGCATCATCAAACCAATCAGGACAGCTAGTCATTTTTTGGGGTTCCTTTTTCGATCAACGAACGAGGAAATTCGTTGTTTGGTTTTTCCTCCAGCATTTCCATCATCCTTTCTGAAATCTTGGACACGTATTCGTTTGGATTATGATGCTTTTCTTCCAAAAGCATCATTGCATCTTGCCAAACTTTCTCCATCTTTTCGTGGGTTATCCCATAGCGATCCTCTATGGGGTTTTCCAAGGATTCTTGGAGCCCTTTTTCCCAACTCTCCCCACTTGTTTCATTTTTCCACCACTTCACATACTCGAAAGTCCCAGGCTTGTAGTTTGTAGGTGGAGTTGTCAGTAGTGGTTGAATTTGTTTTGGTGTGAAGCCCATTCTCAAAAGAGAAAGAAACTTTTCGGAGATGAAATCAAGCATATGGTTGGTGGGACAAACTTCATTATGAGAACCACCTACCAAAATATCAGGTATAGCAGGTGAATGCAGTGATTCCGAGAGTGCCTCCAAAGAGTCCAAAATTTTGCCTTGAGCCAACAATACTGCGCCAAACATTACATCTTTCATACCCAAAGCTATGACATCTTGAAGAACTGACACAGCCCCATCAAAGGAACCAGCCTCTACGAGAGCAAGGGCCATGGTCCTTTTTCCTTTTGCTTCATCAAGGGATGTTGGTGCAAGTTGCAAACCTTGTTTCATAATCTCAAGGGATTCATCATATCTCCCTTGGAAAATGAGTGTTTTTGATTCGTTTAGCCAAGCCAAGTACAGGTCGGGAGAAAAGTTCCGGGCTTTTCTGAATTCACTCAATGCCTTGTCATATTTTTTCGCGACCCCATAACATAGGCCCAAAGCCAACCTAGCGTATGGGTCCGTTGGAGAGTTCTGTGCCCATTTTTCTGCCAAAGCTTTTGCACGCATTGGGCCAAAATCGGAATTTTGGTTCAAAAGGGTTTGTATTTGGTTGATATCTTCTTTTTTTTGTGACAACATCGCTTTGTTTTTCCTTCTCTCTGGTTGGATTTGAGGAAAATAGCATGCTTGGTTTCGTCTATCAAGGTCCAAGCAAGTTTTTTATCCCTCCTAGTTTTCATGCAATAAATATTCCAAAATATTCATTGCGTATGACGATTTGTCTTTTTATGTGTTTAGAGTTCTGTTCTAGGTGGGGGATTGCAGACGGGTGAGGAACAAGTCATTTGTTCTTTTCTGCGATGCTTGCTTCGGTGATACCAATGTTGTGTCTCCATTTCATTTTCTCTGATTGCCGATCGGGGAGATTATGCTCACAATTCAGATTCTTGGTTTCAAAAGGCACCCTGCACCGTGGTTTGTGCTTCGGCCAACCTTGCGGATTCGGACTTTCTGAACTCCTCAGCCTGGGGGAAGTATTCAAATTCAAAGCGCTTTGCGATGTCATTTTGATGCTGGTACACAACCTGCTCAATTGTTTTGAGAGGAACTCGAAAGAACTCTTTGCGGTTGTTCACCCAGTTGATCCTGTAGTTGTGAAGTGCTTTGTGTATTTTGTTCTCAAGTCCAGGAGCATCATGGGAGTAGATGAATGCGTGGACATCAAAGGGGAATGGTACTGATGCGCCTCCCAGCTCTCTCACTCGATCGTTGGGTTCGAGGCGTCGTGTCAATCCGATCTTGAAGACGTTTTCACCAAAAGATCCGACATTCGAAATGACGTAGACAAAGCCCGACTTTGTGAGCTGGGCTTGAGATACAGCTCTCTCTTTTCTCTCCGCGGCTTCGGCCAAGAGAACTTCGAGTTGCCTTATCTTCGCATCGTACGCATTCATTTTGTCTTGGCTTGCTTTTCTTGCCTCAGCTCTAGCCTTTTCGAGGGCCTTGATATATCGTTCCTCTTCTTTTTGGGCTTGCTTCTCTTCTTTTTCGAGGGCCTTGAGGAGCTTCTCTTCCTCTCGCATTTCTTCCTTGATCCTTTTGGCCTCTTCTTTTTCCTCCTGTTTCTTCTCTTGGTATTCGTGGACCAAGAACAACTCTTGAAGTTTGAGGTGTACGTACTCTCTCGTGATTTCAGTATGGTAGTGCTGTCCGAGCTTGTTCAAGGCTTCCCAGGATTTTTCGATCCTTTTCTCCGTGCTATCGACATTGTTGTATTTCACCTTGGAGATGGCTACGTCACACTCCCCATTAAAGGCCCTTAATAGCAATTTGAGAAAGTCGTTTGTGAGCTTCTTCCCCTTTTTACGGCTCTCACCAACGTGCCAATCTGTATTGCAACGAGCAGCTGTTCCGTTTTTGATAAGCCTCTTTTGTTCGTCCCTCACCTCCGTAAGTTTTAATTTGTAGCGATTGGATGAACCAAAATCATAACGATGTTTGTACAAGCCGAATGATTGGATGTATTCCTCTTCCTCCAAGAGAGAAACGCTTTCTTGTAGCTGACGTTGCTTCTCCAAGAGTTGGTGATGTTCTCTATTCCATCTTGCTTGTTCTTGCTTGATCTTTGTCTTGATTGATGCGTTGTGTTGGGTAAGGTGTTGTTGCTCCTGTTCTAAATCAATGATAGGACCGTACTTCTTTAAGGCTTGTTGCATTTGGACGAGGAGCTCGTGTTGTTGAGAGAGAATTTCATCTTTCTCAGTAATCGTTTCTCTGCTCCTGAAAAAAAGCAAGAGCAAGCCAGCTATTGCAAACATGCAAACAGCGAATGCCATATACGCACTTGATGTCATCGGGGGTTTCCCTTTCTGTTGTTGGAGGGGAAGGTCAGCTTCAACGCAAAATCCTTGTTTTATATGATGGGTGGGTTATATCATGGAAAAATTCAAGATGAAATGAGAATATGTCTGATGTTTGTGAAAGGTTGGGGGAAGAGCGGAGTATGTTGGGGGAAGTGTCTACGAATTTCGGAAAGCGCAGAAGGGGGAGCGGAGTCAAAGCTGGAGCTCTGTTTTTCTGCCCAGCCCACCAAGTGGCCAGGTCATCTGTCTTGCCTTCTGCCCAACCGATCCTTACCTTCCTCTCACGAACTACATTTTTCGAGTACATGGAGGCAAAAGATGAGAACGCTCATTTTTGGTTTGGTATTGGCCGCTGGGTTTTTTGTGGCAGATGTTCATGCAGCTGTCATTGGTTGTCATGGTGGAAACACGGGTGGTGGGACGAAGCTGCAACAGCTTGTCGGAGTTGTTGGCGCAATAGGTGGTGGAAACACTGGCGGCGGGACAAAGAGAGTTACAACACCCGCATCCGGAGGTGTCGTTGATGGTGGAGGTTTGAGAAAAGTGGTTCCTCTCCACAGCAGCGGTGGTGGTAGCCATGTAAGCGGTGACTGATCCTTGTGTCCTCAAAAACCTTCCCCAAGCAACTGTTGTCTTTTGGTTTGATGGTGTTCGTGTCGGAGGAGCACAGAAAAGGGTTGCAAAAGTGAAACACTCACATATGATGGAAAAAGTCTTTTGGGTGTAAATGCTTGGAAGTTATCCCTTTCCATCCGAAAAAAAAAAGACCATTGAACAAGCCGATATTTCCCTTAAATATCGGCTTGTAGGAGATAAGGGAGAGGAAAGAAGGAGATCGCATTGAAAGCACATGCTCTTTATAAGCAGCTGGAATTGGAGTGGAAAGAGTTTCAGGATATTGGCCAATCTGTAGGCTGCGACGATCTCAACACACCAAACCGTACAATCACAACCGAACAAGCTGTAGCTATCACCATAGAGCTGTGCAAAAGAAAGGAAGCAAAGAGAGCCGCGAAGGAAGCAGAGAAAAACGTCCACTCCTTTGTTCCAAAGGAATTTGGACAAATGTCAAAATACACGATCTACGGAACGCTTTTCTTTTGCCTTTGTATGTTTTTCAGTTGGTTGAGCCTTTCCTTTGCGAACTGGCTCTTTCCTCCAAACGTACCAAAACCAATCTTCTTTTTCTTTCGTCATGTTGCTCCCTGGATTTTAATGTCCGGATCAACTATATTGTTGACTCTTAACATGTTCGCTTTGCTTAGGGCGAAGTGGCGTGAAGTTTTTCCTCTCGCAGTAATGCCAGGAGGTGAGAAAGAATGAAAAAGTACCCAAAACCTCCCCTGACAAAAGATACCCTTTGGGGAACATTCCGAATGCAATCACGCATGATGTTGGGCCTTCTCTTTTTGGGTTTTGTGGTGACATACATGGTGTTTTTCGCGATAGAAGCGCCTATCGTCTTTTTTGGTACTATTTTAGCTATGATAGGCATTTTGTCGCTTGGCATCGTAGGTTTCATTTACTACAGCACGAAAATTAACCCAACTCTTATCCAATCTATTGGGACTTGGGCTTTGGAAAAATCCATTGTGGAACTTGAAGAAAGAGCGCAAAGAGTCGAGGAAATAGGTCGTGAAATCCAGAGGTGGGCAGTCGAAACCCAAAAAAAAGAAGGCCTATCTGGAGATGGACCCATTCCTGATAAGTACCTCATAGAGGCGAGTATGTTTGCTGAAAAATTCAACGCAGCGGTAAAAGAGTATTGGGAACAAAGAGACAAGACCGATGAACTCATGGGCAACTTGAAAGAGTTCGAAACAAATCCTATGCTGCTACAGCAAAGATCCCCTAAACCCCTTGGGGAGTTCAAAACCTTTGGGGACACAAAAGTTCTTGCTTTGTAGCACCATCTGTCTTTCTGCCCCTAAAATAGGGCGGTCCGATTGAAGTACTGCATGCTCCACCCAAGGTGTAAGGCTTACACTTTATCCTTTCGTTCAGTAAACAGGTCGGCCCTATTGAAGTACTGTATGTCCTTGATGTTTCTTGCATGGAACAAGGCTCCCTATATTCCAGGCACGTCGTTCAAGGGTTTGTACCGAGTAGCATCGGGCGAGTCTCTTCTTTGACACGAGCCGCAGAAATCGACGCAAGCCAAAGCGTCAAAGCTTCAAGGTGCAAACAAAAAGTCTCCTGACTTCCAGATTCAGAGGGGGGTGCGCTTAAGCGCATACATGTCGCTAAATGCCGGATTGTTTTTATTTTCTTGTTTTGCGTATTGTGTCCAATGCCTAGGTTTTGGCATCTCTTTTTGAGGGGAGGGTGATATCCCCCCCCTTCCTTTCTTGGTAAATGAGAATATGTCTGAAGATGGGGGTGGGGTTGTTGGTGCTGTGGGTTATACGGCGGGTTGCAGGCTTGGCTTTGGCGCTGGGAACATTTTCAACTGTTGTCCTGGCCGAGGCCTCAATTGATCCCACCGCCAAGCAAAATCCGACCAGTCTATCGATGTACGCATGAAGCGAAGTGCTTCTCTGACCAAATTTTTCAACACCTCGTCACCGTCACTCGTTCGCATAAATTGATGATGTTTATGCGAGCGATTGCCGTTCTCATCAGCCGGGTTCATCTCTTTGAGCGCGTCATAGACATTGCTTGGTAGACGTTGATAGATCGTCCATGAGACCCACCACTTTGCGTCTTGTGGCGTGTTGTGCTTGTCTGGATCGTATTTGTGCCAATGTCGCAAGCGAGCAAGCTCGACCCAGAATTCGCGAGGGAATCGCTCACTCCAATCCGCAGGCGCACCCAAAAGGAGGAGTCGTTTGATCTCATCACCCCTAGTCGCTTGCGCGACTCTCTCGGCGATGTACTCTTCAAGCCTTCCTTGTTCCAGTGCTGTGAACGTTTCAACAATCTGGACAGAGCGTTCGATCGCAATGTCGGAATTGAGAACAAAGGCTAACGCGTTACAACCGTGTTGCGTGTATAGCCAAGGATGCGGTCCCGAGATGGTAAGTCCTCGCTTTTGAAGGACTGTGCCAATTTGGCATAGTTCTGACTTGACCGCCTTGAACCGATAGCTTGGCTCCGGAAAGCGTCGAGGATTTCGCTTGGCAGCCCTGTTAGTCTGACCGGTGGTTGTCTCGTATAGTTCTGCGACGTCTCGATCCAGCATTGCCGGGGGTCTGCCTGGGAGGTTGATGATATCCACTTTGGTTGTTTTGATGGTGGCGGGCTTGCAGCATGGAGGGGGAAAAGGAAGGACTGGAGGCTGAAAGAACTACCGAAGCATACGACAAAGGATCCCTAGTGCCTTCTCGTCGTACTTGTGCGCGGTGATCACATTCAGCAGGGTGGCCTTTCCGCCCATCGCTTGGATCTTTTTGCGTATCTTGTGAGCGTCAAATCCCGTCTCTTCTTTCAAGTGCCGACAGATCGCCGCCATCGAGATCCCCTTGCCACTGTATGCCGCAAGTAATCCCCGCACCTTTGCCCGTGCAGGAAGGATGTCGGCATTGGCGAACAGTTCGCCCTGCACCTTCAGATTGGAGCCCTGCAGGCGGAGATGCTGGAGTTCGATGGATTGCTCGGCAACGATTTTGCGTTGTTGTTCGAGTTGAAATTGAAGAACATCAGCTTCCAGGAATGCCTGTCCATAGGTCGCTTCAAAGATTACATCGGCAGCATATTCTTGATACAGCTCAACTCGATTACGGATGCTTCGGTTCTTGATCCGTTTTGTGTTGAGCGTGGCCAAGTAAAATGGCAAGCGACGAATGCTGAGACATGCTGTTTCTTGTGTCCCTCCACTTGAAGGTGTGGCAATAAAGACCACACCTTTGCTCAAGATTGGGTGGTTTTTGATCTTCTTGAGTTGCGCACTCCAATCGAGCCCCATATCTTCCACGATGGGCCGAAGGGCAACTCCTTTGAAGTCGCCTTGGGTGATGATCTCAAACTCCTTGCCTGTGTCAAGAAAGCTGACATGCTCGACAAAAACGGAATCTTCTTGTTTTTTGACAACGTTCATTTTATATTCTCCCTGTTTCTTGTTGATGGGAGCGCAGAGGGTGCGGTCGGCAAACTACAGCCCTCTGTTCTCCTGTTGATCTCCAACTCTGATCTCAATCCACCTCCACAAAAAACAACATCGCAATTGGAACGCCTAGCGTCTCTGCGACTCGCTTCAATGTCGAGTATGTCGGATTGGAATCCTTGCCTTCCAGACGATTCCACGAAGCCGGGCAAATATCAGCGGACATGGCTGCCTGTCTTTGACTGATATTTCTTTTCTCCCGGACCTGTCGGATTCTTTGACCTAAATCCATCTTGTCCTCCTTCTTTCGGTGTTTAACTTTTTGCAAACACTATTATTGTCATTCACATTAACAAGTCAAGCCCAATTTGCGAAACCTCGTCATCTGATCTATTCTCAGAAATCCACAGATCTTAGGAGGCTGACATGGATGATGCGGACTTGGAATTTCGCTTAATAATGGTTACCAATGCGATAAAAAATGCGCGAAACAACAGAGGCATAGGACAAAGAGAGCTCGCTAGGCTTATCAACATGAGTCCAGCGGCATTGAATAAGATAGAAAATGGCAGTGGAAACATGCGACTATCCACATTGTTCAAAATTGCCAACGCGCTACAGTACCCACCATCTATCTTGCTGCAAGAGAGTGTCGAAGGAGTTGTTGTTGAATCTGTTTTAATCGACTTGAGTCCTGAAAGAAGAATGCTTTTGGCGGAGCTTGCTCTGGAGATGAAAAAGTTGCAAGAATTGGAAAACGAGAGAGAGGTCGAGGAAGAAGGCGAGTGTTGATAAAAAGTAAACATTGTGATTGACTTCACTTAAAGTGTTGGTGTATAGTGAACACCATGAGCTAGACACAAAAAAGCCCCGGAGCACTTTGGTCGGTCTTCCGAGGCTTTTACTCTCAACCTTTATCAGAATGGAGTAATCGACATGATATCCACTTCGATCCAAATCCGCAAGCGTCTTATTCACCACAACCCTGACATTCGCCGTCAAACCGCCGGTTCCCTCGGCTATAACCCCCGGGAAGCCCCAAGGGAACTTGTTGCGATCCATTCAATTATTGCGATGGACACAGGTCGACTCTTTCCCAGACTCGACCGTGATCTCGTCTCTGATCTTCACCAAGCCACATGTCGTCACATCAACAACCTCGACACGTTCACAATCCACGGACAACAAACCTTGATCGGAGAGCTTGAAGCTACCCTACAAGCCTTCAAGGCGTGGGCATCCACTCAATCAGACTGTGGCCTTCTTAAGGCTATCTGTGTCACGATGAATGAACTGAGGGAGGTGAGTCATGGCGCAAGATACGCAGCCTAGTCCTCTCTGGGATGATTTTGTGCGATGTCTTGTTGCCTGTCATCCCGTGACGAGAGAGATTATGATCAGTATGTGGGGAACCCCTTCTCAACAACGAGCAGGGAGAGCCGATCCAAACCATACGAAGACACCAAAATGGTACAAGATACTCCTCGAAAATGGTGATCTGAACACCTACATTGATGAAGCAATCCAGCTAGCTAAACATCCATGGATGACAAGAACAGAAGAAAGTGCGAGCGTCGACGTGGTGAGCAAAACTCTGGAGACGCTCGCAAAATGATTTTTCCTTTTTTTTTTTGTAGGAGGATAGGTGTTGTGTGTGTGGCTTATTTTGCATTGGAGGAGTGCTGAAAAGGGTTGCAAAAGTGAGACGCTCGCATATGATGAAAAAAGTCTTTTGGGTGTGTACACTTGGAAGTGAACCCTCTCCGCCCGATAAAAAAGGGCGGCCCCATTGAAGCTATCTCTTCTAGGAAGACAGGGGGGTCGGTTGTGTGTTTTGCTGCTCTCCGCCCGATAAAAAGGGCGGCCCCATTGAAGCTAGTATGTGCATTACCGCTCTCCACAATATTCCCGGTAGCTCTCCGCCCGATAAAAAGGGCGGCCCCATTGAAGCAGTTCCGTCGGTAAAAAATCGATAAGTGTGAATGAGGCCGTTTTACTCTCTCTCCGCCCGATAAAAAGGGCGGCCCCATTGAAGCCACGGTGAATCAAAAGATCCTTTAAGTTACTGATCACTTGCTCTCCGCCCCGTAAAAAGGGCGGCCCCATTGAAGCAGGCTGAAAGACCCAAAGGACCACAAGCATCTTGAAGGACTCTCCGCCTCGTAAAAAGGGCGGCCCCATTGAAGCTTTCACGGTCGCCTCCGAACGGTAGCCTTGCGCACGAGCCTCTCCGCCCGATAAAAAGGGGCGGCCCCATTGAAGCCAGCCTCTCGCTCGCCTTGGAGGTTTGGATGCTCAAGGCTCTCTCCGCCCCGTAAAAAGGGCGGCCCCATTAAAGTCAGCCTTCTTTAGGGGATTACCTTGTCTTTGTCTCTGGGTAGCGGAATTTTAGTGGGGAGCCCAACCCCATCTGGTTCAAGATCATTTTTCCCGCTTTGCTTTCGTCTTGGGGGTGGAGTTTGTAGCTCCATGCTCTCCTGGAATTATCGACATAAATGTAACGGAATCCTATCTTCTCAAGCCCTTGAAAAATCGGCTTCAGGAAGACCCTTGAACTAGATCGTGAAAAGAGTACCCATTTAAACTTTATAGTTTCGCTGTATTTTCCATGACAGGAAACACGGATACCCCTTGAAACCATGATCTTGTGTAGTTTAGCACAGTGAGTGGAACGTTGGGTTTTCATCACCCCCCGAAGAGCCTGCCCCCATTCCCTTTCAGCCCTTCTCCTGCATCTTTCGAGCCTCTTTGTTGCATTGGATGCTTTTTTGTAAACTCGATCCTGTCTGCGAATTTTGCGGAGGAGATTCCATGCATTTGCTATAGCCTTAGGACGCCCACACAGATCACGACTTCTAGCGACATGATTTGCTTGATTTATCCAGTTTTGGACTCTCTGCCTTCTCTCTCTCTTCATCTGCCTTCTTAGTTTTGTTGCCTCGTTTTTCAGGAGGTGTAACTTTCTTTTGAGGAGGTTGTTGATTTCAGGTGTGGATACTTTATGACGTGCAGCGACGTATCCATTCTTCTCGAATTTACTATACTCTTGTTCGCTCATGTTTTTTATCACTTGGATCAGGTACTTCTTTGAGGTTATGAGTTTCAGCTCCTTGAGGACACGATTTGCGGTGCCGTTTTTTCCAGAGGTCACCCTATGGACCTTGCGTAGCAAGGTGAATGCTTTTGATGTATCTGAAGTTGTTATGCTTTTTTTAGCTTCTTTTATAAGGCTTTTTATCCTGGCTAGCTTTTCTTGTTTATCTTTTTGCTTTTGGGCTAGCTGTTTTTCTTCTTCCCTTTGGATTCCTTCGCCTATCCGTCCGAGGTGAGCAAAAAGGATGCCGGAAACGCAGAGCAAGGATAGCCATAGAACCAAGCTCATTTTGGCGGGTGGGAGCTTTGTATTCATCCGCGAGATCCCGAGATAGATAAAGATGAGCCCGAGGAGCATTATGTTCCCGAGCATTCCCCAGGTGGGCTCCATTACTGAGACAATTCCCCATACGAATACTGCAGGGACCAAACTACATCCGTAGAGCAAACAGCCATTGTTTTTCTCTGTTCTTTTCCGTGCATCCGCCCTGTAATACTCCATTGCGCTAGACTCCTGTCCTGTCATTTTTTGTCCGTTGTAAGAATATGTGAAGAAACTAGCACGAGCCTTTTTCCAAAGCAACCATCCTCTTTTTCTGCCGGTAATGGCAAGGGGGATACTTGTACCAAAGGAGAGTGTCGTGGAAGATCTCGTTTTCGGTTTCATCGTGAAATTGGTAGACAATGCAACATCCAACGCTGCAAAGATACGCAAGGAAATCGACCTTCTATCTACATCCATCGATAAAATGTCGAGGCGAGATAAGAAGCTCAAGCCACAAGGGATCGAACGATTTGCTCAAAACGCAAAGGGAGCCTCGCGATCGGCTCGGCAATTTACAAGCTCATCGGGGCAGCTCTCCGCAAGCCTTTCTCGTTTAACTAGACGAACTCGAAGTGCCAGTACGAGCATGAGCGCCTTACGCAATGTGTTGATAGGAATCACTGCAGCGAGGGTTTTTAGTGGGATTCGACGTGGGATTCGAGGAATCAGCTCCGGGTTGATGGATGTGATCAAGACAGGAGCGGACTTTGATAAGCAGCTAACATTTGCAGCTGGTGTAATGGGAGCCAAATCCGAAGGAGTTGCGAGACTCCGGGCCGAAGCTAAGCGCTTAGGGGCGACGACGTCATTTGCAGCCCGTGATGCTGCGCGTGGTTTCAAGATCCTGGGGCAGGCTGGGCTAGGGATTGATGCGTCTATCAGTGTCCTTGGGCCAGCTTTGAAATTTGCTGGTGGGGCCATGCTGACGTTGGAAAAGTCAACGCAGATGGTTACAGATACAGTTAATGTATTTGGGCTCAAAGCCAGCGAAGCGAAGAGCGTGACAGATGTCTTAACGGCCGGAATGAACGCGGCAAACACATCTGCGGTTGAACTGAAGGATGCGTTGCGGCAAGCTGGACCCGTTGCGGCCGCAACGGGTCGAAGCCTCAAGGAGACCGTCACGGTCCTTGCGTTATTTGCCAAAGGTGGATTTCGCGGACAGGCCGGGGGTATTGGGCTGCGAAATGTTCTGGCGTCAATCCAGACGCCCTCAAAAAACCTCACACGATCTTTGTCTTTCCTTAATCTTTCGATGGCTGATTTGAATCCCAAGACCAACGGCTTAATCACTATTTTTCAACGCTTAGCTCCGTTAACAAGGCGGCAAGACTTGGTCTTCAAACTCTTTGGGAAGCGAACTGGGCCTGCATTCAATGCGATCATTAAGGCGATAGGGAAGTCCCTTGGGGAGGTTCAGGGGAAAATGGCAGGGGCCATGACGACGGCGGAGCTCTATGAGAAGATGATGAACACAGTCGCTGGCCGCATGGATATTTTCAAGAGCGCCGTCGAAGCGCTCAAGATAGAGCTGTTTGATGCCATCAAGCCGAAGGTCAAACAAGATCTGTCGGACATGGCAAGTCTCGTTAACGGTATCATGAGGGCTGTCAAGCGTGGAGCCCCTGTGGTTAGGGCTACGTTTGGCCTCATTGGTAGTGTCTTTCGGTTCACGCTAAAGGTCATGCAATTCTCTCTTGGTGGTATAGGCCGGGCTTTTGAGACTCTTTCAAAGAAGGGAAAGATGTCGAAAGAGGCCATCAAAAATGTGCTTGGTCCGTTGCTGTTGGGTGTAGCGCTGATCGAGATAGAGGTTCTCAACTTCATCGAGGGCTTGGTTGTCGGGCTCCGAAAGGGATTCAGTACAGCAAAGAACATCATCTTTCCGTTCATTGGGGTCGTGTTCAAAGTTGGGATGGCTGTTGGTGAGATGATTGGGTTTTTCAGCAAAGGTGGACGCCAAGCGAGGAAGTTTGGTGAGGCGATCGGTGCTGTGATTGGTATCTTCGGTGCGTTTGCTTTGGCGAAAATATCGTTGATGATCCCTCAATTTATCATCGGAACCACGACCGCTTTTGTACTTGGTGTCCAGCGTATTGCCACGACTTTGTTTACCTTTCTGATCCCTGCACAGACAGCCGCGACGGCTTCCACCACGGGACTCAACGTGGCGATGTACGCCAACCCTATTGGATTGGTTGTTGCTGGGATCGTAGCTCTTGTAGGGGTTGTGTTCTTGGCCATTCGGTATTGGGACACTTGGACAGGCTGGATGAAGCGATCAGGGATTTGGTTGGATTTGTTGATCCTCAGCTTGAGCTTTTTGGGGCTTGGGTTCTTGCGCATTCCTCTTCTCATTGTGACGTATTGGAATCCCCTCAAGGCCTTTTTCTCGACTCTTTGGCGCGAGTTCAAAATGGAAGCGAGTGCTGTGATCAACTGGTTTGTCAGTAAGTGGAAGTGGATGACAAGCACTGTCACGATGCTCTGGCGTGCCGCTGGCGTTTTGGTGAAGGCTCTTTGGCAAGATATTCGCGACAGTGTGTTGTGGGTGTGGCGCGGCTTTATGGGGTATCTTGATGCAGCACTTCAGCGTTTGAAGAGAGTTCCGATCATTGGGAAGGCTGTGCAGGCCTTTATCACAGCACGGAACAAAGATGTCAGCGACGCACGCCAAAGCTCAAAGCCCACGAAGCCCATGCTGAGCTTTGCTGACAGATTCATTGCTTCCAGGAAAAGGGCACAACAATCTTTCTCAACATCCAAAATGCCTAGTGTCCCAAAGCGTTTCATGAATCCAGCCCTGAAGCAGAGCGCGGTTGCTCCCAAAGCGAGTGACCTTGGCCAAACGGCGCTCTCTCAAGCTGGAACACAAAAGCAGATGGCGAGTCAATCCCGTCAAGTCCAGGGTTCGGCGGCAAAGAAGATGCTCATCTTTAAATTTGAAGAGGGGGCCATCAATATCGAGACCCAGATCAAAGATGCTGAGGAGCTCGCTCGCGAATTGTTGCCAGCCCTGAAGCGTGTTGTGGAAGACGCCGAGCTCAGAGGAGCCAACTGATGACGACGATCCAGGATGCCTTTGGAGCTCGTGCTGTGAGAGGGGCGTTGATCAACACAAAGGTTCCTTTGGCGTTGGCCTTCCAATTCAATCCCATCCAGATCACGTTTGACAAGAAGCCAAATTATGAGATCGACAATGTACCTGGCTTTGATGCGCCGATTGTCACATGGACTTCTGGTGGACCGAAGTTCATCTCCTTTGATCTTCTCTTTGACCGGACACAAGGATCTGTTGACTCCAACCTCGTGAAAGTCGTTTCGCCTCTTGTGGGTACGCTCGGTGTTGAGGCTGTTCTCGAATCCTTTATCCGACAACGAGGACGACTGATTGACCAGATCAGCGGGAAGGAGACGAACCAACCACCTCCAGATTGTTTGTTTGTGTTTGGTGTGCGTTGGTGGAAGTGCAAGCTCTTGACAGCACCCATCAACGAAATCCTCTTCAATGGTTTGCTTGTCCCCGAAAGATGTAGTGTTCCCATCAAGCTGGTCGTGCTTGAAGAGGGGACGTCAAACAGGATCAACAAACGGATGCGGGCTTCGTTGGCAGCACAAGAGTCGACACTTGGCTTGGCTTCGACACTACTTACGCAGGTCATCTAGGAGACCAATATGGTTGAGCCTTTCTATGAACAACACCAAACAAACAGGGGACTTGAGCCGGCCATTCGTCCTCGCTTTGAGAGTGATGATCCTCTTGAGTACAAAGTCACGCAAGCCGATCTCATGAATTGGCCGAACTTTTTGTATCACTCTCTTGCTGATACATTTTACGATGATACTGGGCTTTGGTGGATTATTGCTGATGCCAATCCTATCAGGCGCGCCAAAGATTGGAGTGTCGGCGAGACAATCATCATCCCCAAAGACTTTCGGGATGCCTTGGTCTCGACTCAAGAAGAGGCTGAGCTACAAAGGAAGTTGTTCTGATGCCACAACATGAGTTGACTCCTTATCGTAAATTGGAGCTTGAGGATCCAGACAAAAGAGGGACGTACCTTGACGTGACAAAGCAGCTGGGATCTTCGGTTGTGTCACTTTTGCAAGAGGAGAGTGCGATCGACCAACTTTCCTTTCAACTCAAGCACGGGGCAACATACTGGATTGAGAAGGTCATTGAAGGCCTGAAGTGCCGATTTACAGGTGGATATGCTGTGGACATCCCTGGACGAACAACAAAGCGTTTGGTGTTTGAAGGGATTGTCACAAAGTACCAGCCGATCTTGCCGGATAATGGGAAGCCCGAAATTAAAATGGTCTGTCATACAGAACTCTTCAAGTTGACTCGAAGCAAGCCTGGTCGTGTCACCTATCCGGCGATCCCTGTGAAGGGATTCCCATTCTTGTACAGCAGGGACTTCCACTTTCGTTCCCATTTGAAGATCAGCGATATCGTTGAGGGGATACTGACGGAGCATGGGATCGCAATCAAGCAGATCAAGATTCATCCAGAGCTGGATTACGAGTTCACATATGGCAACCATGTCAGCCAAAACGAAGACGAAAACGACTATGACTTTGTGATTCGGTTGTTGATGGGTAAGAGCAAAAAGACACAAAAAGATGGGGGTGCAAAGAAGAAGGTCAACCATCTCGTGAATGCCCGAGCTCGTCTTTTCATGGAGCCAGACTCTTCGGATGGCATACAGAAAGTCCACGTTGTCCCTGAAGACGATCTGATCGCGGACAAGGGGACTGTATCGTTTGTATACCAAAGTCCTGGTTTGGTCTCTGTCAACCAGGCTGCATACGATCCAACGAGTCCAAATGCGGAGCTCGTGATTCGTGGGATCAGTTTGCGAGAGAACAAGCAAGACGCAGCTGGAAAAGAGATTCAACACCACAAGGACGTCAAGAAGAATGCTCGTGGTAGACGTTCTGTGGGGAGTGCAGTGCAACCATCGGATACGTTGAACAAAGGCGCACAACGCAAGGATGTATTGTCTGGAAGTGATGGTGACAATCCGCCTTCGGACCTGGGATTTAACTACCGTATCAACAGAGAGTTGTTGGTGAAAGATCAAAAGGCTGGATTGCTCCCGAAGGGGCTTGCTATTGGGAGCCTCTTTTCGGGGACGTTGAGCGGTCAATACAAGTGGAAGGATGTGAAGAAGTACTTCGTACCACGACAGACATCCTTTGTGCCATCAGCGAGAGCTTTGCCTGGAGGGAAAGGTGTTCCTCGACAGGCAACGACTCCAACGGGATTTACAGGTGGCTTGGGGAAGGGGAGTGGTGGGAAAGGAGCCAAGGGGACGAAGGCATCTGGCGTGCAGATCCAAAAGCCGCGAGCAAAAAAGTACGGTACCACCTTGTCTTGCTGGACTCACGGGAATGTCTTTGTGAGTTGCCGAAGATCCTATGAGGTGAAGTTTCCATTTGGTCGATACAAAGGGCTTTGGTATTTGTACAAGCTTGAGCAAAGGTGGGGAGATACATTCAAGGTGCAGGTAGAGTTTGGGCGGTAGGAGTTTGTTTGACTAAGCCTTCAACTCCATCAACAACTCTCTGATTGTTTCAAGTTCGCTTTCTTCGTCGATGAGACCTGTCAGGTACCAAAAAAACCAATCCTCGACTATTTGTAGTGCTGTGTCACTTAACTTGTATTCGGTTGGTTCGTATGTTTGGTGATGAGAACCCATTGGTTGCAGATGATCTAGTCGAAAAACGGATTCTGTTGTCGTACCTGGCATTGGAAGCATATCCCATATAAACTGTGGGTAATGCCCTCTTCTCATTCTTTTGAGGAATTTTGTATTCCATCCCTTTGAAGTTCTTGAATCTTTTGCTCCGTATGATGGTACCAACAGCAAGGTTGGATTCGTTTTTATCCTTGCCATTCCCTGCCTCATTTTTTTATCCACCTCTTCCATCGGTCGGGACAGGAGGAGAGCTGGTCGTTTCTTCGCTCTATGAACGCTGTAAACCTCACCTGCAAACTTCGGCATTGCCGCTATTGGTAAGCTGTCTCTGCTTTCTGGTGGTGGTTTTTTTACGTTCAGTGATTTGATCCTGAAAAGTGCTGAATTATGATCTGTGGGATCGTCTCTTCCTTCTGGGAGCAGTATACTGGGGATTTGATCTACATGTGGTAAAAAAGCCCAAACCAACCGCCCCCTTTCTATTTCTTTGGTTGCAGTCTTTTCCCACCATGGATCGCCTCCAGCTTCCACACTGAATTGAATCGAATCGGAAGGGTATTGTTTAGCAGTCGTCATCTGTATTCCTTCTGCTTGGAGATTTCCACACATTTTCATCGAAAAGCACTTTGCCAGAATGCTCCTCTACTGGCGACCCTGCAAGGCTATCAAGCCACTCAACACCTTTCTCAAAAACCTCATCGTACACTGGTTCGGCAGCCTTTTTTAGCCTTTTTCGGCGAGGTTTTTTTCTCTTCTCTGCGAGCTTTTCCTGGATTTTTTTGAGGGTGGCTTTTCTCTTTTTTTGTTGCTTGGCAGTGAGCTTTTCCTCTTGACTGGATGGAAGGGGAGTTGTTTTTTTGAAGTCAAAGGATAAAAACTCTTCAGGAGCTGCGTTCAACATTGGTGATGTTTTGTAAACAAAATCCAAGAGTTCGTACGTATCTTGTCCAAAACGCTTTATGTTGTTTTTCAATGTTGAAAAAATGGAAACAGGTAGGCGCGATCTGAATGCTTCTTCATCAATGCTAGCATCGTGGCGGTTGGTATAGCGCCATCGGGTAAAGTCTTTGTCATATTCGCTTTGGATTTCTCTTCTTTGGATGTGGTTGAGAGAAGTTGCATCATCCAAATGCTGGAATAGCCCCAAATCCCATGGACCAAAGTGATAGAATTGCCAAGGGATTCCTGTGTATGTTTCGCCATCATGAGATTGTGCGTAAGCCAAATCCGCAAGGTAAACGTATTTGATCAGGTGAATTGGTCCCAATTCACGATCTCTGAAGTCGTCAGCCTGGGAAGCTATAGCCAATGCACACTGGATGATTTTGTCTACTTTTTGTTGATCCATGTTGTCCTCGCAATTGCGATTGAATGATTTCATGATTTACGAAAGTCAGTGTACGTATGTTCAGTGTCTTAACGTGTCATGCGTTCAACCACATATCCAACAAAGTAGCCACATGCTTTTTTAAAATCAAGAAAACCGCAACAGATTTAATTCATTACCAGTAACAAGCCAGAGCGAAACAATGCGTTATGGAGTTTGTGATGCTGACACTTGCCCGTATCATCCAGCCAGAGTCTGGCCAACAAGACACCCAACCTGAGAGTTCAAAGAAGGGCTGGCTTCAAGTCGTGTACAAGGGAGAGCCTCGCTGGGCACGGCCTTGCTATGCCTTTGGTCGCTTCTCTCCACCTGATGATTTATGGTTGAAGAAATACGCTGAGAAGCTCGCAGTATGGGTGACAACAGAGCGCGCCGAGCTTGGTGAAGAAGACGAAGACCATCTCGTGTACACTGGTTTTCTTCCTCTCGAAGACACACTCCCCACTGATATCGAAGATGCTTTTCCACAAAAGCAGCTCTCTTTTTCAAGCCGCTGGGAGCTCGTGCAAGCGCAAGATGCCAACGAGCCCTTTCTGGAGCTGCGATACACAGGTGATCCTGATGAAGTGAATGCGCCACAAGAGCCTGGTGCAACGCTCTTTCGCATCTCCCAAAAGCCAGGGGGGGAGTCCATCAAGATCTCGCAGATCATTGATGGTTCGCCATCAGGGACATCCATCGAGTTGAAGCCCGACAAGTCCATTGTCTTGGGGATTGATGGTGGTCTTGGGATGACTTTGCAGAATAAAGATGCAGATGCCGAGCTTACAGTGGGCAATGGGGCTGTGCATCCTGCGATATATGAACGCATGAACGAATTGTGGACACAGCTCAAGACATGGGCTGCTAGTCACGTTCACCCCTCACCATCAGGCCCGACGAGTCCACCCGCTCCTACACCGCCATTCCCTGATATGCCAGTCTCTGTGAAAGGGAATAAGCTGAAGTTCCCGGACAACTAGAGGACACGCAATGTCAAAGCCATTCACTTTTCTTTTCCCGATGAAGCTCGACTCCGGTGGAGCCATCGCACGAGATGAAACATCTCGCTCGCAACTCAACATGTTGGCTGGCACCCAAACAGGTCAACGAATCGACGATGTGGGGTATGGCTTTCCCCCACACTCTTTTGAACAAGAGACACTTGCTGATGAGTCGAGCAGGCCGATTGCGTTGGTGCTGACACAGCAGGCCATCACGGAATACATTCCGACAATGTTGCTGTCTTCCATTGATGTTGCGAGGGAACCAGCAAGCCGCAAGCTTGGTATTGAGATTGAGTACATGGAGCGTTCGCGATTTGAAGACCTGTCTTCAGAACGTCTTGGGCTTGGTCTGGACATTGATGAGTAGAGGAGTGAGCTGTGGCTGAAAACAAACTTGTGCAATTTGCCGAATTCTTCGATGGTTGGCAGTATCCTTTTTCGACCATCAACGAAGGCGACTTTATTGCACATGCCCGAGACATCGCCAGAAAGGTCTTTCCAGACTGGAACATTGATGCACCTGGGGATGTTGGCTTTTTTGCACTCCGACTTTACATCAAAGCGTTGGTGCAGGGAGTCAATCTGGCGAATGCATTTGCACAAGAATTCTCTTTGTTTACAGCACGCGAAGAGAAGATGATCATCGCACACGCAAAGAAAGCAGGTTACACACCCAAGAGTGCAACACCAGCTCGTGTCGATCTCCTTGTGACACTTCCTTCACCGTATACAGCTAGAACCTTCAACCAGTATGCTTTGAAGGTGACAAACAGAAATATCGTGGGAGAAGTCGAAGAGGTCTTTTTTGAGAACGAGCTGGCCTTCAGTGTTGGGAGTGGTGTTTCTCAAGTGTCCGTTTCGATGATCGCTGGTCGCTCTTTGGAGCAAGGATACACTTCAGACGGTACGAAGTTTCAGGCTGTCATCTTGAACGAACCACTGGTCATCGACGGTTCAGTTCGGGTCAAAGTCCTCGGTGTGTTTTGGAACAAGGTGGATTCCCTTGTTGATTCAGGAGCAACAGATAAGCACTTCACCACATCTTTGCGAACAGATGGCAAGACACAAATAGAGTTTGGAGATGGCGCAAATGGTGTTATTCCGACAGCTCTCCAAAGTGTGGAGGTCTTTTATCGTGTGGGTGGTGGGCTTGAGTCGAATGTCCCCAAGGACAACCTTACGTATGTCTTTGAATCACCGTCACCAGCACCATCATCTGTGACAAATCCGCTACGTGCAAAAGGTGGGGAGCCCAAAGACTCGAAGACAGAGATCGTCAAGAAGGCTCAACTGCGGACTCGAACCCGAGAGTTTTTGGGAACGCTCAAAGAGATCGATACCTTTTCGGAGTTGTTCTCTGGTATCGCACGCGCAAAGAGTGTGTTGATTGGAGACCAGATCATCGTGGGGATTGTTCCGAGTGGTGGAGGCACCGCAACACCTTCTTTGAAGAGTGCTTTGAGGTCAGCCCTTGAGCCAAAAATTGGGATGGGGTTTTTTGTGCAGGTTGATGATCCTGCATTTGTGGTTCCTGTGATCGATGTACTTTTCACGACTAAGCAAGGATTCATCAGTGCAGAAGTTGAGCTTGCAGTTGTCGCTGACTTGCAGAAGCTGCTCGATCCTTTGACAACGCAAGTTGACAGAGAAACCCAAGAGGTCTCCTTCTTGCGCGAAGCTGGCCAGACACTTCATGTGAATGAGATTCGTGGTGTCCTGGCTGCAAGATCAGAAGTCGAAAATGACTTTGTCATTCGGAGTCCAGTCGCTGATATCCCTGTGCCTTCAAATGCTTTTGTGACGAATGAGGGGGCGACGATTATCGCGACATCGCGCAACGTACAGACCGTTGGATACACGCCATAAATGAGGGGAGCCGCACGATGCCAGACATGATCGTTCTTGACTTCCAAAGTAGAATTGAGCTCGCGACTCTTCCTCCCTTCAATGTTCTCACACTTCGCTGGCACCACGACACGCGAGCTCTCAACGCGTACAAAGTACGTGTAGGAGGTGGGAGTCACAGTACAGGCCAATACATTCCAAACGTACATGGTAGCAAGAACACAGAGAGTTTGGGTGTGCTTCTTCATGCAGGGAGCGTTGTCGAAACGCAGATCTTGATAGACGATCTCATCTTGAATGACGACGAGGAAGATGGTCTTCGCACCCTATACATCTATGGTCGGGATGCTGCAACGAGTGAGTGGATAGAGTTGGGTGGAGGCGCAGCGTCACTGTCCATTTATCTTTGGCGCCGTCCACCTGAGATCGAAGTTTCTGATCTTGTTCTCCATGAGAGTGAGATCGCTTCGTCTTTGATATTGTCGGCTAACAGGGAATTCAAAGTGGCAAGGCAGGATGGAGCGATTCCCTCCAGAGGCTGGAGCCAGGCTGTGGAAATTGAGTTTCCTGGACTTGGTGTATTGGGGCACTTTTTGTCGACGGATTCTGTGTTTCCTCCTCATGTTGATGGTGCTGGTTTGGTGGCCACACAAATCATCTTCGCAAATGACGATGTTGGTTCGTTGAATGTTCTCTCTGATAGAGAGGAGGGGGTTGTTCGTTGTTTGGTTGAGGACGCCTTTGGACAGAAGGAGTTGCGGGTCTTGCCTTTTGAGTTGAAGGTGGCCTCTGCGTTTTCTCAAGAGTTGGACAATCGATATCGCGATGCTGTTCCGCCTGGTGTGAAGGATCAAGATCCTGTCCTGATGGGGAAGTATCTTCCAGTGTGGGATGCTTTGGCTGGTCAGTTCGATGGGATCGTGGATGGTATGGCTGACTTGATCGATCCTGAGACGGCTCCTGTTGAGGCATTGCCTTGGCTGTTCAAAGAGGCTGGGTTGCTGTTCCCAAATGTACCGGGTTACCCTGAAGCCAACCTGAGACGGTTGTTGTCCAAGGCGAACGAGATACACAGCTCTCGCTTCACCGAGAATGGTTTGAAGTTCTACCTGGGGTTGTTGATCCCCAACGCTTCTGTCACGCTCTCTGGGCTTCGTCGAGGGTCGTTTGTGTTTGCGAACAGCTCTGTGTTGGGGTTGCCCACGGCGGCGATGATCGATTCAGCTGGTAGTGTAAATGACCAAAACAATTACCTGTTTGGTCCTGTGGTTGATCAGGCTATCACGATCACGATTCAGGGGGTTGTGAGCGATGAGATGAAGGAGTTTATCAACACGACGATAAGGAGGGAGTTGTTGTATGCGGATGATGCGGAAAATCCGAAGCCTGTAAATGTTGTGTTTGCCTAGTCGGCGAGAGTGGAGGGGCTCAGGGATCTGTGGTGGGTGTCTTTTTGTAAGCGTAGACAAAGACTGTCTCATCATCACCGCCACCGTCACCACCATCGCATCCTAGGTTTATCAGGCTTTTTTCTGCAGCGCGCGCGTGGTCGCTATTGATGGCTTTCCTGTAGATCCACCATGCATTTTTCTTTGCGACTTTGTGATCTCCAAAGAGGCGAGCGTCTACGTCCTTGGTGATCCCAATGTACCATTTGTCGTACGAGTCTCCTTCCTCGTCGATGTGTGCTTTTATTGTGTTGTGGATTTGAGTTGAACTGCCTATTCTTTCGGTAAAATTGAACATGTCTTCCTCCTAAATGCCTGATGTCTGAATGTTTTTGAACCTTTGGGGATGTTTGTAGTTCTTTTCGAGCGCGTGGGCTGTTTGAGATGCTCTCTCTTGTTTGTAGTGATTGGAGATTTCTTTCCAAACGATGCGATCTTTTTCACAATTCCAGTGCTTCAGGGCCTTTGTTCCTCCTCGGCAATGACTTCCGTCACGTCGTGCCTTTACGTCTTTTGCGACACCAAAATACACTTCTTTTTTTGTGTGGTTGATACCACGATACACTTTGTACATTCTTGTTCTCCAAAGTGAGTGGGAAAAGGAATGGGGGGAGAATTGGCTTTGATACCAACTCTCCCCCTCAGGGTTTTGAACAACCGATGATCACTTCTCTGTTCGGTTTACGGGGACACAAAGCCTAAAGACTTTTTTCCCGTAGTTCCGTGCGTATATCACTTTGCCTGACTTGGCATGTCGATAATGAGTGACGTAGATATACTCGTAACCTTCGGGCGCACTTGGGGATTTGCGACTCATGATGTTCGCTCCTCATTGCTTCCCTCACCTTGAAGACTTGACATTTTGTGGAAGAATATGCAGATTATGTTTGCTACAACAATGTCAGCTTTATTCTTCGGTAAAATGTCTTGTGACCAATGAGCCGGAGGGTTCAGCTTCAAATGGCCACAGCCAAAAATCAAATGCTGCGGCTGTTTGTGCTTTAGGGGCACGAATACCTAGCTTCGAGTCTTAATCGTCTGATATGATGGCTTAATAGCTTTTCACTTACTCCGTAGAAGCTTGCAATTTGGCTCCGGGGTGTGTTTGGTGGAAACTGCAACAAAGTGCATCGAGGCACCATAATTGCTCCAGTTAAGGCCCAGGCTTGCCACTCAGGTTGTTGAAAAGTCTTTATCTCTCGGAGAGGGGCTCGTTTCAATGGAAAAGCTTCTTCAAGATCGTATTGGTATTGTCTGAGCAAAGGCACATGCAAGATTCCGTGGCTGAGTTCATGAATGATAATCGCACGTGCACGATTGGCAAGTCTTCCACCTTCAATCAATTCACTAAAAAACTCATCTTCAATCAAAAGCTCAATGGGATCTCCTGGACGTCCTCTATGGTCTGCCATTCCTTCTCGACAGTTGTGAAGCTCAAGCTCCGAGCGACGGACTGGTACGACATGGAATCCTATTGTTTGGAGTTTGTGGTCTGACCAATCCAAGACATCGAGCTGCGTAGGTTCTGTGAGTGCTGATGGCTCCACTTCTTGGAGTAGGTCTTCTCCTATAGACTCAATGTCTCTCATTGAGAGACCGGGCATTGTGATTGTTTCACTGTCAAAAAAGCCTGACATCCATCATCTCATTTCAAAAGTAGTTTCAAGATCATTTCAAGATCGTCTTCTTCTAGATCCTGATCCCTTACTCTTCTCGCGAGAGCAATACCCACATCCCTGTATTTGGGAGGGACTTGTTCGAGGGAGAGCAATACCGGGTTGCTTTTTGCTTCTTCTTCTTCTAGTGCTTCGAGTGTGATGTTCTCTATTGCGTTGATCAGTTTGGGCCAGTGTCGACGTGGAAGTGTCTTGTGTACACCTCTTTCGACTTCTCCCAAGTAGACATGTGAAACCCCCAAGATACTGGCCAAGTGACGCAGACTCATTTCAGCCTCAATGCGTTTTTCACGCAAGTATTTGCTGAAAGGGGTTTTTTGGGTCATATCTGTTTCTCCTTCAGTGTATGTGATTCACCTGTTGGTAAGCGACCACCTACCAATGTAAGGTAGGCACTTACCAAGGGTTGTCAAGAAAAAAGATTGAAAAAAAACATTGATGATTTACATGTATGTTTTTTATGGGTTTTGCATCCGCATTTCTCTTCAGTGTGAGTGATCATTGCGGATGCTGTGTTTGCAACTGTTTCTTTGGCTCTCCTGTATAGAGAGGGTATTCAGCTTTATACACCATGGAGAGCCCAATGACACCTTTCCCTCTCAAAAATACTTCTGTCCTTGTGGAGCAAGAGCGCCATCTTCGCAAGGTCGAGTTTCTTCCGATCCCCTCAATCATTGCGGACTTTCAACTCAATCTCAACACCGAAGTACTCCTGCGCTCGATGGTGGAGATGTGGCGCGATGTTGTGGGTATGTTGCGTCTGGAAGGACTTCACAAAACATACCGACTCATCGGGCAAAGCAAGCCTGCAGATGGTCATATCTCCATTGTTGGCCAAGATCGCCTCAGCGATGGAGAGACCTTCTCGATCTCAGATGGCAGCACAACAATCACTTTTGAGTTCGATGTGATCGGGAATGGTGTTGACCCTGGACATACTGCAATTGACGTCTCTGCTGTGTCCTCTGTTGATGACGTTCGGAACGCTGTCATCAACGCGATCAACACCTCTGGTCTCAACATCACCGCGCAACCAACCTTGAGCAAGCCCGTTGCATTAGGTGGAGGAGGTGTTGGGCCAGGGATCGATTTGTTCAACACAGACACTTCATTTGCAGGAGTCATCGATCGTGAACAACAAAACACACGGATTGTGGACACCGTCGTTGATGAAGGCTTCACTCATCGCGGCATGGCTGGAGCCCGGTTGAACACTGCTGTTGGTGCGATCTTTGTTGTGGAACCTGATGAGATCAACGATGGCGAAGTTGTCATCATACCACCACAGGCAGGCAATCCACAGGAAGTCTATGAGTTCGACAAGAACGCGACAGTTGGGGCTGGGAATATCTCTGTTGATATCTCTTCGGCAAGCCATGCCCAAATTGTCGCTGATATTCTCGCGAGCACAATCAACTCCAACTCGATAGATATCCAAGCTGCGATCGTCCCCATTCTTGCGTCGGGTTTTATCACCGCGCTGGAGGCTGGAAAGTTTCAGGATGGAGAGACCTTTGTCCTTGATGATGGTACCAACCCACCCACGACATTTGAATTTGACAAGGACGCTTCTGTTGAGCCTGGCCATGTCGCAATTGATATCGCGTCAGCTGGGAATATGCAGGAAGTCCGAGCGGCGATGATCACTGCGATTAATAACGTGGGGACGCTCGCAATCACAGCTTCAAATCCAGGTTTTGGTAAGCGGATTACGCTCACAAACGGAAAGACCTTATCCTCTGCAAATGTTGGTGACATCACCCACACGATCACGCACCAAGAATTTTTGACAGCTCCCATTCTTGGGTATCGCGCTCGAGTCCTTCTCACGAACTCCACTCCAGGAAGCATTTACAATGAAACCCTGACCCACACAGTTTCACATGAGGACTTCGCAGTGGAAGGGATGGTGAATGGTTCTGATGGAGGGTGGGACATTACATCCGGTCGTTGTGCGTTCGAGGGATACAATGTTGCACTTGATGATATCCCCAGACTGTCTGCGATCGTCGGTGAACAGAGCTTCTTGAAGGTGCGTGTGACAGAGCGGCGCCTTACATACGAGACCGATCCTGACGTGATTCAGGTGTCTATGCCTGGTGTTTCAACTGTGCAGCAGGGCGCGAATCTGTACCGCTGGTCTGCTGAGCTTGTTATCGAACCATACGATCAACCTGCACCGATCCTGAAGGACAACGAGGTGCTCATTACGGATGGGGTTCTTTGTGAGTTTGACGCAGTGAATGGCCAGAGCATTGTCGCAAACTCCGAAGTTCCCATACGAGCTACCAAGTTCGGATCTTTCATTGAGCCCCAAGATGTTGCGACCAAAGTCTCAAAGTCCGGGGACTCTATGACTGGAAGTCTTGCGATCTCTGCGACAGGAAGTGATCCAGGTATTGAGGCGACAGGTGGGCCTTCTGATGGAGTTGGAGGTTCGTTTCAAGGCCAGGGAGCTGCTGTTGGTGTGGAGGGATTAAGTGAACCCAACATTGGTGACGCTGGTGTCTCAGGAGTTGGTGGATTTCACGGTGTGAAAGGGCAGACACAGCTTGATGGTGGGATTGGTGTTTTGGGTATGGCGACGAGTTTCTTTAACGGAGTCGGTGTGATGGGGATTGGTTCGACTGGGACAGGTGTAAGCAACGCTGGGCCTGGTGTCATGGCAACTGGTGGGATCGGTCTACACGTTGATAAAACGAATCCAAACTATCCACATATCCGCGTGATCCCGTCTGGTGATTCTTCGAGCCTTCCTTCATCTTCTCAACAGGGGGATCTGACGATTCCCGCGACAGGTCTGGGTGCAGGTGGATTGTATCTTCATGATGGGACATCTTGGGATACAGTCCGCGCCTCTACATTGGGCAAGGTCGGGAATGTTGAAGACATTGCGTCAGCTGACAAAGATGTCCTTCGGTACAGCGCTGGGAATGGACGTTGGGAGCGTGTCCCTGGAAGACTTGGGGAAGTGATGTACTTTCCTCCGACATTCGCGCACGTTTCGGCTTCCAATGCCAATGTCGGGAGTCCTATCCTCAATCTCTCCCGAGGGGAGATTGCGATCGTCGCAACAGGTACAGGAAGTGCTTCGTTGATCGTGTCTTGGTGTGTTCCTCTTCCTCCAGGTTTTGAGTCCTGGGGAGCTGATAATCTTGATGTGATCGTGATCCCTGTGAAGTGTTCCAACACAGGCGCTCTCTTCAACATTGAAGTCTACGACTCCGGCCAGGCCATCGACATCTCCAAACCCCCCACAAACTTCTCTTCAACCGGATATGAAGAGCGTTTCGTCAAAGATGTGGACTTGGCGGGCTCGTATCCCAACACCAACAACAATCAGGGGAACATGATCGTGCAGGCTGTAGCATCGTTCTCAAACGGTGACACCTTTGAGATAGGTGGTTTGTACATCAAGTCCAGAGTGCAAAACTCTTTCGGATCCATCCCCTACAACGCATAGCGTCTCACCCTACAAGTTCATACCAAACAAACATATGTGCTTGACTTTCGTCTTTTGTGTTTACGATAATGAGTGATATTGTAAACTTTAAAGGCGGAGTCGAAAGCAAGATGCAAACAACAAATCAAAAGCAACTCTCGTTTTTTCAGCATTGTGAGTTGCCACTACAGCAAGGGATGCTCGCAGGTCGTTCTCCGGTCTCTGGAGGGAGCAAGAGACACAAAAGGAAGCGTGCTGGAGGACTGGAGCAACAGCTGACCCTCAGCAAAAGGTGGTTTAAATTCAAGCACAAACCGAAAGATTCTGGACAGGAACATCTCACTGAGCGGTGGGAGTTTTTACACAGCCTGGCTTCGAGGTTTCTTCACGTTCATGAGGGGATGACCTCCGCCCAAGAGGACAGCGTCGAGTCCGAAGATTCGGAGGAGAAGAAGCCTCCATATCAGCTGACACAAGAAGACTTGGTGCTGGTCGCAAAGCTGGTGAAAACACATTGTCGGAAATTCAGGGTCACAGAAATCGAGGATCAGGAACATGAGATCATCTGCGCTCTGCTTCGCAAGGACTACCTGGGGGCATTCGATCCAGCGAAAGGCTCAAAGTCATCGTACTTGAATCGCTTTATCTACAATCACTTTTGTGACGAGTACAAGCGCAAAAAGAGAGAGAAGCAAGTCTTTATCAACCTCCACACCGAAGACATGGAGTTTGGCCTCGCTGATACGACGCCTTTGTTTGAACCATGTTTGCTTCGCGAGATGGAAGCTATCGCGGTTCAATTACGTGCTGAGCAATGTCCTATGAGTGGTGTGTTGTTTGCGGTAGATTGGCAGGTTTATCAGATTGGTCTGGTGCAGCGTCTCTCTTGGCCAGAGGCGGAAGAGGGTGAGTACATCTTGTGGAGAAGCTACGCCAATGTGTGGAGGCTTTTGTGTTTGGGGTTTCAACAAATTGAGATCGCTCAACTCCTTTCTCTCTCGAAGGGACGGCTCTCTCATTGGGTCGATGATATTCGTGGATATCCTTATGTTCAGGAGTTCCAAAAGTACCTGTTGGAACGAGCACTCCGCGATGGGGGGAGGCTATGAGGCTCGATGGGTTGGTTGTTGGGAGCGTGGGTGTCAAGCTCAAACTCAAATGCAAGACAGGGACAAAGGTCACAGATCCTGTTTTGAGTCTTGCAGACTTCACAAATGTCTACCTCGATGTTCGAAAACCAAATGCAACTTCAGGGGAGGAGGGAACGGTAGAGGATGTGGTGTGGGAGGCCACGATCGAGGAACCGGCTGCTGATGGGTATATCTCTTACACCCTACAAGCTGACGATTTGGATATCGCAGGACCGTACACAATCCAGCCTCGATTTGAGCAATCTGGCCAAGTCCTGAAGGGAAGTGCTGTCACGTTGTACGTGCAACCCTTGTTTCGGACATAAAGCGTCTGTGCGACAGGAGAAGTTTGATGGCTGCTGAGTCACTTGAATGGGAAGTCGTTGTGCTGAGAGAGCTCGTGTTTGAGGTCATCATCATTCTTCCTGGACCAGCTCCCTTTTTGGATGGTGGCACAAGGTAAGAACGTTCTTTTCTCTTTAGGGAGTTGATGGATGAGCAAGAGAGTCGACAAGGTTGTGTCGGATATCACTGGAGATACAACATCTTTGGAAGTGGAGAGTGGGATCGAGGTGCCTGACTTTGCGTTGTCTGCTGATCTTCTGGGGGTTGTGAAGGAATCTGACAATCTTGCAGTGGTTCCTTTGAGTTGGAAGGGACGGCTGGTTGCGACTGGCCAGTGGGTTTCAATCCAGAATGCGACAACTGGAAACGTCAATCTCGGCGAGAAAGTGTACAGCAAAGAGAACGTTTCGATGGGTCTTTACGATCGACTTGCGCCTGTTGTGTCCGGTTCGAAGTTGAATTTTGCTCTCGACACTTTTGTCCACTTTAAGGCGGTCTGAGAAGGGCCAAAAGAGAGGAGCCTCACATGTCTGTTGTTTTGCCTGAAATTCGGCCAGATGGAGACATCATATACCGTCAGATTGTGTCTGGTACAGATGAGCTGGCGATGGAGATCACCTTCCACCAACCCCTCGACGTGATTCGATTTACTATCAAAGCCCCCAAAGCATCAGAGGTCTCCTCTACACTTACACATACCGATGGGAGCGAAGCTATCAAATTCACTGACAACGCTCTCACAGTCGATGAAGAAGAACATTTTTCGAGTGATGTACTCCCCGTTGCCATAGGAGAGAAGCTTGAAGTCATCAGTCAGAATGCAGTGAGTGGGGCAAAAGAAGTCATCATCCTGTGTCGCCCTCGCTCGTAAGCGTACCCTAGCAACCACAGAATTGAGGAGAGAAGATCCATGTCAGATTTACAAAGAGAGCTTGATAGCCATCGACCTGTCTTGCAAAGCGAGTACGACAAGACTTTGGAAGAGGTCATTCAATCCAAGGATCATGTTCTTGTGACAGGGAGTTTGGCGCTTCCGTTGGCTCCGGGGGATGGCATTGGCAAGTGTACTTTGCCAAGACTCCCAAAGGGTGTGAAGTGGCAACTCGTCCCCATCACTGCAGATCAAAGAGCGAAGTTGGGAACGACAGGGACTGCAAACGACACGATTGTCCAGGTCGCAACCAAAGAAGATCCCAATACCAATCTCGCAACAGCAACCATCGCGAACACAGATGGTGATGACACTTTCGTCAACATGGGGAGTCTTGCCAGAACGTTGTTGCCTGGTGGTCAAGAGCTTGTCTTCAATGTGGATGCGATTGCAACAGGTGCTGCAGGTTCGATTGGGCTTGAGCTCATGTTCAGAGCTGTCTCGGATCAAGACAGTACACAGATCGTCGATCTTCAGTAATCGGACTTTTGTTGCTGAGAACCTTGGATACCGTTGCTTTGGAGCGCTGAAAGATGCCTGTTTGGAAAGATGGTGTAAAGCAGGGAGCTGGGAGTCTTCTCCTTCCTGACAAATATGCAGACTTGAGTGTCGGCTCATTTTTGACAGGTGAGCACTCGCCGGTTCTGAGGCTTCCTCTCAATGGGAATCTCGTTGACATTGGAAGTGGTGGGAAGACTTTTTCAAAGTTGGCAACTCCACTGGACATCGTTGATAGAGATCTTCCTCCTGATGGAAGCTATCTCAACTGTAATGGTGGTCAGTATATTTACCTCTCTCCTGCTGATTCAGTGCCTTACCATACGACCGGAGATTTGACGGTTGTCATCAGGGCACGGCTCCATATCGCCGCATCTATTTACCAGACGATGTTTGGTTTTCGCGACGGAGATTACGGTGCCAATTACCAATGGTGGGGATTCTATGGAAGTACCCTGCATTACTGGCAAGGTGGTCAACTTCAGTTTGCTGTTGGGACAGTCGGAAGATTAAAAGAGTGGTGTGTTTATGTCTTTGTTCGCGAGTCAAACAAGCACCGCGTGTACCGAGATGGTGTTCAGATCGGAGCCGAATCCGCAGCCATTCCTGTACCTTCCAGCACTGTTGAGGGGGTGTGTATTGGTGGGCGTCCCAATGCAGATTGGTCCTACGCCGACTTCTCTCAAGTTGCTCTCTACCACACTGCGTTGAATGCTGCTCAGGTTGAGGCTCTGACCTCGGTTCTTAAGCCATAAAGGAAAGATGATGGGGCCATCATTCAGCTTGAAATCAGGTCACTCGGTGGTTGTTTTTTTTGCGGTTGGTTTTGTTCTGTTTGTGTTGTTACTTCTCTGGCTCGGATGGGCTTGGTTTCTTGGTGTCTGCTTCCTTGTACTGGTTTTTGTGGTGTTCTTTTTCAAGGTGTGTTCCCGACATAGCGAGGAGTAGAAGATGGATTTGGATGTGGGTGTGAAGCGTTGGGGAATTGTTGGAGCGATCGCAACAGCGACGACTGTTTTGCTCGCCGTGATTGGATTGGTATTTCGCGGTGGGAGCGATGTCGGGCAGATCAAAGATCGCCAACAGGCCGCAGTGAGAAAGCTCGATACCATCCAGTCTGAGCAACGCAATCTTCGCAAGCGTTTGCGTGTGCTGGAGCTGAGAGACGCACAAAGAGGTGTGCAGCTTCGTAGTTTACAAAGAGACATCAAGCACCTGAATAAGAAGTTCGACAAGGTCGAAGGCAAGATCGATAAGATCCTGGAAATTTTTCAGCGATATCCTCGCATATACCCAAAGAAGGAGTGAGAGATGGACACCAAGCAATTGCGCCGTGAGTTGATCCAGTCGATTCCCGTCATGCCCTACGAGTGGAAAGGTCACGGGGTCACAAGGGATATCAAGATCAGCCAAAACATCTCGCTCCGCAAATCCGAGACGAGCTACTGCAGCGGAGTCGTGTTTGAGTTCCTCTATCTCATGCTGGTCAAGCTGGGAAAGTGGGATGCATTGAAAGAGTCCGCACGCGAAGAACTCTTTAAGTCATGTTATGTCCGGACAGACCTCGATGAAAAATACTTCTGGGGATTGCCAGTTGGGCTCATTAGCTTGGGGTTGGCTGAAGCGGTTGAGCCTGAAGATGTCGACGAAGATGGTATCTTCTTTGGCCAATTTTACGATTGGAGACCTGGAAGTCCCAAGCCCGATCTTGGACACGCAGTTGTCTGTCTTAAGCAATGGGAAAACAAAAGCAAAAAACCAGCCTTGTGGACATTCAGTGCTGATGATATCGCGCTCCACAAAACAGGCGAGGACTATTGGTCTATCGACCATCCCAAGGCGTCCAAGACCAGAGAGTGGTACATCGCAAAGATGGATGAGTCTTTGTTCTCGTAGGAGCTTGTGATGAAAGACTTCTTGTATCGGTTGTTTGCGCAGGATTCGGGAGAGCCTGACGACGAAAAGATCCAGAAGTATCTCTCCTTTTTCTTTGGGTTGTTCTTCGGATTCTGGGGATTGTTTGGCTCTTCTGTGACGATGAATTACTGCCTTGCGATGGTAGGGATTCTTCTTGGCCGGGCGACAGTCTCTGGGATTTCCACGCAGCTCAGTACGACCAAGATCACACAGACCAAGATCCAGACCAATCAAAATCCAACAAGCCCTCTCCCACCAAAACCAAGCGCTTCACAAGCGACAACAACGAAGGACGACAAGTAGACATGGAGATCATTTCTTTGTGGTTTTCGACATCAAGCACAAAAGAGAAGGTGTTTACCCTGTTGGTTGTTGGTCTACTGCTGATCCTGAGTGTTTTTGGACCAGTCATGACGTGCCAGGTGGGGGCTTTGCAAACAACACTAAAAGAGACAAAGCAACATCTCGCTCAAGCGCTACAAAATAACGAGCTCTTGCGTCGTGAGAAGGTGGTGGGGAAGTTGCAGAGCCGGCAACACCAGATCGCTCTGAAGATTTACAAGACACTACAGCACGCGGAAGTTCTGCAACAAGACAAGACGAAGTTGATCAGCCAAATCCAACAGAACATCCAACAGTTTTCTGCGCTGAAGAAGAAGATCCAATCCATCAGACGGGATGGTGAGAAAGAAGCAAAGCGTCTGAAGGCGCTCGACATCGATGAGCAAATGAAGGAAATCCAACGAAGGAGCAAGCGATGGCAGCAATGAGAGTACTGGTTTTGATCTTTCTATTTCTTTCGTGTGTTCCGGGGGATTCGAGTGGAAGGGGTGTGAAGCCTACATCACTCAAGCCTGTGAAGCTGTGGTGGCAGGGCAAACCCTACATCTCCTATTCATCGCCTGAGCACAAGAGACTTTTGCTTCGCCTTGAGAAGGGAGCCAATGCTCTTTCTCGGTTGAGCGTGTACCAAAAGCAAGCCCAGTTGCAAAAGGACACAAAGGCTCTGTTTGGAAAGCTCAATATTGTGTTGCACCAAGTGGGTTTGAATGTGAAGTTGTTGCGGAAGCAGCAGGCTATCCAGTCACAAACGATGTCAAAGATCGTGGAACAAAAGGACCAGATCATCAAGCTGAAAGAGAGGCGATTTGTGGAGCTCAAGAAGAGGCTCAAGCCAATCCATCACGAGCCATTGTTTTGGCTTGGGATAGGGGCTGCAGTGTTGGGAGGTGTGGGAGTTGGTGTTGTTGTGGGCTTGACGACGCGGAGGACACAATGATTCCTGAGAACAAGGTGCCTGTTTGTTTTGTTGTTGATGCGAGTGGGAAGTTCTATGTCCAAATGCCCGATGATTCAGAGGAGTCGTTCTGTCTTCATGACGGGATGAAGGCACACACCGGAGCTGAGGTAGGCTCGTGGAGTGTGGCCGACACCAAGAACGTTCCCAAGCCAACACTGGATATGCTGAACAAGGTGTTGGAGGAATTTGGTTGGGAGGTGTCTTTTCTATGATTTCGATATCGTCGAATCTTTAGCTTCAAGTGTTTGGTTCGTTTTGTGTGGTGCTTTGATCACATCCCACAAACAGATTTCCTGGTGTACGAAATGTGTACGATTGTGAAGAGAAACAGATAGCAATGGATAGCAATCAATCACAACGGAGAGGCTGCTTTTGTTTCGGTGGTGTGAGATTGTTCAACGTTGGCGGTATTTTTTCAAAACGCCTCCAGAGAGTTCAAGTCCCTCCCCGGTCACTTTCTCTCCCCTCTTTTTACATCCTCACAATATTAGCTCATCTCGCAGAACGGCTTCTTCTAGATCTTGGTGAACGTCGATTGTCAGCTCTCTCAGAGCGGCGACTTGCAAATCTTGGTGAACGTCGTTCTTCAAATCTTGGTGAACGTCGTTCTTCAAAATAGTTGTCTTCTTGGTTGCGTATGGAGAGCAGGCTTGCGACAAGAATGTCTTGTGTTTCGCCTGGAGGTGTCGACATGAGCATGTCACAGATGATCTCAACTTGCGCAGTGTTAGACTTGATGCACAACAGGAATTGTTCAAGCGCACACTCGAACTCAAAGAGCGCTGACGCCAACTCAGCCTTGTATCTTTTTGTGCGTTCAAACTCCACATAGATGTCGCTGAGGGCTTCGAAAAGCTCTCGCGCGACGTTGCTTGCGATGATGGCTGGGTGTTGGGATACAAATCGAACGACCATTGTGGGAGCTCCTCATGTCAAATAGAATGATGTCAAGAACCTTTTGGGAAACCTGTAAGCGCTCCTCTCGCGAAGTAAGCGCATGAGTATAATGTTGCATGTTTTATCGGTAGGGTCGGGCCTTGTGTCCGACCTCAATGTTGTATGCCCTTTTCGCGAGAGGACCACTCAAGAGGGAGTTGGTTTACGAATCGACGCGAGAACGCTCCCACCAATCATCAGCCAGATCTGTGAGTTTGCGACGTGCTCTTCTTGACAGGTTTGGGTGCCGTTCGAGGATTCTGTCGATCTCTTCAACACGTTGTTGCAGTTCTTGTATAACGTGAGAACGAGCGTATTCTTGCTGCCTCCTCAGCTCTGCATCATACTGTCTTTGTGCCTCTTCACGCTCCCTCTGTTGGGACTTTATCGCTCCATCCTTGGCGCTTGCGATGAACGCGCTTACACCTAAGCCAATTCCGATAAGTAAAGGGACTGGTAACATATTGTGACTCCTTTTGTGATGTCAGAGGACGAGAGACGAGCGAATACAAAAAAGGAATGTGTGAACAGACCGTTCTTAACGGTCTTTTTTACCGAACTCATCACCCTTGATAAGTGCGTAGAGGGCATTTGCAAGTGTGCGTTGTGTCTCGGGATCATCTGTTTGCTTGTACATATCCCGAATGTCGGAAGACATACGCAAGTTTGCATGTGAGCGCTCACGTTGTGTTTCGAGCGCGTATCGAGCTTCGTCTCGGCGTGTGGCACATTCTTCTTCGACAGCTCTTCGTTGTTGGTGCGCAGTGTAGGCGTTGCTGACGGATTCGACGATCTGTGAGGCGTCTTGGAACACAGTCATCGCTGTCTGTTGTGTACGATGTCGTTGGGATGGTTTTTCAAATGTCATGATTTCTCCTCTAGATGGTTTGTTAGGCTTCATGTGTATGCTCCTTTTGTGTGCGTTTCGTTGTCTGTATTTTTTGTGAGTCGCCTTATGCGTTACATTCGGATGCGTCCACCTGTCAGGATCATGATAGCGATACCTGCGGCTGAACCGAGTGCGATGCCCAAGCCTGTGTTGGCTTGGTGGCTGATATGTTTGCCTTCGATGCACCAGTTGGCGAAGTGCTCACAATTGTCGAACAGCAAGTTGTACTCCCCCTGTTTCTGTCCAAGTTTGGAGTAGGCACGTGCGACGACCTCTTGGGGAGTGTATTTGGGGTTACGGTGTCTGATGATTTTGAGTGTTCCACCATATAGAAAGTCCTGAAGGGTCTCTTTCTTAATGAAGGCTGAGGCACCTTTATCACCTGTGAAGTGGATGACCATTCCACGGCCGATGTAGATCCCGTGGTGTGAATATCCCGTACGTCTGACGCTGAGATGTGAACCTACTTCCATGTCGAGTGTATGATGTCGCATAGTGATGATGCTCCTTAGGCGATTCCAAGTAAAAAAGTTGATTGGGGAAACCATTACTTATTGTTTTTGGGACTCGATGACTTTTGTTTCGCGAATGCCGAAGACATCACGGATTCGTAACAGCTATAACAGAGTCTGTGATCTGGGAGGAATCGATACCCCTTGGGTGTTTTACAGATCGCACGTCGTTGTTGGCATGCAACACAGAGGTACTTATTCTGTGTCTTGTGTTGTCGTTTCCTCATGGGTTCTTTTTGTTTTCCAACCATCATCGTGTCCTCCTTGCTTGTATAGGTAAGACGATGGTTGGGGAGACGAACCTTCCACTTCGCTTGTATTTTTTCAAAAAAGAAGCTTGTAGGAAGAGGTATGTGTCGATGATGTCGGATATTCAGGGTGTTGTGTTTTGTGATTGGGAGCGACCCAAAGACTCTTTGTTGTGTCTTGCCTGATGCTCTGCGACATGCTTTCTTTTGTGTGTTGTCTTCTTCCCGTTGGATGACCTCTTTTGGACTGAGCCTTTGTGGCTTGTGGTATGTTTTACGCGTCGTGCAGTGAATGAGTTCGACTTTTTTCTCTTTATTTTTCATGTGTTTTTTTGAGTCAAATACATGAAAACGAACGGCGCGGAACAGATCTGACAAACTTTTTTGTGATGTATTGTCCTACCATGTGAGGGAGTAAGCTGGTTTTGTTGTTTTGAGCTTGTTTATTAGGTCAAGATGTGGTTTATTTTGTGTGTTCGTAAAAGTTTAAAGGAGTGTTTGTTGCCTGTTGGTGATCACTTGCTATCGTTATTTGTCAGATTGGAGGTCATTTTTCGTTTTGAGTATGTGAGACTTTGAGAAACATATACAAGGAGGAGCGAATGTATTCATTAGATAAGCTACGTGTTGGTCGTATGACATTTCGTTTGCGAGCGCTGGGAAGTGGAGCTATGCCAAGATTTTTGGGACCAGTGATCCGTGGGGCGTTTGGTCATGCGTTATTGCGAGCAGGGTGTCCGAGACGTTGTGAGGATAAAAAGCGTTGTGAGCTGGCTTCTCCTTGTGCCTATGTCTATCTATTTGAGACACCTGTCTCCGAAGAGACCAAGCGTTTGCGGAAGAACCAATTTCTTCCACATCCATTTGTTTTGATCCCACCTCCTTTTCACGATGGTGATTGGAAGAGGGGGGATGATTTGTATTTTTCGATGACGTTGTTTGGGCGTGGTCTGGACTATATGCCTCACATTGTGGCGGCAGTCGAGTGGATGGCTGAGCGTGGACTTGGTCGGAAGGGGAGATGGATTCCCTTCCAACTTTTGGAGGTGCGAGAGTCTCTTGGTCCGGCGTTGGGGACGTTGTTGTGGCATCATGAAGACAGGCAGTTTGTGTCCTTGAGGGGGTGTGAGGCGGATTCATTGTTTGAGGCACCGTCATCTGTGAGTCGTGAATGTCATGTCCGGTTTGAGACGCCGCTTCGTATTGAAGAGAAGAAGAAGTTGCTGAGGGAGCTTTCGTTTCGAGCATTCGTGCGTAGTTTGTTGTCACGATTATCATCCGTTCTGGCGTTCCATTGTGGTGTGGAGTTGGATGTTGACTTTCGCGGTTTGTTGGAGCGTGCGTCGACGGTTGGGGTGAGGTCTTCGGAGCTAAGGATCTTTGATCAGAAGAGGTCGAGCGGAAGGCAGCGACGCGAGGTATGGTTGGGAGGTTTGAGGGGAGATATTGTGTGGGAAGGTGATGCGATTGCGGAGTTATGGCCACTTTTGCAGGTTGGGCAGCTGCTTCACGCTGGCAAGAGCACCGCACAGGGGCTTGGTTCATATCGTTTGGTGGACTCCACCACTGATGAGCGTAGGGGAGTCATCCCTGAGCATGTATCTGATGGTTCGATTCGTATGAGTCTATGATGTTTTTTGGGTTTGGTTTTGGGCTATCGGGGGACGTGAATACAACTGATAGGGTTTTTTTGAGGGGGTTGGTTTAGGGCTATCGGGGGACATGAATGCCCCCACGCCTCTAGAAACTGGCGCATTGTCGCCGCGATGTTTGGTTTAGGGCTATCGGGGGACATGAATGCCCCCCAAGCGCGCTTCGCTTGCTTTCCCCCTCTGTTGAACCCCTTCGGGGTTGTTTTTTTACGCTTCGCTTTGGGATGATTTTGGGGGAGGGGGATTTTTTGTGGGTTTTGGTTGAAGAGGAAGAAGAGGGGACTGAGATAGGTTTTTTGTGGGTGAAAAGTAGACAATATGCCATATTTTTATCAGGGGTGAGAGGAAAAAGGTGAAAAAGTGACAAAAAAGCATCACTGGTGTTGACAAAGGTGCGATTTTGCTTTATAAAGATGAAGTACTGAACGCCCTTGAGGTGCGTTTT
>PCBK01000156.1 GCA_002731275.1 Deltaproteobacteria bacterium | reverse complement strand
TACGACGAACTGCAAAAGACCATCTCGATCGCCATCACGGACTTCGAGTTGCTCCAAGAGAGCGAGCATTATCACTCGACATTCCGGGTGATGGAAGAGCATCAACACTTTTTATTGTGTAAGGCACTTGAAATTCACGTCTTGGAATTGCCAAAATACAAAAAGACGCTTGAGGACGCACAAACACCCATCGAGCAATGGCTGAGTTTCCTGAAGGATGGAAAGGACATGCAACACGAACAAATCCAAAAATGGGACGAGGAATGCAAGAAAGCCCTCGAAGAGATCGAACATCTGAGTAGAGACGAGAAATTCCGCTGGGTCTACGAAGACCGCTTGAAAGGCATCCTCGATTACTACAGTGGCCTCAAGAGCAAGTTCCGCGAAGGTCTCAAGAAAGGCGAACAAGCAGGTCTCGAAAGAGGCCGACAAGAGGGCCTTGAAGAAGGTCGCCAGGAAGGACTTCAAGAAGGCTTTTCACAAGGAGAACAAGCAGGTCTCGAAAAAGGAATACAAACAGGCGAGCAAATCGGCTTGCTCAAAAGTGCAAAGAAAATGCTCGAAGCTGGCATGACACCTCAACAAATTGCAGATATTCTCAACATCTCCGTGCAAGACATCCAAAACCTCAATCCATAACCACAAACTCTCCACCCAGAGCCTTCGGCTGTTCCCTCCTCTCAAGCCTTTCGAGAGGAGGGACTTTTATCCGATATATACGGGAGATACTTGAATACTGATCCGGCGGACGTTGCATTTGTGTCTCCGCAAACTCCCCTGATTCCACTATTTCGTCCCTCACTTCCAGGCGGATATAGCAAGGCCATATCCTTGGATTCCCTTTTGCTCACGTACTTGCAGTGGGTTTTTTGCGTCTTCACTTGCAATTATCCACCTCAACAAACTCTCCTCCCTGTCACTTCGGCTCTTCCCTCCTCTCAAGCCTTTCGAGAGGAGGGGGCATTCTGTCGGTATACACGGGGGAATCTTGATTTTTGATCCGGCGGACGTTGCATTTGTGTCAAAGCACGTCAATGGGTATACGAACCCATACACGTACGGATATTGGGATACAAATGAACCTATGTACGCATGGATATTGGGGGACGTAATCATACGTACGGATATTGAGATACGAACGTAACCATGTATGCATGGCGATGGGGATACAAACGCCCGTCTGGTGTTTGTGCGTTGAGGTGGGACTTTGAGTCCCGCCGCATTCTAATCAATGCGAGCCTTGAGGCGAGCGTACGCTCTCTATAGCACCGGGTTTTAACCCGGTGATGCCAAACAAACGGCTCCCTCAATCCAAACATTCAATAAAAAAAATCCCATGCTTTTTTCGGTGATGCCAAACAAACGGCTCCCTCAATCCAAACATTCAATAAAAAAAAATCCCATGCTTTTTTCGGTGTTTCCGACCAAACGAATCCTATGCTTTTTTCGGTGTTTCCGACCAAACGAATCCCATGCTTTTTTCGGCGTTTCCGACCAAACGAATCCCTCAATCCAAACATTCAACAAAAACAAATCCCATGCTTTTTCCGGTGTTTCCAACCAAACAAACGAATCCGATACCTGTCCCAGTGTTTCCAACCAAACAAACCAAACAAATCCATCCAGCCAATCCGTAGGGGCGGGCCTTGTGTCCGCCCAAATGCATCGTTCTCTCGGGGGCATTTTGCAAAGACACAAACGCAAATGCCCCTAGAGCGATTATCGAATTCCCCCTGTATACGCGGTCCCCTTTCTATTTGGAACAAGACCTGACATACTTCGTAGAACGTACGCCACAATCACGCCTCGAACACACGAAAGGTTTTTTCGATGAAAAGTCCAACATTTGAAGTCGTTGGTGAGCCCCTCCGTCATCACACACAGTCACTCACTGGCGCTGTGCAAATGGAAGATGGAAGCCTACTCACGGCTGACAGCTCGGGAGCGCTGAAGCGTTGGTCTGGTGAAGAGGTCCTGTGTGTCCAAGAGTGGCAGTCTCCCGAAGCGATCCTCGCGGTAGGAGGGCACAATCGAACGTCTACGATCATCGCAGTCAAGAGAGATGAGCAGGTGTTCTTATCCGTCGGGAGCCTTGTGCAGGCCGGAGAATACCTCGATATTGTCGGGTGGGAATCGACGCTCTCTTTTACGCCGTGTCAACTCGTTCTATCCGAGGATATGCGGTGGATCGCTGCTTGTGGTGTGCTCGGTGAATGTGCGCTCCTGTCCGTCTCCAAACAGTCTCTTCTTTGGCAGCTCTCCGCCGAACGTAATCAGCCTTATGACGAGATGAAGGTCGTGTTCTCTCCGTGTGGTGAGTATGTGTACTTGATCGGATCAGCGCGGCGCGCTTCACAACTCGAAGCCGGTCATATCGATGAATCCGGGCGTGACAACGCTGTGATGAATCACGTCATGATGTGTCGCTGTGAAGATGGTACATTCGTTCGGTCTTTTCGTGCTTTTGATGAAGACATCTGTGATCTTGCGTGGGTGGAAGAGCGGCTGGTCACGTCTTCGACGCAGAAGGTGTCTGCGTGGGATGGTGTCTCTCTTCAAGAGCGTTGGGAGGCCGAAGACCACGGATATATCTGTTTTTGTGAAGAGGACAATCGGTTGTACCTGTACGATCCCGAGTGGGGGACGTTGGTGGCGCTCGATGTTGAGACTGGTGAGCGGTTGTTTGAGCCGTTCTACGTCCATCACGCGGAGCTGCTTGTGCAGGGCTTCTTCTCTCTCGAAGGGACGTTGGTCGCGGTGGGAGAGCAGGGACTCTTTTTGATCGAAAAAGAACCACTGTCGTTGTGCGAGTCATACAATCGTCGGTTGTTTGTCAGCCCTGATGGTCGGCATGTTTTGGACACGCAACGTCTAAAGGCCTGGACATACACGCGGGAATGGGAGGCGTCACAAGTCGTCCTCACGCAGGAGATGGATGAGTGCTTCGATATATCTCCTTGTGGTCGGTACGCGCTGGGTTCGAGGAGGAATTATCTGCACCTCTGGGATCTACGTGGAGAGTCCGAGAGTCGACCTCTAGGTGGACGCTTGAATGATCTCAACAACATGGGCGTCTCGATGCACTGGAACCGCGTCGTGAATGCGTATTTCACTCCTCATGATGGGGTGATCGCGATGATCGACTCTGTGCAATTGTATCAACTTCCGGAGACCTCTTGGGAGACCGTCCATGTGATCCGTCTGGTCTCTCTCTGGACGGGGGAGGTGATCGCGAATCTCGATCAGATCAAGATGGATTGGAAGCCCAAGCTCTCTTTTTCACAGGACGGGAAAGAGGTCGCGTTGTATTGTGGGGAGCAATCGACCATCTCCCGTTGGGATCTGGAAAGTGGTGCGCCTTTGCCGACGTTGAGGGGACACACGAGGAGCGTGAGCGGTGTCGAATACGTACCCGAGCAGGACCTGCTGTTTTCCAGATGTCATCGCTCCCTTGTGTTGTGGGAGCGTTCGACAGGTACGCGCCTGAAGAGGTGGCTTTGGGGGGAGTTTGGCGAAGATTTCCGTTACGATTCGCAATATCTGTGTGTGGGACGTGAGCGTGTGATGTGTGCTTCAAGCCGCGGTGATGTAGTGTTTGTGGATTTGAAGGACTTCTCTGTGCGGTCGTGGTCTGGGCTGACAACGCTGGACATTGATGCGGTCGCGTCGAGTGATGGTGAGCATTGGTGGTATCTGACAAACGCCGGCAGTGTCATTCATTTGTCTGGCGAGTATGTGGAAGCATCGGACTATTCACTCAAAGACGTCTTACAGTGGACGCAGATGAGAGAGCAAGAAGGCACACAAGGGAGGCTCAAGGAGATCGCGGCGTTACACGGTGACATCGCGACAGTGTTCGATTGTGGGGTCGCGTGTTTGACATCGGAGCTTGAAGGGAGAGACGATCTGGATACGAAGACGATCGGGAGGATGTTGGTCGGGGATGAGCCTGTACTCGTTCATGATCGTGCTCATCAGGCTCGATTTTCTGCGATCTCCATCAGCCCTGATCGTCGATTTCTTGCGATCGGTTCGCCTTCGGGTGATTCATACGCAGAGGGCGGGGCATTGCAGATCAGGGATACCCTGACAGGTGGTTGTGTGGTGAGCATTCCGCATGTTGGTGGGGGGATCAATTACGAAGGTCACGCGCGAATGCTGCAATGGCGTCCTGATGGGCGTGCGATCGCGGCGTTCTACAATGGTGAACTGCTCGGTGTGTGGGAGATCTTCAAGTCCGATGATCATGAACCAGAGATGATCGTGATCCCGTCTGAGGGGACAGGTCACGCCAAGCCGTTCTCATGGAGTCCTAACGGCGACAGTTTGGCGGTGACGGCGTGGATGCAGAGTGACGAGTTGTTTCCACTTGGGCTCGCCGATCTCTCGAAGAGTCCTCTCTATGATGTCGATACATTGCAGACCTTCCCGGAGGTCGACAACCCCATCGCAGAGAGGAGTGGGAACATCGCTCGGTTTGCAGGGGTCCACTGGTTACAAAATGACAAGATCGCGTGTTTTTCGCAGTATGATCACCTTGGTATTTTCGATCGCAAGGCGCAGGAGTATTCGTTGACAGCGTCGTGTTTGTCCCTTTGGGGGTGGGATGCGGCCGAATATGTCGTACCAGACGAGGGCAAGAGGAGGCTGGCGTGGTGTGGCGCTGACGCAGTGTATGTGTACGACGCAGTCGAAGATATGATCGTTTGCCGTTACCATCTGACCTACACACCACATCATTTTGCGTTCTATTTTTCCCCTGACGGCGAATATCTTTGTTTTCTGCTCCCCAACCAAGTCGAAGTGATCCATGTCGATACACAACGTAGTGTGGGGCTTTTTGAGACGGATTATTCGAGCATTGAACGTTATGGTTCATTTGTAAGTGATCGGACCTTGTGGTCTTTTGCGCGGTACAGTCAGCGCGGTGTGTTTTTGTTTGAGAGTGGTGAGGTGGGGTTGTTTACGTTTGGGGAGTTTGAGGAGCTGTCCACGCCGTACTTGATGCTCTCGTTGCCTTCATCGCTCCAGGGGCGTCGACTTTCTGGCGTCGAGTGGGGCGCAGATGATCTCACGATCGTCGCTTGGACTGGTCAGGATGTCGTGATCTGGGAGAGTGAGACAGGCGAGTGTATCGCTCATTCTGATACAGGTCTTGGGGCGGAATATCCAAAGACACCAGCGACACAGGACTCTTTGTGGCAGGGGCGACTGAATCTTGCGTCGTTGTTGCCGGGCGTCATTCGGTATACACCACATGGCAGGGAGGAGGCGTGGGGATGTGTGCTCAAGGGGCAGCTTGTCGCGAATCGCGTGTTTCTGGAGACGATGGAAGAGTACGTCAGTGTCTCCGTGGGGAAAGAGCTCGCGTTGCCCCTTCGTTGGTATCGGCGTGAAGGGTGGGGTCTGTGTCTTGAAAGTGTTGAGGCGCTGTTCTCCGAAGAGACGTTACCTTCTTCGCTGTGTGCTGCTTTTTCTCTCTTCTCAGGCTGGGCGACGCCCAGCCAGACGAATGCGTTTTATCGGGTCGCGATTGCGCCTAATGTGCAGCTCCCCGATGGTGTTCAGCTCGATGAGGTTGCGTTTCCTTCTTTCCAGAACGCAGGGCTTTACAGACCTGTATTTTGTGATGGTGGGCATTCAATTGCGCATGAGTGGGTAGGGCAGTGTGTCATATGGGAAGATCGTCGCTATGCCCACACACAGCGTCAACTCGCGATCTTGATCGATGTCCAGGCTGATGTTGTGTTCTTGTTGATGCACGACGAGGTCCATGAGGTGAATAGCGCGGATATCGGTTGGATTGGGTTGGCACAATTTGCAGGAGAACCCTTTCTTTTGCTACCTGAACACAAGCCACTTCACCAACCTCTGTTGGGGTTGAAGGTCTACGTCCCTGAGGAGAGTCCGATGTTTAAGGAGTACGAGCGTGATGATCTTGTCGAGAAGATCACGTCTTTGGGGGGCACATTACAGGAGACGTTTGAAGGCGTGGATGCTGTCTTTATCGATCATAATGAGCTGCTAGATGAGGCTGATCGTGTGGGGCTTGGTGTGCTCTCTCCATTTGATCTCAAGAGCTGGCTGCGTTGATTGGGGGACGAAGAACCCCCTCAGACGGGCTTTGCCCGCCAGCTCCCCCTACTCGACTTCGTCGGCAAGGGGAGCGATGCAAGGACGAAGAACCCTATCATACAGGGGTTTCCCGTTAGTGCTTCCTGCCTGACTTCGCCGGCAAGGGGATCGATACGAGAACGAAGAACCCCCTCAGACGGGCTTTGTTCGACAGCTCTCCCCACCCGACGCTCTCGACTTGCCAAGGGGGCGATGTACACCTTCGTGACAAAGAACATCAAATGAGCCAAATGTTCTATTGGGTGTTTGACTCTTGTCTTGTTGGGCAAGATGCACAATGTGGTTTGCTCTGTATCCCTCCCCTTGCCGACGAAGTCGAGTAGGGGGAGGTGTCGGCTGTTTCGCCGACGGAGGGGGTTGTTTTGTAAAAATCTTTGCACACTCCGATCATGTTGTTGTCTCCACTACCCTGCGAGAATGTAGTTACGCAGACGGGGTGAAACATCCTTGAAAATTTTTCTGCTTTCACTGGATTTTTTTCGCAAACTGTTTATGCTGTTCAAAGAGTCGTGAACTCTTGTAGGCTGCGATGACAGCCTCACCCCTTACATATGGAGCAATCTGATGAAAAAAGAAGCAAATGAAAAGAAGATGGTAAGTCGTCGTGATTTATTGCGTGTCGCTGCGAGCCTTGGTGTTGCGGTCGTTGGCGGGACGACTTTGTTGTCCGGTTGTAAGAAGAGCGATCCATGTGGTGATCTCAAAGGTGTACCTGAGGCTCAAGTTAAGTTGAGAAACTCTTTGCAATACAAAGCGCAATCTGATTTTGCGGCGAAGAACTGTGCGAACTGTAATTTGTACATCGCACCTGCAGGTGGTAGCTCTTGTGGTGGATGTAAGACCTTTAAAGGACCTGTTGCACCCAAGGGATGGTGTAAAATGTGGGTCAAAAAAGCATAACAAACACCGATCAATAGAGGAGAGGGTGAGCTGTGTATGATGCAGTGGTGATAGGCTCTGGTTATGGAGGTCTTGCAGCTGCATTGGAGCTTGCACGAGCCGACAAGCGGGTGCTTCTTTGTGAAGCGCTCAATTATCCTGGTGGCTGTGCGAGTACATTCTCCCGCAAAGGATATCAATTCGAAGCGGGCGCGACCCTCTTCTCTGGTTTTGCTTCTGGTCAACTCTTCGACAAATGGATCGAGCGTCACGATTTGGACGTGACATTCGAAAGCATCGATCCTCCCATCCTTTTTCGTACCCCCGATCATGAACTCCCCATCTCCAGTGACAGGGCCAAAACGCTGGCTTCCTTTTGCGAACTCCCCGACGCGCCAGTCTCTTCATTGCGAGCATTCTTTGCACGTCAAAAGCGGGTCGCTGACACGTTGTGGCCTATCTTCGATGAACCTTCGAGGTTACCGCCTTTTTCAATGGAGGCGTTGTGGTGGCATTTGAAGCGGAGTTGGCGTTATCCCGGCTTGTTGTCGTTGGTCAATCGGCCTTTGATCTCCGTGTTGCGTGCACATTCTCTCGAACAATACGCGCCCTTTGTGCAATATTGTAACGCGCTCAGTCAGATTACGATCCAGACGAATGTGATGGAAGCTGAGGCGCCTTTTGCCCTCTCGACGCTCGACTATCCTTACCGCGGCACAGGTCATATTCATGGTGGGATTGGGAGGCTTGGGCAGGCGATGCTCGACGCGATAGAGCGCTGTGGCGGAGAGGTGTGGATGTCTTCGAGGGTTAAATCTTGTCGAAGGATCCCAGAGGGCTGGGAAGTTGAGACGCGCAAAGGCAACGTGAAGGCGCGCACGATCGTCGCGAATATGTTGCCACAAGCGGTTGATTCGCTTTGTTCCGAGGAAGCTTCACTGTCGATGAAGCGTTTGAAGGGCGCTGTTGAAGAGGGTTGGGGGGCGGTGATGTTGTATCTGGTGATCGAAGATCATCAGGGACTCGCGAGACATCCTCATCATATTCAGACGATCGTCGATCCAACGCAGCCATTGATGTTAGGGAATCATCTGTTCTGTTCGATCAGCGGGGCAGATGAGGAGGGGCGTGCCCCAGAAGGCCAGCGGACGGTGACGGTCTCGACACATATTCCACTGCGTCAGCTGCGAGAGATGGAGGATGAAGCCCAGGCGGACTGGGTGCAATCCATTCAGGAGCGGATGAGAGAGGGGTTGCGTGCGTGTGTTCCTGAGGTTGGGGCGCATATTCGAGTGGAGATGCCAGCGTCTCCTCGGACATTCGAACGATTTACTCGTCGTCCATTTGGGTATGTTGGTGGGATTCCTCGCACACGTGGTTTGCACAATTACAGGGGGTTGTTTCCGACGCCGTACACGAAGGATCTTTGGCTGGTTGGGGACAGTGTCTTCCCTGGTCAGAGCACGTTAGCGACGGCTGTTGGAGGTGTGAGAACAGCGAGGGCGGTGTTGTCTCGCCTATGAAGTTTTGTGTTCTCGCAAGCGGGGGATCAGCTCGATGAAGTTACAGGGGCGGTGGCGGATGTCGAGTTGGTAGACGAGGATATCATCCCATGCATCGCGGCAAGCGCTTGTTGAACCGGGGACAGCGAAGAGGTAGGTGCCATTTGCGACACCTGCTGTAGCTCTTGATTGGATGGTTGACGTGCCGATTTTTTGGTAGCTCAACATGCGAAAGAGTTCACCAAAGCCGGGGATATGTTTTTCGTAGACGGCGTGAAAGGCTTCGGGGGTGACGTCGTGTCCAGTGACACCTGTTCCACCTGTTGAGAGGACGATGTCGACGTTGGGCGAAGCGATCCACGCTTGAAGTTGTTCGATGATGGCCTCTTGGTTGTCTTTGACGATCTTTTTCTCGGCGAGTTGGTGTCCGGCGGCTTGTAATCTCTCGACGAGTGTGTTTCCCGAACGATCGTCATCTTCTGTCCTCGTGTTGGAGACAGTCATGACAGCGATATTGACAGGGACAAATGCTCTACTTTCGTCTATTCTGGACATGTCTTTCTTCCTCTTGATGCTTGTTTCTCCCCACAAATAGAGAGGGATACTTTACGGAGAGTTGTATAATTGATACTTTGTACACCGCAAGTAGCGTTTGTCGTTTGAATCGAATGTTGGGATCGTGAGATGGTTTGATATATCCCATCATTCGGAATCTTGGAAAGGATCTATATATGGACACGATTTTGGTGACAGGTGGTTGTGGGTTTATCGGAAGCAACTTTATCCGCCATGTGTTGCAAGAACAACTCGTCGCAAAGTTGATCAACGTGGATTTGCTCACATACGCGGGCAATCCAGCCAATCTTGCAGACTTCGAAGATGACGAGCGGTATGTTTTTTATCGCGCTGATATCGCAGATGAAGAGGCCATCAACGAGATCTTGTCCACGCATCAAGTTGACGTCCTGCTCAACTTCGCGGCGGAGAGTCATGTCGATCGTTCGATCGTCGATCCACAGGCCTTTGTTCGCACCAACCTCGTGGGCACATCGACGCTCCTTAACGCCGCGAGAAAACAAAACGTCCCAAGATACATTCAGATCTCAACAGACGAAGTGTACGGCAGCCTCTCCTTTGACGATCCTGCCTTTACCGAACAGACCGCGCTCAACCCACGCAATCCGTACAGCGCCGCGAAAGCCGGTGGGGATATGCTCGTACTCGCACATGAGCACACTTTTGGTATCAACGCGTGTGTGACGCGATGTTCGAACAATTATGGTCCTTATCAGTTCCCCGAAAAGTTGATCCCATTGATGTTGTTGAACGCGATGGATGGCAAGCCACTGCCAGTGTATGGGACAGGTGAAAACATCCGCGATTGGATTCACGTCGAAGATCATTGTCGTGGGATTGCAGCAGTACTTCAGCACGGTCAGACAGGGCGTGTGTATCACTTTGGCGGAGATTGTGAGTTGCAAAATATCGACGTGGTTCGTCGGATTATCGAGGCAGCAGGGGCGTCGGAGGAGCAGATCACGTACGTCAAAGATCGTCCTGGACACGACATGCGTTATGCGATGAATTTCGAAGAGACGACCAAAGAGCTCGGTTGGACACCACGTATCTCCTTTGAGGAAGGGCTCGCGGCGACAGCGCAGTGGTATCGCGACAATCAATCATGGTGGAAGCCCATCGTCTCCGGTGACTATCTCGAATGGATCGAGCAATGGTACGGTGAACGAAAAGGAGCAGCCTAAGATGAGTCGTATCCCCTTCAATCGCCCTTCACATGTGGGTCCAGAGTCCGAGTATGTGCAAGACGCGATCACACGCCGCAAGCTCGCAGGCGACGGTTACTACACAAAAAAAGCGACAGCATGGTTTCAAGAACATTGGGGGGTCGCGCAGTGTTTGTTGACGACCTCTTGTACACACGCGATGGAGCTCGCCGCGTTGTTGTATGATTTGAAGCCCGGTGATGAGGTGATCTTGCCTTCGTTCACCTTTGTCAGCACGGTCAACGCGTTCTTGCTGCGTGGTGTGACACCAGTCTTTGTCGATATTGAACCCAACACACTCAACATCGATGTCTCCCAGCTCGAACAACATATCACCGAAAAGACCCGTTTGATCGTCCCTGTCCACTATGGGGGGACGAGTTGCGACATGACGCGCCTGATGGAGATCGCGAAGAGACGTGGGGTTGAGGTCTTTGAAGATGCTGCTCAAGCCATTGACGGTGAGTGGAATGGTCAAAAGCTCGGGACATTTGGTTCGATGTCTGCGCTTAGTTTTCACGAGACCAAGAACATCATTTGTGGAGAAGGTGGGGCGCTGTTGATCAACGATCCAGCGTTTGTGCAGCGTGCAGAAATCATCCGTGAAAAGGGGACCAACCGCAGCCAATTTATGCGTGGGATGGTGCAAAAATATACGTGGATGGACATTGGTTCAAGCTATCTCCCCTCGGACATGTTGGCCGCTTACCTCGTCGCGCAGCTCGAAAACATGGAGCAGATACAGTCGAGACGTGGAGAGATCTTTACCCGCTATTACGAGGGATTGCGGCCCTTACAAGAGTCCGGCAAGCTGACGTTGCCTGTGTTCTCGACATCATCGAAGATCAACTATCACATGTTTTATTTTTGGGTGGAGAGCCGCGATGTCCGCGATGAGTTGATCGACTTTATGCGGGAGAGGGACATTCAGCTTGTGTTTCACTACCAACCTTTGCACGTGTCGCCTATGGGAATGAAGCTGGGAGGCAAAGAAGGGACCTTGCCTGTGACGGAAGATATCCCCCACCGTCTCTTGCGTTTGCCCTTCTTTTACGATCTGACCCTTGAAGAGCAACAGCGCGTGCTCAGTGGTCTCTTCGAGTTTTTTGGTGAGGAGTTTTCGAAATGACAAATGTACGTAAAGGCATCATCCTCGCTGGAGGCGCTGGTTCAAGACTCTATCCGCTCTCCAATGTCGCGTCCAAGCAATTGCAGCCGATCTACGACAAGCCGATGGTGTACTATCCTCTCTCTACCCTCATGCTCGCCGGGATCGATGACATCCTGTTGATCTCGACACCTCATGACACGCCTCGCTTTCAGGAGTTGTTGGGCGATGGCAGCCGACTTGGTATCAAGCTCCAATACTGTGTGCAGGAAAAACCCGAAGGGATCGCGCAGGCGTTCTTGTTGGGCGAGTCCTTTATCGATGAAGAGCCTGTGTGTTTGGTCCTTGGGGACAATGTCTTTTACGGATACCTGAACTTTTTGCGCGACGCGCTGGAAAATGTGGGTGAGCACGGTGCTGTTGTGTTTGGTTATCCCGTTCGTGATCCTGAGCGTTACGGAGTGGTCGAGTTTGACAGCGAAGGGCGGGTCATCTCGATCGAGGAGAAGCCGGCGCAGCCCAAGTCTCGGTATGCTGTCCCTGGTTTGTACGTCTATGACCGACACGTGACGGCCTACGCAAAGGCGCTGAAACCCTCTGCGAGAGGGGAGCTTGAGATCACGGATCTCAACCGCGTCTATCTCGAACGGGATGAGTTACATGTTCATGTACTTGGTCGTGGGATCGCGTGGTTTGACACGGGGACACACGCGAGCTTGCTCGAATCTTCAAACTTCGTTCATGCAATTGAGGCGCGTCAAGGGCTCAAAATTGGATGTATCGAAGAGGCCGCGATCCGCAAAGGTTTTGTGAAGAGCGAGGAGGATTTCGCGCGTCTCGTTCGAGATATGCCTCAAACGAGCTATCGTGATTATGTCGAGGCTGTCTGGAAAGAGATGAGATGACATCCTCTGAGGAGACTCCACAAGAAGAGGGGAAGAAGAAAGCCGGGCGATGGATATCTCTTGTCATTGCTGTGATCTTTTTGTTTTTCTGCACTCGTTACATCGTAAGTACATTTCAGTGGGACGTGATCTTCTCGACGCTCCGTGGGGCCTCCTTGTGGATGTTGTTCGGCGGGAGCGTCGTCGTGTTGTTCGCGTACTACATCGTGCGGGCGCTGCGATGGCATCTTTTGTTGCGGAGTATGGGGACAGTGATTCCATTCGCGGTGCTCTACCAGGTGAGTTCTGCGTTGATCGGTCTGTCTCTTGTTACGCCGATGCAATTCGCCGAGATGTTGAAGGTCGAGCTGCTCAAGCGCGCGAAACAGATCGGTCGGGATTCTGGCTATATCTCGTTTGTGCTCGAACGGGTCGCTGATCTTCTTGTGGTGTTTTTGTTGATGATGTTGACCGCTGTGATGGGGTACCAGCCGTGGCTCTCGATGGAGGTGTGGCGATGGCTGCTGTGGCTCTCCATTCCAGGGGCGGTGTTGGGTGTCTTTGTGTTGTGGTCTCTTCGGGAACGTTGGATCTTTGCGACGATATGGCGACGTGTCGCGCAGGCGATTGGGAGCTGGCGGGATCTCGTGACGTTGGTGTTGATGACGATCCTGGGTTGGTTGATCGTCGCGTGTGGGTGGTGGTGTTGTTTGTATGCAGTGGGGATCTCCATTCATTTTGCGAAGGTGCTCGCGGTGATGTCGTCGATGTCTTTGTTGATGGTGTTGAGTATGGTGCCTGGGGGGGTCGGTGTTGCAGAGGCGGGGATCGCGGCCTTACTGATTCAATTTGGTGTGAGCGCGACAGACGCGCAGACAGGTGCGATCGCGGTACGTTTGTTTGGGATCATGACGATCGTGCTTGGGAGCGTTCATTACATCGTCTGGAGCGTCGTTGGTCGTAAGGCCCTCGAAAAAGTCTCTTAGTGGTCCTCTCGCGAAGTAAGCGCATGAGCATGATGTCGCATTTTTTCCGTAGGGTCGGGCCTTGTGTCCGACCTCTATGTTGTATGTCTTTTTCGCGAGAGGACCACTTAGTGTGCTCCATTTCTCAGAAGCTTGTTGAGTCGTTTACGTGTCTGTATGGGGATGGTGATGGTTCCAGGTTTGCGTACACACCGAAATCCTACCCACGAGAGCCCTTTACGTTGATCCATTTTTCCGGTCCATGAGATGGGGCGCGCGTCGCTGAATCCCGAGGCGCCCTTGATCTTACCGTCTCGTAGCAACTCACCGACATTTCCAGCGAGCTGAAAGACACCGTAGGGGCTGATGTCTTCGAGAGCTTGTTGTGTCGGAAGTTGGATCGGGAGATCATCCTTTCCGTCCTTGATTTTTTGGCACCACTTGAAGTTCGCTTGTTTACACGAGGGGGTTGTGATGCCCCAAGGGTATTCTCTTTTGGGGTGTGGGTTGGGTTTTTTGCCGATGGTGATCCCGCCACGAGCGGCTTTCACCCATTGTTCTTTTGTGGGAAGCTGTTTGCCCTGGAATGCGCAGTATTTTTTGGCCGCGTTGAGATTCACACGGTCTCTTGGGAGTGACCACTCTCCGTTGAGGAATCGGGAGATCACGGGGCAGTGCCCACGAAGCACACAGATCGCGTAATTTTCTCTGTTGACCTCCCACTTGTCGATCCAAAACGCAGGGAGCTCTTTGCGCTTCATCTTTTCCGGAGGACCGATGTAGAAGGGGCCTGCAGGGATATAGACCTCTGGGCGTTTGTACAACTTGAGGATGGGGGCGTTCCCCGTTTTTTGTAGGTGATAGGTGAGCTGGCCAAAGCCTGCTTTTTGGAGGGGTTGGGCTGCCTGATGATACAGATAAGTGGAGAGCATGGGGCTTTTTTCGATGGTCTTGGCAGCCTTATAGTAGATGAGTCCACGGATCAGCGCGCGGAGCTTGGGACCTGGCAGAGGGTCGGCGTCTGTTGGCGCTAACTCATCGAAGGGAGCAGGGATCCCCATTTTGGTGCCTGTGGGTGTTGTGAGCGAGGGGCCTGTGTAGGTCACAAACAATCGAAGCCACTTGATAGAGGTCGCGCTCTTCCCTTGTCCTGGTGTCGAAGAGGTCATCAGCGCTGCGGAGATCACCAGATCTGCTTTGCAGCGTTGTCCAAGCACGATCCCTTCCCGTCGGTGGTATTGTGGGTCATGAGATGACCAGTGCAGAGGGCTATGTCGGATACGGATCAAATGTTTGCCGAAGATCTCCGATGTCTTCCACAGGTCAGCGGCGAGCTGTTGGTTGAGTGGTTGCTGTTCCGGCCTGCGTTTCGGTTGTTTGGGAGCTGGTGGCAGCAGCGTGAGCAACAACACGCGCAGAGAGTTGGTTTGTGGGAATACACCTGGACCACATTTTTCGTGGTCTTTGGGGGCGTGGTGGGTGGTTTGGACACGTTGGAACACGCGGACCATGTTGTAGACCAGCAAGACACTGAGGATGGCCATAAACAGGAGCCCTACGAGGGGGCGTCTGTAGGCATGTGAGGGTCGAAAGGAGAGGTCGAGTTCTTGTGATTCTCCTGGGTTGTCTTTGATGGGGAGGGTGGTTTTGGCGTGTGCGGGGCGCTGTGTTTGGTATCGATCGGGGTGAAAACGTCGCGCATCCTTTTCGTTGATCGCAGGGAGAGAGTCAAAGGAGGGGGAGCGACCTGTGATATCTTGTGGTTTCTCCGTCTTTCTTGGAGAGATGGGGGCATCGGAGAGTCTTGTTCTCTCAGAGGTCTCCAGCTCGATCTGTTCACTTGAGAGTGTCTCCAGATAGGCCATCGAGCTTGGTGTTTTGAGAGGGAACGCCATCGTCTCTTGGCGAGGTGATGGAGGGGATGGTTGTTGTAAATCTTTGGGCGGGGCGTGTGTGGGGACGGCTTCAAAGAGGGCGTTCTTGAAGGTGAGCGCACTTGGGAAGCGGTCTTTGGGGTGTTTTTCGAGGGCACGAAGGACGATGGCTTCGAGCGCTTCTGGGATATCTCTGTCGGGGCGCAGGCGTCGGGGAGAGGGAGGGGTTTCGTGGACGTGTGCCTGGATCAGGTTGAGCATGGAGCGTGGTTGTTTTTCCGACAGAAAGGGAGTGTGACCCACGAGCATCTCGTACAAAATGATCCCCATCGAGTAGATGTCGGAGCGGTGATCGAGCTCTCTATCGGCACATTGTTCGGGGGACATGTAGGGAGGCGTGCCTAGTGTGCCTTGTGTGAGCTGTGTGGTCTTGATGGATTCGAGGTCTGTAGGTTTTGCGATGCCGAAGTCGAGCACCTTTAGGAAGTAGGGAAGCTCGGGGCGTCTGGTGATAAAGAGATTGTCGGGTTTGAGGTCTCTGTGGACGATGCCCTCGCGATGGGCTGCTTCCATGGCGTCGCAGAGTTGGCCAAAGAGGAAGAGGCAGAGCTTGAGTCCAGGGAGTTTGGCTTTGTGGTGGATGAGATCGGACAGCGGTTTGCCATGCAGGTATTCCATGACGTAAAAGTGCCCGAGATTAGGGATCTCGCCAAAGTCATCGAAGATACGAACGATATGATCGTTGTTCTGTGAGAGCGCTGATGTGACCTGCACTTCGCGTCGGAATCGTTCGCCCATTTTGGGGAGCTTGAAGACTTCCGGTTTGAGGATCTTGATCACGCGCTCAGGGTCACGGTCAAGCTCGACGTGGTGTGCGAGATAGACGGTCGCAAAGCCACCCTCAGCGAGTTGTTTGCGGATCTCGTATTTGCCGGCAACACGCATCAGCGGGAAGCGGCACTTGAGGCAAAAGGACAACTCATCTGTTGCTTCGAACAGCGCGAGCATCTTCTCTAGTGAGGTTCCACATTGTGGGCAATTTGATGATCGTTGCGATGACTTCATGTTTTCCACTCAACAAAGGTTTTTTTGACCACACATCATCTCAAACTTACACGAAGTTTGGAGGGGTTGCTATCTTACCATCCCTCGTGATGGATAGAAACCATCTCGTTCTCAGGTGCCTTGCCGAACGGGTGTGTAGTCTGTGTCAGGCTCTGTATAGTCAGGTTGTCACCTGTTGTGGTGGGTGTTTGAAGGGACACGAGGCGCAAAGCTTTCTAAAGATGGAGCTTTGAGCGTCGTTGGTAAATGATAAACGAAGAAGGGTGACTTGTGTCTCTTGATGTGTGCTGTCTTTGTAGGTTCCATCGGCCCAAAGGAAATGATTGTCATCCATTTGGATAGGATGTATAAGTGCAAATACATGCGGTACAGTTCTTGCTCTACTTAAAAGAACATTGAGAGGTCCATAATGTTCGCGTCGATAGATAAACAAATGTTTTGTGCAAGACAAAGCAGGAGGTTTGGTTTGTGATGGTTTCTATAAGGGATGTCTTAGTGTACGGAAGAATGGCATGTTCTTCTTTGTTTGCGTTTGTGGCGCTATGTTGGGTGTTGGGTATGGGAGGGGTGGCTCATGCACAGAATTTCAATGTCAAATTGTACGATCCTGTCGCCAATCCTTATGCGATTCTCGGACAACACACGAGCCGGGGGAGCGGTCACTTTTTTCTGTACGGTCAGCTCTCGACAAACTACGCAAATGACCTGCTGATTGGGGTGTACAACAACCAAATCACGACTCGACCTATCGCGCACCGGCTGACAAGTGAATTTGCGCTGGGATTTGGGATGTGGAATCGTCTCGATGTCGCGTTGTCTTTGCCTGTACATTGGGGACAATGGCGCGCTGATTTTCCGAATCCCGGAGACGACAATATGGTCACGGGGCTCGGCGATATGCGTCTCCATGTGAAAGGGACCATTCTTGAGAACAAGAAATTCGGTGGATTTGGTCTCGCCGCAGTGCTTGAGGTGGGTGTACCGCTTGGTCCAGAAGATGAGCTGATGCGCAGCCCCTCTGTTTACTTCGCGCCTCGTCTTGTGTTGGACTATCGTTGGAAAGATAACCTCGCGATTACGTTGAACGTTGCGTATAGACTCCAGGACAAAGCAACGCTGCGGGATATTGTCGTCGACGATGAATTGAGATTGGGTTTGGGGGTCGAGATTCCTCTCTTCTTCGAAGGCACGACTGTACTTGGAGAGCTCGCATCTTTGGTTAACTTTGGCGAGACAAACGCGCAAACTGTGTCCCCCGCACAGTTGACATTACCGCTCGAAGCGATGGTCGGCGTCCGCTGGCGCCATCGCTCTGGTTTTCAGGTCTCATTTGGGACGGGGATGGGGTTAACGACAGGGTTGGGTGCACCTGATTTTCGCTTCTTTGTCAATCTCGGTTACGGTCGTGGTTTGTTTGAGAAGCCGAAAAAAGATCCCGCAAAAGATCCGATGCTGGCGACCCGAAGGACGCCTCCTGTCCGCCGCGATGTCAAGCCCCCTGCGCGGCGTGATGTCAAGCCCGATACACAGCGTGTTGCGGTGAAGGATGCTACACCCCCACCATTCAAGAAAGAAAAACCCATCAGCCCTTCGAACTTTGACAAGGCTGCAGCGGCCGACCCAGATCCTGATGGTGATGGCATTCCAGGTGCAAAGGACCGTTGTCCCAACCAGGCCGAAGACTTCGACTCCTTTAAAGACGATGATGGTTGTCCAGACCTCGACAACGATCGTGACGGAATCCCCGACAAAGTCGATAAGTGTCCCCTTAAGCCCGAGACGATCAACGGCATCAAGGACGACGATGGTTGTCCAGACAAAGGTCAGGGACGTGTTTTGTTGACGAAGGGGTCCATCAAGATTCTCGATCGAGTCTTCTTTGATTCGGGAAGTGATAGGCTCAAGCCCAAGTCATTTGGCATCTTGGATCAGGTCGCCGGTGTCATTCGCGCCAATTGGCAGATCCGTTTGATCCTTGTGGAAGGTCACACTGACAGCCAGGGGAACCGAGAGATGAACGTGGACCTTTCCGAACGAAGGGCGAGACGTGTGATGGCGTATCTGGTGCAGAAAGGCGTCGCGCAGACGCGTTTGACAGCCAAGGGTTATGGTCCTAAAAAGCCTATTATGTCGAACAAAACGCGAAAGGGACGCGCCAAGAACCGCCGTGTTGAATTTAAAATCCTGAAAGTCTTTGTTCCAAAACGTTCGCAGCGCTCAGCAGGAGGTGCAAAATGAATATCGAACACTTCTTGTTTAGATTATCGGTTGCGTTGTTTGTGCTGTTCCATTTTGCGCCACAAGCAGACGCGCAAAAGAAAGTTGGGTTGCGTTGGTACACTGTGCAGCCCGGAGATTCTTGTTGGAGCATTGCACAGAAACTCTTTGGGAATCCGCGTAAGTACACGATCATTCACAAGTACAATAAGTTAGGGCCGGAGCCACACATCCTCAAACCAGGACAGCGTTTGCGCGTCCCTGGCGATATGGCGCTCCCTGATGCGCGCCTTGTTTGGCTTCGCCGTAAGGTGCGTGCCCGCCCTCCGCGCTCTCTCGACTGGCTGAACGCGAAGAGGGACATGGAACTTTGGAAGCTGTATCAGGTCTCTACAGGTCGCTCTTCAGCGGCACGGATTCAATTCGAAGATCGTTCTGCCTTGCGAATGCGTGAGCACGCACTGTTGGTGATCTACGGTCGCTCTGCGTCGAGCAGCAAGCTCAAGCGACGGGCTCGCTCCAAGATCGTCGTGAAGCAAGGTGTTGTACGTGGTGGCCTCGCGAGCCTCTACAAAAACGCGGGGATCACCGTCAACACGCCATCAGGGAAGGTCGAGATCAAGGGGAAAGAGGCACAGGTCGAGGTCGACAAGAAGAAGACCTCTATTGTCTCTGTTTACCAAGGAACCGCTGATGTCAGCGCGAAGGGAAAAACGGTCCGTGTACCACAAGAGTTTGGTACTTTCGTCAAGCAGGGGAAAAAGCCTGCAAAGCCGAGACCCCTTCCCAAGGCTCCTGTTTGGAAACACAACAAAAAACGTCTCGTGGTCTTTTTGCCGAAGGGGTACAGAGAGACATTTCGGGTCTACTGGAAACCCGCGAAGAGAGCGGCTCGTTACCGTGTCGAGCTGTCGATGGACAAACGCTTCAGCAGTGTGATCGTCGATGCGATTGTAGGCGCAGGTGTACGCGGGATGAAGATGGAGCAAGATCTCGGTGGCAAGAAGCCTCTCGGCTTCCGAAAGGGACGTTATTTTGCACGTGTCGCGACGATTGACGAGGACAAGTTGGAGAGTAAGCCTTCACGTGTATTGGAGATCCAGGTCGTTCCCCTTCGTGCCTCTCGCCGATTGAAGAGAAATGCCAAAGGAGCTTACGAGGTCGTTGGTTTGCTCAAGCTCGACCCTCCTTCATCTTCGCGAGAATACGAATTCTCACATAATCAGAAATCCTTTGTACCTTACACGAGCCCCATCCGCCTGAGTCGTCCTGGCAAGCATAACCTGCGCTTTCGGGTCAAGGGTGAGCAAGCCTCCTCTTCGATGGATGTAAGAATACTTCGTCTTAAAGGGCAGCTCAAGGCTTCGTCGACTCCGATGAAGGTCAAGGGGGCTGCCAAAAAGATTACCATCACAGTCACAGACGAGGACAAAAAGCCTGCGATACCCGCGGGGCTCGATTTACATGCGTACCCAGGTGGCAAGCTCGCGTTGACTTACCAGCGCGCAGGTGTCTACACCGCGACATTGCCAGCGCCCAAGTCGTACCATGGAGAGAAGATCTTCTTGCGTCTCTCCTGGTCTGGTGGTGATTTAGCGAACACGAGTATACCAGTCCTCGCGCCACCCAAACCTCGTGTTGTGATCCGACGTGTGGTGAAGAGACCTCCCCCACCGAGGCCCAAAGGATACGAGTGGCCAGAGTTTCCTTCGACGACGGAGTGGTCTGGTGCTGGTAGCGGACCATCTCGGGGGGCCATCCCTGCGACATTCTTCGGGATCAGCTCTGCGCTCACGGAGTCTCGTCGGTTTGATGATGCGCGTCCACTGTACTTCCGCTTTGCGTTTCGGGGAGGTGTGGCCCTTCTCAAAGGTAAGCTTGGGTTGGATCTGGACGTGCCGTGGCTGCAAATCAACACGGCTGGTGAGAGCGCGAACCTGAGTAAGCTTGGAGATATTCGACTTGGGGCTCGATTTGTTGCGTTGCAAATGGAGAAGGTCGTCCTGACTCCCTCTCTGCGTTTTACATTCCCGACGGGCGGATTTGTCCGAAGCCGTCGTGATCTGCTTGTTGAACCTGGGGTGTTATTTGAGTGGAAGGTCTTGTCTTGGTTACGTGTGAACACAAACCAAGTGTTGATGCTTGGGACGGACTTTGGTGACAATCTCTCCTTGTTTTACGTATCGAGCTACGGCGTGGAGGCGCGCTTTTTGAAGTTCGTCTCTGTCGCGCTTGAGCTGGACATGAGCATTGGTTTGACAGGACCCGATAATGTTGGAGGTCAGTTTGGTTTGGGATTGTCCTCTGCTGTCCGTTTGCACTTTGATCGACTCCGTGTCGGCGTTGTCGGTGGTGTCGGTCTGACTGATGGGGCGCGCATGATCATGGGTGGTTACACTGTCGGCATCACGTTGGACGTTGGATTTAAAGGACTGTAACGAGTATGCCAGCCCACCGGGCTGGCATACTTCTTTTTCTCGAAAAGGAGAGGCATTCACTGATGAAAGTTGGATTGCGTGGCAAGTTGTCAATTGCGCTCGTATCGCTGGCGCTTATCCCCCTCGTTGTTGTCACAATGGCCCTTGTCCGGGTGAATGTTCGCTCACTTGAGGATTCCGCCAAAAACTATCGCCTGGCGGTCGCACACAACGCTGTGAATGCAGTGCGAGGGACACTGGAGATGGCGCGCTCTGAGCTCTTGACGGCCCGACGTATTTTGCGTCAAAAGGGCCTCGATGTGTCCGAGCGCATGAGGTTGCTACGTGCTGCTCTTGCAGGCGCTGACGTGATCCAGTCCATCGCTATTTTTAGCGCAAAGGGCCAACTTGCCGACTCATTTGTCGAAAAGGGAAAGACGCCTTATATCGACGCTCCCAAGCGACTCTCCAAGAAAGTGATGAAGGCAGCGCTTGCGCAAACGGTCCACTATCTCAAGAGCCAAAAAGGTCAAAAAGGGCAGTTTGCGATCCCATTTGTCATTCCTGTCCGACTTGAGGGGGGGCGGTTGTTTGGGTTTTTGTGGGCGAGCATTCCCATCCATTTTCTTCACAAGAAGCTCAAAAAACTTAGCGCGCTTCGCTTTGAAAAACAAAGTGACAGGATCTTTGTCATCGACTCCGAATCACATATTCTCTCCCACGGAAAGAGCGCGATGCTCGGCCAAAAAGTTCACAAAAAGCTGGATGAAGCCACGCGCTTTGTCCGGCAGGGGTTGGGGTATACGCTCAAGTACGACAAGCAAGGTGTCGCATACATCGCGGCGCTCGAACCGATCACTGAGCTTGGTTGGATCGTCGTCGCACAAGATGACATTGGCAAGGTCTTCGCATCTGTCAGGATAACCTTGCAGCGCGCTCTCATCGTAGGAAGCGTGTTCGCCTTGCTCGCGTTAATGCTCGGCTTGTGGATGGGGCAACGCCTCGCGGAGCCTGTGTTGTCTGTCTCTGAGGCCGCGTCCAAGGTCGCGTCGGGGGATTTTCGTGTGCGTGTGAATGTTCCCTCACATGACGAAGTGGGTGAGATGGCCCGCTCCTTTAATCAAATGGCCACGGATCTACAGGGATACGAAACACAGTTGATTGAGGAGACGCGGATTCGGACAGATCTGAGTCGCTACTTAAATGTCGATCTTGTCGAAGATATTGTCGACAAGCGGCTCCCTCTGAAGCTCGGCGGTGAGCGAAAAGAGGTCACCGTGATGTTTGCCGATGTGGTCGCTTTTACGCCGCTCACAGAACAACATGCACCTGAGAAGATCGTGGCGATTCTCAACGAGTTGTTTACGTTTCTCACGGAGATCGTGTTTAAGCACGACGGTATCATCGATAAGTTTCTGGGAGATTGTGTGATGGCTGTGTGGGGGGCGCCTGTTGGTGATGAGGAAGATGCTTTCAAGGCGGTCCGCGCTGCCGAAGAGATGCTGCGTTGGTTGGAGGTTGGGAACTCTCGCTGGAAGAAAGAACTCGGTGTGACGCTCAACATGGCCATTGGGATCAACATCGGTGAGGCTGTTGTCGGTAATATCGGCTCGGAGAAAAGAATGGAGTACACCGTGATCGGTGACTCCGTGAATATCGCAGCCCGACTTGAATCACTTGCTCGTCCCGGTCAGATCTTGATGACACAAGCCTTGGCCGATCATGTGGAAGAGGAGTTCGACTGTGAATCCCTTGGAAACTACCAAATGCCCGATGGTAAACGTTCTATAGAGCTGTTTACTATTGTCGACTGAGTCTCACACCAAAACAGGTCCAATCATGGAAGAGAAACCGAAGAAAAAGCGCTCACAAGTCGAACATACGATGGATTTCGATGATATACCGGCCTCCGCTCCACAAGAAGATACGATTCGTTTGACCGGCGAGTTGGGGCCGCAGACATCGACAAGACATCTTTCGACACGTGAAGATCATGCCAAGAAAGTGGATGACAAATTCGAGCAGTACCAATCGTTTGGTTCACTTGATGCCGTCGACGCTGTTGACTCCTCCGAGTCCGAAGAGAAGGGCGGGAATGTGTTACCTAGCGGCACATCGTGGGGGGGAGGAGGGATCCCCTCTGGAGAGTTTGTGTCTGCTGGTCCTGCAAAGCGCACAGATCCTTTGCTTGGACAGGTTGTGAATGGGCGTTTTGTGATCAAAGATCTGCTCGGTGAGGGTGGTATGGGGAAGGTATACCTTGCTGAGCAAAAGGGTTTGGAGCGGCCTGTGGCGCTCAAACTTCTGCATGCCCATATTGCGCAAGACGAGATCCGCAGAGAGCGTTTTCATCGCGAAGCGAAGGCGATGACTCGTTTTTCCCATCCTGGCGCGACGGCAGTCTATGATTTTGGGGAGTGGGAGGGGCAGTTTTATATCGCGATGGAGTTTTTACAGGGCCGTCCCCTGAGTGATTTGGTCCCCTCACAATGTCCGCTGCCTGTACACCAGATCGTCGATGTTCTCTCTCAGGTATGTGATGCGCTTGGAGCAGCACATAAAGCGGGTATGATTCACAGGGATCTGAAGCCCGAGAACGTGATGTTGTTGAAGGGAGAGAATGACAGCACCCAGATCAAACTCGTGGACTTTGGACTCGCTCTCCTCGCCGAAGGCGAAGGACAACAGCGATTGACACAGGAGGGGATGCTTGTTGGGACACCTGCGTACGTTTCTCCTGAACAAGCACAGGGACATGCGTGCGATGCGCGCGCTGATATCTACGCTCTTGGTGTGATGCTTTACGAGATGCTGTGTGGTATGTTGCCTTTTTTGGGGGACAATATGATGTCTCTGATGCTCCAACACATGTTCGCACCTGCGCAGCCTCCCTCCGAGAAAAAACCAGATCTGGAGATTCATCCTACACTCGAAGCGCTCGCGATGCAGTGTCTCGCAAAAGCTCCAGACGAGCGACCTCCGACCTGTGAAGCCTTTCGCCAGATATTGGTGCAGGCGCTCGATGGTGAGACCCAAGTCTCTGAGCGCAAGCGTCTATACGAGCACGCGACGAGAGATGAGCGGGCTTCAGCTGCGGGTGTCCCGCACATCACAGCACCAGAAAATAGCATCGGCGCGAAGCTCCCCAAACACTCTATCATTGTTGTCGAGGCACCGGACAAAGCGCACATGGAGTCGATCATTGTCGGGATGTGGAGCAATGGTTTTAAAGCTCGTCCTGCCGAGGACATACGCAACGCGTCTACGTTACTCTCTGGGGTTGATGCCAGCATCGTGCGTGCGCTCGTGCTCGATATCACGCCCAACCCCGAAGAGCTGCTGCAAGAGGTCGTACGGGAGAAAGAAGCGCTCTTGAAAAATGTTGACTTTATCGTCGTTGGCCCCGATGATGCTTTTACACTGATGTCACAATCGCTGGAGCTGGGAGCACATGATTACATCCCTGGCTCCGAAGTTCACCAACGCATCCCAAAAGCACTTAAGCGCCTCATCAAGCGACAAGCTCGAAAAAACAAGGCGCGTTGAGGCTCCTCTTTGGGGGCGATGTTGAGGTCGACCATGTACCCCGAAGACGACTTGCATGTTCTCTTTCGTACCACTTTTGAGCGCGCATCAATTGGTATCGCACACGTCAAACTCGATGGGAGTTGGCTGCGGGTCAATGAACGTTTGTGCGAGATCTTAGGGTATGATGAACAAGAACTCCTCTCCACGACTTTCCAACACCTCACTTTTCCCGAAGATCTCGATAAAGATATGGAACTTGCCTATCAAACACTGGAGGGAAAGATCGACAGGTACTCCATCGAGAAGCGATATATCCGCAAAGATGGAAAAGTCATCTGGGCGCTGCTCAGCGTCTCTCTCGTGCGCGATGCCAACGGAGAGCCCGACTTTTTTATCTCCATCGTGCAAGACATCATGCTCCGCAAACAAACCCAAGAGATGTTTCGAAGCACCTTTGAACAAGCAGCCGTTGGCATTGCACATGTCAGCTTGGATGGTGTCTTCCTCCGTTGTAACCAAAAGTGTTTCGATTTTCTCGGATATCAATCCCACGAACTCATCGGGCGTACATTCCAAGAACTTACCTACCCTGAGGATGTGGAAAAAGGCCGTCAAGCGCTTCGAGACATGGTCTCTGGTCGCATCCCGTATTGCTCGTTTGAGAAGAGATACTTTCGAAAAGATGGTTCCTTTGTTTGGGCGCAATTGACTTCCGGGCCGGTCTTTGGTGTCGATGGTTGCCCTGAATATCTCGTCTCGGTGATCGAAGATATCCAGGCTCGAAAAGACGATGAGGCGTTGCTCATTCGACAAAAAGAAGAATTGCTACAGACGAACCAAGAGCTCGACAGCTTTGTGCAAATCGTCTCTCATGATCTCCAGGAACCCATCCGCGCTGTCATCTCGTATTGTGAGCTACTCAAAGAGGATCTAGGAGATGATTTGTCCGAGGATGTGAGGGACGATCTCAAATTCATCTCAGGTGGAGCCACACGGCTCAAAGAGATGATCGGCTCATTGTTGAGGCTCGCTCGTTCTGGTCGAAAAAGAGTACAGAAGGAGCCTGTGTCTCTCACGCGCTGTGTGGAGGGAGTGTTAGGTATGTTGAAGGTGAGTCTTGAGGACGCCAACGCAGAGGTAGAGCTTCATACCTTGCCCCTTGTCTACGCTGATGAAGAGTTGTTAAGGCATGTTTACCAAAACTTGATCGAGAACAGTGTGAAGTTTTGTGGAGAAGAGCCCATTCGGATTGAGATCACAAGTGAGCAGGTGGATGGAGAGTGGGTATTTGGTGTTAAGGATAATGGGATTGGTTTTGACGCCAAATACGCCGATAGAATCTTCGAACCATTCAAACGGCTACCCCAGACCATGTCCCGCTCTGGAGAGGGGATTGGTTTGACGATGTGCCAGAAGATCATCCAACGACATGGTGGGAGAATTTGGGTTGAAGCATCGCCTGGACAAGGCGCACACTTTCGCTTTACACTCGGTGTTCAAGAGGCGTCAGGGTGAGATTGTCTTGAATGTTGTGATGGTGTGTGGGGGAGGGTGAACCAAAAAGTCGTCCCTTTGTTGGGGGTAGACTCTACCCAGATAGAGCCCTCGTGTTGTTCGATGATTTTTTTGCAAGTCGCGAGGCCGATTCCAGCGCCAGGATATGCGCTCGTTGTGTGGAGGCGTGAGAAGGGGGCGAAGATTTTCTCGTGATGTTGTTTTTTGATCCCAATACCGTTGTCCTTCACCGAAAAAAGCCAACGCCCATCTTCTTGTTTGGCGTCGACGTGGATGATCGGAGCGGGACCAGAGAACTTGAGCGCATTTCCAATGAGATTTTGAAAGAGTTGAAAGAGCGCGTGGATATCGCCTTCTACGATTGGTAGTTTGGCGATACTGATGTCGGCGACGACCTCTGGTGTGCCTGCAAGAAGACTTTCGCACACTTGTTGGACGAGTTGGTTGAGCGCGACCTTTTGGAAGTGTTGTTGTCCCCGTCCTTCCCGAGTGTATTCGAAGAGACTATCGACAAGTTTTCCCAAGCGTGTGCTGACCTTAAGCATACACTCAAGATACTTTGTTTCGTGTTGGGTGAGCTTGTCGCCTGCTGAATCTTGGAGCAGTGTGCCAAATTGGGAGAGTTGTCGGAGGGGTGCTTTGATGTCATGTGCTGCGATCCCAACAAAGCGTTTCAGTTCTTCTTGTTTGCTCGCCACCTGACGAGAGAGCTCAACCTGTTTTACGGCGTGATAGACGGATTTTTCGAGATCCTCTGGGGTGAGTTTATTTTTGGAGAGATAGTCTTCAGCGCCTTCTTTGAGAGCCTGCACCGCGATGGCTTCGTTTCCTTGGCCTGTTAGCAGTACGATGGGGATGTCTACACCCTTTTGGCGCAAGCGCATAATGAGAGACACACCTGTGTCAACGCCCAAGTGGTAGTCGAGAAGGATACAGTCAAAGGAGTGTGGGCCGATGAGCGTATGATATGCTTTCTCTATATTCGATATGTGCTCGACTTCAAAGGAAAACTGTTTGCTTTTTTTCAACAATCGTTTGTGATAGTGAGCGTCTGCTGGACTATCATCTACGATGAGGATGTGCAGGTCTTTTTTCATCGCATAAAAACCTTTCGTACGCTTAAGGCGTGGAGACCCCCTTCTTCAGAGGGGGGAGGAAACGCCCGTCCTTCTGTTGTAAGTGTATCCAT
>PCBK01000155.1 GCA_002731275.1 Deltaproteobacteria bacterium | reverse complement strand
CTCCTTTATTCCGAAAGGATTTTTTTTTACAAGGTCTATGGTACCATCTTTTCTCAGTTTTTTCCCTTTACATAAAAAACGGTAGAGTCAGAGTTTTTGAATGTGGGTTTGCCACCCACACCCGCTTGGGGTTTTCACCCCAAACCCCACGATACTGCGTATCGTTTGTGTTCCGACTTCGTCGGTGTCTCGAACACAAAGTTGTATCCTTTCTGGGAGTTGTCATCTCTTTCGCATGAGTTTGCCCACCACAAGGGGGATTTTTTGGAGGTACATCGTGGTACTTTGGTACATCACAAAGCCCCCTCCTCTTTGCTTGCATACAACAAAACATCCGTCTATCCGTGGCTCTGCTTCTCACTTTTGGCCACATTGACACACGCTCTCCGCTCAGATACACTCCTCAAGTTACCTTCACATCATCCCGATGCCATGGTCTTCTATGGATGTTTGAGTTTTGACAAAAGGGAGCTTGTTCGAGATGCGTTCAAAGTTGAAGGAAATCTACGACCCCACCCACTTTCGACAGTTAGGCCACACCCTCATCGACCTGCTCGCAGATCACCACGAAGCGAGTCTCAACGCTGAAACACCGCGCTCATTCCCATGGGAACCTCCTGATACTCAGCTACAATTTTGGGAGGCTCTCGACAAAGAGCCGACGACACCAGAAGACCTCTTTCAGCACATCTTGTCACGCTCTATCACCATTCATGATCCCAGATACATCGGACACCAGGTCGGAATGCCAGCACCAACAGGCGTCCTCTTTAGTTTGTTGAGCAGCTATCTGAACAACGGGATGGCCGTCTACGAGATGGGCATGGCGGCCAATTGTCTTGAGAAGTTGATCATCGATGAGTGTTGTACGCGTTTTGGGTTGGGTGCACATTCAGGGGGACTTCTGACTTCAGGCGGAACCCTCGCCAACTTGACAGCCATGCTCTCAGCCCGAAGGGCGATGGAGGATCGCTGGCGGGGCAAAACACCGGCCATTCTGGTCTCAGAAGAAGCACATTATTGCATTGCCCGTGCAGCCAAGACGATGGGATGGCCACCAGAAGCCGTTATCCACGTCCCAACAGACGCCGACTTTCGAATGCAGACAGAGCGGCTGGAGTCTTTGTACAAACAAGCGATGGAAAGGGGCCAGCAGGTCATCGCGGTCGTCGGTTGTGCTTGTTCGACCTCAACAGGGAGTTATGACGATCTTGAGGCCATCGCTGACTTTTGCGAACAGCACGACCTCTGGTTCCACGTCGACGGTGCACATGGCGCAGCCGTTGTGTTCTCCCACACCCACGCTCACCTGCTCAAGGGTGCGGAACGTGCGAATTCAATTGTCCTTGATTTTCACAAACTCTTGATGGCTCCGGCATTGGCGACAGCGTTGTTGTACAAAAACAACCAGGACTCTTTTCGGACCTTTGAACAGGAATCGGCTTATCTACTCGACCTTCAGCAGGATTGGTACAACTCGGGGAAGCGGACATTTGAGTGTACGAAGTACATGATCTGCGCCAAGATCTACGGCATCGTCAAAACCCACGGTTGGGATGCGTTCGGGGAGAATGTTGATGAGCTATACGAGAACGCCCGGACGTTCGCAACATCCATCGCGCAGCGGGAGAATTTGGTCTTGGGGGCACCTGTGCAATCCAACATCCTCTGCTTTCGTTTTGTCGAGGAGGGATTGACACAAGAAGAGTCCAACGCACAAAACGCCTTCATTCGTCAGGCGATCATAGAGCGAGGAGAATACTATATCGTCCAGACACTTTTGCGGGGGTATCGCTTTTTACGTCTCGCTGTCATGAACCCCTTTACCACCCTCACACAATTCGAAGAGCTTTGTACCCAAATTGAATCCTACGCCAAGGCATGGCATGAATCCCAATAGGCAGGGGATTCTGTGGGTTTTATTTGTGGGTTTGTGGGTTTTGTTTAGGGTTTGTGGGCTGCCAGCCCACACCCGCTTGGGGTTTCCACCCCAAACCCCACGATACTGCGTATCGTTTGTGTTCCGACTTCGTCGGTGTGCGGAACATCAGATTGTATCCCCTCCAGGAGTTGTCATGTCTTTTGCATGAGTTTGCCTATTGTAAGGGTGTTTTTCAGGGATGGCTCGTGGTGTTTTAATGCATCCAAGTCGATAGAATCGTATAAAAACCAATGCATTAAAAGAAAATGTAAGAATTTCTCTTGAAAATTGCAAACAATATCTTGACGTTGCTTGGGAACATGATACTATTCCTACACAACTTGGAAGAAATAAAGCATCAAGCCAAAAAACATCAACAAGTGCAAACCACAAAGAAGATCATAACAGATGGAGACTACAAAATGAGTTCATTTATCGTGACAGATCAAATAAGCACAGAAATTCAGAGCAAAGTTTGGAAAAAAACAAAAGAAGCCCTCAAAAACAGAAATACGTTAAAGCAGTAGGAGTAGATCATGATCGAACAAACCTTACAAAAACCTATACATCAAGGGCAAAGCCAACAGTATATCCAGGATGCAAAGCCTGCAGCTTCTTTTTCCAGAACTGATCAGCTCGCCAAGCATGATCTTCTTGGAACAGAGCACTACCACATCGCGCTCAAACACTTCATGTTGCAATGCGATACGCCCACTACCATTGGTATAGAAGGTGAGTGGGGGTCGGGTAAATCTTCGTTTATGAACAGAGTTCAAAGAGCAATTTATGAAGATTATAAGGAACATGAAGGCAAGAAACTCCAGGACTTGGAAGCTTGCCCACCATACTTCTTCCACTTTGAATCTTGGCGTTTCGCAGTGGTTTCAGACAAAGATCTCGGCAGGCGCTTTTTTCAGGTACTTTTGAAAGACCTCAATGCAAAACTTGATGCTCGTTACCGTTATGGAAAAGATGATTATTCGGATTTAAATCCAGATGACAAGGTTGAGCCATTGTCTTGGGGTGCCTGGTTTTGGGCAGGGGTGAAACATTGGTTCAGGTGGTTCCGTCTCTCGTACTGGCGACGAAAATGGCGGGGAAAGGCCCTCAAGTTGGGCCAGGGTTTGATCAAGATATTGTCCTCCGTTTCTGCACCGTTGGTGGAAGGTGCAACCAGAGGGGTTGTAAAGGCCAAGCATATCAAAAGCCTCTTCAACGCCATCGGGAAACAATTTGAAAAAAAGGCATCAAGCTATGATGATCTTCTACTTCTACAGAAGGAGATCTTCAGTCAATATGTCAACGAGGTATTGAAAGAAATAGGACGAGAAAGACTGATCATTTTTGTAGACGACATTGACCGCCTGCCACCAGCTCATGCTGTAGAACTACTAGAATACTTAAAGAACTTCCTTGATGTCGAACACTGTGTATTCATCATTGCCTATGATGGTGAGTTTCTTAAACAGGGGATCCGAGAGAAGTTCAAGCTCTCAACAAAAAGCAAAAAAGAAGAAGAAAAAGCCATTGCATTTTTCAACAAGATCATCCAAACCCCCTTTCGGATGCCTGTTGGTCGCTACGATGTAAAAGAGTTGTTGTATGCATATCTGGACATCGGCTTTGGTACTGCTCCCGACCATAGACTAACCGTCAAAAACAGTATCCAAGCGATCGGATCTCCGAATGCCTCTAAAATGTTCGACTCATTTGTGGTCCTCTTTAGGAACTTGTGCGAGCTTTCAACAGGGCGAAACCCTCGAAACTTAAAACGCTTTTTAAATGGTCTCGATCTGCTATTGTATGCGGGATTACATAACCGAAACTTCCCATCTGTCGATTCACCAACCGGAGAAAGGCACAGAGCCTTCATGGAAGAGTTCATCAAGAGCAGTATTTTTTATGCCTGCCAACTACGGTGGGAAGTTGTCGTCTCGGATTTGCGGTCACTGGAAGAGGCCGATGAAAAAGACCTGTATACATTCGTTCCAGTCAACGACAACTTGACGAATCGATACTACCAGTACTGGTCAATCCTGCCTACTTATCTCGAACCGAAGGAGTCTGAAGAACCGGAAGAATCCGAAGAACCCAAGGATGAATTTTATGGACCTCTTCAAGCAGACCACCTATCAGCGCGGATGAAAAGTGTTCTCAACGAAGAGAGCGACTTCACCAAATTTGCATCTATTGCAAAGGCTTTGCTGCAAAACTACGCGAATGCCAATCCTATTACGGACCAGAAAGAGGAAACTCTTGCACCTATCGAAGAATTGCCAGATCTGCAAGAACGACACTCTGACATCATAAAACAGGCAGATGCTCCCTCCAAGTTAATAGAAGAACCTGAAGACGTGCCACTCATAAAGGTCCCCCCACCTCCTACCCCCCCCGAAAAAACGAAATCTGCTGAACCTGTAACTCCCGTTCAACAAAACCATAAGCCTATCGTACCACCAAAGACCCAGGACAGTATTAAGGGGGCGAACTTTCCAAAAACGAAACCCATGTCACCCAAAGCCAAGGAATTTATGGTCTCGATCATGGATCTTCTTGAAGCAGGCCAAAAAGAGTGGATCGAGACTTTGGTTGCTGAGCTTGATGAGTTGAAAGGTTTGCCATATCTTTCGTACAAAGTCCTAGGGGATTTCTTTTTCTCTTATGCGATCCAAGTAAATCGAGGGAGATCCTTCCCAAAAAGGGTGTTGTCGTTACTGAAAATCACTCTCTCTGGAGATATTTACGTTGCTGATCCCCTACGCTACTTTGTGAAACTGTCCGATTTGGAGGAGCAGCAAAAAGAGGAAGTAGCAATAACTCACGCTTCAAGGCTGCGAGAACTTCAAGACATCTCCAAAAAATTCTGGGAAGAATTTGCAGACCTCAAAAGAGATGTCCCGAAGGGGACGCGGTATTTCATCTTCTATTTTGAACTCAAGGACTTGAGTTCGAGCGGGAAGAGCATTGAATTCCTCCAGTTGATAGAGACCTACGCAAAGGCTCTAAGCAAGGCACTTGCTTCGCAAAAGAACTGGTGCGATGAACAAATCAGACAAAGAAAAGAAGCCGATGATTTCCAGGAAGAGCCTGAGTACATTGGAATACGGAAGGAATGTGGGCGTTGCGGGCATGGTGCAGGATTGCATAGGTGCTGCTCTAACGATGAATGTGAAAACACAGCGAACGGCAAAGAAGATATCGAAGAACTGTTTGGCTTCAAGTGGGATAGAGATATAGGTGCCTACATCGCCCAGCACATGTGCAAGAAGTGCAAAAGAGAGCTATTCAGGTCACAAGGTGCTTAATCCTCCGTTTATAGAAGAAAAAGGAACTACGATATGGCTGAAATGGGAAGCTGCGATAACTGCGGCAAACGATCCAACCTGACCTACTACTGTACATCATGTGGTGACAGAATTTGCACCACCTGCCGAACCAAAGCTGGGCAAAAAGGCAAGTGCCCCCGATGCGGGAAGGCAGCTTCGATCAAGGCGAACTGATCTGTCTCCATCATCACGCAGGTTCAAGGAAAATTGATGAAAAAATGGAAGTCTTGTAAAAAGCTAAAACAATGGTTCAACGCCTTCATGGGGCCATCATGGCTATACCCTTTGTAGCAATCATCGGTAACCGGACAAGGCAGACATCAAGAACCAGACGCCAAACCACCACATAAACCTTGCCTAAAAAGAACCCTCCCCTAAACAAACGAACATCGCAAATCCCCGCCTCAAAGAAAACGACAAAAACTCTCGTGTAAAACCACAACCAAAAACACAAGCAAGAAAAACCAATTAGGCTCCTCGCTTCATCCGGCTCCCATCAAGTACGCTACCCAAATCCCATCAAGCACATCACAACAAAAACCAACACGATGTCAAACAGATAGAAACTTCCCCTTGCGAAAAACGCCTCAACGATTATAGTGTCATGTAACCTTTTATACATTACGAATTCCCCTGTTATTGGAGGGATATCATGCTACCAAAGCAAGATGTCAAACGCCTGCTCGAATCCAAGCACGATCTCAACAAAACAAAAGACCCCAAAACGATCTCAACACGCCCCCCTCAAATTGCCGCTCTCACCGCATCATACCAAGAACTCACAAACGCAAGAACACAATTTATCTCTGAGTACAAAAAATCCCGCGCAGAGAACGTCGAAACCAATACCGCCAGAGCCGCGTTCAATGTCGCCCGAGACAACATCTACGCAAGCTACGACTACCTCCATCGCGAAGTCTCACACGCCTTCTTCAGCATCCACCCCAAAAAACCCATCAGCGGAGATGAAGCACAACGCCGACAAACACTCTTCAATGCCGCATTCAAACACTCACTCCCCTCACTCAAACGCCTCAACGAAGATGTACTCGTCACAGAATTCGAAATGACACTCGAACAACTCTCATCCGAACCACTCGTCCCAGCCGATGCTCTCAAAGACTTCAAGATGGAATTCCAAAGCCTCTCGACGTCCAAAGAAACACTCGACAAAGAAAGAACAGACGATCGACAAAGCACCTCCGCACTCCAACAAGCTCGCGCTGCCCTTGACCTCGCAAGCAAAGCTCACGAACTGCTCGTTGAATCCGCTCTGATTCGTGAAGACCGACAAGGCGAACTGGGACAATACATCAAAACCCAAAACCCCAGCTACCAAGCCCGTCTTCGTGGAAATGCTTCTCTCGCAAAAGAAGCTGAAGCTGAAGAAGTCTCCAACGAACTCGATGAACCCATTCAAGATCCAGTCCAAAACCCAGAGAATCCAGAAAACACATAATCCAATTGGACTTGCTTTCTCGTGTAGGTACCTTTTCAAAACCGGAAAGGTACCTACGAAGCTCTGTAACACACTTTTTGATTTTGGAAAGGTACCTACAGAGCTCTGCGATACACTTTTCCAAACCGGAAAGGTACCCCCGAAGCTCTGCAACATGCTTTTCAAAGTCGAAAGGGTACCTCCAGCACCTCGTAACACACTTTTCAATTTTGAAAAGCCTCCTCCACCACGATGAAACCCACTTTTCAAAATCAAAAAGTCAATCCCACTCCTCCGTAAGTCACTTTCTGTGTTCAGACACCTGCTTTCAATGATACGTAACCTTTTCGTCGTGTTCATCGCAGCTCACATAAGGCTTGTTTGACGAAAAGAATTTTGTATGTATTTTGGGTTTTTCACCCCAAACCCCACGATACTACGTATCGTTTGTGTTCCGACTTCGTCGGTGTGCGGAACGTAGAGTTGTATCCTTTCTAGGAATTGTCATCTCTTTTGCATGAGTTTGCCAATCGCAAGGGTGTTTTTGAGGATAAAATTGCAGCCCAAAGAAGGAAACAACCAGAGCATCCCCAGCGCTCGGAGAGCGCAAGACAGACGATGCGTGAGCATCGTGGGGTCTGGGGGCAACGACCCCAGGCGGGTGTGGGTGGCAAACCCACTATGCCAAACAAAGCGCACCAGTCGTAAGGGCAAGTGGCAACTTGCCCACCTCCCCGACAACTTGCTCACCTCCCCGACAACTTGCTCACCTCCCCGACAACTTGCTCACCTCCCCGACAACTTGCCCACCTCCCCGACAACTTGCCCACCTCCCCGACAACTTGCCCACCTCCCCGACAACCTAACCACCTCCCCAACAACCTAACCACCTCCCCGATAACCTGACCTCCTCCCCGACAACTTGCCCACCTCCCCGATAACCTGACCTCCTCCCCGACAACCTGACCTCCTAACCGGTAACCTGACCTCCGACCTAATACCCTGTCCCTGCTCCCCAACACCCAGAGTTCACAACGCAGACGATATGCGAACATCGTAGTGTCTAGAGCGAACCCCCAAGGACTATGTAGCAAGAGACACACAGCTCAGACAACCCCGGCTCAAACCACAACATCTTAAACCTAAAAGGGAACCGTACTGCGTCCAGCATGATGGATGGTACTTGTCTATGATCCTGGATAATCTTCATACCTGGAATGGTCTTCTTTACAACTCCACCACCACTTTCTCTTTCCATATCAAAAAATTACAACATCCCCCATCTCGTCTTTTGGGGTAGGCATCATTTTTGAAGAGAGGCGGGGTGTGTTGGGATAGTTCTTTGGCTGGAATATGAAGTCTATCCACTTTGATTGTGGAGCTTCCTTTGTCCCACCTTTCGCACCAGACACTCCGGTGGTCTCACCATCGGAGTGTCTTTGTTTTCCCTTTCTTCTGGCATCTCTTCCTTTCGCCATCAGCGCTCGAAGAGCGCAACACAAACGATACGCAGTATCGTGGGGTCTGGGGGCAACGACCCCAGGCGGGTGTGGGCAGCCAGCCCACTACGCCAAGCAGAGCGCGGCAGCCAGGGCAAGTTGCGACTTGCCTTGAGCGTCGTAACAGCATCTCCTCGTGGCCATTTGCTCAAAGTGGAAACGATCCCAAACAACCTCCTCAGGTGGCTTGCCAATGTTGCACCGACATCCTTTTATTCTCGGATTATTGGTATTTTCGCCAGATTTCTGTATAGTGGGTTCGCAACCTCAAAAGGAGGTTAGGCCGCTTGTTGGTCGAATGTCATCATTCGAAAAGAGAAAGGTTCCCTTGTCGATGAAAATCGCTTTTTTTTCTGACTGTTTTTATCCTCATCTATCCGGTGTGACCTCTGCAATGATAGCGCATGCCAATCTATTGGTTGAGCAAGGACATGAGGTTGTGATCTTCAACCAAACTCCCTGGAAATACCTCAAAACCATCGACGCACTTGACGAACGTGTCGAACTTCAATCCATCGGGTTATCTATGCGTGTACTAGGGCACAACAAATTGTACTTGGGGATTCCCACATTTTACCGCAAAAAGGAGGCAGAAGGCCCTGCTCTTTAGGGCAGGGATGAATGCCCGCCCTTGTTTTGTCCCTCTTTTCTTTCTTTTTTTCTT
>PCBK01000154.1 GCA_002731275.1 Deltaproteobacteria bacterium | reverse complement strand
TATTCCGAAAGGATTTTTTTTTACAAGGTCTATGGTACCATCTTTTCTCAGTTTTTTCCCTTTACATAAAAAACGGTAGAGTCAGGAAAAACGGACAAACATGGCATGAATTCAATAGAATAACAAGTTCGCCAAGCGTACGTCATTCCTTCAGGAAGCAGCCTTGTTTTGGATGGGTTTCCTGCGGCAGAGAGCCCGTTCAGCGGCTTCGTTGCCGCCTCTCTCTTACAACTATCCTAGAAGGTGCCCCTGACATTTTTGCCTATATCATTGCTCAAAAAGCGAGTTGACAACTAATCCGTCACTTGTTATCCTCGCTTACACAACCATCCGAATAATGGAGTTCGCTATGAGGTTAAGACAAACAGAACTTTGCTCTTTGTACGAAATACTTGAAATTACACACTTTATCTCCAGTATTCATCCCACAGGCTGCTTTTTGGGCACGGGAAATGATATATTCATATGGCTTTCTCCTGTTGCGACTGTTGACAGTAGTTTATATGGAGATATTGAGCAAGATATTGACTATGTGTGGACAACTGTCCCCAGTAATCCAATTGTTCGTGAGGGAGTCCCACTGGATATAGAAACTCCTTACAGTACTCTACGAGAGCGTTTGCAGCAGGAGTATGAAGGATTAAACAGAGATATCTTGACTGCAAACCCAAATCCTCCTCACAGGATATATGATGGCAGTCCTTCCAGACACACTCTCTCATATATCTTGAAAAATTGTGTGTGTGTTTGTGGTATGCATGAAAGCGGTTCGCTGTTAGCATTCACTGAGGTCGCATTTTACGTTTACCCACCGGCTAGATGGGAAAGAGCGAATTCGGCATTTCCCGACTTGCCTGTTTTGTGGGGAGAGCCAATGCTATTAAATGTACCTGGCGCCTCCGGAGGATTGAAGGATTCAACGCCTATCCTTTTGTACTTAAAAATGGCCCAAGCGAAATTCAATGAGATCATGAACAGAGGAGAATTTGTCGCCACTCTGTATTAGACGACACACTCATCGACGAAAGTCCAATGAGCAACCTCGGATCCTTGAGTACTCCTATCGCTACGTTCTACACAAGCCTCCGGTGGCGTCAAGGCTTCCTCACTCCGTTCGCTCATAGTAGGCGTTCGCTCCGCTCACTCTTACTATTTGGCCTTGACCCACCTCCATTTGTGCACACTCCGCTTGGGCGCAATCCCAAAAAGTGGGTAAACATTTCACGGCAAACCTCCGATAGGCTGAATCGGAGGAAGAACCGGAGCTTCACCGTTGGGATGTTTGTGAAGAACCCGGCATAAAATCTCTCTCCAACGTCCCGATTTGAGGGCTGCTCTCATGTGCAGGAGCTTGTCCAAATTCTGGATCAACCAAAAGCAACCATTTCCTTTGAATCGCAAATTGACGACTCTCCTGATCGCACTTTCCGTTGCTCCACTTCCTCTTGGAATCCCTAGGGCACGGTAATTTCCGTAATCCATAAACTCCTCTTTGTCCTCCAGATAACGCAAATGTCCTTCTATCGCCTTTTTTCGTTTGCCTGTACACAGCTTCCTGATTGCACATAACACCCAAGCCACCTTTCCTTCCAGCAACAGCTTGCGATGTTTTTCGTACCACTCTTTCCTTCGCTCTTCCTTCCATCGTTTACAAAGATTCATGACATCGCTCAACCTTTCACAAACGTGGTAGAAGTCCAATACACGGGTGATTTTCTCTGGTTCCATTCCCAACTCTTTCGCCAGTTTCTTTGTTCGCTTGAAGATCCATTTGGCTCCATCTGAGGTCACTATGATTTCTTTTGCCTCGCTGGCTCCGCGTAGTTTGAGTTCAGCAATGAGTAGTTCGAAAGCAAAATCAGCGTCTCCCATCGTTGCATCATACAGAGGAAGATGCCCGGCCTTAGGCTTGCCGCGTTCATCGAGCACGTAGATGGTGTAAAGTTTTGGTTCCTTCCATTCCCCCTCAAACCTCGGTCTTCCCGTCTTGGGGTTGCGTTCTTAGAAAGGGATTCGAATGCGTGCACGTCCTCCATCAACCCCAATCAACAAACGCTGGCCTGCAAACTCATCTGAATAGCGGATGTTGGCGTCTGCTGCATCAAGTCGGGTATCTTGTTGTTCCGTAGCTTCTATAGCGACGGCCTGGTCGAGACGTTGAACCACCTTGAGCGACAAAGAGCATCCTCTGTTTGCCAGGACCTCTTGAGCTTCTTCGAAATAAGCGGATCGCACGCTTGTTTGGGCCACTTCACTTCGTAGCATTGGAGTTGCTTTGTGCTGAATCCCTAGAGCTTCGAGGACAGGGTAAGAACCAGCACCAGACTCTCCCCTTTGACCGACCTTTCTGTCTTTTCCGTCCTCGGGAGGCTCGATGAGATAAGGGGTTTTGAGTTGAACCAAAGAGCCATCAAGCAGACGTACCGGGGTGATTCGCATTCCTTTGTGAATGAGAGAGGGACGTTGCAAGCGTGCATTTGCAGCGATTGTCACGGGCCAGGAAGTATGAGAATGAAGAATGCAAAGGAAAACCACGACAGTTTGGGCTGAAAGAGTGATAGCGCTCTGAAAAATGGAACGCTCAAATTCGTAGAAAGCAAGACCTGAAGGAGCTGTCAATAGGGGCTCAAGGGCGTCGAAGGTAGCAGGCACAAAAGTCTCCAATAGAAGCTCCAACCTTTTCTTCATTTCTCCCCTGAAGTCGGAAGGTTTCACTCCAGAGGAAGGAACTGGTGCTTGGATTGAGCCGGTTTCTGGTGTAGCATGGTTTTTGAGTATCAAGATACCCTCCTTGTCGTTACGTTTTAACAAAGGTTATGGGTATCTTCTCTTTTTTTCAAGGGTTATGCACCAATGGACCTCTCTTCTGATTTACCCACTTTTTGGGGTTGCGCCCAAGCGGCTCTGTTCGCGAAATTGAAAGAAGAAAAAAGGAAAATGTTTTTCAAGCCGCTCTTCAAGCAGGTCAGAAAATGAAGATGTCGAATGTTTGGTTGTGTTGTTGTGTGTTGTTTTTGTGTTGCTTTTCCTTTGGTGGATGTGATTGCAACATTTTGATTCAAAACGAAAGTTCATCGGAAACAGCACACCATCGTGAAAAAAGCACTCAAAAAGATGCTGGAAATCCACTGGATGCAGAACCACAGGACTTGCCGCCATTTCCAAAACAAAATGCCGTTGATTTCAAGAATTGGTCTTGTGAGAAAATCATCAAAGAATGGCCATCCTTCATTAGATTGAGACAACGCTGCAATGCTGACAGGGATTGTGGAAGCTTAGCTTTAGAAGGATGTGGATGCAAGCGCGGTGGCATTGCGATAAATCAAGATTACAGATCTGAAACCGATAAATACTTTATTACCTTGGTCTTGAAATGTCGGCATAAACTCTATGAGTGCGAAAGCGATCATTCCGATGTGAAATCAACTTCATGCATTCGGGGCTATTGTATCGCAAAATACGATCCATATTGTGCTCCTCATGCTCCTTGATACCCTCTCTCTGCTCTCACAGCCGAAAGTCTCCTCGGCTTTGGTACTGCGCAAAGAGAAGAAAGGCGAAGCCACTGAGCAGAAAACGGGCATTTTGCAAGCATCAAACACAAAAGTTCTGTTTGCTTTTTGCGATGCTCGCTTCGATGAAAAGCCTCGTTCACGAGGTCATTGAAGTAAAAGAAATGCCCTGATGGAAAGAGGGAGGTATAGCAGAGCATGCTCACACCAAGACTGAATGGAAAGAATCATATGAAACGCATAGAGAATAAATGTACGATGCTCCAAACGTAGACCACATGTGTAAACCAACCAACAAAGACCTCGTCTCCGCCGCAGATAACACAACAAGTCGCTGGAGCGAACAGCCACGGACTCATTTGTTTTGAGTTCGCAAACCGTATCTCCTGGGTGTAAGATGACGCTGTACGGAAAACCCCGAGTGGGCTATGCGCTCAGCTCAGCCGTTCGCCATTACGGACGAACTACTGGTGTGCACAAGTTCTCGGTGGAACTGCGCCTTTTCCACCGAAGCTGAGACCTCGCCTCGAAGATGCCGATGCTCTCATACAACGCTTACCTAAGTATCACGAATAGAGCTGTTATTCCTGCGAAGTAGGCTTTTTGTATGTGGATAGGTTTTTGAATGTGGGCTTGCCGCCCACACCCGCTCGGGGTTTGCACCCCGAACCCCACGATGCTCACGCATCGTTTGTGTTGCGCCTTCGGCGCTTGGAAGAACATGTTGCTCAACCGTCGCAAGGCGACGCTTTCGTGTAAAGAGAAGAGGGACAATCCATTCACCAACCTTCAAACAAAGACAGTCTCCTCTCAGAAGAAACGAACTCATCGTGGGGGTTATTTTGAAGACAAGTCCACGCATACGAAAGGTTCATCATTATGATGATGACATTCTCCCTTCCCCACAAGAAGAAACCAAAAAACACCCCCTCCGACACGCAAAGACAAATCGACAGACCAACAACTCCTGAGTTGGTTGCAATCATACTTTTAAGGACCGACGAAGTCGGAACACAAACAATGCGTAAGCATTGTGGGGTCTGGGGTTGAACAAACCCCAGGCTGGTGTGGACGGCAAGTCCACAGAGACAAGCGGAGCGCGTCAGCCAACAGAGACAACAGGGGCGAGTGGTAACTCGCCCGTATATGGGTGGTAACAGCCTGACAAAAGAAGGGGATGTTGGGTGGTATGGAGAAGGGACAGAGAGGAAGTTGAGAGGGGATGTGGGGGGGGATTGAGAGGAAGACTAGTCGTGGGATTTTTTGATGTTACAGCCGGACTTGACGGTGAAGAAGTAGTTGGAGTCGAAGTCACTGCCATCAGCTTTGGTTTTGTTGCCTGTGATGGTTCTCCACTTGCCACCGCATTTGATGTCCACTTTGAATTGGTATTTGCTATACTTCAGACCGTACAACTTTTTCTTCTCGATGGATTTGTTGTTGTTGATGGTTTTTGTGCCACTCTGAAGGGTTGTCCAGCCACTCCACTTGTTCTTGAATTTCTTGAAGTAGTAGCGGTATGTGCGAAGCTTCAGGTTCCTGATTTGAATCGAGCTGCCCGATTTGTTGATCACGTTCCCATCGTATCGATAGGGGACAGCCGCGTTTGCGAAAGAACCGAAGGAACAGATGGCGACGACGAATGCGAGGATAAGGGATGTTTTTTTCATGACTTTTGACTCCTTGTCAAACTGGGTTAATGAACACCGAATTCTTTGTTTGAAGTTTTCAGAGAGTGTCTGTCTCTGCCGCTTTCGTAGAGCAAAGGACATACCAAACATGAGAATGTGAAATTGTCTTTGAAAATAGATGGAGTAGCTGTTAAGGGGGGATGTTGTGGTTCAAGGATCGTTGAGAATTCAACACAAGGATTGTTGTTTTCTCAACGATCCTTGAATCGACACATGCTTTTTGAATGTAGGTGGGTTTTTGAATGTGGGTAGGTTTTTGAATGTGGGCTTGCCGCCCACACCCGCTCGGGGTTTTCACCCCGAACCCCACGATGCTCACGCATCGTTTGTGTTGCGCCTTCGGCGCTTGGAGGAACATGTGCTCAACCGTCGCACGGCGACGCTTTCGCGTGAGGACAAGAGGGGCAATCTATTCATCCAACCTTCGGACAAAGACAGGCTCCTCTCAAAAGAAACAACCTCATCGTGGGGGGTTTTGAAGACAAGTCCACACATACAAAAGATGCATCATTATGACGATGACATTCTTCCCTGAGTAAGAAGAAACCAAAAAACACCCCTCCGAGATGCAAAGACAAACTGACAACCCAACGATTCCTGAGCTGGTTGCAATCATACTTTCAGGGACCGACGAAGTCGGAACACAAACGATACGCAGTATCGTGGGGTCTGGGGTGAAAACCCCAGGTGGTGTTTCTGAAAATGGGTCTGGCAAAGACGTGTTGGGGGATTATTCTGTGTGGTCTTGTTTGGTTTGAGGGCGGAAGGAGAGCAAGTCTGGGTAGACGAGAACGTATAGAAGGAGACCAATCGATGCAAAGGAGAGGGTGAGGAGAAGAAACGGGATGAGTGTGACAAAGGAGCGGCCTTTTCTGTGATTGTCTACGATCATGACGAGTGTGAGTAACCCACCAGAGATGAACAAGTCAAACAACACCTGAGTGGAAGGATGTGAGCGGAGGGTTTCTGTGAAAACGCTCGTATAACCGAATTGCCAAACAATCCAGGCTGTATAGAAAGAGAATGCAAAAAGGACAACACCTATAAAAAGTCTCATGTCTCTGCTCGTTCTTTCTCGCGAGCGTCTGCCCGCCAACTCCCTACGAGATAAATCGCGAGTGAGATGGATACTGAGAGGGCGAGACTTGCGATGACTGCGGTTGTCCATTTGGGCCCTAACCGTCGACGGTCCGAGAATGCGAGTACTATGAGCATGACTGTTACAGCGACGAGGTCGAGGAGGAAGCCCGTATTGAAGTCATGTACTGTGAAGGCCTCTGCCCAACCGCGAAAAAATTCCCAGTTGTTCGCAGAGAGCCACTTTGTGAACATGAAGTAGGATAGGACCCAACCGAGGAGTCCAAAAACCCAAATCAATGTCTTCTTCATTTGCAAAGGCATGAACCAACTCTCCTATCATGTCGTCAACATCCAAGTGTACTACAGATTATCATTTTGGGCCGTTGGAGCCAAAAAAGAATTCGTTGCACGATTGCTTGGTCTTTGTGGGCTTGCCGCCCACACCCGCTCGGGGCTTTCACCCCGAACCCCACGATGCTCACGCATCGTTCGTGTTGCGCCTTCGGCGCTTGGAAGAACATGTGCTCAACCGTCGCAAGGCGACGCTTTCGCGTGAGGACAAGAAGAAACCCAAAAACCCCCCCTCCGACACGCAAAGACAAACCAACAAACCAAAACAATTCCTGAGCTGGTTGCAATCATATTTTCAAGCACCGACGAAGTCGGAACACAAACAATGCGTAAGCATTGTGGGGTCTGGGGTTGAACAAACTCCAGGTGGTGTTTCTGAAAATGGGTCTGACAAACCTGCGTTCAAAGACGTGTTTGTTTTGTGGGGAGAGTTTGTGTGTTGAAAGGGTTTTGGGAGGGGGGATGTTTGGTTTGATGATTGTGTCTTAGGTGATTCGAAGACACCACGTTGAGGTCTTTTTGCTCTGGAGAGGCTTAGAGGAAGACTCTTTTTTTGCATTGTTTGAATGCTGCGCTGGCCTTTGCAGCTTTTTTGCAAGCTCGTTTTTCTCTGCGTGCAGCTTTGGCGCAAGAGCGTTTGGTTTTGCGGGCGCTGCTGAGGCACTTGATTCGAGCGCCCAAACATCGTCTTTTGCACTTCAATCCGCGGACCCCTTTTCTGCACTTGCGTTTGCATTGTTTGTGTACTTTGAAACACGCGCTTTTTTGACTGCGTTTTGTGATGCGACAATCCTTCTTCGCACTGCGCTTGGCTTTTCTGCATTCCCGCTCCAGCCTACGGAGTTCTTTGCATTGCTTAACTTTCTTTTTCATCTTCTCTGGGGTGAATATCCCCAAAGCCATTACATTGAAAGAACCCATCAAAAAGGCTGTGAACATGAACAAAGAAATAGATCTTCTCATTTTGGCTCTCCTACAAGAGTACAAACAATTGGGATAATGCTAGCGGCTATCCTTGCCACCTGTTGTCGTGTTAGACGAGAGGATATTCAAATCTATGCAACCGTTTGAAATTTTTTTGATGAGGAGGAGAGATTTCTTAGAGATGATAAAACCTTATCGGTCCTTTTTTTCGCCATTGGATTCAAAAAACGATACAGATGTTCACCTGAACAGTACAACCGATCTCCTCTATCCGAACAACAAACCTCTTCATCAAATCCTGCTTGTGAGGGGGAAGGCGGAACAACAACCGAACTCAAGTAGAAAGTTGTAGTGGTAGCCTTTCTGTTCTCATCTTGTTCTGCTGGAGTCCGAAAGTGGGGATTCATGTACAGCCCCATCTGTATGTTGAACGCAAAGAAAGTCCCACCAAGAAGCACCGGAGTGAGAAGCAACTTCACATCAAAGAAAGAATCTCCATTGGGGCCGAGGAGTAACCTCACCAATGGAAAGCACAGGAAATACAGTGAAAAATTGATGAGCAGAATTTGACGCTTCAAGGTGATATATCCCACTAGACAATGGAGCTCAAAACAGAGAAACGATAAAAACCTCACTCCTTAGCGAGTGGAAAATCACCTGATAAAATAAGGGAGTATGATTAAAAGCCGAGGTACTCAAGCTCATCATCATCGAGGTAGTGGAGTGCTTGGCGGGTACAGAGTTCTCCTGTGCGGGGGTGTTTGTAAAACTCCTCATCCCGCAAGTTACGAAGAACCAACTCCAACTTCCGGATCTGCTTGCGTTCGGAGTCAATCATTGAACGCTCCTGGATGATGTTGGCGATGACGCCTGCTGGAACAATCGGACCATCTTGATGCTCATAGGATTGCATGTTGCTCTTGTTCTCTTTAAAGCGCATGACCAAAGTCGCCAGGCGCTCTGCATCAATCGAATACTCTTCGCGTATCTTGAGGATTCTTTCCTCTCTATTCGAGATATTTCCCTGCAAATCATTGACTTTGGTGGTCATTGCTTCTCTGACTTCGGCAGAGGTCTTGTAATTGTAATTGACACCGTCGAACATCGACTCTGTTTGACCGATATAGTGACCCATTGCTGGCTCTCCCATGTAAAAGGGTACATGATTGATTCGCTCTCAACCCACATCTTCGCGAAGGGTGTGCCCCTCATCGCTGGGTGGTCTGGATGACTCAAATCAAGATGGATAGGCTTGTTTGACTCTCTACTCAAAGAGAGTACCATCGTTTAAGAGGATGTCAAGGTCGGATATTCCGATGTAAAATCATGGGATTAAAATAGAACACTCGTCATCTGAGATGGAGCGATATCCATGTCATCCCCGCGAGAGAAGAAAGACACGACTTCCCTCAAGAAGGATATAGCCCAACGCCCCATTCGCTGCTTGGAGAGGGAACACAAACAACGTGACTGCATTGTGGAGGTCAGGGGCTTGTCGTTCTTGGTGAGGGATTCAGTGTAGGTGGGCAGGTAGATAGAAGATCGCAAAGTAAATCATCGATATCGCCGCAGGGATTGCCCAGCCAATGAGCCGTGTCCACAACCACTTCTTGTCAGTGATAGCATCCTGTTTTAGCCGAGTGATGCTCAGATAGAAGCCTGGAACACACCACACCAGCCCAAACATCAATTTGTACAGAGGGGTTCTTGGCTCCAGATAGGCCCATGTGCCAAGTAAGACGACGAGCAGTACGGAGAAGATGGAGTTCCAAAAGAGCACCTTCTTTGAACGTATGGTGAGGTCTTGGCCTTCGAGAAATGGCAGCCCCGAAAAAGTCAATTGAGAGAGATGGAAGATGAGAAAGAGGGCGCTGATAAGGAGCGGAAGTCCGATGATTGCGAGCGCCAAGACGTAGACAACGCCGATCCCACCCATACTATTTGCGTACACATCGGAGGGAAAAAGCAGCGCCAGGAAGGCTGTCACAAGGAGCAAAGAGTGTCGATTGATTTGAGACCGCATGAGCTGTTGTCCTTTCTTTTTTGGCTGCTTGCAGAACTGTGCTCATCACTGTAGCACTTGCCAGACACATGCTCAAAGTTTCCTTTTTTTCATCTGGCGGCCTTACAGTGAGTCATCAGCAAACAACTCGTTAAAGTAGGTCGTTTGCCATTGAACCTCCAAAGCTCGGTACTCCTTTACATCAGGGTCACTGTTCATCAGAGCCTTGGAACTTTCGGCTGCGCTCCTGTGTTGTCTCGCTAAGTGGAACCCAACAAAGGCTGCTGCGCAACGAGCTGCGTCCTGCATCCTGTACCGAACTTCCTCAAGAGAATCCTCCTCTACCTCCCAAGAACTTGCCCGTAAACAAGAAGTCACACACAACTTCGCAGAGTCCATCCTTTCGTAGCGATGATGAAGCTCCCAATAAGCAGACTTTAACGTGCTGGTAGGGAGCAAACCTTCTAGCCATTGACGCTTGCAAGATAGCAAATGTGTACATTGTTCGGGAGGATTATCAAGGTAGCCCAAAGCGTGCTCTGCACAACCACAAGCAAAATGATGCAATTGTCGCGACGATGATCTCAAAAGCAATTCTTCAATGGAAAACAAACAAAAACCTCTTGTGATTGTGAATGGATAGATGACCTCATGGTAACAAAAGGCTGCTCTCCTGACAAGGCATGACATCAATGTCTTTGTTCGATGACCGCCGAGAGGCGGAACACAGACGATACGCAGTATCGTGGGGTCTGGGGTTGAATCAACCCCAGTCTGATATAGACGACAGCATCGCCCAGTATTCAGGCAGCAGCAGAAGTAAGTCCAAAGGACAATCCCACCGGGTATTATGTCTTGTGATAACTGCGAACAAAAACGGTTTGACTGACACAGCAAGCAGTGCTACGATCCCGAAGTCCAAGAAGAGTAAAGACTTATCCCTCATGGTGGTGGATGTGAGCATGTTGATGTTGCATCCAGGCCACCGAATTGCAGGATAGATGCTCCATGCCGTGGTACAAGTTTGCTCAGATAACCAATCGACTTCTGTGTGTCCTCGACGCCAATTGGGTTGTTGTCGAAGCCAACAAAACATGGGAGACGTCGTTGGGCCACTCACTCGATACGGTGAAGAAGCGACATTTTTTGGAGCTGGTCCATCCTGACGATCGTGTCAAAACATCCAATGCGATTGCGCGTGTGCTGACCTCAGGGGAGGACATTACGCTGGTCCAGCGTATGTTACATGTCGATGGGACCTACCTGTGGATCGAGTGGAGCTTCTTGGTAAACGATGGAGCTATCTATGCATCCGGAACTAACGTCACCGAACGACAAGACAATGAGTTGGCATTCAAGCAGGAACAAGACCTTTTCGAGATGCTCGACACACAGCTCGGACTGGGACGCTGGCGTTATGACATCCTCACAGGGCGAAGGTACTGGACGCAGACGGTGACAGAGCTTTACCAGCGTGAACCTGATCTCGATACCGACGCGACTGAGGACGGGTTGGAGTTCTATCATCCCGATGATAGAGAGATGATCGCCGAGAAAATGCGTATCGCTGTCGCTGAGGGGACACCCTTCGAATTCCAAGCTCGTATCCCACAGGAGGATGGACCTCCTCGTTGGGTTGAGTCGAGAGGGCTTGTGACAAAATCGAAAGATGGGGAGCCTCTCGTTGTTCATGGGGTCTTGCAAGAAATCGCACGAACCCGACAGCACAGATGGCAGGCAAGTGAACGTATCAAGTTTATGACATTGTTCGAGGAGTCGCCTGATGCCTACGTTGTCTTTGACTTGGGTGATGAGAGCTTCAACAATTGCAATGCGGCTGCGGAGGTCTTGCTTGGATGTACAAAAGAACAACTCATAGGCTTATCACCAACAGATATTTCGCCGGAATTTCAGCCTGATGGACAACGTTCAGATGTGAAAGGACCACCATTATTTCAGGAGTGTGTGGAGAAAGGTTCCAAGCGTTTTGAGTGGACCCACAAGCGCTTTGATGGAAGCAACATCGTGTTAGAGGTCACGGCTGCTCTCATGAGCTTGGACGGGCAGGAGTCGATCTTATGTTGTTGGCGCGACATCACCAAGCTCAAGCAGCTCGAAGCCCAACTCAAGCGCGAACGTGCCAAGTTCCGAGCGCTTTTTTATGAGTCCCCTGATGCCTATGTCGTGTTGGACCTGACAGAAGGCCGGTTTGTGGACTGCAACCCTGCAACCGAATTACTCCTCGTGGGGAAAAAAGAACAACTCATCGGCATGACCATCGCTGACATTTCGCCTGAGTACCAACCTGACGGCACGAAGTCGAGTATTGGAGCGCTACGTTGGCTCAGTGCTGCGTTGGATACGCTGGATGAGCGTAACGCAGAAGATGGGCCTTCGAACCGCTTTGATTGGCTGTGTAGTCGGTTTGATGGGCAGGCCATACTGCTTGAGATGGCGACTGCTGTCATGCGTGTGGATGGGCAGCCGCTTCTGTTGGCGTGTTGGCGTGATGTCACCTCGATCAGAAAACAGGCGAGGCAACTACAGCGAGCCAATACGGAGCTTGAACAATTTGCTTACCGGACATCTCATGATTTAAAGGCACCGTTGGTGACCATCAAGAATCTGTCGACGTTCATCGAGGAGGATGTGAAGTCAGGAGAGCTCGTCGAAGCACAAAAGAATGCCGCATTTGTTGGAAAACAAGCCTCAAAACTGTTGGGATTGGTTGTGGATATCTTGGCGCTCGCTCGTTCAGAGATCGCGGTGCAAGAGAAGTCTGCGTTTGATCTCAAAGAGCTTGTCGATGAGGTCTGTGCGAGCTTGCAAAGTTTCATCATCAACAAAAAGGTCGACGTTCGTTGTGAGCTCCCGGCTGGTTCAACGTTGTATAGTCAACGACCGCGTATCCGGCTCATCCTGACCAATCTCATCTCAAACGGCATAAAGTACAGCGATCCCCAAAAGGAGACGCGCTTTGTTTCGATTCAATACTGTGTCGATGAGGATGTCCATTTGATAGTGAGTGACAATGGACTTGGTGTTGCTGAGACGGATCAAGAAAGAATCTTCGACGCTTTTACTCGGTTTCATCCTGTAGCCGCCGAGGGAAGTGGCCTTGGTTTATCAATCGTCCAAAAGAATGTGGATGCTTTAGGCGGAACAATTACATACAATAAACTCGACTCTGGTAGCCAATTTCACATAATCATACCCAACGCAGGAGGGCACTCTTCATGAAAAACAACATATCCACGTTGATTGTCGATGATCAAGAAGCTGACAGATATATCCTGCAACGTTATCTGAAAAAATTGGACACAGTCTCGTTTTCAAAGGTATTTGAGGCCGAAGATGGGGAGGTGGCGTTGTCCTTCTTGAAGGATTATGAAAACAACACGCGCCTCTATCCTGATGATTTTCCGCCCTGTCTTATTTTTCTCGATATTAACATGCCGATCGTCGGGGGATTTGATTTTTTAGAGGAGTTTGAGGCGTTACAACAAGAGAGTCGTTTCCACTCCATTGTTGTCGTGATGTTCACTTCATCGTCCCACCCATCCGATATGGAGCGAGCTGCATCCTACTCATGTGTCAAAGGTTATGTGCTGAAAGATGACCTGGGCTCTGAGACATTTGCGCGTACGATCGAGGATGCCTTGCAAGCATAAGGCCATCGGATGCAAAAAAGGATACAGAAAAAGAAACGTCCGTAGAGGTTGTTGCTGAAGCCCCAAGCATCGTTATTCGTCGTTGCAATAGCGCTGCTATTGCGCCTTCTCATGCCTTGCCTGAGACTCCATCACCGACCCTCTTACGTACGCTTTTTTTCATCCAACGGCCTAATCCACCCAGAAAACACAACAGCAAGGGCATCCTACAAACTTGCCAGGATTGTCTTGAGTTCCTCTTCTATGGGTTTGAGCTTCTCTTCGACATGGCGTTTGTTGTGGCGTTGTGCCCAGAAGCAGCACAAGGCAAACAATGTGAGTTCGAAGGCGCTGCTCATGAGTGAAGCCTTTGTTCCGATGAGTATCATCACAAAACCGACGCTCATCGGAGCGAGCAACCACCAGACGATCGTATGGTAGAATTGTGATTCGGTTTGCACGTGAGAGAGATGCACCTTGAGCACGGTGTCTGTTGGGCCGTTGTGATCGATCTGGTCCACATCACGCTTCATTTTGAACAGAATGCCAATTGTTATCACGAGGCTCACCAGCCAGCTGGCGATTCCGAGAATCGCAAGTCCTGAGACCTGTGTCAGGTACAAGAAGTACAGAAAGACGCTCATGGCGACGAACAAGATCGCAAAGGTCGTCCCACCGATGATGGCTCGCTTTCTCACCTCATTGTCCAGCCGCGTCATTTTGTCTTCGATCGCTTTCATCGTCGGCTGCTCTTGCATGTTCGACGGTTGGGAGAATTGCTCTTTCCACAAGTTTTTGGCTGTATCCATATCCATGACTTATTCCTCCACATACTCTTGTTTGAAACGCTGTTTCATTCGATGAATTCGAACACCAACTGCACTCTCTGTTTGTCCTGTGATGGTTGAGATCTCCTTGTTGCTGATATCGTCGAGGTAGAGCATCAAAATGGCTCTGTCGATTTTGCCGAGGTTGGCCAAAAATTGCTCCAGTACCCGGACGGATTGACTGATGTCTCCTTTGTGTTGAGGTTCATCGAGCCCGACATCACTGTGGGTGAGCAGTTGTATTTTCTTGTTCCTGCTTCTGGAAAAACTGATGGCTGTGTTGAGCGCAACCCGGTACACCCAGGTGGAGAGAGCAGACTCTCCTTTGAATTTGTCGAAGCTTCTCCACAGTTGGTAAAGCATCTCCTGTAACAAGTCTTCTGAGTTGTCGAATGCGCTATAGTTGCGGGCTATCATCTTGAGCCTGCCGAGGTTGTTCTCTACCATCTCTTGGTATCTTTCCTGCTTGGTATTCAACATGCCTCCTTTGAAGCCCTGGATGTTTTGGGAACCAAGTTTCGTTGGTTTGATCAAGTTGGTCGAAGAGCAAGGGCGGATCTTACAAACGAGGAATTTTTTTTTGCCTCTCAAAAAAACACAAGTGTGTCCCATTCTTGTTGTTTGGTGTGTATAGTATCCCTCAAGAAAACAACACAACACGCACCGTGGAGAAGAGTGATGGAACGCAAAGGGCCTTTTTGGGAGACGATCAAACCGACAGACGAGACGGCTGAGGGCTGGCTAGAGGCGTTCCAAGACGCAAACTGGGAGAGCTTCTCTCTTCGGCGAGATGGTCGCACTCTGCGACAACTCCTGCAACACATCGAAGCCCAAGAAGGTGTCTGCATATTACACCACTGGAGTATCGAGAAGCTACGTACATCGGATATGTACCTGATGCACAACTTTGGTCACGAAGCCGAGCTCTCATGTTGTTCACTCAGCCCAGATGGTCGCTATCTCGTGACTGGAAGTGAGTTGACATCCAACTACGATTTGGGCGCAGTTCTCCAGGTGTGGGAGGTCGCGACAGGGCGCTGTGTGAATATCTTCTGTGCGATCCCGTGGGGGGCTGGTAGTCAACGTAACGAAGTCGCCGGTACATTCCAGTGGTCGCCCAATACACGTGAACTTGGTGTCGTCTATGCCGAAAATCACGTCACACACCTCAACCCATTCGAGAGACCTGCCGCCGCGGATGATTCTCCCTTTCGCACTTGTGTCGCCTTCCTCGATGGCTCTGGCTACGCTGCGTACGCTTGGAGCCCCGACGGAGACAAAATGGCGTTCCCCTACCACTTTGGCGAGGAGCGACTCCCCCTCGGTGTGCAGGACCTTCATGGTGGATGGGCCTACCACGATGTCGATCCGATCGAGCTCGAAGATTCCGACGAATACGAAGAATGTGAACCTGATGAAGACATCCCGGAAGAAACCACGCGCTTTGCGTACAACAAAGAAGAATACCCCTGGCTCGGTTGGCTCGGATGGAGTCAGGATGGTGAGCGTATCTTCGGCTATACTGTCGATCGCATCTACAACAGCAGCACCGCAAGAGCTTACTGTGTCAACGCCTCCAATGGCAAACCCCTCTACTCCATCAAGGTCGGACGCCATGTCGCCTACAGCCCCGATGAACAATACATCGCGTTCACTGTACCTGGAGGGGGCGGGGGTGTCGTGAAGGGCTCCAAACGTATGGCCTACACAGGGTTGGAGTGGGCTGATGCGCGCACCGGCAAGACCCTGGCAGAAGCACATGACATCGACGGCATTGTCGAACTTCATTGGTCCGATGAGCGCAAAGACAGTAAGCTCGCAGTGATCACACGTCCCTCCGAAGAAAAGGGGATGGTTCATATCTTTCAAGGGACACAACAACTCTGTTCATTTGAGACAGGTCTACATCCCGAAGATTTGTATGGTGAGTTACCCGATCGATGTCTATGGTCGTGGTCACCTGATGGAACAAAAGGACTCGTCCTGACACGACAAGGCGTTGAGTGTTGGGCCATTGAAGAGACCCCCAAACAGCTGGATATCTTCTCCTGTGCGAAGGAGATGTCGGCGATCTTTTGGGGAGCAGAGGACGTGATCGTCTCTGCGTCTTCTCATGGACTCGAATTCTACGATATGTCGACAAAAACAGTCCTTCATACATATCGGATGCTTGGCTCACGAGAGGAGCTGATGGTCCAGACTCCATCACCCCTTTTACTCGGTGAGACAGAGCTCAACGACACCTTCCCGATCAAGCCTCTACTGCCCATACAAGAACCTGAAGCGCGCGATACATTTCATTGGTTAGGGGCGTTCGCACGTGGACCTGTCATCTGCCCAAAACATCTGCAAGAGACGCTTGACGCGCACCTTCATTATACGTCCATCTACGAAGACGAAGATGGGCCTCTTGGTGCGATGACATGGCCATACCGTTGGGGAGAGGTGGCTGTGTATGACAACTTCGAAGAGGGTCTGGCCGATCCATCCATCGATATCGAAGATGACCTACGTGAAGAGCTTATCAAACAAGCCGCACAAGCCGATAAAGAAGAGGTCTTCTCTCTTGAGGTGAGTGTCCCGACATCCGAACAGAGGCCATCTTTTGAGCGTTTTGACAGGTGGTACGACGAGACGGCTGATGAGCGAGCTGGAGGTCACAACGACCACTATTACCTGCAATGTGTGTATGAGTCGATGTGTGGGCGTGTAGAGCAGGCGATCGAACGTGCGATGCTTTGTTCTGAGCGCTACGAGAGCCTCTCAGCGTTGACACAAGGGGCGATGATGGCGGCTGTCGCTGGCCACAAGGACGAAGCAAGAGACTTCCTCGACAAAGCAGAACAGCTTCTCGCAGAGGAAGAGTTGGGGGATTGGTCTATGACCTATGTGTATGCACCAATGTACGGTGCGTATGCGCTGCTCGGTGATGAGAGGGCCGAAGACGCTCTTCAAAAGGCGCTTGTGAAGTTTGACGATGAGTCCAATGGATTCCAAAAGAAGCGTCTGTTGATGGAGGCCTATATATATAATGATCGCTTTGAAGAGGCGTTAGAAATATACGAGAAGCACGGTGAGAGGGGAGGGCACTTTAGTTTGCGTATGGAGATGCCTGTCGTCAAGTTGATGATAGAACGTGCGCCTAAAGACGTATATGAGCGATTTATGGGCATCCTCGCTCCCAACGTCGTCGACAACAACAACGATCTACTCGAACCTTTCAAGGCGCGCTTCATCGTTGATGGTGATTGGGACACGCTCATCCTGTGGTTAAAACGTTCTGTGAAGGGGGCATGGTATCGGACACAAGTCGTCAGAGATGTATTGATGGCGATGTATGAGTTGGGGCAAAAGCAAAAGGCACAAGAGGTCTTGGGATGTGTCCTCGCTGAGGAAGAGCTGTTGGAGGGTCGTGAGATTGAGCTGTTCGATCTTCAGGTGTTGTTTGACAGAGAGGCGACGGCTGCGGAGTTAGAGGAGCGTATAGAAGACGCACCGACATACATCAAAGCCAACAGATATTGCCTCTACTATGTCATCTCTCTGGCCTCCGCAGCCGCACTTGTCGGGAAGATTGAGGTCGTAAAGCAGCTCACGATGTTGTATCCCGATGTCGAGAAGAGGGCGGAGCTGCTCGCGACACTCTGCGCCAATGAACACATCGACGTAGAGGTCCGAAGGGCTTGTTGGGCTGCGCTTCATGAGGAGCTTGACGAAGACAGGCAAAGCACGCGCCTGTTGCTCCTCAAGGCGGCTCATCTGCTCGGTGAACAAGAGGCCTTTGATGTTTGCATGGAACAGCTCGCGGAGGGGCTTTTGTCGTTAAGCGGGCACGACAAAACCTGGGCGATTGAGAGTATTGTGAGCGAACTTACGAAGTTAGGGCGTTTTGAGGAGGCCTACGTTTTTTGGTCGAAGCTTGCAGCGAGTGCGCGTAAAAGTGCGTCTCGTGAGTTCTTTAGAGCGTTAGGTGAGGAGGGGATGTTGGACGCGCTCGCGTTACTCGTCTACAAGATCCCCAAGGATGAACGCCTGTTCTCGATCGCGAGAGCTCTTGAAGGCTTTGTCCATCGCCGCATCCCTCAGAGTCGATATACCCATGAGTTGTGATGTCTTTTGTGTACAGGAGCGAGAGTTGACATGAGCGAATCCACCGAAGAATACGTACCTACGTTGCAATGGATCAGAGGCGCAAAGAGGATGTTCCATCCAAGACGTGGGAGCATCATGAATCCGAAAACCTCGACAACGCCTAGTCATATGAGCCACAGAGTGTTTCGGGAGACGTTACAGAGCGCGCGGCTCAACTTTTGCAATTGGCTTCAGCAAGATGGCATCCTGACGGATACGATGGGGGATGTACACAAACAGCGGGCCAAAGAGATGCAAGAGGATTGGCAGGAGGTCTCTGATAGACCGCTCTGTGTCGAACATGAGGCGATGGCGTGTTATTGGTGGGTCAAACATTGGCATCGTGATGACGCACATGACGAACTCTTCAAGCTGTGGATCGCGTGTGAAGGTCCGCTCTTTGCGCTCGAAGCGCTCATGCAAGCGCAAACTCTGATGAAGGAATTATATCCCGACGAGGATTCTGTGATGGAGCACTCCGGTGGGAAGATTGAGCCGGGTCTCAAGTTGATCCGAAAGGCGTTGGCGTATATTCCGGAGGAACACTATAAGGCGGCGGTCGAACGGGCTGAGGCGTTGTGGCCAACATTGGACGGTCTCTATTGGAAGGCGGCATTTGCCTATATGTTCCCTGAGAAGCAGGTGTGGGGGGATGAGGCGATAGAGGAGTGCGTGTCATCTGGACGAGAACAGGGGCGTTTGTTTTTGCTCGCGAGTGGTGCGTCACTGTCATCCTGGCAGTCGTTGATGAAGAAGTATCCAAACGTCTCGCCACACAACGCTAGCTATCTGGCCTGTGCGCTCGAATATCACGGCGTCGAGATCTGGAGAGAGCTGTTGGAGCTGGCGTACAATATACCTTCATGGGAGGAAGAGAAGGAGCGGCTGCTCAAGGTCTTGGCTGTGATCAAACATCCTGAGGTCGCAGAGTTTTTTGTTTTTCGTATGGATGATGAGAGCAAGCCTTTGAAGGTTTCGAGTGATTATGTCAGGCGCTCTCTGGATATCTCACGTCCCTTTTTGCAGGAGGCTGTAGACGACTATGACATCACTGAACGCCCTCTCGCTCATGAGCTGTGGTCTATGCTTCCGAGCTGATGATAGATCATTGTGACCCTTAACGCTCGACGAGTCCTTTCAAAGTGTTTTCCTTCCTGACAAACTTTTTTCTTCCTTTTGTCACTTTTCTGTGTGCTCACGCGAGTCCTTTACGAGCTGTGTTCAGGTGGGATGCGGCGTCATTTGTTCCCGTGAGCTTATCAAACGTATCGGATATGCGTTGACAAAGGAGTGAGTTGATGAAGAAGACATATCATCTGCCAGGATGGCTGGCGTTGGCGATGGCTGCGTTGTTTGTGTTGTTTGTACCTGCTGAGGCGATGGCCAAGAAGTGCCCTCCTGGACAATTTGGTTTGTTCAAATGCCTGAAGTGTCCTGCGGGAACACATGCTTACAAAGATCATCTGATCACCAGCCTCGGCTGCAAAGCCTGTCCGGCAGGTCAGTACGCAAAAGCCGGGTGGCGTCACTGTCGACGTTGTCCTGTCGGGACATTTTCGAAGCATCGCTGGGGACATTGTCAAAGGTGTGGTGCTGGCGAGATCGGGAACGCTTCACGTACAGGCTGCAGTAAGTGTCCTGCTGGCAAGATCGCTAACCGCACACATACAGCTTGTGTCTCTTGTCCTGGAAACAAAGTACCTAACGCGAATCATTCGGCGTGTGTGATGTGTCCTGCTGGCAAGATCCCCAAAAATGGTCGCTGTGAATCCTGTCGTGCTGGAACATATGCACCGAAAGGGGCGACAAGGTGCGCCCTCTGTCAGGGAAACACTTACGCAAGAGCTGGCAGCGCTTCATGTCGGACCTGTCCTTCTGGGTATCGGAGTGTCCTTGGCAAACGCTGCAAAAGACAAGAGTGTCGTTATCCTTCTTATTATCGATTGGATGGTGGAAAACCTCGATGTGAGTACTGTCCTGCTGGTAAGCAACCCAAAAAAGGCAAGTCGATTGGTTCGGAGAAGGGCGTCTGTGAGCTGTGTCCCGAAGGTTGGTATAAACGATCCAGTCGGCAAGGAGCGTGTGTGCGCTGTCAAAGTGGGATGATCAGCACACGTGATAGAAGATCGTGCCGAAGAAAACCGGACACTGTAGGAAGCTGTACAAAATCGGGGATGTACTTTAAGACCAACTTGAGTGTGCCTGGATGTCGCTATTGTCCTCCAGGGAAACAACCCAAGGCGGGGGTCAGGCAAGGAAAAGATACCGATGTGTGTGTCTTATGTCCAAATGGTTGGTTTAAGAAGGCTGCATGGCATGGAAAGTGTAGACAATGTCCATCAGGAACAAGCAGCGCTGCTGATCGTCGCTCCTGCCAATAGTTCTGGCTACAAAGGCTGACTTTCCATCCAGAGTCACTGTTTTCTTGTGATCTCACTCGCTTTTCTTGATTCTCCCCACTCACTTCTGTCATACCCATTGTATCGATAGGTTTTCTCTCTTTGCCCCAGAAGGAGCCCCTCATGACTTTGGGTCCATTACTCGTCCTCGCCATCTTCCTCGTCTTTTTATTGTTGCCTGTGGGCTTGCTCATCTCCAGCACAAAGAACAACATCCTCGCCGTATTCTCCGTATTGCTCGGTTTGTTGATGACGCTCCTGACAGCCTACTCATGGTTTGAGTCCAAATCACTGCTCTTCGCACTCGCATACGGTGGAGTCGGTATCCTGTGCTTTGTCGCGGCGGCCAAGCACTTCTTTGTCCTCACACACAAAGAAGGGGCATAGACGATGAGCCAGTCTACACAGCCTGTCCGTCGATATCGTAAATACATGCTGTATCTTTTGCTGGCTGGTTGTCTGTGGTTTGTCCTCCATCTCGTCATGATCACGGTGGATGGCTTCTCTGATGAGCTACACAAGGCCGATGTCGCGGTCGTGTTAGGCAACAAAGTCCATCCCAATGGTATCCCCTCGATACGCCTCCAAATGCGATTGGATCGGACCGTTCAGTTATACAGAAAGCATTACTTTTCATCTGTGTTGGTCAGCGGTGGGGTCGGCAAAGAGGGGCACGATGAGGCGAAGGTCATGAAGCAGTATCTCGTCAAACATGGCCTCCCTGCCAAAGACATCATCGTCGACAGCGCTGGAAATACCACGTTCCACACGATGAAATACACAAAGTCTCTGTTGAAGCAAAGAGGGTGGCGCTCGGTGCTGTTGATCAGCCAATACTTTCACATCAGCCGGAGCAAACTCGCAGCCTCGCGCTTTGGGATCAAGAAGGTCTATTCCGCCCACGCGATCTACCACTTTGAATGGAGGGAGTTTTACTCTCTCTTCCGCGAATTCTTTGGTTACTACGCCTATCTCTTGAAGTCATATCGTTGAGACTTGCTCCCTACCTTCTTTTTTGTGTTTATGGTACACGGTGTCACAAACACAAAGTGTTGGGATTGTGGACTTGCCGTCCACACCTGCCTGGGGTTTGTTCAACCCCAGACCCCACAATGCTCACGCATTGTTTGTGTTGCGCCTACCGGCGCAGGCTGTCGCACTCCGTTTGACGGGCTACATTCGGTGTGATGTCTTTGTGTTGACCACCTCGTTTATCGAGCTGAATGCAATGTGTTAAGGTGGGACTTTGAGTCCCGCCGCATTCAGATCAATGCGAAGCCTTTAAGGCGAGCGTACCCTCTCTATAGCACCGGGTTTGAACCCGGTGATACCCACCAAACGAATCCCTCTATCCAATCGTCCAACGTATGAATGGTCACCCAATCAACGCTCCCACCAAGGCACACCAAACGGATACGAATGAAATCCTACACGGACGGGTTTCAGAATACGAATGGCCCTCTTGTTGAAGCATCGTTAAAACAGGATGTCTTCGAGGTTGTGTTGCTGTCGGTTGACAGAATCGGCTGGGATACATTTGAGGTGCCACAGTGGTTCGATGAAGTCGGAATACTTGTTGAGATAGTCGTGCGAAGCGGCTTGTGTCGGTCGCTCACTTGTCTGTTGTTCTCTATTTCGATACCGGAAGGACGAGATGATAAGCTCATCACCATCCTGAAGCGTCCAAGGCTCTTCGACGTGTAGGCAATCAGTGGTTTCGAGATCTTTGCCTAACAGTGGGCCTGCGTAAACAAAAAAGGTCGGGTTATTGGAGGTGATTGTATCATCACCGAGCTCACGGATGAGTCTTTCGCCAAGAATGGGGGTGTGGGTTCTATGGATGATTTTGTTCGCACGCAGGAGCGTGACTTCGTGCGCACCAGCTCGTGCGATATACAATGTGTTGTGGACTTGTTGAAGCAGCAGAGCGCCGAAGATCGTGTCGTCGAAGGCATGCGGCTCTTCCGACCCTCTCTCTTTCTGGACCTCTTTGGCAGCGTGAATCGCTGTCTGTTCGAGTTGCTGAGTGAGCGCTTGAAAGGAGGTGTTCTCTTGCCAAGTGGGGGATTGTGTGAGTGTTTCAAAAACACGCTCGGCTGTTTCGATACCATATCCCCAAGAACCCGAACCATCACAGAGTAGAAGGCGGGAGGATGCAAATGTTGTCTGGATAGAACACCAATAGAATGGATGTTCCGGGGCTTCTGGGTGCTGTAAGATCTTCCACTTCATCGACACTCCAAGGGTGGGTGTTGTACGTTTATCGCCTTGTTTCGTTTCAAAGCGTACACTATACACAATACAGACAATTTTGTTCTTTGGAGATGAGAGGTTTCGATGAAAGAAGAGTTTTCGCGTTTACGAGCATTACTCTCCCAGCCGACACAAGACCAAACATGGGCGCGGACATTATCCCAACTCTTAAAGCACGCACACAAACTGGATGAGGACACTTTTTGTGGGGTCTGGCTGCCCTACACCGAACAACACGCCAAAGACCTCATGCGACCTCTGCGTCTATTCGTACAGTCGTTGCAAGAGCTGGAGGAGTGGCATGTCTTGTGTCCATTTGCAGAGCTCTTTCTCGATCTGAAGGGGCAGGCGCTCGGAAATGAAGGCTGTCAGGAGCTTGCGGATGAACCTTTGCTTCTTCACCTGCGAGGACTCATCCTGGACAAAAACAAGATCAGCATATTAGGGGTTCGGGCGCTTGCGGCCTCGTCGTACCTGTCCAATGTGCGTGTCTTACGACTCTCTCGCAATCAACTTGGTGGCAGCTCATGTGAAGACCTCGTGACATCTCCCCACCTGTCAGGTGTTGAGGAGTTGGAGCTTGGAGGCAATCAAGTTGGTCTTGTCGGATGTCGATGGATTGGACGCACAACACAGATGACACAATTGAAGGTGTTGGGGTTGTCTCACAACAAGATCTCTGATGCCAGTTGTAAGGCGTTGGTGGAGTCGAAAAACTTGTCGCACCTTGAGGTGCTTGATCTGCGTCACAATGAGCTCACTGATAGAGGATGTCGTTCGATCGCTGCGTCGTATCACCTCGGTCGTCTGCGGGAGCTAATGCTTGCGTACAATGACATCGGCCCTGAAGGGTTCAAGAGTGTGTTGTTGTCCAGACAACTCCCTGAGGCTGTACGTCTACATTTCCTGTCCTCTGTCAGTCGTCAGCGACTGCTCGAAGAGAGCAAAGAGCGAGGTCTACCAGATAGTGATGAATTCCATGATGAGGAGACTTTGGTTCGTCGACTGTGGGAGGACGAGCTGCAAGACAAAAGGGAGAATCAGTAGACGCGGCGGGTATTGGATTGGTAGATGACCTTATTATATTGACCGTCGAGTGTGCCATACTGTACGAGGTTTCCGTCGTTTTGCATGACCAATCTGATGTTGGTGTAGTCACTGTTGTATTTGTGTGTGGGGTTTTGTGGAAGATTTTTCGGTGGTGGTGATTGAGATTTGGGTGGGTTGTGGTTAGGATGTCGTGCACAACATCCTAACCCCCAAAAAACAATGAGGTGTTTTTCATGATAGTGAGGCGACGACTTCCTTTCCGAAGGATTGCATATTTTGCGACGTATTTGGCGTCCATTGGTGGCATTTGGTCCGCGGTCGTGTATGTGTTGTATACGTATGCTGGGCTCAAATTTCTGCGTATCCCTTTCTTGCCTATCGCGACCATTGGTACGGCGGTGGCTTTTTACGTTGGTTTTAAGAATAACGCGGCGTATGAGCGTTTTTGGGAAGGTCGCAAGATCTGGGGTGGGATTGTCAACTCCAGTCGGACGTGGGCCAACTTTGTGATGAGTTACATTCATCCTGGCTCAGACGAACCTGCCTCTGCGGAGAAGCGCAAGGAGCTGATCTACAGACAGCTGGCCTGGATCAACGCGCTACGTCTGCAGCTACGGCGGACATCTCGCTTCTTTGATAAACCTGCGAGAGCTACCAAGAAGCGCCTCGACAATCACGCCGAACATATGCGCAATGATTGGGACAAGGAGATCGCCCCTTTTCTCGATGAGGATGAGTTTAAAGAGCTCTCTGCGATGGCCAACACCGCGACCCACCTGCTCACGAAGCAGGGGACAGAGCTCGCGGAGCTCGTGCGCAATGAGAAGCTCGACTTGTTCCACCAAATCGCGATGATGGAGATCATTGAGGAGCTCTACACACTGCAAGGTAAGTGTGAGCGGATCAAGAACACACCATTCCCTCGATTGTATGGTGAGTATAGTCGTTGGTTTACGCGTATCTTTGTGTTGTTAATACCCTTTGGTTTGCTCGATGTCTTCGCGAGTCATGCGGCGAAGCTGGCACCTGGGCTGGAGACGTTTCTGCCTATCTTGCCGATGATCTTGTCTTCGGCGTTGATCTCGTGGGTCTTTTTCTCGATGGAGTCGATCGGTGACGCGAGCGAAGATCCCTTCGAGCGCAGTATGAATGATGTCCCCATGAACGCTCTGTGTCGGACGATTGAGATCGATCTTCGTCAGATGCTTGGTGAGACGGACCTGCCCGAAAAAGAACAACCCATCGATGACCTCCTCTACTGAGCGCTCCCCCTTTTTTCCATCCAACGACCTCAGGCCCTCCCCAACAACCACTAGAAACTCGTCGTCACTCTAAAGACAACACTCGTCCCAACAGTCTTTGTTCCTGGTTGACTTACATCCACTCTGTCGACTTTACCACAGAAGTCATCACCGTCAGGTGAGTCACTGTCGTAGACTTCGATCGTGACAGAGCGAAGCTGTACAGGGTCGAAGGTCTGGCTTGGCGACAGAGAGAGCGACGAGATGAGGCCACAAGTGTTCGATATGTTACTGCTCGTGAATGTCTGTCCGCCAACACGCAAGATGATATAGGGATCGGCTTTGTTGTTCGAAACAAAGGAGTTGTCATCACAGGCTCTACAGTCGAGGTAAGACAGCTCTATTTTGAGTTTTCTTTTGCACTCTTGTGCGCTCGTGCAACCATGTTTGCAGCTCGCCTTACAGACACATTTGTTGGATTGACAGGATTGGTCGCTCTTACAGTCTGCGTCGACACAGCAGGCCTGACATGAGCCGTTGCAACATACGCCAGAGGAACATCTTGCGTTGTTATCGACTGCGCCGTCACAGTCTTCATCTTTTCCGTTACAGATCTCAGTTGCAGGTGTGATCTTGCCCTGACATGAGGCCCATTGGCCTCCTGTGCATTGTTGTGTTCCGGTGTTGCAGAGTCCTTTGCATTGGTAGGTGCCGTTGGTTTGGAGTTGGCACCCGTTGGCGAAGTCATAGCAAGCACGTGTGACATTTTCGTCGATTTTTCCGTCACAATTGTCATCTTTGTTGTTACACGTCTCACTGGCTGGGAGTTGTTGATTGAAGCAGGTCCCCCAGACGCCCTTTGCACAGGCGCTTACGCCAGCTTTGCACAGGCCGACTCCTTGGGTCGAGCTGGGACCTGTGTAACAGGCTTTTTGCACGTCTTCATCGACATTCCCGTTACAGTCATCATCTTTGTTGTTACAGATCTCCTTGCTAGGAAGCTGCTGATTTGTACATGTACCCCAGATACCGGCCTGACAGGTTTGTGTCCCGGCTTTGCAGACTCCGATCCCTTGCGTCCCACTTGGGCCTGTGTAGCAGGCGCGAGATACATTTTCATCGATTTTTCCGTCACAGTTGTCATCTTTGTTGTTGCAGATCTCTGTTGTGGGGATGACTTCGTTTTTGCAGAGCCCCCACTTTCCGTTCACACATGTCTGTGTACCGTCTGTGCATGTCCCTGTGTTGCGGGTGTTTGTGGGACCTGTGTAACATGTGCGTTCGACCTTATCATCAATTTGACCGTCACAGTTATCATCCTGGTTGTTACACGTCTCGGCTTTGGGGACGACTTCGTTGCTGCAATCACTCCACTTCCCACGGACACATGTCTGTGTGCCACCTTTACAGATCCCGACACCTTGTGTGCCTTGTGGTCCTGTATAACAGAGCTGTGAGACGGATTCGTCGACTTTTCCGTCACAGTTGTTGTCTTTGTCATCACAGATCTCAGTGGTGGGTTTGATATCTCCTACACATGTGGACCATTGGCCGTCGGTGCAGGTCTGTGTGCCGTCTTTGCATTCACCAACATTGCGTGATTTCTCGGCACCTGAGAAGCAAGGGCGTTTGAGGTCTTCATCGATTTGACCGTCACAGTCATCGTCATTTTTGTTGCAGGATTCTGTACGGGGGAGGACTTCACCGACGCAGTTTTTGGACCACTCGCCGTTGATACACTGCTGAAGACCTTTTTTACAGGGACCGACACCGGGTTCCTGGCTTTGTCCGGAGTAACATTCTTGGGAGTCGCCTTTCTTACAGGCGCAAGTTTCATCGACAAGACCGTTGCAGTTGTTGTCGAGACCATCACAGATCTCGGCGGAGGGGAGCGTCTCACTTTCACATGCACCCCACTGGTTGTCTGCCGTACACGTGCGAATCCCCGTTTTGCAAACCCCGACACTTTGTGTGCCTTGTTTGCCACTGTAGCAGGGTTCTTTGTTACCTTTGATGCAGTAAGCCTGGCAGTCATCATCTGCAAGATCGACCTTGCCGTCACAGTCATTGTCGATGCCATCGAGACACATCGTTTTGCCATCTTCGCGTGGTTTCGCCTCGATAGGTTTGCAGTCCCCCCACCGTGCAACGTCGAAGGGGTCAGGCTGACACGTCTGTATCCCTTCATTACATTGTCCTGCGCTTGTCGTTTCGACCTTGCAGGAACGTGTGATGCCTTTGATCTCACAGGACTCTCTGGGGGTTGAAACACAAGCTCCTTCGAGACATTGGCCTACATAATAGAACGTGTGACACTCACATTTTTTTTGGCACGGGCTGCCTGTTGGATCGACTTTGTGTGTACCGTACTCTCCTTCACATATCTCTGTACCACTACATCCGCCTGCCACCAAGGTGAACATAAGACATACCGCACATAAGAACGGTCCAAGAGAAAAAACGTTGATAGGCTTGGTGTATACCATGATGGCACTCCTTTGCGACATGGGAATCGTGCACATGAAGTCGAATTTCTTGTTGTTTCGGACTGATCGTACTAAGGGCACAAGGTGTATGACAATGAGCACATCGGGTTAATCCCAATGGGTGAGAGGGGAGGGGGACGGGGTTATCTCTCTTCCTTCGGGGAGAAATGTCTTTTGTGGCTTGTGGGAGATTACCCAAAGGGAGGATACACGGATGACCTGCTCGCAGGTATGATGAGCGTATCACGAGGTTGCTGTGTCAGTTGGAAGCGAGAAGCAGAAGGTGCTGCCCTGCTCTGGGGTTGATTGGACAGAGAGCTCCGTACCGATCTCTTTGGAGAGTTGATATGCGATGGCGAGACCAAGACCATGTCCATCATCACTCCCTGACGCGAGTTGTTTCCAGGCTTCAAACGCAGCTTGTTGTTGTGCCGGAGCGAAGCCACAGCCTGTGTCCTCAACACAGAGTAAGACGTGTCCATCTTGTTCTGTGGAGAGGACGATCACGTGTCCTGTGCTGGTGTACCGGATCGCGTTTGAGATGAGATTGTGTAAGATCCGTTCGAGCAGACGTGCGTCTGTGTAGACCTTTGTGTCACCAAGTTCACACAAAAACTCAAGTCCTTTTTGCTGCGCTTGTGGTCCAAAGAGCGCGCGAAAAGAAGTGTTCATCGACGAGAGCCGAAACTGTGTTTCGTGTTGTGCCTGCTCTCGGCTCTCTTGAAGCTGTTGATGAATCATCGAACGGAGCGTCACCGCAGAGATTCGGAGATCTTGAAGGAGCGTTTGGCTACCTTCATCGAGGGCTCTCTCTTCGAGGATCTCACTGAGCAATCGAATACTCTCAAGAGGTTGTTTGAGATCGTGGTTGATGGAGGCGAACTGATACTCGCGTTCTTTTTGTCGCTGAAGGCTCGTGTGATAAGCGTCTTGTAGGGCGTGTATTTGTTGTTGTTGTTGCAAGAGCGTTTGTTGGGTGTGATGGGCCTGAATGCGCTCTTGTACCGACTGAAGCATCGACTGAATCGTTCTTACATCGGTCTCTGTGTATGCAACACGTGACTGCTTGGGGCCAAGTGACAAGAGCGCCTGTTCACCTGTCTTTGTGTGTAAGAACATATTGATTTGGTGGGGTTCTTTCTCCTCAAAGGTGTCGAGCACGATATGCGTCGTGGTCTCGTGGTGTGTTGCGTACCAATCACAGAGTTCCTGTTGCTGTGTGGGGGTGGATGTCGAGAGTGGTGTCCACTCTGAGTTGACCTCCTGTCTCCAAAGCGCGACGAGGTCTTGAGGGCACATCATTTGTTCGATTTGTTCGAGCAATAGGGAGAGGGATTCTTTTGGTGGGGGGAGCTGTTGTGTATGTGTTTTGTGTGTTTCGGGGGGGGTTGGGGTGATGTTTGTTTCGGGCAAAAAGTAGTGTGACAGTGGGGTGTATTGTCGAACCCCAAACCACGTAAAGGCCAGGACCGAGCTGCTCGTCAACAGATAGCGTCCGATGTTTTCTTTGAGGCCAAGGTGCAGCTCCGTGTGGTATGCGAGCCAGGGGAACGCAAATTGGGTACAGGCTGCCAGAAGCACGATGAGCATGACGTATAACGTCGCGAGTTTACTCTGTCCATCAATTTGGAGCATGTCGTCCGCGAGCATCGCCATCAGGAATCCAATGGGGAGCAGCATATAACACAAATATGCGATCACAAGGCCAACACCCATGTAAGGCCATGTTGGAGAAAGTGAGCTGATGATGGAGAGGAGAAGCCAGGGGACAAGGCCGATCAAGAGCCCTGCAAGTCCCCAGCGATAGCGAATCTTCCCGATCGGTGGAGAGAACCAGTAGTTTCGTGTCGCGATGACGACAAACAACAGCGAGACGAGCGCGTCACTGTGTAATATGAGGGATTCTGTTGAGAACGCTCCACTTGTGGGCTGAAGTGCGTTGAGCGCTCTTGGGATGGCGTCGAGGCATCCCACACACAGCGCGAGGATAGAGGGCCAGCGCTTTTCGACGGGGAGCTCGACGGGAAAACGCAGACAAAACAAACACAGCAAGCCAACCCCACATGAGCCGAGCAGATCGAGTCCCAGGTTGAAGAAAAAGAGCGCAGAATGTGGCTCGATGTCCGTGCCAAATGGACCCAATTCACCGATCGCGAGGGTTATCAGGCCGACAAAGAAGAGACGGGCCATGTTGCGTTGCCAGGAACGCCATAGGACCAAAAAGGCCAGCGCCGCCATAGACAATGTCGAAGGGATTTTATGCCAAAGAGGGGGTTTTTGCTTTGGGGGCGTTGTTGTTTGCTTGTGTCTTGCCTGCGTTTGCTCTAAAGGCATCGTTTCGGCATATGGGGAGACGGGGGCTTGTAAGGCGTTGATCTTCACGACCAGTAAGATGAGGTAGAGAGGAACAAAACAGAGCAGCAAGAGCCTGTCTAGTGACTGTGGCATGATGGGTGGTCTCTCTGGGGCGGTGGGGTCATGAGGTGGGCGTCCGTTTTTCAGAGGATGCAGAAGCCATCCACAGCATCGTCGCTTCTGTCCTGTTCGAGACATCCAGAGTGCGGTAGATCGCGCGCAGATGGGCTTTGATGGTGTTCTCTGAGAGCGTTAAGAGGCTGGCGATTTCGCGGTTGGTCAGTCCTTTTGTCGCGAGCTTGAGGATCTCTTGTTGTCGACTTGTCAACTGCTCAATGTAGGCGTGTGTATTGGTATGTTCTTGTTGTGGCTTCGCTTTTTGTGTGAGTGCCTGTGGCGGGATGTACTGACCACCAGAGAGGATCAACTGAATGGCCTGTCGTAAGACGGCGATGGAAGTGGATTTGGGGATAAAGCCAAGCGCCCCGTCGGAGAGAGTCGAGAGGATTGTGGCTGAATCTTCACAGGCCGAGACAAACACAACACCTTTCGAGAAGGAGGTGTGGTGGTGTTTGAAGAGTGAGCGCCCACTTCCGTCTGGTAGCTCCAGATCCAAAAAGAGCATGTCGAGGTCCGTCTCATGTAGACAGAGCTGTTTGAGCTCTGCACCTGATGAGACCTCCGTGCACTTCGCGTCTTCGATGAGCTCGTGGAGTAGATGCACCAACGCATGACGGAATATGGGATGATCGTCACAACACACAATGTTCACGGTACAGTCCTTTGTCACGCGAGCGATGTCTCTTATTTGTGTCCATTGCAAGAAAAGAGACTGTGGACAATCCAGTGTGGTGGAGTCCTTCTTGCAGTGTTTTCGTGTCATAGTAGTTTGGACCAGTTGGTCAATGCTCGTCAAGCGCAAAATCAGCGCACATAAGACATACAGCTTCGGAAGAGCCGATGTGATTGGTGCAAGTGTTTCATGGACTCATCGGGCCGTGATGACCTCAGGATTGCTGAGGGGAGGGTTTTGTAGAAACGATTTGATCTTGTCTGGTAGATATTCTTATCTTCGCTTGCACAATGCGTTGACATTTCAACTCACGAGCAAAGGAGTAAGGTATGAACCAAAAGAAAATCCAATATGATTGGCCTTCTGGGCGTGGTGATAAGTGGTGTGAACATCTCGTTTGCATGGAGGCGATGTTGCAGGCTGTCGATACGCCGCTCATCGAAGCGCTCTCACTTGATACACCCTGTCGCGTCGCTGAAATTGGCTGCGGTGGAGGTGGCACCACACAAGCGCTAAGAGCACAGGCACCGAAAGGTAGCGTGATACATGGGTTTGATATCTCGAAGACCCTCGTGGAAGCTGCGCGGGCACGGACACAGTACGACGACCTGCTCTTTGAGCACGCAGATGTCTCAACCAAAAGACATTCACAAGCCCCCTACGATCGTCTCGTCTCGCGTTTTGGTGTGATGTTCTTCAAAGAGCCACTCGTGGCGTTCTCGAATTTGCGAACGTGGCTAAGAGAGGGGGGAACCTTTGCGTTCGCGGTTTGGGGAGCCCCCTCTGAGAACGTGTGGGCAAAGATGGTCCGCGATGTTGTCGATGAAGTGCTCGGTCTCGCGCCTTCTGTTCCTGACTCTCCTGGACCCTTTCGATACGCCGACGTCGACGCTTTTGTTTCGCTACTCGAAGAAGCAGGCTTTTCCGACGTAACACATCGTTCATGGCGCGGAGCGCTCCCTGTGGGAGGCGGCTTTGTCGCGGAAGAGGCCGCGCGTTTTGCGTTGTCCTCCTTCTCCTCTTTTCGCGAGCTACTTGATGACGCCGGAGCAGATGTATATGCACGAGCTCATCACACACTGACAGAACGCTTTGCTCCTTATGAGCGCGATGGTATTGTTCGGATTGATGCGCTTGTGCATCTTGTGACAGGCGCTGTGAGCTGAGAGGAAAGATGGAGTTCTATCAACTCAAGACATTCATCGCTGTCGCAGACGAAGGCAGTATTACCCAAGCGTCTGAGATCTTGTATTTGAGCCAGCCCGCAGTCAGCGCCCACATCAAATCACTCGAAGAGGAGCTTGGTCTGGAGTTATTCGTGCGGACACCCAAAGGGATGCGTCTGACGACTGCCGGACAGCGTTTGTGTGAGCGGGCCAGGGACATTTTGCGCGCACAGCAGGAGCTCGTCGAAGAGTCCACGCGACTGAAGACACACCTCTCTGGACCTCTTCGGCTCGGCGTTGGGGCGAACTCCAGTCGTGGTGCGCTCGCACACCTCTTACATTCGCTCTCGATACACTACCCCGATGTGCAGATCTCTCTTCACGAAGGCGACTCTGATGACGTCATACAGGGACTTTTACGAGGGCAGTTGGACGTCGGTTTCTACAACGCTCATCATCGTGATGATGAGCGTTTGCTCACACAAAAGGTCTCCGATTTTGGGTTACACTTGGTCGCACCTCCTGGACGTGTTCCGTCAACAGCGCCTTTGGACTGGACGCTTTTGGAGCAACTGCCCTGGATCTGTCCGGATGAAGAGACTTGCTGTGGGAGAGCACTTTCACAGTTGTTTCGTCTCCATCAGATCGCCCCCTCGCAGGTCATCCGGGTCGATCGGGAGGGCGTCACGAGGGAGCTCGTCGCGGCCGGCGTGGGGGTAGGGATTTTGCACTCATATACTGCGATGGATGCGGCATCTCGTGGGGAGCTTGTGTTGCTCTGTGAGATCCACCAAGAGACGATCTCCACCTTCTTTGCGCAGCTCGCGACACGAAGAGATGATCCACTCTTGTCAGTTGTCCGTGCGTCGTTAAGGGATACGCTCAGTTGAAGGGATCACCACATTGGAGCTGCTGATGTTTATATAATGAAGGGGATCTCTATCGCTTCATCTTTTCTCACTTTTTGTCGATCTGTGCACAATTTCTCAACATCTTTGGTCAATCATACAGAGCATCCAAAGAACGAAATATTGTAGGTCAAACAAAGGAGAAAAGATGAGCTGGCAACAGTTAAAGAAATCGAAGATGTTGTTCGTGTTGGTCGGTGGTCTATTGGTGAGTGGGTGCTCTTCTACGGGGACAGAGCCGTCGGCGGTCAATGATGTGACTCCCACGGCGTCCTCGCCGGCTAACACACAAGAGAAGGGGCTGACAACGTGCGCTGTCGCACCTGAGTATGCGACGACAAAGCCAACCTTTGCGCTGGCGACATCGGGATGTCCGATGGCGCACTGTTCACCTGACATGTCCGATCGTGTGAGCATCGCTCCACCTCGCAGCAGTCAGGTCCAGACACTTTGGCAGGATCAAGCACCGATAGGTTCTTCTTTTGGTCTGGGTTGTTCCTCAAATGGCTCCATCGTCGTGTGCAGTTATGCCAACGCAGATGACCCAGGTGTGGATACAGTTGTGGCGTATAATGCGAGTGGTCAGCGGTTGTGGTCTTCTGGGAATTGTATGGGGCGTTTGGCGTTGGGCTCAGCCCCATTGATTGGGCAAGATGGGAGCGTCATTGCGGCCTCTGAAGGATACATGGTGCGCTTTGACGCCAACGGGAAGGTCATCTGGCGTACCACTTTGCCCGAAGGGTTGCCCATCAGCCCTGTGGTCACGTCGAGTGGTGTCATCTTGATCGCAGCATCTGGCCAGGGCGCTGCGGCCTCCAGTCCGCTCTCTACCTATGACAGTCAAACAGGCGCTGCGCTTGGTGAATTGTGTGTCAAAGAGAATCCCACTGACGCGAATTGTTTTGACACCATCAACACCCCTGGCGTCGAAGGGAACCGCGCGTATATCTCGATGGCCAAACCAGACGCTGACAACGTGGGATGATTGCGGTCGATATCGACCGCAATCATCCCACACAAGTTCTCACAAAAGCATGGCATTTTGCCTTCGGTGGTCCAAGCGGTGCGAGTCCTCTCGTGCAAAATGGGGTCGTGTACTTCGACGGCAGTGGCCTCAACCCTGGTGATGATGGGCAACCTCATCTCTTCGCTGTGACCGAGCAGAACGTAAATGGTTCTTTGCAGCCACAATTGCTCTGGTCGAAGAACGATATCAACGGGAATGTACAGGCCTCTTTTGCGGTCGATCCTCGTGGTGGATTCTGGAGCTTTGGTGTGGGCAGTGGCACTCTTGAGCGAAGAAGCATGACAACAGGGGCGATACTCACAAGTATCAACGTGACGAGCCTTCTTGGTCAACGTGGTACGTACTCTCCATCTTCGGCGATAACGATCGCGGGACCAGCTTCACAACCAGTGATGCTCGTGGGAGCGATCGCTGCACAGAGTGTGGCGATCCCATTCCGACGCTCTTGGGTAATGGCGATCGATCTCAACACGAGTGGTTTGTTGTGGAAGGTCCGTGTGGACAACTCTGATCATCAACTTGACTTTACCTCGACACAATTTGCCGTGACACAGGCGAGCAATCCCATTGTCGTCTTCTCTTCTCAGCTTCAAGGCGCGAGAGCGATTGGACTGCCCTGAGCCATTTCTTTTCCCATCGCTCTCTTTTTGTGTTTTGGGGTTGTTGAGGGTGGTTTGGGAAAAAAGAGTCCCCCTTGATAATGCTTTGTATTCTTGTAGTGGTTTGTTTTTGTAGACCAAAGTGTGTCATGAGGGGGCCGCTTTGGTTTGCAATCTCTCCTGAGATCTGTACCCTTATGGTTACAACTGTGAGAACAAAAAGATCGTATGAAGAAGACAGCCCACATCACACGAAGTGATGTCTTTGGATGACTTTTGTCTCCACTTGGCTCATCGATGGGTGATTGTCTATTTGTATCAAAAGATGAGCTTTTTTCAGGTGATGTCGATAATTGATGCGCCTGACGTTTGCCTTTAGGTGCTCTACTTTGGGAGCACATGACTTTGTTTGATGGAGTGAGGCGCAGAGGTGGAGATGTAGAGAATAGGAGAACAGATGAAAGTCAAGATTCTTAATTATGCTCTGATGTTATGTATGGTGGGGGGAGTCTTTCTGATTGCGGATGTTGCAGAGGCCGCTTCGTCTTGTCGGTATGGCACAAGGAATTATAGGCACGGTTCGTATCGCTGTGTTGCGACGCGTAAGTTGCGATGTCTCAATGGACGTTGGCGTTTGTCTGGTCGATGTGGACGATCTACCTGTCGATTTGGTCGACGCACGTATCGAAGTGGTGCATATCGATGCACCCTCCGACGCAAGTATCGTTGCGTGGGAGGGCGATGGGTGCGTGCGGGGCGATGTAGACCTGCAAACTGTCGTTTTGGCCGACGTACTTACAGAAGTGGTGCTTACAGATGTCTGGCACGGCGTAAGTATCAATGTCGCAGTGGTCGATGGGTTCGCGTTGGACGTTGTGGACCCGTGACCTGTCGTTTTGGTCGACGTACTTACAGAAGTGGTGCTTATAGATGCTTGGCACGGCGTAAGTACCAGTGCCGTAGTGGTCGATGGGTTCGTGTCGGGCGTTGTGGACCTGCAAACTGTCGCGTTGGACGACGTGTTTACCGTCCAGGTGCCTCTCGTTGTGTGGGTCGCGTTCGGTTTCGGTGTGTGCGAGGACGCTGGGCACGCGCTGGACGTTGTGGGGCGACGGTCTGTCGGTATGGTCGACGTGTCTATCGAAATGGGACCTATCGATGTACACTCCGACGTAAGTATCAATGTCGCAGTGGTCGATGGGTTCGACGTGGATTTTGCCGTTAAGGGGTGACTCTTTTTTCTGTGGATCTGAACAGAATGTTGTTGATTTCAGACGTTTTGTAGGAGCTCCTTGGTTTCTTCTATGTATGCCCCATCACAACACGTACAACAGGTATTGACGTTGTTTTTTGTTGAGAGGAGCGCACATGATGACTTCCGAAGAAAATGGCAAAACCTTGCTCTCCAGTCCGATCTCGCCACAGACGAGGCCATCAAAGGCATTCTCTGGAGCCGAAACGACTTATGGAGACATCGCACCTCAACTCGTGGCACCCGAGCAGCTGCTTGGAGTGGATGCACCGCGTGCCACACAAGCCCCTCTCTCTATCGCGCCATCGGCTGCGCTTGAGTTCCCACCAGAAGATCTCGATGAAGACCTCATCCCCAACCCTGAGACGACACCAAGACCGACCTTTCATGATATCGGGACGTATCGCGTAAACTCTCGTGGGACAGAGTCTTCTAGATGCTCGACAACGCCTCCCAAGACTGTCAAGACAACGCCGTATTCTCCTGAGGAGATGGACCTTCCAAAGACCGAAGCGCCACGTATCCTGACAGGAGCGAAGACGATCGTGGCAGAAGACGCCGTCAAGATCAGCGGCGCGTTGATCCACCGAGAGGAGGAAGAGCGAGAGGCCGTTGCGCCTGAAGTCACGCGTTCGTCTTTGGATTGGAGGGTCGGGGTGTTGTCAGGGCTGGTGTTGTTACTTGGGGGAGTGTTTGTGTATTTGTTGTTTTAGGTCGTTGGATGGGGGCGCTGTTGGAGGGCGTGCTGCTTCCAGTTCTTCGCGTTTGAGCGCACGTAAACAAGGGCGCAAGTCGAGCTTGTAGATTCTTTTGTGGAACACATGACTTGTATGTAACACCCACAGCAACGACACTGCACTCCCCAGCGCCCAACTGCCCGCAGTGGCTAACCAGAGAATGTGTGGCTTCTCGAAGATGAGGAGGGGCATGAGCAGAAATGTATGTGTCGCAAAGAGCCCGCCAAAGAGTGTCGCTTGTAATGTCGCGTTGAGTGGGGAGAAGTGGTTTTCGATTGTGATCGAGCGCTCACATCCTCTGTCATGTGCTGTGACGTGGAGTGTTCTTTTTGAGAATGTCATGTAGGAGAGGGCACCTGTCCCCTTTTGTTCTTTGATGAACTTGCCTCTCTTTGTGATCTTCATGTGGATGGAGGCGTTAGGGGGTTGGCTGATGACAGTTGTGATCGAACCACAACCTGTGAGGCAACAACATACTGACAGGACAAGCCATGTCATTGTTGGTTTAACCGACATGTTTCCAGGATTGGGAGCAGTGGTCGAAGATGGCACCTTCTTTGGAGGCGGCGGGGGTAGAGGGGGTGTGTGAGGAGGCAGGCGCGGCCTCCTCCGAAGAGGCAGAAGAGCGCGACGAGAAGATCGACATCATACGTTCCATTTGGTGGTGACCACACTCTGGACATTCTGTCTGGTCGGCTTCTTTGCGTGAGACCAACAGTTCAAATTGGCGAGAACATTCGGGGCAGTAAAATTCGTAGATGGGCATGGGGTTTGATCAGGGGTTGAAGAGGGTGGTTTGGTTGACGGTGAGCTGTTGTTCTTTGGGGATGACGATGGCGACGACAGTTGCGCCAACGACAACACCACCAACAACGCCCCAGAACCAGGCTTGTTTGTAGAGTGGTGGGCCAGCTTTTTTGCGCTTGCTGGGGTCGATCAATCCGACACCATCAGTCTCTGTTGCGCCACCGATACCACGACCACCGTTGAGTGAGTTGTTGACGCCGAGGGCGATGCGTTTGGGTTTTTTGCTCAGGCCTGCGACAGGTGCGGGTTGCTTTTTGCCATTTGCGGCCATGGGGGGAGGAGGCGCAACATCGACCTTTTCGGGTCTGTTAACAGGATCATCACCTTTGACGAGTGTGAAGACCTTTTTGACGTGCATCCCTGGACGCAGTTTGATGTTGAGGTATTGCGTTTTGTGATCGTACAGGCGGATCTTGAATTTGTATGTCCCTGGAGAGAATACTTTTTTCATGGGGGTGTGGCCGATCTGTGTGTCACGACTCCCGACGATCTTGAAGATACGAGCTTTGGGAGGTGTTGTCGTGAAGCTGATCGAGCACATCCAGCGTCCGTAGAGGCGTTGGTATTTTCTCGCGGCGTGGGTGGAGTGGGTTTTGCGACAGCGTGATTTGTATGCGGCTTTGTAGTAAACCCTCATCGCTGCGTATGGTTTTTTCATACGCTCATAGGCCTGTCCCTGGTAATTGAGGAAGGACGCCCGGTGACAGTTAAAGTGGGGGTGACGTGGGAGCAAGCGGTAGGCACGACCAAGTGCGCTGATCGCCTTGCTGTACTGGCCGGCTTTCAGGTAGCCGGAACCTTTCAAGTACCAGGATGTTGCTTGTTTGACGCGGTCTGCGTGGGATTGCATTGGGAACATAATGAGTGCGCCCAGACACATGGCTGAGATCACCAAATAATGCCGCATGCTGTCCTCCTTTTTTGTCTCTGTTCATTTGATGAAGATGTGCACGTACAAACCAAGATGTGTGCACAGACTTATGAAGTATACCGTTTTTTTTCAAAAATGTGGATCTATTTTCCACAGACAATACAAAAACGTTGCTTGTACCAAAGAGCTTACACCTTGTGAAGACAAAGCCAAAAAAAGTCGTGAGGCAAAGGAGACCGGTGGAATGTGATGGGGGGAGCATGTCTTGCGAGAGAGGCTTTGGGCAGGGGGAGCGTGGTGTGGGAGGGCTTATTGGGCGACGAGCTTATCGCGGCATCGTGTGGCGCCGGCTGCGATGACTTTTTTGCGGAAGACGCGTTTATTGTCACATTCATCGCAGAGCATCTCGTCGCTACCGCAGAAGTGGGATTTTCCGTCATCAGCGCCACTTGCGCAGAGTCCTGCGACGGTGTTGATGGGTGTCCATGCTTGTGAAGCGGCGTCCGCGCCTGCGCAGACATAGATCTGGCCATTGACGTTGAGACAGCTACACGCGGAGGTCGCAGGGCAAGCCGACGTGGGGACGGAGGGAGCGGATTGACATGCGGCGCCGATCACAGAGCCACATGGTGCGACACCTGTTTCGGGATCGCCTTCATCGACCTGTCCATCACAGTCGTCGTCTTTGGTGTTGCAGATCTCGCGCTGGCAGATGCTGCATGTTGCGCTACCGCCTCCTGAGGGGAGATCTTTCATTAAGATAGCGAAGACACAGTTGGAGTTGTTCCAGCACCCACCGTCCAACTTTCCTCTGATGATGTTGGTACAGTCGAGGGCGTTGACGTCTGTGACGTTGCGGAAGATGTACACGTGCATGTCGACTTTGGGGACGCCAGCAGCGACAGTCGCGTTGAGTGGTGCGTCGACAAATTCTTTTGTGGTGGGATTTTGCAGCTTGTAGGTACCATCTGCGTTGAGCTGGACGCGGTAAGCTGGGGGTTCACCTGATTGTTCATCCCAGATGAGACCGAGGCAACCAAACTCAGACCCTTTTTCAAAGAGTTTGTAGGTGGGGGTTTGATCGAGCCCTGTGACGGTGAGATTTGGGAAGACAGTTGCTAGGCTGGTGGGCGCCGAACATTCAATACTACCTGCTCCACAACCGCTGCCGAGCATGGACACCCCGATGAGCAGCCATACGAGGAGGTTGATTCTTACAAAAAGACCCATAAACATGCTTGTTTTTCTCCACTTCCTATGAGAACAAAACACCAAAAACGCCTGCATCGAGCGATGGTTAATGGAGGCCATTTCGACGAAAAGGCCTGCTATGAGGAGCAATCGTTTGTCGATGTCACCTTGTGTGGGGTGACATCGAGCAGAGTACTTCCAGATTGTGCCCGTGCTGGCATGGATTCAGACATACATTCATCCCAGTACGTATCCTTTGTCCTGACGTGGTATCAGCACAAGGAAAAAGGATATCTTACAAAAAGATGGTGGATGTTGTCACCTTTTGTCCAGGGGCGATCGGCTCTATGTACTTTCTGGTCGATGAAATAAAAAGCCCGTACCGTTTGGAGCATCGATGAAGTCGAGTTGTGTGCCGTTAAGGTGTTGCGCTGCGAAGCGATCGACGAACACCTTGACGCCGCCTTGTGTGGAGACGTGGTCTCCCTCGCTGCTCTTCTTCTCGATTTGCATGTCGTATCTGTAGCCGTTTCCGGCTTCGATCAGCAATATCCGTACACCACCATCAGGCGCTCTCTCGCGAGCAAGCGCCTTCTTTAGCTGCGCTGAAGCAGCCTTTGTGAGGGTGACCGGGTATTTTTTGTCTTCTTTATCTTTTGGTCTGGCCATGGGACTCCCTTTGTCAGGTCGGACGATGCGCTATCCTATTGAATTCGTTCTCTCCTGTCAACTTTCGATCTCGTCCTTGAACGCAGGAGGGGATATCACATCTGACGCGACTTTTCCACCTCATTTTTTGTATGTTTCGGTAGACGCACACAAGTGGTTGTGTTTCTTGACCAATATTCCGTGGTTTTGTCCTCTTTTTTCTCACTCCCCACAATGTGTTTTCTCTTGTGTCTGGCGGTTCCCTATCGTGGGTGGGGGGGTGGTTTTTTCCAAGACCTCCTTTTTCTTGTTGTGGCCTTATTGCGCTCGGGAGTCTTCTGGCATATGCTTATCTTTTGCCGTCACAATCCTCTCATACGAATACGTGGGTGCTTGATGAAGAAAAATTTTGTCTTTGATACAAACGTCCTCCTTCACGATCCTCGTGCGATATTCCACTTTGAAGATAACAACGTCGTGATCCCCATTTACGTCATCGAAGAGCTCGACAGCTTTAAAAAGCACGCCAACGAGCTCGGCCGTAACGCAAGGCAACTTGCCCGGTATATCGATCAGTACAGAAAAGAAGGTTGTCTCTCTGGTGATGGCGCGACGTTGCCCAACGGTGGCAATCTACGCGTCCTACTCACAGACACAAGGCACACTGTGAAGACTGAGGGGTTGTTCCAAGACAAGCATATGGCGGACAACAAGATCCTCGCCCTCGCCCTCGATCTGAAAGAGCGCGAGCCGGATATCCCCTTGATCTTCATCAGTAAAGACACAAACCTGCGGATTCGTGGTGACGCGGTCGGGCTTCACACTGAAGACTACGACCCCGAAGCCGTCACCATCGACGAGCTCTACAAAGGTTTCGCGGACTTCAAGGTCTCCGCACAGCTCGTCGACAAGATCTTCGACCGAGAAGAGTTCTCCGTTGACGAGCTGCAGCAATACCTCTCGGCAAAAGTGAAAGACGGTGATGAACACGCCACTTCACTTTATCCCAACCAATACCTTTGGTTACAGAATATCGGTGATGAACAGCATTCGGCGGTTGCCCGGATTGAGCCCGATGGCAAGGCCATCAAGGCCCTCTCCAAGAGAAGTCGTGATCTCATCTGGGGGATTCGTGGACGAAACAGGGAGCAAAACTTCGCCCTGGATCTGCTCCTCGATGAGCGCATTAAATTGATATCGCTTGTCGGGAAAGCCGGGACCGGAAAGACGTTGCTCGCGATCGCTGCGGGTCTTCAATGTACCGTTGAAGAGCAGATCTACCAAAAGCTGCTGGTCAGTCGACCGATCTTGCCGATGGGACGAGATCTTGGTTATCTTCCTGGTACCATCGAAGAGAAGCTGTCACCTTGGATGCAGCCCATCGTCGACAATACAGAGTTTTTGATGGGGTTGAGTCAGCAAGACAAACGACAGGGGAGAGGGTTCCAAGAGTTGATCGAGATGGGGATGCTCGAGATCGAGCCGCTCACTTATATCCGTGGGCGCTCTATCCCACAGCAGTTCATGATCATCGACGAATGTGTGCCTTACGAGACTCCTGTTGTCACAGAAGAAGGGCCCCGAAAGATCGGCGGACTCTTCTCCTCGTGGATTCGTGACAACAAATTGCCACGTGTGAAGTCCTTTGATCCCGAACAAAAACGTTTTGTCTGGAAAGACATTACGTGTATGTGGCATCGAGGGAAAAAAGCCCTCTGTGAAGTGCAACTCTCCAATCGAAAAATTCGCTGCACCGAGAACCACCCATTTTTGACAGATAAAGGCTGGATTCCTGCAAACGAGCTTCAGTCCGGCGATCTTGTCGTCGCATCCCATCCACATGAGCATCAAGTGCTTATGGAACCTACAGAGGTCGAAGAGCAGATCTTACTGGGCTCTTTCCTTGGTGATGGTTCCATCTCATCACATGGAGAGAGTCGCTATCGCTTGACGATCATCCACGGGCAAGAGCAAGAAGAGTATTGCAGGTGGAAAGCCGACATTTTACACAGGGAGGTGAGGAGTGTCTTTGGTTGTGGTGACTCGCCAGAGAAGCCGAAGTACACATTCTCAACAAAAATGTTTGGCGATCGTCGGACGTTTCCTTTACCCAAAGACCATTGTCCACAGTGGGTTCTGGACACGATGGATGTTCGCGCTTTGGCGATTTGGTTTATGGATGATGGACGTGTTGGTCCGCAATTCAATAGCGCACGCCTCCACACAGAATCATTTGATCAAGCGTCTGTTGTCCGTATGAGCAAACGTTTGGAGGACTTTGGTATCCAGTCAAAACCGATGAAGTACAAAGACAAGCACTTCATCCTCTCCATCAACGCTGCTGGATATCGTCGACTCAGTCAACTTATCGCGCCTTTGGTACCTCCTTCGATGGCGTACAAAATCCACCCTGACGATCGACACGCGATAGGACAACGTCGCTGGGACAATCCACAGCTAGAGTGGGGATATGTTGTCGTGAAGGGCGTGAAGCCACTCCCTGGAATGCACCATGTGTTCGATATGGAGGTGGATGAGCTGCATAACTTCTTGATCCCCTCTGCTTCCCGAGGAAAATGTGCAGGACAGGCTGCCGTCGTTGTCCATAACAGTCAAAACCTGACCCCACACGAAGTCAAAACGATCATCTCCAGGGCCGGTGAGAACACGAAAATCGTCCTGACAGGCGATCCGTACCAGATCGATCATCCATACGTCGACGCGTCGGATAACGGCCTTGTTCACACTGTGAACCGCTTCATTGAGCAAGGGATCGCTGGACACGTCACCCTGATCAAGGGAGAGCGTTCGGAGCTTGCCGAGCTTGCGGCGAACTTGCTGTAAGAGATGACGATGGAAGGGGAGCAGCAGGCCAAAACATCTGAACCCCACGCCTTTTGGTTGGGGATGCTGTTGTTGCCGCTGTTGCTTTGGGGGGCCTATGCGCTGTGGGTGGTCAAAGTGGACGATCCCAAGCAAAAGATGCTCTTCTCATGCCGCCACTGGATCCGTATCGAGGGGGATGTTGGGCGACCTTCTATGCGCTGTATCAGAGCACGTAGTCTCACGATGAAGCAACGATACATTCGCCTCTTTTTGGAGAAATCCAAACCGTCCTGTCAGCTCCCCAAAGACATCCCTTGGATCGCACACGGTGAACGCATCTCCGTCCAACGCAGAGCTGATGGTCGTTGTGTTTTTCAACGCCTCAGGATGAGAGGCAAACAACGCATCATGCTTGGGCTGCGTATCGATGTGAACAGTGCGACACTGCAAGACCTCGTGTATGTGCCAGGCTTGTCCCTTCGTCTCGCCCAAAGGATCGTGGCATATCGTCAGAAACATGGCTCTTTTTCACAACTCGAAGCGCTCGTTCGTGTCCGTGGGATTGGACCCAAGACGCTGACACGTCTACGTCCCTATCTTTCTGTCCGTATACACAAAAAGCGTTTGATTGAGAAGAGATAGTGTTCTTTTGAAGAGGGCTTATTTGGTGGAACGTTTGAGGCAGGTGAATTGTCCTGTGTAGGGTTGGAATGTGCCTTTGGGGCAGACTTTACAGGCGTCTTTGGTGATGGCGTGTTTTTGGTTGTTATAGGTGTTTTTGGGGCAGGCCTTACAAGAGGTTTGTCCCATCCGGTCCTGGAATTGTCCTTTTGGACATGAGACACACGTTGTACGTCCGACCTTGGGTTGGTATGTCCCAAAGGGGCAAGATGCACAGGACGATTGGCCATACTTGTTGTTGTATGTTCCGGCGGGGCATCGCAGACATGCGCCGCGTCCCTTGCGGTTTTGATATGTCCCAGGGGGACAGGGGATACAGCGACGTTGACCAGCTTTATTCTGATGTGTTCCTGCTGGACAGGGGCGACAAGCGAGGGGGGTTGTCTGTTGTTTTTTTGTACCGAATGTGCCGATAGGGCAAGAGATACAGACGAGTGCCTTCGTTTTATTTTGGTAGGTGCCGATGGGGCACGAGAGGCAGACGCTTTGGCCGGATTTTGGTTGGCGTGTCCCTTTGGGACAGGATGCACACGCCTTGGTCTGTCCTTTGGAGGGTTGGAAGGTCCCTGGTACACAAAGTGTGCATGAAGATTGCCCTTTTTTATCCTGGTAGGTACCTTTTGCGCAGAGCAAACAGGCTGTTTGTCCTTTTTTGGGTTGGTAGGTTCCTTTTCGACAGGAGCGACAGAAGGCTTGACCTTTTGTGGGTTGGAAGGTGCCTTTTGGGCAGGCCTGACAAGTACGCGCACCTTTTGTGGGTTGAAAGGTTCCTTTGGGGCAAACCTGACAAGAGCGTTGACCAGCTTTGTCCTGGTAGGAGCCGGCAGGACAAGGGAGACAGACTGTTTGTTTGGTGCGTCCTACTTGTTTTCCGTATGTACCTGGAGGGCAAGGAGTACAAAAGGACTGGCCTGTTTTTTCCTGGTAGGTTCCTGGTGTACAGAGACGACATGCTTTTTGACCTTTTTTATCCTGGAATGCGCCTTTTGGGCAGGCGATACAAGATGTCCGACCGGCTTTATGTTGAAAGAAGCCTTTGGGACAGAGCGTGCAGGACTTGATGCTTTTTTGTCCCTTTTTGTCGTTGAATGTCCCTTTGGGGCAGATCTTACAGACAGCTTGTTGGACGCTGTCCTGGTATTGCCCTTTGGGGCAGATATTGCAGGTGGTTTGGCCTGTTTTTGGTTGGAATGTACCGCGTTGGCATGGACGACAATGTGTTTTGCCGGACTTATCGTTATATGTACCGATGGGACAGGGCGTACAAGAGGTTTTCCCTCTGAGGCTATTGTACGTCCCTGAAGGACAAGAGAGGCAGGCTTTTTGTCCACGACCTGGTTGGTATTGACCTGGAGGGCAGGGGAGACAGGCGCTACGTGTTCGTTGCCCTGTTTTGGGTTGGTAGGTTCCCACAGGACATACCTTACAGAGCCACTTTCCTTTCTCGTCTTGATATGTCCCTGCGATACAAGGTTGACAGACGCCGATATGTTTTCCTCCTTTTCCAGTCCCGTGTGTACCGGCTGGGCAGGACGTACAGGAGGTTTGACCTTTTTTGTTTTGGTATTGTCCAACAGGGCAGAGCTTGCAGACATTTTGGCCTTTTTTATCCTGATACGTTCCAGCTGGACAAGGTAAGCATGGTTTGGTGCCGTTCATACGGCTAGAATGCGTACCTGCGGGGCAGAGCCCGTGAGAGAGGGTGGGGATACATAAACATGTCAACATACATACAAGAGTCAATATATTCCTGGACATGGGGTGGCGCTCCTTTTGTGTTGTGTCAGTCGAATAAGGTGGGTGTTGTGATGGGTGTGTTCGTCTCAGGGTGTACTTTTGAAGACAGAGCCAAGACCACGTTCGATGATCGCATAGCCTGTCCTTTGGATTTTACCAAACACGCGAGAGTTCTTTGCTTTGAGACTTCCAAGGGAGAGGGCTTTGATCGCGGCGCGTTTTCCGATCAAGATGGAGCGTACGAGCTCCACACGTCCGCCACCTTTTATGAAGACACCGAGTCCGTCTGCTTCGACATAGGAGTCGAACAATCGGAGCGTACATCCCTTCTCTACGTGGATCGCGTTCCCTTTTGTTTTGAGCCACTTGCGTTTCAGCACTTTGACCTTTTTTGACTCAGTGCAGCGGATAGGGGCGATCTTTTCGAGTGTTGTGTTTGTTCGTTTCTTTGCATTTGTGTAAGGAGCTGGGACTTTTGTATAGAAGGTCTTTTTGATCTTCTTTTTGAGGAGCTTCTTTGCGCGGGTCTTCATGTAGGGGCGTTTGATGGTGCGGCCCATGATGTAGGAACCGCCTCGATCGAAGACGTTTGTGTCTTTGGTCTTCCAGATGGCCGCGGCTTTTCCTTCTACTGTGGAGTCGTTGAGGACGAGCACACCGTTGTCTTCGAGGAGGACACCTGCGTGTTGACCCTCGACGTCTGTATTTTTCAGGTAGACAATGCCATTCTCGATGACTTTGATGCCGATCTTCTCGCCTTTGATCTGACCTTGTTTGAGATAAACCTGGCAATGACCCTTTACGAGTAACGCGACATCTCGGTTGAGTAACACACTCTTGTTGAGTTTGAGTACATCGTCATCATCACAGACGATGGAGTGTGAACGCTTGGCTGCGTGGACATCAGCTGTCCAGGTGAATAAATATACACATAACACAGAGATCGATATCATCATTCTTTTCATGAGAGACTCCTTTATATTCATGCTATTGAGAAGTTCTTATTTGAGGAGGCTGTTGGCCTTGTGTTCTTTATGAATTGCAATCGATATGCCATCGAAAAATGAGATGTCTTGTGGTGTTTCTGGTAAGTGTGAGAAAACAATTTCTCATTCATACCTAGTGAGCAATTTGGGAGAATTGATATTCTCGTTTTTGTGAAGGGAGGGCGTATATATAATGATAGAGTCGAAAAAAGACCTCAAACTCTTTCAAGCGGGATTTGCCCACCACTTCTTGCTTCTTCCTGCTCCTTGCGCTTTTTCCTTTCAGCAGGCTCAGGTGAACGGCGCTCGTTCTTCTTGCGTTCGCCTCAGGACGTCTCATGTTCCGTATCTTTTTTTCAACCAGTGGCCTGAGAGACGCGATACATGTGTGGTGATGTGAGAGAGTGACTGACTTGTATCCCTCTTCTGTCATTCTGTACGTCACTTGCCGAGCGGATGAATAAGTGGTCCTCTCGCGAAGTAAACGCACGAGTATGATGTTGCATTTTTTTCGTAGGGTCGGGCCTTGTGTCCGACCTCGATGTTGTATGTCCTTTTCGCGAGAGGACCAATAAGGCTGCTCCAAGAAAAAAAGAGTGTAGGAAAAAGATACATACGCAGAGGTTGCAGATGAAACCGCAAGCGGCGTGATTCGTCGCCACACTGGCGACGCCACGGCTCCTTCCCATGCCTTGTCTGAGGCTCCATCGACTGCCCTCTTTCGTGTGCTTTTTTCCTTGGAGCAGCCTAAATGAGATGATATGTGCTCGATTTAGGCTGTTTTGATGTGTGTCTTGGCATATATGTGAAGTGTGCATCTCTTTTTGATGGACATTGTGCTGTTTTGGTCATGTTTGTGTGTTTTGTCTCTCGTATTGACTGAATACATGGGGGCGAGGTCAGTCATTGCGGGACGACTTTGGATGAAAGTCATATAGAATCAGTGGTTTGCTGTCTTGGTATGTCGTTTGCTTATTTAGAGTGCCGTGAATACAGCATATTAGGTTCTTTATGTGCTGGTGGAGAAGGCTTCATCCTCCCCACGCTCACGATATGTATATCTATTATATATTTCGCCTTTTGGGTCTTTGTTTCGGACAGAGTTCCCCTTTGGAATGTATGTTTTGGTGGATATTTCTGCCTTGTTTTGATTGTTTAGGAGATTTTATGAGAAAACGAAATGTATTGATGATTTTAGGTTGGATGCTTTCGCTTCCATTGTTGATGCTTGGTTGTCAGGTGGGGCCTGGCGCAGGTGATGAGATCGGGGTGATGGGGAAAAAACTTGTCGGTGATTGTTCAGTGACATTGTCAGCAGATAAGACGAGCCCACAAGCATCAGGTGTGACTGTTTCATTGACTGCGTCTGCGACGTGTAAGAATGGCGCAGCTGCAGAGTACAAATTCTATCAACGAGGTGCGGACGGCAAATGGATTGTCGCACAAGATTGGTCAGATGACATGTCATTTGATTGGGATACCTCCTCTGCCTCGACAGGTGACTATCTGTTTCAGGTATGGACACGTCGTAAAGGCGAAACCATCAGTTATGAAGGTACCTCTTCATCACTCCCATTTGAGATCACAGGTGGGACCATACGATGTAATGATGTGAGTGTGGTGTTTGACCCCACAAGTCCCCAAGAGGTCGGCGAAAATATCGAGTTGACCTTCCTCGCGAGCTGTACAGGTACTGCAACGCCTGAGTTTAAAGTCTATTTGAAACAACCCAGTGGAGAGTGGTCCCTTGAACGAGATTGGAACACAAGTACCCAATTTGCGTGGGATACAAGTACATTTGCTGCTGGTGATTACGCCTTTCAGATTTGGGTTCGTCGAAAAAACAGTACCGCCGCTTATGAGGGTGCGTCCACATTGCTCGCTTACAAGTTGACCTCCAGTGTACCAAACTGTACATCACCTACAGTGCAGGCCGAACCAAACAGTCCTCAGCCACAAGGGGTACAAGTTGTCTTTGAAGCTGACGCACCATGTGTCGCTGGTGGTATTGCCACGTATAAATTTTATGTCCGCGATCCTGCTGGTAACTGGACTTTGGCACAAGATTGGTCGACTTCTGCAACATTGAATTGGGACACAAGTAACGCACAATTGGGTTCATACTTGGTGCAAGTGTGGTCACGTGCAGATGGTTCTAACGAAAATTATCAAGGTGTGTCACAGAACTTCTCTTTTGAAGTCAACCAAGGTGCAACAGTGAGCACACTTGCTGGTGATAGTTCTTCTGGATACAACGACGCCACAGGAAGCAGCGCACGGTTCGATGAGCCTGGTAGTGTCGCAAAAGATGCTGCAGGAAACCTTTATATCGCAGATACAAACAACCACCGTATTCGTAAGGTCACACCCACAGGGATTGTGACGACAGTGGCTGGTGACGGAAGTGCCGGATTTGCAGACAGTACACTTGCCTCTTCATCTTTTAACTCTCCAAGAGGAATTGTCGCGAGTGCCGACGGAAATACACTTTACGTATCGGACACAGGGAACCATCGTATTCGTAAGATCGACATTCAAGATAACAGTGTCACGACTATCGCAGGGAGTGGGACCGCTGGTTTCACAGACGCGACAGGTGTTGTTGCACAGTTTGACCAACCACACGGGATCGGCATGGACAACGCCGGAAACCTTTATATCGCAGACACAAACAACCACCGTATTCGTAAGATCACCCCAGCTGGTGTTGTCACGACCTTTGCGGGGATTGCAACGGCTGGTCACAATGACGCGACAGGAGCTGCTGCACAATTTAACCAACCTTGGGGATTGGCTGTTGATGGGAGCGGGAATGTCTACGTCGCCGACACAGGTAACCATCGTATTCGTAAGATCACCTCGGCTGGTGTTGTTACGACAGTTGCGGGGATTGCAACGGCTGGATTCTCTGATGGTCGCGTCTCTGTCGCTCGACTGGACACACCAACAGGTCTCGCCGTCGATGCGGCTGGTGCGCTCTACATTACGGACACAGGTAACCACCGTATTCGTAAGCTGACGACGCAAGGGATCTTGATCACGATTGGTGGGAAGGCCAGCGCAGACTTCTCCGATGGTATTGGTACCAATGCCGGGTTTGATGCGCCTACAGGGATCGCTGTTGATGGGAACGGTAACATCTATGTCGCCGATACCAACAACCATGCGCTTCGTAAGCTCACGCCCTAATCGATTGATCGCTTCGATGATACGAAGCTGACATCTGTATCAACGCTTGAACGCTCTACTTCGGTAGGGCTTTTTGCATTCTAGGCAAACCCAAAGCGAAGCGCAAAAAACAACCCCGAAGGGGTTCAATTGGGGGGGAAGGCAAGCGAAGCGCGCCTGGGGGGCATTCATGTCCCCCGATA
>PCBK01000153.1 GCA_002731275.1 Deltaproteobacteria bacterium | reverse complement strand
TCTTCACTTGCAATCATCCGCCTCAACAAACTCTCCACCCTGTCGCTCCGCTCCTTCCCTCCTCTCAAGCCTTTCGAGAGGAGGGACCATTTACCCGATATACACGTAGTTTGAGGTCGGACACAAGGCCCGCCCCTACTGAGATCAAACCGATATACGCGAAGATTTCGTTTATATCGCGATATATCATTTGATATGTATCGCTCCCCTTGTCGACCGAAGCAAAGCGAAGGTCATACAGGGGGAGCTGGCGGGCAAAGCCCGACTGAGGGGGTCTTGTATCGCTCCCCTTGTCGACCGAAGCAAAGCGAAGGTCATACAGGGGGAGCTGGCGGGCAAAGCCCGACTGAGGGGGTCTTGCATCGCTCCCCTTGCCAACATAGTTGAACTGCAGCGGAGATGGACGAGCGAGAGCTCGGACTGATAGGGGTATTCTTGCTTCATCGGGCTTATCTTCCTCGACACCTTGTGATGGGTTGCATTTTTGTATGCTGAGGTGGGACTTTGAGTCCCGCCGCAATCCCAATGGCTGCGAAGCCTTGGAGGCGAGCGTACCCTCTCTATAGCACCGGGTTCCAACCCGGTGATACCAACCAAACAATTCCCTCTATTCAATGATCCATGTTTCCGCTCTCGAAACATACACAAGGAGAACACACCCAAAGATACGAATAAAATCATACATGTATGGATATTCGGATGAGAACAAACCCATGAACGCACGGATATTGGGATACGAATGGCCATACACCCAGGTTAAAACCTGGGCCTATACGAAAGGGTACGCGATGCCTACGGCCTCGCAGCCATTGGGATTGGGCAGGTCTAAAGACCTGCCCTCAACACAAAACCTCTCCCAGCGCTCGTAGAGCGCAACACAGACGATGCGTCAGCATCGTGGGTCTGGGGTCCGCGACCCCAGGCGGGTGTGGCCGGGGGCGCGCACGCCTGGCAAACCCACGATGCCAAGCGAAGCGCGGCAGTCGCAGGGGCAAGTCGCAAATTGTCCGATAAAAAGCGCGGTAGCAACAGGGCCAGTCATATCAAGAGCAGAATTCATCCCACAAGCCGGTCAATACACGTATTTGCAGGATGTTGAAGAGCAGCGTCTCTTCGGCGGGGAGGAGCCCCTTCCATTGGGCGATCGTTCCAGCGGCTTCTTCCAGGTACGACTTCAGATCTTCAAACGCAAAAGAAGGTGACATCCTCGTCATCGGTGACGCCGCATTCAACAACACCTGACACCCCAAACGAATACATGCCCAATCTTCATATGCCTTTAGATTCGCAGTCATCTCATCTTCGACGCGCTCTTGTAACGCCTCAAAGTGATTTCGGTGAGGTTGGACACGGAACGTAGGTGCCTGTGCACGTCTTTGTAACTCATAAAACAATGTCTCAGGAAAAGAACAAATCCCTGTAATCGCTCCCACACCATCCCGATCGAGCTCGTAGACCCATCTCGCACACGCCAAACGCCACATAAAAATCTGCTCACTTGCTGGACGCTGCTTCTCCACCCAATCCACCAAAAATCCCTCAAGCTGCTCTATTGAACGTCCCTCATCAATAGAAAAAACCTCACTCGATACACCCATCGAAAAAGAAGGTAGATCAATCCAAGGTTCATATCCCTCGCCACCATCAGCAAGAACCTTTTCCCTCATCCCATCAAAGACACCAAAAGAAGCCCGGTCACACCACAACACCGGAAACTTCGGCTGATACACATACCCCCAACTTTCAATATGTTGCTCGACGTAATGTTGAACCTCTACACCCTCCCACGACATCGAAGATAATTCCAGACAAACATCCCAAAAGTGCGCCGCCGAACACGCCCGCGCAAACACACCACGAAGATCAGCAATACTAGAGAATGTCATCTCTCATCACCACCCTTTTGATAGACAACTCCAACCAAAAACACCACCACAATTCTTGCAGTAGCCTAAGGCTGCTGCAAGGAAAAAAGCGCACGAAGGAGGGCAGGAGATGGAGCCTCAGGCAAGGCATGAGGAGAAGGCATGGCAGGGCTATGTCGACGACGAATAACGATGCTTGCGGTTTCAGCTCCAACCTCCACGTGCGTTTCTTTTTCCTACAATCTTTTTTTCTTGCAGAAGCCTTAGAAAAGCTGAGGGGATGATTCGTCATTATATTACACAGGTGGGAGTTGAGGGATCTCAGCAGGGATCTCGATCACAAAATGACTCCCTTCGTCAGGTTCACTTGTAAGATGAATCCTCCCACCTAATAATTCACAGAGCCGTTGACTGATCGCCAAGCCCAACCCGGTCCCCTCAAAACGCCTCGTCGTAGATGTATCGACCTGTACAAAATCTTCGAAGACGCGACGCTGCAAATCATGTGGAATACCAATCCCTGTGTCACGGATATCCCAAACAATCCATCGCTTTCCTTCTTGTATACGAGCAGAGACGTCAAAGTTCACCTTGCCTTCAATCGTAAATTTACAGGCATTACTCAGAATATTATACAAGATCTGTTTGATAAGCTGCTGATCTGAACGAATATCCCCCATATTTTCGGGACTGGAGATGATCAACGTGTTGTTCTTCTTCATCGCAAGAGGCCGCGTCATCGTCTCAAGATCATCCATCAACGCTTCCACAGAGAAGGTCGAGACATGTACATCGACCTTACCAGATTCGAGCTTGGAGATGTCGAGCACAGCGTTGACGAGTGACAAGAGATGGCGACCCGAAACGGAGATACGTTGGAGGTCGTCCATCAAAGACTCCATCTCACCCTCTTCGACATCTTCGCGCACAAGCTCAGCATACCCAAGAATCGCGTTCAGTGGGGTCCGCAACTCGTGACTCATACGTGCCAAGAATTCACTCTTTGCAGTGTTCGCCTTCTCGGCCTCTTGTCGTGCGAGACGCGCCTCATTCACTGTCGCGAGCAATTGCTGCGACACCAACGAAGACTCACGATCGAGCAGACTCTCCAAAGACGCATCGAGATACAAATGCATCACACCGCCTCCAGCCCGCCCTTCTGGACTCTTGATTGGGAATGCATGACATCGCAACGTCACACCATCAAGTGTACTCTGCCAGATCTCGACATTGCTCTCCTGCTCCTCAAAGTGTGAAGCCATCCTGATGACTTTCCGCTTCAAGAGCTGTTGGGTCAACGCTTGAGACTCGTAATCATCGACCCCCAACATACTGCGGGCTGTATCGTTGATCGAGATCACTCGTCCCTGCTTTGTGATTTGAACGACACCTGCGCGGAACGCACGTAACTCTTCTTCACTATGGGAACGAAGCAAACTCTCCTTGATATACTTGAACTTCAAGATCCACGAACCACCAAGTGTGAGCGTATCACCATCCTGTAGCAATGGCGCGCCGACGACCTCCTCGCCGTTCAAGAAGGTCCCATTACGGCTCTTCAGATCTTCGACGAAAACACTGGTAGGCTCTCCAATTTTCAACAACAACCGGGCATGTGAACGAGACACACCACCACCTTCGAGTTGAATGTCCGCCTTCTCCGTCCTCCCCAAGGTCGTCTGTGGAAGGGTCAGCTCGAAAATCTCCCCAACCTTTGAGCCTGCGATCACGATGAGACAGGGAACAGAGCGCTCATTCTCGGAACGATTGCGCTTGATTTTCCCCTTGAGCTTCACCATCATGGTGCTGTCTTCTTCGTCCTCATCGTAAAATGGATCGTCATACGGATCGTGTTGAGGGGTCTTGATAGACTGGATCTCTTCTGCTGTTGAGTGCGCTTTTTGCTGCTCCAGACCAAGCCGAAGAGCTTCGTTCAAGGTGGCCCCTGAGAGGGTCTTTAAACCAACAGCGTCAGCCCGTTTAAACTTCTCAAAGACCTCCTCAAAGGGACTGATGTTCCCCTCTTCACTGGTCTCCGAGAACCCCTCATCCAATGAAGGTTGATCGTCTTTGCTCGATGTTTTGGCAGCGTTTGTTGACTTGGCCTCTTCCCAAAAATGGGTAAAGCACTCCACAAACTCTTGGAGTTGTTCGATGACAAACAAGTCATGATTTGCGTGGGGGCCGTAGATAGGAATGGTTGATGTTTTTGTGACGAGCACATAGGAGGCAGTGTTGAGTGGGGCAAAGGAGATCACATCATCCCACGTTATCGCGGACTCTTCGTTTGTGTGGGGGAGCTGAAAGGTGATCGAGTGAGGTGAGAGCATCCACGCCCACTGCTCTTTGCGCTTCATACAACCGAGCAGACATCGTAAGGCAGCAACAAATCCGACACCACCTCCAACGAGAAGAAGTACGCCAGGGTCACGCACATACCCCCAAAGTCCCAAACACACCAAAACATCCAAAACAAGCACCCAGAGGGCAAGCCTGAGCACATGTGGGATATTAAGTCCATATGAAAATTTTCGCATAGGCGAGCTCACCAGCAAACGTTCTGCCAAGAACAGAAAAACACCATCTCCCGACGACAAAACCAGGGACGGCAAACGACGAACGAACACCAAGCTAGCCACACAGAGGAAGAAGCGCAAGGAGTAATCAGCCAGCTCAATCTACACAAAGAACCCATCCTGTCGTCTTAAAAGACGTCTTTCATGATGGCCTGTGTAAAAAAGAAGCCATGAACGCAAGAAGTGTACCATACAATACCAAAAAACGGTCAAAAAAACACAACGGAAAGAACTCGCGGGTGTTTTGTCCCGTCATCTTTTTTGGCTGATTGTTCTCACCAGAAAAAAGTTGCCAAACGGGGTCGTCGTCACCACTCTTTGAGCCACCCAACGGACGAAATTGTTGAAACCCATGACTAGACAAGGGAGCTGAATATGGCAGAAGCCCGCACGTACGACGTAATCTTCTGGGGCGCGACAGGATTCACAGGTCAATTGGCCGCAGAATATGTCGCGAAACACTACACAGACACTTCATTAAAATGGGCCATCGCAGGAAGGAACCAGAGCAAATTGGAGACCGTCAAAGCTGCGCTTTGTGAGATCAATCCGGCGCTGTCTTCGCTTCCATTGCTCACAGGGGACAGTATGGACCTGTCCTCCCTCAAAGACCTCGCCGCCCAAACCAAAGTGATCTGTACAACAGTCGGTCCTTACGCCCAATATGGCGCAAACATGGTCCAGGCCTGTGTCGAAGAAGGGACACACTATTGTGATCTCACCGGAGAATCCCCCTTCATCCAGATGATGATCGACGCACACCACGAAGAAGCCCAAAAGAACAAGGTGAAAATCGTCCACTGCTGCGGTTATGACTCCATTCCCTCAGATCTCGGCGTGCTGTTTCTCCAACAACAGATGAAAAAGCGTCATGACACTTATTGCCAAGAGGTCAAATACTTTGTAGGCCCAACAAGAGGCGGTGTCAGTGGTGGGACTGTTGCCAGTATGCTCAACATGATGGAGCAGGCTCAAGACAAAAAGATCCGCAGGATGCTCGTCGATCCATACACCTTGTACCCCAAAGACTTGGAGAGAGGAAACGAAGAGCGCGACCAAACAGGCGTACGCTGGGACGATGATCTTCAGTCGTGGACAGGCCCATTTGTGATGGCCGGCATCAACGCCCGTGTCGTCCGACGAAGCCACGCGTTGCAAGGACTCCCCTACGGAAAAGACTTCCGATACAGCGAAGTCATGGCCTTTAAAAAAGGCGTGGGTGGATGGTGGAACGCACAAAAGCTGGCCAAAGGGATGATGGCCTTCGTCGTCCTCGCGGCGATCAAACCGACACGTTCACTGCTCAAAAAGACTGTCCTGCCCAAACCAGGTGAAGGCCCTACCAAAAAACAACAAGAAAATGGCTTCTTCCACACCTATCTCGTGGGTAAAAAAGGCACACAACGTATCGACGCCATTGTCAAAGGAAACAAAGACCCAGGATACGGCGCAACTGCTGGTATGCTCGCTGAATCCGCAATATGTCTGGCGCTCGATCAAGATAAACTCCCTGAAGCCACGGGCATCACCACACCCGCAACTGCGATGGGAGATGTGCTGATCCAAAGACTCATCGAGCACGACGTCCTCTCCTTCACCATCTCCGAAACGCCTCTCAAACGATAATCCCTTCCCAAAAAGACAAATCCCCCAACCCAAACGACGAAAAAATCTCTTGATCTTTCTCAATGAATACCGCTTCAATTGATGTATATATCAACGTATAGTGTGTGAACGCACTTCGCGGTAATGTTCAACCTCGCTCACAACCAAGGCTCTGAGGCTGCTGTAACAGTCGAAGGCGAGGCAACAAAGAGACAACTCCCCTTTCGGGATATTGAGGAATTACGATGAAAGTATCCGAGAACATGACAGAAGATGTCTACTACCTCCACATCGACGCAGACATCCAACAAGCGCATGATCTAATGGCGACACTCCACTGTCGTCATATCCCCGTTGCCTACGAAGGCAACATTGTTGGCATGGTGTCCGATCGAGACATACTCTTGCACGCCAAACTCGAATACGGCGAGCTTGTGCTCCCCAAGATGAAGATCACTGAGATCATGAAGAAAGACATCCAAGTCTGCTGGTCCGACCAACATATCAGCGATGTCGCCAAACATATGGTCGAGCAACGAGTCGACTCGCTGCCAGTCTTTGATCGCGAACGGAATATGTTGATCGGTATCATCACGACAACTGACCTCTTGAATATGCTCGCAAAGATCAACGACCTCGACAAACACGATTTTTCCAGCGTTTCCGTCGCGTTGGAGACGCTCCTAAAAGTCTAATCACAGCCCCCACACAAAACACATTCCAAAATCCCCCCATTTTTGGTAAACTCAGCCCCACCAAAAGCAAACAGCTCCTGCCAACCACGCGACCCCATGAGTGCGCACAATGAATGAATCAAAGCCGACCCCGCTCCCGACTCCTTTTCCAACATCTCCCGTAGAGGCGTTGCTCACACGTGGACTGCAAGCGTACAAAAAAGGCGACATCCACGAAGCGCTAGGGGCGTTTGATCAGGCCATTCAGCTCAACCCCTTTAACGCGCTCATCTACCGCTATCGAGGTACAGTCTTCGCAGACAACAGAGAGTACGACAAAGCTCTCGCAGACTTCGGACAAACGATCGCCTTGCACCCACAAGATGCTGTCGCGTTCCACAACCGAGGCACAGTCTACGCCGAACAAAAACAACACGCACGTGCTATCGAAGACTTCGATCAATCCATCGAGCACAATCCAGATTATGCCGCAGCATACCGCAGTCGAGGAAAATCCCACACCCACCTCGGCGCGTACAACCAGGCGATCATCGACTTTCGGCGCGCCATTCAACTCGACCCCAAACATCCAAGTGGCTACTACAATCGGGGCATCGCTCACTTTCACAAAGGTGATCATGAACGCGCGATTGGTGACTTCAGTCAAACACTTCGGCTCTCACCACAGCACAGCTATGCATTTGGTTCCCGTGCCTGCGCGTATATGGCCATTGGCGAAGATGACAAGGCTCTTCACGACTTCCAGGAAGCCCTCGCCCTCCAACCAGAGAATATCCACATCTATCTGTCTCGCGCCGAGTTGTATGCAAGATGCGGTGAATATGAACACTCCATCGAAGATCTCACGACGATCATCTCGCTGCGCCCACAGCTCACACTCGCTTACCGCAACAGGGCTGGCTCCTACGCACGACTTCAGGATTATGCAAAAGCCATCCAAGACTACTCCAAAGCCATCGCGCTTGACGCTAAAGATGCTAGTTCCTTTAGAGAGCGAGGCAAAGCCAACAACGCCCTCGAACAATTTGACAACGCAATCGCCGACTTCACACATGCCATTAAGCTCGCAGAAGACGACGCAAGCGCTTACTGCAATAGGGGCTTTACATACTACCAGCTCGAACAATTCGACAACGCGATCGCCGACTTCACACAGGCTATCCACATCTCACCACGCTACCTGAAAGCTTATTCTGGTCGCGCATATGCCTACCTCGACATTCAACAAAACGAACACGCCCAACGCGACTTTGATACACTCGCGGCGCTCAGCGAGCAAGACTGAAACGCTCGAACGCTAGGCAAGACTAAAACGCTCAAACGTTAGGCAAGACTGAAACGCTCGAACGTTAGGCAAGTCAGATTTGTAATGTCATCACCCAAATGACCCTCTTGCCAAGCTGTACACTGTTGATCATGTCTATTTCCCCGTAGGGTCGGGCCTTGTGTCCGACCATTCTCTCGTGTACTTCGTTCACAAGAGGACCATGTCGCCATTCTCTCACCACTCCACAATACAGGTGAAATGTTCGTGTCCAAACAAGCTCGTCTTCGCTTCTCCGGCCTTTTGACCAGGTTGGTATACAGAGACGCCAGAAAGAAGCTCTCCCTTGGCATCGGATTGCTCGTGATGATACAGGTGTGGCTCATTCGGTACGTGCCCCCTTGGGTGATCCGCGATTCCATCCAGGACGCCGCTCCACATGCAAGAAGCCTCTTCCTCCTCATCACACTTTTTGTTTACTCTCTTGTCACATCTTCGCTTTTTTCCATCCTCATTGGTTCTCGACGCCTTCAGTTTTTTTACCATCTGCCTCTCTCCACAAGAGCGTGGAGTTGGATACATATCAAACACGCCCTCCTCCTCAACATCCCATGGTTTGGTCTAATGGGCTACGCCTTACTCACAGGAGACAAGGGATATCCTCTACCGATGGGGCTCTTGCCGTGGGGAGCGGGATGTGCGCTCACACTCGCGCTGCAATTCCTGTGGTATCAACAACCTCCCTGGCGTCGCGCTCTACAGACCTCCCCCAAAGGGTTGACGGAGTGGCTTCAACAACCACTCGTTCGTCTCCTCTACTGGGTCATGCTCCCCTGTCTTTTGTATCCACTGTTTCGCCACCCGACGTGGTGGGGCTATACAATCATCCTTGTCCTCGCAAGCAGGCTCACATACTCATTCTCCCAATTGCGTCCCCCACAGACGAATCCACGACAGCGAACGCTCTTCGAGCTCCGTTGGCCTTCGTCACTCGCGTGGTTTCGCGTTGAGCTTCTGACGCTCCTCAGAAGATGCAAACAACCTATCCTCTCAAGATGGATGGGACAGATTGTCCTTGCGCTGTGTTTTGCGCTGGCGATCGCCAACAATGGGCTGAAGGGCGACGCGCTGTTGCTTCACATCTCTATTGGGATGATGCCCTACATGGCACTTTGTGGGGGTTCGATCGTGACGATGGTGCAAACACACAGACAGCCGTACCAATGGTGGGATGAACACATCGGTTTGCGGACACTAGACCTTGCGTATGCCCGTTGGGGGATAGGTATGTTGGGGAGCTGCACACCTCCACTATGGATGGCCCTAGCGGCCTCTTTTGTAGGGTCGCCCTTCACAATGTGGGGTCTTCTGAAGCTCTTCTTGAGTGGATTGATCATCGCAGTATGGTCATCGACAGTGGTGAGTTATCTGGGTTGGCGAGGGCAACAATACGGCTCGTTGGATGATGGTATTGGATGGTTTATCATCGGACATGGTCTGCTTCCGACGATCCTCCTCGCGTACTTTCCGTGGCTGATCTTTGCGCTCCCTCTACAAGCCATCTACTACGCTGTGCGTGGGTATAGGCACCTCGAAAAGACAAGAACCAAACAACGATTTATCCCTCCACCACGAGGACTGACACTCGATCACTATTAAAAGGAATAGACATGTCTACCACACCCAAACTGTCCATTGAGGATTTGAGTATTTCGCTCGGTGGGACAGTGATCCTTGAACGAGTAGAGTGCGATATCACATCTGGTGTTTTGGGGATTTACGGTCCCAATGGCTCAGGGAAGTCAACGTTGATGCGGACCATTGCAGGGATCTATTTGCCGCGCAGTGGTCGGATTCAGATTGCCGGTCACGATCTCGAACAAGCGCCTGTCCTCGCGAGACAACAGCTCGGCTACGTACCCGAACACGCAGATCTGTACCCCTATATCACCTGTCGAGAGCTGTGTGACACAGTGGGGGCACTTCGAGGTGACCATTCGGGAGGATGGAAGGAGCAGCTCGCAGCGGTTGGATTGCAGGGGAAGGAGGATATGAAGCTCGGGACCCTCTCAGCAGGACAACAACGCAAAGTGACCTTACTTGTCGCGCTTTGTGGCTCGCCGCAAGTCCTGCTCCTCGATGAGCCGACAAAAGCCCTCGATCAACAATCGCTGGGATTTTTAAATGAGATCATTCAGGATTGGAAGGACCAACAAAAACTCATCCTCCTCACGAGCCATCTGCGCACATATCTGGAGACTTACTGCGCCGAGTATCTCATCCTCTCGAACAAGCACGCAACTCTCTCAGACACACTCCCCCCTGTGTAGGTCTTTTTTCCATCCAACGGCCTAAAGCTCCGTACGGATCATCCACAGTTCAGGAAAGAAGCGCAGATCCAAAGCCTTCTTAAGGTAGGAGACGCCAGCCGTTCCACCAGTCCCTCTTTTAAAGCCAATCACTCGCTCTACAGTCTTCATGTGGCGGAAGCGCCATTGCTGGAACCAATCTTCAAGATCGACCAATTTCTCAGCGAGTTCGTAGAGTTCCCAGTGTGTATGGGTATCTGAATAGACAGTGTGCCATGCGGCTTTGACGGCGTCATTGGGCTGATATGGTTTGGACCAGTCTCGTTCGAGGACGTCCTGTGGTAAATCAAAGCCACGTCGTCCAAGAAAGCGAAGGACTTCATCGTAGAGGCTGGGCCGATCGAGGATCGCTTTGACGCCTTCGTAGATCTCGGGGCGATGTTTGTGGGGTGAGAGCATGGCGGGGTTTTTGTTGCCGAGTGAGTATTCGATGCTTCTGTATTGGTAGGATTGGAATCCAGAGGCCTGACCAAGTTTGTCCCGAAATGTCAGATAATCAGCGGGGGTCAGGGTGGATAGGACATCCCAGCTTTGAATCAATTGCGCCTGGATACGAGAGACACGAGAGAGCATCTTCAATGAGCTTTGGATCTTGTCACTTTTGATACACTCGATCGCTGCGGTGACTTCGTGAAGGACGAGCTTCATCCACAGCTCAGCGCTTTGATGAAGGATGACAAATAACATCTCATCGTGACTATCGGAGATCGGCTTTTGTGCGTCGAGGATCATGTCGAGCTGGAGATAATCTCCGTAGATCATGGATTCTCTGAAGTCCGTGTGTGCGTCTTTATCAAACGCCTGCTCAGTGAGAAATGTGTTGTTTTCCTTTTCGGACATATCGCTCTCCTTTTCTGGCCTCATCGACCGGTCTATCCGGTTGCGACAACATAACACGGATGCGATTGCCCTGCAATGACAACCTCCCACATCATCCTTTCTCTTGAAAAATCAAAGAACTTCAAGCTCCCCTCTTGCAATGTAAAGGAGGATCCGATATAGCTAGTGGACCTTGTGTGGTTGGCGAATACAAGATTTCGACTTTTGAACGATGCAGCGTCGTTCGGGTACACTAAGCCAACAAAGGTTCACAAGGAAAGCTATTCTGGGTTTGCCAGCCCGCGGTAGCGGTGCAGTCGGTGCCGCAGCTGGCGCAACTCAGAGAGCCGAGTTTGCGGCACCGACTGCACCGCTACCGCGGGCGCAAACCTGTGAGCCTTCCATGTCCCAAGAGATGTCAGGAAATCCCACCCACACAAGGTCTTCTCTTTCTCTCCTTCCTATCGTTCTCTCCCATTTTCAATCACTTATCATTTATATGTGAAAAAGTTCACAACTTTTCCCAGAGATATGCGACAATGTCTCATGTAAGACGATACGTGTTGTACATTCAATAGGAGATTCACATGTCAGGTATCAACAAAACAGGCGCACAACCCACCCAACTCCCCTCCCTTTCATTCGAAGGCACTCAAAAACCAGCCGCTCCCTCCACAGAGACCAACGCGATTGATCGACTGAATCTCTCCTTCGACTCCTTTGAAGTTGGCCCCAGTACATCACGCCCTGCGAGCGAAAAAGGTCGCCGCGCTGTCGAAACATTCCACAACAAACTCGACAGCATCATGAACCCAGACGCGATGGCCCTCGCAAATGGTGCGCGCCCTGTCAATCCAGGTGATGCGTTCACCGACGCACAAAAAGATAGACTCGTCGGTGCTGCCAAAGACATGATGATGGACATGCCCTTGAGTGACCTCTCCCCAGAGATCGTCCAAGGCCTCGAAAGCGCGCTCGGTGAAGCTGGCATCGAAGTCGGTTCACTCGAAGGAAAATCACTCAAAGACTTTGGTAAATTGGGTGGTGATCTCGCCAAACAATTCGCCGAGAACCTGCGCGAAGAGTCCCCCGGAGTCTTTTATGGTCTCGCCGCAACAGCCGCTGTCGCAGTTGGTGCACACGGTTACATGAACGGCTCTGAGGCGATCAGAAAACTCGGCATCAAACCAGAGTTCAGCACCAGCCTCTTCAACAAACGCCTTCAGATCACAGCAGAAGCAGATTGGGGTCCCAAATTCTCCGACCCAAGTCTCTCACTCGGTGCGAGTGGCGACATCTGGCGTGGTCAAAACGGACGCCTGAATCTCGGTGGAACGATCAACACAGAAGGTGACGCAACACTTCGACTCAACGGTGCATGGCGTAATGGTGACTTCACTGCAAACGGGAACATCAATCTCGACTCAGATGGTGATCTCAGCGCAGGCGGCAGTGTTCGCTGGCAACCCACAGACAACTTCGACGCTGGATTGACTGGTCGTGTGAAAGACGACGGAACATTCAGAGTTGGTGTTGGTGTTCGCTGGAAGTTTTAATCCCACTCTTCCTCCCCACAAAGCCTCCCAAACCACTCGAATCGAGCAGTCTCCAACAACCAAAGAACTACTCCAATCCTATTGTCAACAACTCTACGGTCAATACGAAAACGACAACGAAGTCGCGCGTATTGTCGAGTTGGATCGTCGGACTGTCAAAAAGTACATCACTGGTAAAGATTGAGAACAAAAGGAAAGAAATAGGATCATCTGGTACAAAATATCTGACAGTATTGCCTTTCAAATCCCAACACGGTATAGTCGCGAAAGTAGCAATGATCCTTCCGTAGGGATTCCACCGAAACTCATTCCATCCACATCTCTTTTGGTCACAACCTACCGTCGTAACCAACTCAGAATCACAATAGGAGAATGCACAATGCGTTGGCTATTTATGTCCTTGCTCTTTGCGACCCTCATCGGGTGCAGTGGAGAACAAACGCTTACTCCAGATGCCTCAAACGAAGAAAAAACCGTCCTCCAAGAACCCACCAAAGAAATCGTCGAAGATGCAGGTATCACCGACTCAACAACGCAAGAAACCATTCCCGAGGAAGAGACGACAGAGAAGGTTAAAGACGAAACAATCGTTGAGAAAGCGTTCCCCAACATCTCTGGAGGCCAAGTCCTCCAGGACGAAAATCCTGCCGCAAACATCGTAGAAGTCAACTTACGTGCACATACACGAACCCTCACATTCGAGGGCAAAGTATCGGACACCTTTTACACATATAATGGTATCGTTCCAGGTCCCATCATTCGTGCTAGAGTTGGGGATAAAGTGATCGTTCACTTCAAGAATGATCTTCCCGAAACAACCACAGTACACTGGCATGGTCTTCGGATTTCGGACCAAATGGATGGCTCTCCCCGCATTCAAAAACCCATCGCACCAGGGGGAACGTTCAAGTACGAGTTTACAGTCAAAGAAGCAGGAACATTCTGGTACCACCCTCACGTCCGAAGCAATGAGCAACTCGAAAAAGGCCTGTATGGTATGCTCATCGTTCAGGAAAAAGAAAACATCAACTTCGACATGGAGCGCTCCATTGTCCTCGATGACATTTACGTCCTCAACGGAAAAATTGCGAGCTTCATGACCGCACATATGGAAGTCATGCACGGAAGAAACGGGAACTATCTGTTCGCCAATGGTTCTTTCTCGACTCAAAACATCGAAGTGAAAACAGGCGCAGTCGAACGTTGGCGCATTGTCAATGTGGCAAACGCCCGCACAATGCAGATCCAGATGAAAGGCGTAAAAGCCCGCGTGATCGGAACAGATGGTGGACTGATCTCTGAACCATACCCCTTCACCAGTACACTGACCATCCCAGTAGGCCAACGGTATGATATCGAAGTGATGTTCGAAAAAGAAGGCGCGTACTCATTGGATTTTCTCGCTCCAACACAAAATGGCGTGCAAACCATCCCCTTGGTCAAAGTCAGTGTCAAAGGTGAGCAGCCAAGCAACCCAACTCTTCCGAATTACCCAAAGGTCGACGCCCCATCCAATCCCAAGCCACACAGAACGGTCGACATCTTGTTTGACGGAGTCCAAGATCCAACTTCCCCTGCTGGCGTAGCATGGAGATTGAACAAAAAGAGCCATTGGAAAGAACCTATCTTCACCTTCAATGAAGGTGACGTTGTCCAAATGACCTTGAGGAATGCCAACGCTCAACCCCACCCATTCCACTTACACGGGCAATTTTTCATCGTACTCTCACGCGATGGCAAGAGTGTCTCCGAGCCCGGACTCAAAGACTCTGTTCTTCTCAATGGAAATGAAATACTTGTCATCAAGGCGTTTATGGACAATCCAGGTCAATGGATGGCGCACTGCCATATCCTCGAACATGCAGAGTTAGGAATGATGGCAGAGATCCTGGTCAAACCAAGGTAACAAAACCCCCTCTCTCACCACACCAGTCTCCCTCGACTACTCCACAACCAAACATGAAGGCCCAACCCAATACAAGAAGACCTTGTTCTTCTCTGCACCCGGCAAAAAACGCTCTACTTTTACAAACTTCTCGTTTTGATCGAGCACAACAAAACGCTCCCCCTTCAACACCTTCCGAAGTTTGAGAATGTTCCCCTCATCGTCGCGCTTCCACAGCCAGCAAGATGTTTTTAACCTCACAGGTGCACTGGAGCGTTTGATGATCTTGTTGAGCTGCCTTGGCAGAAAAGTATCAGGACTGACCAACACAGCGAGCAACAAGCCACAAACGATCACGAAAAGCAACGACATCCAAAGGCCACCTCTTGATCTTGGACGCACGCGTTCAGGAGTAGGCTCCTCGACCTCATCTACCTCACTAAGTAAATCTTCTCTGAGGGCACGTAACGTCACCATCTCAGCCCGCGCAAGCATCCCCTCGCCTCCCGGCTCATCACTCTCAGGATAAAGCCGTGTGAGCCCATTTGCGAGCGCTTCACAGAGACGCAAGAGCCCATCAAGGGCAAGTGTAGCTGTGGGCCCCTCCTCTTTTGTGGTGATGTCCTGAGAGCAGATACGCAGCACACGAAGCCGACCACTTGTACGAACAAAAAAAGTCCACTGTTTGTGTTCATCTTTGAGCGTCCCAAGAGCGTGATCACCGTTGGGTTGCCTTTTCGGGGGATGTGGAGCCAAAAAGTGTGCTGCCTCGACAAGGAGACCGGAGAGTTCGTCGAAGCACGCAGCATCAAAGGAGAGGGATTCGGCCTGGGTTCCAGTATGAATGGACAGCGTAAATGACGCATCATCTTGTCCACCAGGAGAGAGAGAGAGTTGTAGTTCGTTGCCCAGTTCACCGGGGACTTTACACAATGTTTGAGGTGCGTTGTACACAGCTTCTTCCTCCACTCTGGTGTAAAAGAGATGACCTAGAATCAAAAAACCCGATACTCAGTGAAGAATATCGGGTCTTTTGTTGATTGAATGTGTGCCCAGGGACGGAATCGAACCGCCGACACGCGGATTTTCAGTCCGCTGCTCTACCGACTGAGCTACCTGGGCGTCGTCAATCAGTGACGATGCTTATACAAGATTGAGAATCCCATGTCAAGCACTTTTTCAACATCTTTGAAAAGAATGTCGACAGAGCACCTAGAATCAAAAAACCCGATACTCAGTGAAGAATATCGGGTCTTTTGTTGATTGTCTGTGTGCCCAGGGACGGAATCGAACCGCCGACACGCGGATTTTCAGTCCGCTGCTCTACCGACTGAGCTACCTGGGCGTCATCAATCAGTGACGATGCTTATACAAAATGGAGTCTCCGGTGTCAAGCACAATTTGAACATTCTCACCAAAGAAAAGAGAAAGGCGCAGACTGTAAGCACAATTTTTTTCCAAAAAGTGACAAACGGCCGCCTTCATTCGTGCGATCAGCGTCACCGATCAGCGCACATTTTGTGACAAAGCGCTTCAGGAGCGAGTGGCACGTTTCAACTTCATCGACATCTTGCCCACGGGGATCTTGAATTTGGTCCCCACAATCCACCCGCCATTCGAGAACCACAGCCAGGCTTTTCCGCGCTTGCTGACGAACTCCACCTTGTAAACATCCCAGGTCTTACCAAACCACTTTTGGGGCTTGTCTTTTGAGTATGTGTAGGATTGTTTGAGGATGGTCTGTTTGGGGATGTTGAGTTGACGTCTTGTGTACTTTTTCCCGACAGGTTTGATCTTGAAACGAAGATCAAGGCTCGTCGAGTCGTACTGCTTCTTCGAGAAGAATTTCTTTTTGGTGCGTCCACCCTTCTTCACGGAGATGGTGATGCCTTTTGCGTTCTGTGTGCCCCAAACTTCCGAGAGCTTTCCGCGGACTTTGGAGTAGACTTTGAACTTCTTGAGCATGCCTGTTTTGGTGTAGTGGAGTGTGCTCTTGTTGACGCCCTTCACGGTCCAAAACCAGTACTTGAATGAAAAATTTGTGTTGTTATGAACGGTCGTTTGGCCACTTGGTTGCTTGACTTCGCGGCGGGTGTATTTGCCACAGGCTTTGCCATTGAAATACATTTTGAATCGAAAGCGTGTCACCTGAGCTGTTGTGGTGGCAGGCTTTGTCGTCTTCTTTGTCTCGGGTGCTTTGCGTGTCTCTGGTGCGGCTTTGCGGGACTCAGGTGCGATCTTTCGACTCGCAGGCTTTTCGGCCTCCGCGCGATGAGCGTATGTGCAACACATCACACCACAACCGAGATAGATCAGGACCTCTTTCATATTCATCGAAATTTAACCTTTCGTTTTGTCTGTTGCAGGCAGAATATACATTGTATGGACCGTTGCCGTTGAAGATGGGTCCACTCTCCCCATCTGGCAAGGTCACTCAGGTCATAGGCCATTGATTACGAAGAATGTGGGAAGACAGGTTTCACGTCCCAGGGTGAGGGAACGCTTCTTTGAGTGCCGCCGCCACATCTTCAGGCACATAGCGACTCAGCTCACCACCAAAGTAGGCGATCTCTTTGACCGTGCTTGAGCTGATAAAGATGTGTTCGGGACTTGAGAGGAGGAACAACGTCTCGATCTCAGAGCGAAGGTCCATGTTCACCAACCCCATCTGGAATTCGTAATCAAAGTCTGTGGAGGCACGCAATCCCCTCACGATGACTTGCGCCCCGACCTCTTCAGCAAAAGAGATCAAGAGCCCGTGGAACGGTTGTACGCGCACATTTTCGAGTCCCCCAAGCTGCGCTTCGACCATCGCGACCCTCTTCTCCAGGTCGAAGAGATAATTTTTCTTAGGGTTCTCCCCAACACCGATCACCACATTGTTGAATAACCGCGCGGCGCGATTGATCAGGTTCAAATGGCCAAAGGTAATGGGGTCAAAACTCCCAGCGTATACGGCACAACCTTTTAAAGGATGCTGCATTGATATCCTCACTTACTCTATGCGGAAATTGTCCTCGATGACAGTATCCCGCGGCACCACAATGATCCCATCTAGGATCGAATACTTCTCTGCATCGGCGAACATGACTCCCGAACGATTTTCCAGAATCACGTTACGACCGATGCGCACATTTTTATCGATGATACAGCGTGAGAGGCGTGATCCGCTTCCAATCCCGAGGGGGATCTCACCGGCCTGAAAGCGTCGCTGTCGCTCAGGAATCGCCTCGTACTCATCGCAACCAAACAAGATGGAGTCCTCGATCACCACGTCGGTGTCGATGAAAGCCCTCATCCCAACAAGCGAGTTGCTGATCTGCGTTCTGACTTCGAGAATCGCACCTTCGGCGATCATCGCATTTTCGAACGTCGCGCCGTTGATCTTGGCAGGTGGCAATGATCGTCCACGTGTAAACAGGCGATGACGATGGTTGTTGATCACAGGATCAAAGTCAAAGCGAGGGTTGGGCTTACACAGCTGCATCATCGCGTCGTAGTAAGAGCGGATATCCCCAACATTCTCCCAATAATCTTCGAAGGCGTAGGCAAACACACGAGAGGAGCCGACAACACCGGGAAGAAAATCACGCCCAAACTCATGTCGATCAGAGTGGTCGGTCAAAAACTGCTTCAACCACTCGATCTCAAAGACATACAACCCCATTGAGCCCAAAAAGGCACCAGGGAACTCTTCTGCATCATGGGGGATTTGTAGCGAATCGATCAGCGCGTCGTCTTTGGGCTTCTCCACAAAACGGGTGACACGGTGATCATCATCCCACTGCGCGATACCAAGTGTAGAGGCTCGATCACGTTGGACTGGATTGACACAGAGGGTCACATCCGCGCCCTTTTTCAGGTGAAAATCCATCACCTTTCTGTAATCCATGTGGTAGAGGTGATCGCCACTGACAATCATCACTTGCTGGGCGTTGCTGATCTCAGCTGCACCACAGATGGTCCCGAGATTTTGTCTGACTGCGTCCGCTGTCCCTTGGTACCAATGACGATTGTCGGCGGTCAAGCTCGCCGCACGTGGATCGACAAAACCATCCAGAAAGGGAGGGATTTGGTAAGTCTGGACGATGTGTCTGTTGACAGAGCCCGAATTGAATTGGGTAAGGACAAAGATTTGATAGTATTCAGAGTTGATGCAATTGGAGATCGCGATATCCACAAGACGATACTTTGTACCAAACGGAACAGCAGCCTTAGATCGTGTCTTGGTGAGAGGATACAGCCCCTTGCCAGCGCCTCCTCCCAAAATCACCATGATCGGTCGTGCCATGTAAACAAACTCCTCGACTCGGGTGAAACCCAGCATAATGAATGTATCTGAACGATACAATTTGATCATCTCGACATCGATGACCTCAACGACGAGGAGCATGATAGTAGAAAGGACTCACCGCTTCAAGCCCACCCCCTCCTATTGCACAATTTTCTTTGCACGATGCACACCTTTTGGTACATTCCCCATCGCAGACAAAAGGAGAATCCCCTCCTTGTCACCGCACACAATTGCGTTTACCTTATATTGATGGCAGAAAAAAACATCACCCCTCACAGGGGTTGGTATCGATACGGAGAGAGATATGTTCAAAAAATTCTGGCAGTTCTTTTTACGCTTGATCGGCTGGGGTCGCAGCAAGCCCGGTACAGGCAACTCCAAAGTCCACGAGCTCAGCCATCTTAACCAATCAGGCTGGGTCAAAGATGTCACCGGCGTCGTCGTGTGGATCAAAGAAGTCGATGAGGCAGAACGAAAAGAGAGAAGACGCCGGTTTTTTCGACACATGTGGCGTACTATCAAGGAGTGGTTTGGTGCCAAAGCTGACCACAAAGATCGCTACCCCCACCAAATCTTCCTGATCGAAGTCGAAAATTGTGATGATCTCACCGTACGTGTCGAAAACAACCTCTACACAGGCAAAGAATTAAGAGGCATCAAAAAAGGCATGCGTGTGGAAGTCGGTGGTGAGTACCTACCCAATAACAAAGGCGGAAAGCTCCACCACACACACGGAAAAAATGGATACCTCTGGAAACGATAAGCCTTTCAGCAACGCAGGGCGTTGCATCCCCCTTGAAAACCTATCGGTTTTCTTGGATAGAATGGCTGATGACAGCCATTCTGCACGGATGCACCGAGGGAGTTGATTGCAAACAGCAAATGGGATGGTTACTGTCAGGGTTTTGGGATGATTGCTGTTTGCGTCGAGGAAAAGGGATGGTTGTTATCTGCATGGGGTTTTGAGGGCGGGTCTTTAGACCGGCCCCATTCTGAACGATGCAAGGCCGTAGGCATCGCGTACCCTCTCTATAGGCCTAGGTTTTCACCTGGGTGGATGGCCATTCGTATCCCAATCGTCATACGTACATGGTCACGTTCGTATCCCAAACTTCGCGTATACATGGCTACGTTCGTATTTGTTTGGTGTGTCTTGGTGGATGGTTTTCAGGAGACAGGAACATGGCTTGAATGGTTGGATAGAGGGATTTGTTTGGCTGGTATCACCGGGTTCAAACCCGGTGCTATGAAGAGGGTACGCTCGCCTCAAGGCTTCGCATTGATCTGAATGCGGTGGGACTCAAAGTCCCACCTCAGCGCAGAATTGTGATAGCATCGAATATATGGTTGGATGCCAGTAAGGATCGGGTCTTGTGTTCGACCTTAATCTTCGTGAATATCGGTTGGTTTGTCCCTCCTCTCGAAAGGCTTGAGAGGAGGGATGTCGCGAAGCGACAGGGTGGAGAGTTTGTTGAGGCATATGTTGCAAAGCGCACGAAGCAAATAAGCCCGACGAGGGCGCTTGC
>PCBK01000152.1 GCA_002731275.1 Deltaproteobacteria bacterium | reverse complement strand
GAGTTTGTTGAGGCATATGTTGCAAAGCGCACGAAGCAAATAAGCCCGACGAGGGCGCTTGCTTTGGGCGCAAGTGCAACGTCTGCCGGATCAGAATTCAAGCTAAACCCCGTATATATCGGTTGGTTTGTCCCTCCTCTCGAAAGGCTTGAGAGGAGGGATGTCACGGAGTGACAGGGTGGTGAGTTTGTTGAGGTGGATGATTGCAAGTGAAGACGCAAAAAACCCACTGAAAGTTCGCGAGAAAGGGAGCTTTACAAGGATATAGCCTTGCTATATCCGCCAGAAAGTGAGGGACGAAATAGTGGAATCAGGGAAGTTTGCGGAGACACAAGTGCAACGTCCACCGGAGCAGAAATCTAGTATCCCCCGTGCATATCGTCTGTTTGTCCCTCCTCTCGAAAGGCTTGAGAGGAGGGATGTCACGGAGTGACAGGGTGGTGAGTTTGTTGAGGCATATGTTGCAAAGCGCACGAAGCAAATCAGCCCGACGAGGGCGCTTGCTTTGGGCGCAAGTGCAACGTCTGCCGGATCAGAATTCAAGCTAAACCCCGTACATATCGGCCAATTGCCTCCTCCTCTTCATTTTTTCTGACGAGAACGTTTTTTTCTGCGTTGTGCGCGCTTTCTCTTTTCTTTCTTCTTTGCGCGCCAAAAACGATACAGATGTCTTCCACAAAGCCTACGACAGCGTCGCTTTTTCCTGCACTTTGTGTTATTGAAGCAGAGCGTATTCGCGTCACACGTCTCGACAATTTTACACAGAATGTAAGGGATACATGTGGGGCACTTTTTGACTTTGCGACAGGTTTTCTTGCTCCGACATCTTCGCTTTTTCTTTTTGGTTGGAAGGCACTTACGCACGCGCCGACACTTATTGACGTTCCAACACACTCTCCGACACATCTTCCTTCTCGCGAAGCTCTCGCCCATATCCCCAAAGAGCAAGACACACCCGACAACCAACAACACGCTCCATCGTATTTGCACGATCATATCTCCTACAGCACCTGTGACATCACATCACTTGTCCAGACACCATGACGAATTTCATGAGAAAGATCACAGGCGCGACATCCTCCACCTCGATCCCACTTGCAGATTGGTAGACGGTGTATGTTGAGTTTTCCTTCAATCTTTTGTACATTCGCACCCACCTTGCGCTCAACATATAGAGGAGAAAAGAATGAGCGATACATATACAGTTGCAGTGGTCGGCGCGACAGGCGCAGTCGGTCGTGAGATGGTCAACCTGCTCGAAGAGAGACGCTTTCCTGTCGGTGAGCTCCGCTTGCTCGCGTCTCCACGCTCAGCAGGCACAGAGATCATGTTTAACGGAAAACCCCACAAAGTGGAGGTCGCACACCCTGATCGCTTTGAAGGCTGTCAACTCGCCCTCTTCTCTGCAGGCAGCGGTGTCAGCCGAGAGCTCGCACCAGAAGCATGGAAACACAATTGTGTCGCCATCGACAACTCTTCCGCGTGGCGAATGGATCCAGACGTCCCCCTCGTCGTCCCAGAGGTCAACCCACTCGCCCTCGATGGATACGGACGCAAAGGGATCATCGGCAACCCCAATTGCTCCACCATCCAAATGGTCGCGGCCCTCAAACCGCTCCATGACGAAGCCGGACTCAAGCGCGTCATCGTCTCCACCTACCAATCAGCATCAGGAGCCGGACAAGACGGGATTGTCGAACTTCAACAACAAACTGTCGCGGCGCTCAATGTCCAGGAGATCGAGCAAAAGACCTTCCCCCATCAGCTCGCGTTCAGTGTCATCCCCCACATCGATGTCTTCGAAGACGATGGCTTTACACGCGAAGAACACAAGATGATCAACGAGACCCGCAAGATCCTCGATCTACCAAGTCTCAAAGTCAGCGCGACTTGTGTCCGTGTCCCCGTCTTCTGTAGCCACTCCGAATCCATCACGGTTGAGCTGGACAAGCCGTTGACGGCAGAGGAAGCTCGTGAACTGCTCGCGTCGTTCCCAGGTATCGAGATCCAGGACGATCCCGAGAAACACGTCTACCCCATGCCCCTCAGCTCCACTGGAAATGACGACGTGTATGTCGGACGTATCCGGCAAGATCTCGACGATCCATGTACACTTCACATGTGGGTCGTCTCCGACAACCTGCGAAAAGGTGCCGCACTCAACGCGGTCCAAATCGCCGAGCTGATGATCACTGATTACCTCTCCTAAGCCCACTCGCAAATCGCGACGCACCACACAACTATGTCATTCTGTACATACTCCCCCTTGCCCTTTTGTCATTCCGACAAGCATGAACGCAACGCCCTCCCTCTTCACTCTTTGATTTCAAACACTTAAAAGAAGACCCCCTCCTGGTCTTGTTCTTGCAATGAACAGAAGAGTCGACTTATTGCTTTTCGCCGATCGTTGCGTTAGGTTGTATGCACGATTCGTATCAAATAGCTCCAGGAACACGATGGAATGGATGAGATGTCGAAACACATAATGCTACACAGAAAGTATATACACACACTTTTGTTTTCTATGCTCTTTTTTGCTGTGACATGGGGCACAGCGCGTCAGGCGAGCGCGTTGACAGCGACCTTCGAAGTCAACGGTGAGACCAAGACAGAGAGCGATATCTTCGGACAATCTGATTGTCTGAGTGACAAAAAAATTATCTTCACCTGGAAATTTACCCCCTCAGGTACACCCACCGCAAACAGCACAACAGTCCGATACAAACTGTGGATCGGCGGAAGCGATACGACAAGCGGTGTCGTGATCTTCGAGGATGACTTCACCTTCAGCGCCACGACAACATCGACAGAGCAAAGTGTCTCTTACACAAGCGCTGTCAACAAAGCCAATCTCGACCAAGAGGGATTCGTCGACACCACTGAAAAAATCCTCACCTTGAAGGACATCATCGGCTACAAAAAAGTCCAGGATGGTGAAGATCCTTCCGACACTGCGGCCTGGAAGAGCAACATCTGCAACTTGTTCGCCCCTGCGACAGATGGTGTTCAAGAGATCCCCCTCTACATCACGATGAAATACGACGTGACGAAGGTCGGCACGACAGGGACAAACACGACAGAGACAGAAGAGATCGACGGCGAGTACAGAATTCGCTTTGACCTCACACCTCCTCCTGCGCCGAGCACACCGACAATCACAGCTGGAGACAAAAGTATCCTGCTCAAATGGGAACAGACAGATAACGACGCGACGTACGAAGTCTATTACAGCGCGAACAGCTTCACGAGCACAGATCCAGCAGGCGAAGGTGCGACGAAAGCGACATGTGACAGCACCACAAGTCTTCAGTGTCGCGTCACGGGCCTGGAGAATGACAAGACGTACTACTTCGCACTGCGCGCTATCGACGCATCCCAAAACAAGGGTGTATTTTCGGCTGTTGTCTCAGGGAAACCCGTCGACTATCAAGATTTCTACGAAGGATATCGAGCCGCAGGAGGGAAAGATGCAGGTTTCTCCGGTGGATACTGCTTTATCGCGACCGCCGCATATGGCAGCTACGACAACAAATATGTCCAAATTCTTCGAGACTTTCGCGACCAATATCTCCTGACCAACGCGCCGGGAAAAGCCTTCGTCGCGTGGTACTATCACAACGGCCCCATATGGGCGAACTGGATCAGACGTCACCCCACGGCCAAACGAGGTGTACAGGTCTTGTTACTCCCGACGATCGCCTTCGCCGCGTTTTTCGTCAAACTCCCAGGATGGCTGCATTGGGGACTGCTGTTGTTGCTGCTCACTTGGTATCTCAGACGTCGGATCAATCTGCGCTCAGCGGCAGCTCTTGGCATCCTGTTTTTCGGTCTCTCAGGGCTCCCATCCAACGCCAACGCGAAAGCCAAAGGTTCCCCTCGTAACTTTGGCTTTGAGCTGCGTCTTGGGCCGTACACACCACAGATCAACCAGGAAGGTAACCTCGGACAAAACACGCCCTACACAAGTTTTTTTGGCAACGGCCCCCAGCTCATGATCGAAGGTGGCCTAGAGTGGCTCATCTTCAAAGGATTTGGGAGCGTGGGGATTGGTGGTTCAATCGGGTTCACATGGGCCTCAGGCGAAGCCAAAGCGCCGGGCACAAACACAGGTGGTTTGACGAGTGTGCTGACCCAAAACCAAACAACAACAGAAGAGACCACCAGCAACCAGACTGGTTTCCAGATCGTCCCGCTCCGCTTTGACATCAGCTATCGATTTGATTACTTTGCGCAAAAAAATGGTTTCCCATTGGTCCCCTACATCCGCGGTGGCCTGGATTACTACATCTGGTGGGTGACAGATAGTAACGGCGCGCTCGCGACTTACACTGATGGTGGAAAGACCGACACTGCGATTGGGGGGAGATTGGGATTCCACTTCGCGGTCGGCGTACAGTTCTTGCTCGATGTCGTTGAGCCAAGAGCCGCGCGGACATTTGATGTGGAATTTGGTGTCAATCATACCTATCTTTTCGCAGAATGGCATATGAGTTGGGTTGGCGTTGTTACACCAGGTATGAACCTGTCCGACAGCATGATCCGAGCTGGCTTGATGCTGCAATTCTAAACCGCGCTTCTCCCCCCACACGCCTCTCTATCCATCGCGTGTAGACAAAGAAGTCGGTCAACGTGATGGAGTCTGAAATGTTGAAAACACTCAAAAAATGGCTACTGATTGGTTTGTTTGTCACCAGCACAGGGGCCGCAGTCTACCTTCCCATCAGCCAACACGTCATCATCTACCAGTCAAGTGTCCACGTCGTCGCCAAAGATCACTACGGTTGGGACCAGACCTACATCAATCTGGACAAGGAACCGCTCAAGTGGCGATTTGTCTTGCAGAGCCCAAAGATGCGTGGCTACTTTATGAAACACTACCAACAACAAGCCCTCAAACAGCTCCAAAAACAGGGCAACACGCTGTGGAATTCTTTCAAGAAGAGCGCTACTGCCACCTTCAAAAAAATCAAGAAAAAGTCAAAAGATACACTCAATAAGCTGCAAAAAGACACGCAAAAGAGCTTGCGACATCTCGGCCAGAAAGGTAAAAAGATGCTCAAGCAAACCAAGTGAAGGGACAACAACACACCCAATCAGACTGACCACACCACTCACCAGCTCCCTTCATCCAATGCAAAGAACACCATCCCCAACAAAGGGATGTGTCTATAAATTCTCCATCTCCCGTGAGCCTCGACCCCACGGAAGGAGCTTTGTGATGACCCAATCGACACCTCCCCCACACGACACGGCCCCCAAAAAGGAGCCGACAACGCCACAGCCCCTCTCCGTGACCTCTTCCAAAACATTTGAGCCGCAGAAGCCACCGCCAACACAAGAAGAACAGACAAGCGATGACGCTCCCGAGAGCGCTCTCGCCGAAGCCAAAAAGACCAACACAAACTTCGAGTCCATGGCCAAAAAGGCGCTCCGACAAGGTTCATGGACGCCCATGCGGGAAGAACTCGGCCCCTTTTGGGGATGGTTGGCCAATCGCTACTTCCAGGACATCTCCATCACAGATGAACGGCTCGAACAGCTTCACCAAGCAAGCGAAGAAGGTACGATCGTCTACATCGCACGTAGCCAGAGCTATCTCAACTACCTCATTTATAATGATCTGTTCATCCGAAAAGACCTACCTCTTGCACGTATGGGGTACGGCTTACATTGGCTCCCCTGGCTCCCACTGACCTCACAGCTTCGTGCGTTCGCAGGCTGGCTGGGGCGACTCTTTGGCGATGGTGGGAAGGATGTCGTCGAGTTGTTCCGAGAGCTCCTCCGTCACGGGGACTCCACGCTCTTCTTTCTCAAACAACCAAACACATGGCACGCACGTATCAGACGTGGGCTTTACAACATCCGCAACAAGATGCGTACATGGTTTGGTAAGCCCCCCGCCCCAGGTGGACGCAATGTCGATCTGTTCTTGGAGATGATCGAGCTGCAACGGCAACAAGATCGCCCCCTCATCCTCGCCCCACAGATCCTCATCTGGTCGCGTCTTCCAACCAGCTCAAAGCAAGGTTTTGGTGACTTCTTTTTTGGGGAACCTGAGTTTCCAGGGCTTCTACGAGAGAGCTACCTCTTCCTGCGTGAACGACGCAGAAGTTGGGTCCGTGGAGGCGCACCGATCAATCTCAAACAGTACATCGAGGAACACAAAGACCTCGATAACGAGACCCTCGCTGAGAAGCTGAGAGATGAATTAAGCCACAGACTCGACCGAGAGTACCGAGCTGTGACAGGTCCCGTCCGCAAGCCTACAGAAGAACTCAAAGAGCAGGTCCTGCGCAGTCCCATGGTCCGACAAGCGATCATGGATGAAGCGCTCGCGGCAGACGTCCCCCCAGAGAAGATCAAACAAAAAACCCGCGCAATGCTCGACAGGATGGCCGCAGATATTCAGCTCAGTATCGCCACACGCGTCGATATCATCCTCAGACGTCTGTGGCGACGGATGTACAACCGCATTCAAGTCGATGAGAAAGGGCTCGAAAAAGTCCGAGAGGCTTCGATCAAGGGTCCTATCATCCTGATCCCAAGTCACAAAAGCCACATCGACTACCTGATCCTCTCCCAACTCTTCTATCACTACGACCTTGGGCTACCTGTCATCGCAGCAGGTGACAACCTCTTGTTGCCAGTGATCGGCTCGCTGCTTCGCAAAAGTGGAGCCTTCTTTATTCGCCGCAGTTTCAAAGGTGATGCACTATACACCGCGCTCTTCAGGGCCTACATCTGGCACCTGATCAGACAGGGCTTTACAGTCGAGTTCTTTATCGAAGGTGGACGCAGTAGGACCGGAAAGCTCAGGATGCCACGTGTCGGGATGCTCGCCGCGATCATGGATCTCGTCTTTGAAGAAGACGCACCTGATATCCACATCGCCCCTGTCTCCATCGGCTACGAAAAGATCATCGAAGGTGAGGCCTACACAAAAGAACTCCTCGGTGGTGACAAAAAGAAAGAGTCCTTTGGTGATTTGCTACGCGCACGACGCTTTGTGAAGCTCAACTTCGGCAGTATCAATATCAGCTTCGCAGAACCTATCCCCGTCAAAGAGTACATCGCGCAGCGCAAAGCCGAAGAGCAAAAGCCTAACGCGCCGTACCAACCAGAGCACAACCTCAAAGATCGAGAGCACCTCACACAAACACTCGCATACACCATCGTTCACGAGATCAACAGGGTCTCCTTTATCACCCCAACGTCGCTCGTGACGACGATCCTGTTGACACATGAGAACAGAGGCATCCGACACGACGAGCTGATCGAAAAAGTCGAGTGGCTCTGCAAAGAGGTCATCGAACGTGGCGGACACATCGCCCCTATCGAAGACATATCAGCGCTCATTGACCGGACTGTCGAGTTTTTGGGGAGCAAGCTGCTCAAGAACCCAAAAAACCTCCTCGAACCTGTGTACAAACCTCGCGCGAGTCGTTGGTTAGAGCTTGGATACTACAGGAACCAGCTGATCCACCTCTTCACCTCCGAGGGTATGGTGGCTTGTGCATTGAGCGGCTTCAAGCAATTCAGGACAGAAGACAAAGGCGTGCCCAAGGACGTCTTGCTCGAAGAGGTTCGCTTTCTCAGTCAGATCCTCAAGCTCGAATTTATCTTCAAGCCGACACCAGACATCCAGGACAACTTCTCCGAGACACTCGACTTTTTGCGTAGTAAAGGCCTCTTCTCGGAGAGTACGGAGTTCATCAAGGTACGACGCTCACGTGATGAGCTGTTTATGTTTTTACAGGCGCTGTTTGGCCCCTTTATCGACTCCTACTGGGTGGCTTCACTTGGCCTGATGAGGCTGTTGCAAGGCGAATTGAACGAAGCGGAGTTGATCAAGTTGATGCAGATGACCTCCGAAACCTTGTATCACGAAGGTCTTTTGCGTTATTCTGAGTCGGTCTCAAAAGACACACTCAAAAATGCGCTGATGTTGTTTCAAGATCTCAACGTCATCACCTCTGAGAAGAGACCGGAAAAAGGCTCCAACAAACGCACCGAAAAGATATACCGCATCAAAGAGGGTTTTCACGACGAAGAGATCTTGCTCGCATTTGTCAAACGCATTGGAAAGATGAGTTCGTGCTTTGCAATCAACGATGTAATCGAGCGTCTACACGAACGAAACAAAACAAGCATGCAGATTGAGGTCTCAAAAGACACACAAGAGACCGCCGCCCCAATCGACACAACGACCAAACAAAAGGAAAGAGAGGCCCACACCAATGGCAGATCAACAGACCAAACCAAATAACCACAATGTGTTTGGTACACTTTTTCCCCTCTTCTTGTTTGCGGCCTTTGCCGTCTTCATTCTCGTCAACAACGAACGAATCGGACAAATGAGCAAAGGTCCCTCACGTGACGAAGTGGATGGCGGAAAACACATCAAGTGGCAAAAGCCACACTACGCCAAGTTCCGCACCTTTAAAGAGACCGTCGCGGCTGCCAAAAAAGCCAAGCGTCCTATCTTTTTGGATCTCTACGCTGATTGGTGTCACCCCTGTAAAAAGCTCGAAAAACAAACCTTCTCCCATCCCTCCGTGCGTGAGCTGCTCGACAAATACTACGCAGTCAAATTCAACATTGACAAGGCCGAAGGCAAAGCCCTCGTCAGACGCTTTCGTGTCAATCGATTCCCCACGACGCTGATGCTAGGTCCCGATGGACGAGAACGAGAGCGCGTTGTTGGCTTCTACTCACCTCGCTTCTTTCGCCCGGCTGTTCTCGCGGCGCTGACCAACAAAGACCTCTACACTCAATTGTGGTGGCAACACCGCAAGCAACCAAAGAACCTCACGCTCCAACTTAAACTCGCTGATCGTTCACTCCTACGACGCAAGATCAAGGCCGCGAGAAAACACTACAATGCGCTGATGAAAGCCGACCCACAAGACAAGCAAGGCTTTGGTTCCAAAGGTCTCTTTGGATTGGCCAAGAGCTACTCAAGGGTCGGTAAATACACACAGGCGCTGCGATATATTGAGCGCTTTCACAAACGCTACCCCAAGAGCAAAGTGCGCATCGACACTTACAGACTTGAGCTTTACTGCTATGGCAAACTGAAAGACCGTGGCAGCAGGGCTTCACGTCGCGTCTACCAAAAAAAATACAGAGCACTCAAAAAACAATTCAAGACACGATATAACGGCCGAACAACCGCCTTCCACTGACCCCTTCTCTCGGAGCAGACCTTGAGCCAACGCGAACCTAAACTCCCCTCTAACACGATGGTTACATACAGAAGAGCTGTCGCAGCCTTCGACGCCGGACGTGTACAAGAAGCCACCCAACTCTTTTTGCGTGTCCTCCAACACCATCCAGGCGAACCCTTCACAGAGTACCGTCTGGGGAACGCGTACACCCAGGCAGAAGAATTCGAAAAAGCCGGCGCCTACTACAGACAAGCGGCAACACATGGATATGGTGACCCGATCGTCTTTTACAAGCTCGGTCTCTCACAAATGGAGCTTGCACTGTGGAAGGACGCCGAAGCCAGCTTCCGAGAGTTCATCAAATACCAGAGTCAATTTGCCGTCGTGCACTACAAACTCGGACGTGTGTTGTGGGAGTTACAACAACCGACTGAAGCCATCCAGAGCTTCCGCAAGGCGATCGAGCTCAAGCCCAATCAGGCCGATTATCACTTCAACTTGGGTGTGTGTTTGATGCTCAACGAGATGTGGAAAGAGGCAGAGGGCAGTTTTCGCGAGGTCCTGCGGATCAACCCAGAGAGCGCCGACGCCCACCAGATGTTGTGTCAGGTGCTCGACGCACAAGAAGCCCAGATCCGCGAAGCGCTCGAAACAAACCCGGAAGACCCCAAAGCCCGAGAGAGCCTGACGTCGGCGTTGATCCACCAGGAAAATTGGGAAGAGGCTGAAGAGCATTTTGTCGCGATGCTCGAAAAAGACCCCTCCAACAAAGTGGCTCATTACAACCTCGGTGTCACTCTCCTTTGCCAGGAACGCTGGCAGGACGCTGAAGAGGTCTTTCGTTTTTGGATAGAGCGCGAACCTGATGATCCACAGGGTTACCAAAACCTCGCGGTGACGCTCTTCGAGCAAGAGCGCTGGGAAGACTCAGAAGAGTTGTTACAGACGGCTGTAGAGAAGGCCCCAAAGCATCCTCTGCTCAGACATGATCTGGGTGTCGCGGTGTTGGAGCAAGAGCGTTGGCAAGACGCCGAGAAGACCTTCAGAGAGGCTATCAAACTCGATCCAGAGCAGGCCAACTCGTACTACCACATGGGACTCGCACAGATTAACCAGAAACAGCTGAGTAAAGCTGAGAAGACATTTACGGAGTGCGCAGAGAAAGATCCCGAAGCACACGATACATTCTACGTGTTAGGCTTGATCTACGAGCGGCAAGGCAAACGAGAGAAAGCCAAAGAGGCCTTCCTCGAAGCTCTTGATCGTCTGCCAGCATACCCCGAAGCAGCAGAAGCGCTCGAACGCATAGAACAACCTCCGACAACCCCTACGCCCTTCCCCAAACGCCGATAACCTCACCACACCGGTTTCCTCTCATCATTACAACAAATTTGCCCCCATCTCCCCCACGATGCTACATTGCACGACAGAAGAATCACGATGATGATGTGGAGCCCATTGCTCCCCCTGTTCTCGGAGACAAAGCCTTGATAAACGAAGCTGAATTACGTGCATACTCCCCCAAACAAGTCCGCCCAGAGACCATCAAACACATCCACTTTATCGGCGTCGCAGGTACAGGGATGGGAACCCTCGCGGGGATGCTCAAGACATCTGGCTACCGTGTTACGGGCTCAGATCAGGGCATCTACCCTCCAATGAGTGACCAACTCAAGGCCTGGGAGATCGAGACGATGACGGGCTTTGACCCCAAACATCTCAACCCAGCGCCAGACCTCGTCATCGTCGGAAATGCCTGCCGACCGAGCAACCCAGAGGTTCAATACGCCGTCGAACAGGGGATCCCTTGTACATCGATGCCTCGCGCCATCCACGACTTCTTCCTCGCCGATCGACACTCCATCGTCATCGCAGGGACACACGGCAAAACGACGACAACCGCCCTCACAGGCTGGCTGCTCGAATCAGCGGGCCTCAAACCAGGTGTGTTTATCGGTGGTGTGAGCAAAAACTTCAACGGCTCATTCCGGCTCCCCGAAGGCAAATACTTCGTCATCGAAGGCGATGAATACGACTCTGCGCTGTTTGACAAAGTCCCCAAGTTTATCCACTACGCTCCAACATACGCAGTCCTGACCTCTGTGGAGTTCGATCACGCAGATATTTACGACAACATCGATCAAGTCAAAGCGGCCTTCTTGGAGTTGATGAAGCGTCTGACAAAAGACGGGCAGCTGTGGGTGTGCAATGACTACCCACATGGACTCGACGTCGCAAAGACGACCAAAGCGCCTGTGACGACGTATGCGGCATCTGGAATGCCTGAATTGCGGGCCACAAATATCCGCTTGAGCGAAGAACACGTCGCGTTTGATGTGTACAAAAACGAGCGCAAGGTCGCGAATTTTCGCTCCCCCATGTTTGGTCAATACAACGTCGCCAACGCGCTCGCAGCGATCGGCGTCGCGCTCGCGCTCGACATCTCACCTGAGGAGATTCAAAAAGGTCTCGACACCTTTGAAGGGATCAAGCGTCGGCAAGAGATCTATGCACGCGTTGGCGAATTAATTGTGATCGACGACTTCGCACATCACCCTACTGCGATCAAGGTCACAAGCGCTGCGATTCGAGAACGCTTTCCCAATCGAAGGATTTGGGGTATATTCGAACCGAGAAGTAACACAGCTCGCAGAAATTATTTCCAAGAGCTCCTCCCCAAGAGTTTCGATGCTTGTGATCGAGTGTTACTCGGATGGCCTTTCCACTTCGACAAGATGGAAGAGGAAGAGCGTCTCGATATCCATAAAGTGATTCAGGATCTGAAAGACCAAGGCAAAGACGCAGTGGCTTTTCCAGAGGTCGATCAGATCGTCGATTATGTCACAGCCAAGGCTCGACCCAATGATGTCATCCTGATCATGTCCAACGGCGGATTTGGTGGGATTCATCGAAAAATCACAGAGGCCCTGGCGACGAGGTTCCAGGAGAAGTAACATGCGTGCAGTCACCACTTGTGTGCTGAAAACGATGATGGTGTTGTCTTTGATCGTCGGTGTACCCACAACAGTCTGGGCGACACCTTCACACAAACGGACCCAACGCCCCAAAGCATTCCATCCCAAGAAAGCAAACAAGAAGACGGTGGCCAAAAAGGACGGGCTCCCAGATATCGCCCCCATCGCACCACTCCCCTCAGTGTACCGAGAGATCCACATCGACACTGCACCCTCTGGACTCGCCATCGAGATCTACAAAAAGAACAAACGGCTTGCCTGCCTGCCTGCCAACAAAACCCCCTGCAAAGTCAGAGTGGTCGGATTTCAGGCGATCCCGTTGCGTGTTGTCGTCTACAAAGGCTCACAGATCTTCAAGATGACGAGAAAGCTCAAAGGACGGAATATGAGTGTGGAGCGCTGGTTCCTCCCCATCGCGTCCTCTCCGACAAGACAAACGGTCACAACGACCCCCATCGAGCGACGTCCTCCTCCTCCCAAAACGGACAACACCAACGTCTTGATCGCGCTTGGTGTTGTGGCCGCAGTTGGCGCAGCCACTGCGGGGATTGTCATTGGGACAGTGATTTACAACCAAAACAAAGTCAGCTTTGGATGTGCCTCGTGTGGAATCCAAGTCAACGAATTGACCCACCGCGCAACCACAGGAAAACACTAACACGCTCGATGTTTGTCACATAAAGTCGCGCTCACCCGAGAGAACGCGCAGACCACTTACACACCAAAAGGCCTGGTAGATGAAGATCCGTTTTTGCTTGTATGTGACCGCTTTGTTTTCATTGTTTCTCCTCGTCAATTGTGGCTCACAGCTCGACTTCAGTGTCAATGATTGCTACGATGGCCTCAAAGAAGTCGCCGGTAAAAAAAGAATCGGTTGTGCCGTCTTCAACAGCGCCCCCCAAAAAGCCATCATGGTGAAATTTGATGGAGAGCAATTCAAATTTTGCCTCTCCTACACACAGTGCAATCTCAAGTCTGCTGATGTCGCCCCCAATGGATTGAATGAAGTCGCATACTTCGCGTTCCCACCCAAAGCGCTTCTCGCAAATGCCACCTCAGGACAAGACCTGATCAATATCTGTGGGACCTACATCTTCGAAGAGAGGCGAGCCAACGACCCCAATCAACCCTCACCGTGTTGCTGGAACAGTACCCAAACAAACCCAAATACCAGCTACCTGCTCCCTGACTGTTGGATGCTCTTCCGCATCGAATTCAACCGCAAAAACGGCTTCGCCCAATGTGGTAATTGGTGGCCCCAAGCCCCTACAAAAGCGAGTTGTGGTGTGAATTGATCAAACTCCCCCAGAAAATCCCCCCTCTCTGTTCTCCCCCAATTACATTTGTTCAATCGTGTCAAAACCAAGCAGCGTAATCCCACGCTTCAAGACCGCCTGGACAGACATGATCAAGGCGAGGCGCGCTTCAAGGAGTGGTGAAGGCGCGGCTTTGACGTTGTGATCTTTGTCCTGGTAAAAGCTCGAAAAGACATTCGCGAGTTTCCACAGATACTGCGCAAGACGCGCTGGACTGTGCTGCTCTGCTGCCTCTTGGACGGCCAATGGGAACTCCATCAAGACCTTCCCGACAGCCAGCTCTTTGTCCGTACCAAGCTCGGAGAGGACCTCCATCGAAGGCAACTCCGTCACCTCGACACCACGCTCTTCTGCGACCTTACGAGCGATCGAATTTCCACGAGCATATGTGTACAGACAGTAGGGTCCTGTCTCTCCCTGGAACTCAATGGAACGCGCAGGGTCAAATTGAATGCGGCTCGTGGGCGCAAACTTCAACAGATAGAATTTCAAACCAGCCTGACCGATTTTTTCGGCACGTGAGAAGATCTCTTCATCTGAGAGCATCGAAAATTCGACGCCTTTCTCTTCGGCTTTTGCTTTCTCTGTTTGCAATTGTTCTTTGATACGCGCTGCAGCCATATGCTGAAGGTTGTCCATCAAAATGTCAGCGTCAACGACGTTTCCTTTACGGGACTTCATCTTACCTTCGGGCAGCTCGACCATCCCGTAAGACATGTGGTGACAGCGGTCGCCCAACCCTTCGCCGATCAAGTTGAGGATGCCAAAGAGCACCTGGAAGTGGTAATTTTGCTCATCTGCGACGACGTATGTCATGCGATCTGGAGAGAACTTCTCAAAGCGGCGCTGTGCAGTCCCCAAGTCCTGGGTCATATAGACACTCGTGCCGTCTGAACGCAGCAGAACTTTCTTCCCATCACGTCCGATTTTTTCGAGGTCGCAGACAACAGCACCATCTTCACGCTTCTCAAACAGCCCTTGCGTCAGACCTTCTTCGACAACGCCTTTGCCGAGAGAGTATGTGTCGCTCTCATAATCAACCCAGTCAAAGTTGATGCCGAGGCGTTTGTAAGTGACATCGAAGCCATCGAAGACCCAACCGTTCATCATCTTCCACAATGTGCGAACTTCTTCATCACCCGCTTCCCATGCACGCAACATCTCTTGTGCTTGTCGACCGAGGTCGGAGTGATTGTTGAAGAAGTCCTCTTTGGAGGGCGCTTCACCTTCGATTCCTTCGCAGTAAGCGGCGTATTCTTCTTCAAAGTGTTTGTCGAAGAGGACGTAAAAATCCCCAACGAGATAATCACCTTTTTTACCTGTCGATTCGGGTGTTGCACCTTCACCAAAGAGTTTATACGCGAGCATCGATTTGCAGATGTGGATCCCACGGTCGTTGATGATGTTCGCACGAACGACATTGTAGCCGACAGCTTCGAGGATATTGGACATCGCGAGGCCGAGGACGTTGTTACGTGCGTGGCCGAGGTGTTGTGGTTTGTTGGTGTTGGGACCGGAGAACTCGATCAACAGGGTTTTGTCTTTGTGTGTTTCGTACTTTCCGAGCTGATCGCCAGCGTTCCAGACCTCTGCGATGGCGTTGGAGATGACGTAGGTGGGGTCAAAGCGCAAGTTGAGATAACCGTTGAGAGCTTCAACGGACTTGATACCGTCAGTTTGGGGGACTTGTGCGGCGAGCTCTTCAGCGATGACCTTGGGATTTTTACGCAAGACACGAGCAAAGGGATGGCAAGCCATCCCGAGATCTCCCATCGATGGATCAGCTGGTGGTGACAATTTGATCTCTTCGACTTCTTGAAGCCCTGACGCATCCATAGCAGCGCGAATTGCGTTATGTGCGGCTTGATGCATTTGCTCGTTCAAACAAGACATCCCGTCATTCTCCTTTTTGTTGTACCGAACTTCTCATCGGCACATTTCGTTTCCAACGTATTCATCCAACCAACCGCTTTGGTTGGCTTGTCTATTCATTCATGACGACACAGAGACAGCAAAGTTCTACGTCATCGTGTACAAAGCTCACCCGTGATGAAGGGTGATTTTTGCGTGGCGACATTACGCAAATCAACCCAAGAAATCAAGCTCGTTTCTCGAAAGAGAGAGAGGAGACACATGGACCTCTTCCAAAAGGAGGCGAATCCACAAGCTTCAAGTGACTGGTACCCTCTATATAATGGATGACTTGTGTGCTGTATGGGGAGAACATTGGGGGGCGTACGAATATATGCTTGTCTTCTCCTTTGGATTCGCGTACGGTTTCAACACAAAATGGACAAGGCTCGGCCCCACTTGCGTCATGGGATGCACCGGGGATGACTGATAGGAGATCACGCACGTGACTGACACACCTCCACCAAAGGCGTTCATCGACGTCGATGAATGTCACGCCCTACACAAGGACGGCTTGCTCTCAAAAGAGGCGTATACGCGTGCGCTTCTACTGATCGAAGACCGTCCTGATGAGTCCGAATGGAAGGACTTTATTTCACTCTCATTGCTCGTTCTTGGAGCAGGTCTGACAGTATCAGGCATCATCTACTTCTTTGCGTACAACTGGGCATCTTTGCACCGCTTCGCCAAATTTGGCATCACCCAAGGTCTCATCGCAGCCTGCATAGCAGCGGCCGCCATCCTGGGCATCGATAGACTCTCAGGAAAGGTCTCGATGCTCATTGGTGCGATTCTTATCGGGCCGATGATTGGTGTCATGGGACAGGTGTATCAGACAGGCTCAGACCCCTATAACCTGTTTCTTTGGTGGGCCATCCTCTCTTTGGGATGGGTTGGCATCTCACGGCTCTCCTATGCGTGGCTCTTCTGGCTACTCATCGTCAACGCAACACTGATGCTCTTTTTGCCCCAAGCCCTCAACATCAAACCTGGCACAGCGTTGTTTAGTCTTCCCTGTATCGCATTGAACTTGCTCGCGTATGTGCTTTGGAGCTCGGCACAACAACGAATGACATGGTTGAAGACGCCTCTTGAGTGGGTGCCACGTTTGATCTTAATGTGGTTAATTACACTGGGTTTTTGGGAGACATGTTTGTTGGTTGCGGGCTCTCGCTCGACAGATTATGTTCGATTGGTCGGTGTGATCGTGTTCGTGTTGGGTTCTGCTGGTGGATTTTACTACTTTATGAGGAAGCAAACCCGTGACATGAGCGTATTGACCATGTTTTTGATCGGTATCATCGCGGTCTCTGTAACATTTGTGTTCAACGCCTCAGGAAAAAATGTCTTTCGGAGAGACTTTGCGTTGATATTCTTTCAGTTAGGTACAGTCGTGCTCTTAGAATCGATTGTGGGTGCCCACATTCTGCGGAGGATCAGTCGGTCATGAATCAACCTAAAACAATGCATCGTCACACGTTGTTCGCCACACTCGCAGAAGAAGGACTCCTCTCTGAAGATGAGCAGCGCAAACTCATCGAGAACGCTGTTGAAGAAGTAGATGAGGACCAAGCTGTCGCCTCGATGATGGATGATATCAAAGTCAATGAGACCGAAGATGCGCCTATATACATTCGCTTCTTGGTAGGAGCGAGTGCCTGGTTTGCCTCTTTCTTTTTCCTGTTCTTCTTTTTGATCTCTGGGATGTTTAAGTCTCCATCTGCACTGATCATGGTTGGAGGTTTGCTGCTTGTCGTTGCTGTTACCGTTCGACGTGGGGCCAAAGGAGACTTCGTCACACAGCTTTGTCTCGTATCGCTCTTGCTGGGGCAAATTTCCTTTGTCATTGGTGTCGCGTGGTTTTCCAATACGCGCTCTTTTCGCCCTATGATGAATATTGTCTTTGTGCTTGCCTTTGCACTGCAGATCGCGTTTATTTTCATTTACAACGATCGATTTTATCGTGGTCTTGGGACGACTGCAGCGGCGTGTCTAGCCTATGCCGTGTGTATGAACAACAACGCACACCTGACCTTTTTGATGTTACCTGCGATGTTTTTGTTGCTTACGATGGTGTGGATCCCTGCGTTGTTTCCCTGGCATGAGCTTTGGGAAGCATCGCTCTTCGGGCGTTTTGTCAAGAAGAACCGATTACCGATTGGATTTGGTTTGTCCTCTGGGTTTTTCTTTATCATGTTGTTCGATACATTTCTGCAACACGAGCTCTTCTCTCGAAGTTTTCGAACACGTCCAGATATCCTTCAACACCTGTATATTGCGCCTTGGATGATGACGCTCATCCTGTCCGCGTTGTGGGTGATGTTGTGTCTACACATTCGCAAACAGTACAAGAGTGACGCAACACAGTGGTCTCTTGAAGAGAAGCTGATCGTAGCAGGAATACTATTGTTCTGTTTGGCTTCCTACCGAGAGCCAGGATTTGTGGGCGCATGTTTTGTCTTGACTCTGGGATTTTTCCTGAAAAATGTGCGTCTGAAATTCCAGGCGATGAGCTTCTTGTTGATCTTCGTGGTCAACTACTACTACAGCCTAAAGATGAGCCTGTTCGCCAAGTCGATGACCTTGTTACTTCCTGGTCTATTATTGATTGCGCTGCGCATTGCTCTGCGTCAGCTAGAGAAGAAAGAGGAGGTGCAGCATGCGTAATATCATTTTATGGAGTTCACTGCTCCTCGTCCTGATCTTTGCCAATGGAGTGATCTACATGAGAGAGCGTTCCATCCGAAGTGGCAAAGAGATGTATGTCAGCTTGTTACCTCGCGATCCTCGCTCACTTATTCAGGGGGACTATATGGTCCTTCGTGATCAGGTCTCCAGTCAAGCGAATCGTGTTCGCTCCAAAAGAATACCTCCTTCTGGAAAGCTCGTTGTAAGGGTTGCCAATAACCATGTCGCCCGGTTTATGCGCTTTGACAATGGCAAGCGACTCTCTGTCCGAGAACGTTATCTCAGGTACAAGCAGCTCAAAGGTAAGCTCTCTATCGGTGTGGATGCCTTCTTCTTTCAGGAGGGGATGAGAAAGTGTTACCAGAATGGTGTCTACGGCATCTTAAAGGTCGAAAAGAACGGGACAGCAACTCTTGTAGGGCTCGCCGATCGTGACCGCAAAAAACTGGGACCAAACCACCCCAAATGTCAGCGCAAAAAACCCGTAAAACGCTCTCGCCAGCCAAAACTTCAGAGACCTCCCGTAAAAGTTGAGTCCACAAAACCCCCAACGACTCCAGATACTCCCCCAAGAAATTTCACGCCTGCTCCTCGATAAGACAACAAGCTCCACACATGAACTCCAAAGCCCCGAAGAAAGTGGTTTCCTTTGTCTGAAAGATAGGGTATCTTGGAGAAGAATATCTTCCCATCTTTTTCGATAACGGTGACGATTTTTAGAGCTTGTTCAAGAACAACATGCGACTCCCATATAGTCACTCCTACGGAGATATTGAATTGGAGACTTGGGACGAAGATGAAATGTCTTGAACAAACAACGGGACAAACATGACAGAGCTACAAACCCCAAAAAAACAGCTGTACGCACGAGATAGGTTATTTGCAGAGATCAGACACTTCGTTTCCTTACAACAAGAATTGGTCACAACGCTGTCAACGCTTCACAATCTCCCACCGCATGTGTTGTCAGGGAAATTTCCCAGGCAAGGAAACTTGACACTAAAAAGTGAAGAATGGAGATATCAAGTTCATGGTGCAGGTATCCTGTTTATTCATTCGACAACAAAAGTAAAAGTCGATGTATCAGATCATCTGCAAGCTCCAGAATTGTTCAGCTTGTGGAGACTTGTTTGGTACTTTGGTTCACTGCGGAGAACAGGCGTCAAAATGATCGAAAAAGCCCTTGGAAGGCAAGGTGAAGCGCTTGAAAAAGCACTCGCTGAGTTGCTTCCGATACTCGAAGAGGCTGGAAAAATCGAACAAGTTCAGTTCATCGTAAGTGATTCTGATGGACACCTGCACAAGCACGGTACATTCTATCAAATAACACAGCAAGCAAAACTTCCAAACTAAGGCGACTGCAAGAAAAAAAGAGTTGAGGAAAAAGAAACGCACGTGGAGGTTGCAGTTGAAACCGCAAGCATCGTGATTCGTCGTCGACATGGCAGTGGCCATGCCTTCTCCTCATGCCTTGCTTGAGGCTCCATCTCCTCCCCTCCCTCGTGCGATTTTTTCCTTGCAGTCGCCTAAAACGATATATAAGGACCTTCAAAATGCTAGAGCACGTACATTTCACACTTTGTTACACAGACACTATCAGCACATGGGAAGCAGCCCTCAGATGCCCAAGTGACACAGTCAGCGTATACATCGATGAACAAACCACTATGCAAGAATTAATTGCACACTCATCTCACCCCAAAAGTCTCGCGATACTCGAAATGATGATGCTTCTTTCTCAAGACGAATGGCTCTTTGAAGAAGAGCAACTGCACATCTATGAGGAGCTTCTCGCACGTCATCGCAACACCATCAACATTCCACAAACAGCCAGAACCATCAAAACCATTACATCCACAACCTGTTACGGTGATGAACAAACGAAGAAGCACTTGCCGCTCCTCCATCGACTCCTACTCACAATCCCACACAAGGCCCAAACATATGTCCTCATGACCGTACTTTCAAGAGAACATCGCCTACATACCATGTTGCAATCCCTCCCCTCCTTTGAGGAAGCCCGCTCACTTGGTGTAGCCTATGGTAGACACATTCTATTCTCCCACTTCGCCTATATCGTATCGCACTTTGGATGGCTCCCTTATGCCACTGAAGACATCGCCTCACAATTCAAACGTTACTACACTCGTATTGAGTGGGCGATCCAAGACTGGCCATACAACGAAGAAGACAACCTCCAAATGCAACAAGAAAGTGGTGTTTTGACCAGCCAAGAAGTCACATACATCAGGAGCTTTGGAGAGAATATGATAAGAGCCTTCGAACAGGCATACCAAATACAAGAAGATACGCTCATCAAAAACATGCAACAACACCGCATGTTTTGTTCTTCAGCAAAAGAATGTATCGCATTCATCGGACAAAAAAGACTCTTCACAGATATCTTTGGTGCCGACTCCATCATCAAGTCGATCTAGACATGAACGAGCGCAGACTCCATCACCTCACAGGGAATACAAACGAAAAAGCAACTTTCCCTTACACGTATCTCGTGAAAGTGATTATTATAGTGATAGGGTAATGTAAAATCCGGGTGCTTCACAATTTTCTGCTTGACATATAGAATCTCATCTGGAATATTCCAACCAAGTATGAAGTTGCTTGTTGCAAAATAAGTTAAGAGTTTTGCAAGACAAAAAGCGCAGAAAAGGATCGAAAAATAAATGTCTCGAACCATTAGGAGCAAAAATCTCGATGATGCGGCACTTGAAATTTTCCTTTGAGGGTGATGGGTATAACCAAACATTGACCCTTTTTCATAACGATACATTGGTTTTTCAGGGCTTTGCAGATAACCTGTTCACAAGTGAGGATGGTGAAGTTCAAATGCATCTGAACTTCCACGGGGACAAAAAATTCCCACACGTGCTGAGACGCTCGGGGGAATTTGTATTGCTCATTCCCATCATCGAGGATGTCGACACGAGTCGATACCTTCGCCTTTGTAGAGCTCTTCTCCCTGTATGGCCGTTTCTAGACTTCGCGGAGTTATGGACCCAAATGAGATACCCCTTTGAGGAGTTACACACCCTGAAATCAGCGTCTTCCGACGAGTTATTCTTCATTTGGTTGCTGTCAAGTCGATACTCGTCTCCTCGATCCCTTGATGTCTCCACTTTATCCAACGATATTTCAAAAAATATTGTCGCTGAAGAGCCAGATGGCGTGCCTTCCGTAAGGGATGTGATTTGCCTTTTAGCGGGAGGTCAGCTTCAACTTGATATCATCCATGCTATTCCACAAAGACACGATGACGCTGTTATCGTTTATATTGATGAAGATGACGGTTCGGCAAGAGAATGGAGACCTATCTCGTTCACTCGAGAGCATTGCCTCATAAGTAGTGATTTGGCCATCAACATCTATCAAATGTCAACATAGAAAGGAAGAAGAGTATTGATGAACAACAGGAACATAAAAAACCATCTTCTTGAAGAGTTTTCACATCTGCTAAAGTATCCGGGACTATATTGCTCAGACACACGAAGCCTTGAAAGTTTCTGCTACCACTTTCTTCATGCTTTCATGTTCATAGAAAACGACGCCCTGTCCTATCGAGCTAGCATCCTCCAAAAAAGAAAACCTGTTCCTGAATACCTCTCATCGAGAAATTTGAACTCTAGTCAAGGATTACGAGGAAAACTTCCTCCACGACTGGAGCAATTGTCAGAAATAGACAAAATGGAGATCATGTCCTCTATTTTCATCACAATTTCGAATCACCTGGGCTTCACCCAACTTACAAATTTTGTAAACAAAGAATCCTATTCGAAATTTACAGCAGAGAATATACCCATTTCCGATGAGAATGAACTTTTGCAAAACCTCCCCTTGCTAGGATGTGAGTCAAGTGAACTTCAGTCTGGAAACTCTGCAGTCAAGTTGTATATTCAGGAAAACAAAGACCAATGGTTGTTGCTTTTCTACAAGAGAACCGAAGATGACTTTGAACTTACACTCCTACTCATGTACAACTCAGAACAACCAAACATTCTTGACTACTGGACAGAGAAGGGAAAACAGCACATGAGAAACATTTTGGCAAAAAACAACCTCCTAGAAAAAAGACCGTAATTATGGGTGTTGGACAATTTGCTCAGAAGGACACTTCTTTCGGGACTCAAAAGGAGCAGGAGTAAAACCATATATAAATGCTACTCCTGACGGCTATTTATCACATTGATCCATAGGACGAGAAGAGAATGAAAAAAAAATTAACAAACGATATAAGCCTAGCAAGTAAAACAGGTATAAAATTTACTATTTGCAAAAAAGAGACGACAGACAAATCTTGGACGCAACTTTCAGACGTCCTCGATTTACAAGACGCCATTGAAAACGCTCTATCCATGCAAAACGAAGACCTCGGAATATTTACAACCACTGGTTATTTGTACTGGACAAACCAGGCCCCGGACACTTACAATTCCGAAGTCCTAACGGTGGTAAAACCTCAAGGCAAAAATGACATTTTAAGTTGGACTGTCTTTCTGAAAGCAAAAAAAGAAAAATCTGCCAATAACCTCTTGCAAAAAATAAGCAAGCTACTTGGTACAAAATTAACCCATCAGACACTAAAAAAAGCAAACGAACCAAGTTACTATGAAGCCTACTTTTCAACAAAGCTCACCGTAAAGAGCCCATATGAAGCCTTATTTTCATCACTTTGCATAGCCAGCATACTCGCATCATCATGGGAAACCTCAGGAGTCTGTATCTACGATGGAGGGTGGTCATTTTCTGCTCGTTCTGGAAAGATCTCCATTTCAGGCGTTGATTTCATGGAGTTCCATTATGAACACCAGGATGAAATTGACATGTATCTTTAAAACACAACAATAGGAGAGATACCCAAGCATGAAAAAAAACGAACGGTTATATTTTTCGCCCAAAATTGACAAATTCCCCCCACAGAAGCTTTCCCTTGATAAGCCTCCGGCCTTATCAAGGGAAATGCAAGAATTGACAGGCAAAAAGTACACATCGGAAGAGATTTGGAATGCGTACTGCGAATCGATGGGAGAAACTCCAAGTTCATATACACAAACGCAGGAAAGCGCAATCATCATGGAGAAGTGTCAAAGTGTTCATGCATGGCCTATTCCAAAATTAAAGGGACTAACATTCAAGGCCGAAAACTCTAGCGATCTATTGCTCAAAACACCTTCTTTTTTAAGAGAACAAATAGGCCAATTTGAAGGAGAAAAGTACTGGCATATAGACTTTGATCCGGATAAACTCGAACCTGAAGAAATCCCACTCGCCAAATACGGAATACTACATACATGTGTTCCATTTGGATTCGATCAGGTGACAAATACTCCTCTGAGCATTGAAATCTACGGTCATATAGTGTTTGCAGACAACAAATATTTACGAACCTCGGAAGAAAGGTTTATGTTCTGGTTTGAAAACTACCTATCAAGATTGGAAAACATCGATAGACCAGTACTCCCAGTACCACTCAATGTCCAAATTCAAGAAGCAACACTCTCAAATATATATGCCCCATTTATCGGGATGACTTTCTACATGTAGAATGCTCAAAAGGAGAAGGTATATTCACGAACTTGACGTCATCAACATCCTTTCAAAAACCAGTTACTGAAGGTGGTCTGACCGAAATGAGGAGTATAACGTGCTTGACATCAATCATCATTGGTTTCCTTTATAGAAGAAAAAACGGAGAGTTTCTCATAGAGAGAAACGGGAAGATTGTAACCTATGGAAAAAATTAACATCCATGCAATTCTTGAAGAGATTCATATCCACTTTTTCACAAACAGTCAAACTATCGCAAGACAAGAACTCGGCGATGATACCTTTTTTCCTGACTCTACCGTTTTTTATGTAAAGGGAAAAAACTGAGAAAAGATGGTACCATAGACCTTGTAAAAAAAAATCCTTTCGGAATAAAGGAG
>PCBK01000151.1 GCA_002731275.1 Deltaproteobacteria bacterium | reverse complement strand
TCCGTCCAGAATGGCTGTCATCAGCCATTCTATCCAAGAAAACCGATAGGTTTTCAAGGAAGATCCAACGCTTTGCGTTGGTGAAAGGAAGATCCAACGCTTTGCGTTGGCTATGGGTTATAGAGTTTTTTGAGTTGATAGATGAAGGAGGTTTCGTTGTTATCGCGGACATGAATATAGACGTGTTGTTGGTCTTGTGCGAGGTGTTGGACCTGTCCAGGGAATGCACTTTTGACGATACGGTCGAGTGAATCAGGGCAGTAAAGAGAGGCTTGGACGAGTTTCTCACTGCGCACAAAATACAAATAGTACAGATCAAGAGAGAGTTGGCTGCCGCTGCGGTCGATGCGTTGAATACGGCCACCTTCCTTTGGGATTTTAAACAACCCATCTGCATCCGTGTAGTAAATATCTCGATCGTTGATCGTAATATCGACACCTTCGGCGATCTTGTCTGTGACAGTCTCAGGGGTCATACGTTGTGGGTCTGACAGGTTCATTTTGCCGATCTCACCAGCAAAGTCTCCTGTGAGCCAGTACACATATTGGTTGCCGAGGGCGAACGCGCTGAGTCTTCCCGTAAAGAGTTTCTCCTTTTGTGAACCTGGTGCCTTGTTGACTCGCATCAGTGTAATCGCTGGAACACTCGATTGATCCGTGAGCGCTGTCCAATACACATGTGTCGTGTTGATCTGAATGTCGCCAGGACTCTCGATGTTTTTGACGATATCATAGGCGTTGGTCGGTTTATTCGGTGGCTTGAGGAGTCGGAAGATCTTCCCATTTGGTTGTTCGATGTTTTTGGAGCTGAGACCGACGTAGAGGTATTGTTGGTAAGGTCTCACGTTCCGAAGAGTATCGGGACCGTCATACCACAGTTGCGCATCCGCCTCGCTGCCAATTTCTTTGACATAGATGTCATTTTTATCCTGGTCAATCCAGTACAAGTAGGTCCCATCGCTGTGAAGATTATCGATGTGTGTATCGGCCTTGTAGAGGAGGGTGGGCTGGCTCAGCGTTGCCTGTGAGTCCGAAGGACACTCGTAATCTTTGGGAAGCTCTGCGATGATCGGTTCACCCTCAGAAGGGACCTCTCTCGACTCACACCAGCCCTGTACACAAGTCTGCAAACTGGATGTGCAGTCGTCGTCTTCTACGCAGTCAAATCCCCGAAGGTGACAACTCAACAACCACATCCACATGACAACACTACCACCCACCAAAAACAACGTGAATTTGAGAAATGGGCTTGGTGAGGTAGAGGGAGGCAGTGACATTAACGCCCTCCCTGTTGGCCTTGTTTGTCGCGTCTCTTATAACGATGGAAACCAAGCACAAAGAGGATCAATAACCAAGAGAACAGAGGTTGTTCACCGGGTGTGTTTTGACAAGCACAGCCTGCGCTGCCGCGTGGGCCACCGTTGCCATTTGGGTTGGTTGTGTTGACACAGTAGCCATTGACGCAAGACGTGTTGGAACCACAATGTGCGTCCACACAACATTGACCGGGGGGAGGGTTGTCGCAGTATTCTTTGGGGTTGGGTGTGTTCTCATTGAGACACTCGCCCTTTGTACAATACGTCCCTTCGGGGCAATGAGTGTACGTACAGGGATCGTCTTTGCACAACCCTGTCTCGGGGTCACATGATTGGCCTTTTTGGCACTTATCCACGATCGTTTCGATGCAGCGGTTGAGGATACATTGTCCTCTCGAACAGACCTGATGGGGAGCACATTGTACATTGGCACATGCGTCGGGAAAACAAGTGCTTTTGGGGTAACGTCCATCGAGTGTTTGGCAACGGAATCCTGTGGGGCACTTTTTGTCTGCACATGTATCAAGGCAGACACCATCACTACATGCCTGTCCTTCTGCACATTTGACGTTGGCGCAACGATCGACGACACACGCACCATCTTTACACAACATCTGCGGAGGGCAGGCGTTGTCGTAACAATTGATACATGTGCCTTCTCGCCCACAGGTCAAACCCGGTCCACACGTGACACCTTTACAAGGATCGATGCACTCGGCTTTTGTGTTTTTGTTGACGCAGATTTGGCCTGGTTGGCATGTTTTCCTGAGACAAGGTAGCTCAACACACTGGTTTGTCTTACTGTCACAAATGAATCCAGAGATACACTCACCACCTACACAAGGCATATCACATACATATCCTTGCTCTTTCTTTACACATCGACCTTTGGGGCAAGCGGTCTCTTGTTCATCGATTTTGCCGTCGCAGTCATTATCGATCCCATCACAGATCTCTTTGCTCGGTGTCGGCGCTGAACACGTACTCCAATCGCCTTGTACACATTGCTGTTTGCCTTTGCCACATTTGTTGGAACAGTCACGTGTCAGTGATTCATCGATTTGTCCGTCACAGTCGTTGTCATGTCCATCACACGCTTCGAGGTGACTGCCTGGAGGGATGCACTCATTCCACACACCGTTTACACAAACCTGAAGACCAGGTCCACAGGAACTTTGACACTCTCTTTGGATGTATTCATCGACGCTGCCGTCGCAGTTATCATCGATGTTGTTACAGACCTCTTTGTGGTTGGCTGCGTCTTGTGAGATGCGTTGGAAGACAGGTCCAAGATCTTGCGTTGTTTGTGCGTGGTAAAAGCGGCTGGTCCCGCCTGTTTGTGCAAATGTGTTGAGTTGGAACTTCTCGATCCCACCTGCGAGCCCGACGACATACGTTTTGATGTCGTACTGTTTACTGTCGACCTTGAGTGTGCGGAGACTGTTGATGCTCGGTGTTGGATCGCCGTCTGTGGGTTGGCCATCTGTGAAGAGCAGGACGTAGTGGACGCGTTTTGCGTTGGGGTCGGTGTACTTGTGAAATTCGTCTGTGGGGATGGTTTGGGTCTGGTATTGTTGGCGGACAAACTTCATCGCGGCGTTCATGGGGGTGTTCCCTCTGGCGCGGAATGCTGCGAGTGCGCGTTGAAGCTTTTGAATGTGTGTGTCGATGTCTTTTGGATCGGCAGGACCGATGGGGACATCAAGTGTCACTTTGTCGTTGGCGAAGTGGACGAGACCAAAGCGCAATTTGTGCTTGAAGTTTTGTACAACCTGATCGACCGCTTTTTTGAGGGCGTCGAGATAGTTGCCTTGTCCCATACTCCCGGATGTATCGACGACCAGGAGCAGGTTGGGGGTCTCACAATGCCATGAAGCCGGCTGGGCCCATATCTTTGTCGGCATCAGGCCCACCAAACACAACCAAAAGACAAATACACAAATACGCATATTCTTTCCTATAGGGCTCTATCAAGAAGAGGGTTGAGCCCTGCATATTCCAACTCCACACAAAGGATAACACAAAGACACCATGTCGTGAAAAGGGCCTCCGACTTAAAAGCGATACTGAAGACCGAACAGCGCGCTCCCAGCAGGAGAGACGGAGATCTCGTTGGAGCGAAATCGCCCAAACGTGACGCCTGCATCGAGGTGAAGGGTGAGACCCCAGTGACGCGCGAGCCACCACGTCGGACGTACGACGAATGCTGCTCTAAAAGTTGTTCCTGTTCCCATGGATTCAGGGATGTTTACGTTTTGCATCCAGAAGCCGAGGCTGGCGCTTGCGCCTAAAAAGAGAGCGAAAGCATCCCACTGTGGATGCCATCCAGCCGCAAGCTGTATGTCAATCAGGATGTGTTGGTGCTCGTCTTTGAGGTTGGCTGTAGGGGTCGAAGTCCCATAGGTGCCGAATTGAAGGCGCAACCAGTCATAGGTTACGCCGATTTGTCCGCCTGTAAAGAGCAGGTCGCGCTGGGCGATGTTCATGAATTGCGCGCCTGCCTGTACGTCCATCGACCACTTTGTCAGGGGGGGAGGAGGAGGCAGAATGGAGTCGAGTTGGATCTGTCCTTTACTTCGGAAGGCTGCTTTGCGACAAGGGATCTTAGACCACTCATTGCTGAGGCGGATTTCTCCGCCTTTGGGTAGGGCGAGGCGCTGCTGCATGCAGCGTTTACCTTTGACCAACTCGACGGTCCCACTGCCATGGATCAGGGCGAGGCGAAGGGCATGTCGTTGACGTTTTTTCCAGCGCCAGGAGAAGTTGGCGACGGAGACGCGCAAGTCTCCGAGGACTTGTGGACCGATCCACAGGCGGCTGCTGTACGCAGGAGCCAGCGCATAAGACTCGCTTCTTCTTACGACGCCAAAAAGTTGGGGGGTTTGATGGATGTCCCGCTTCATCTCTTGGCTGACATAGTCGAAGAGTTCACTGACGGAGATCTTTCCATCGATATCTCTATCAGCGCGGCCTTTGAGTCCCTTGAGTAGGTGGTGTGTGAAGATCGAGGCCTTGTAGCGTTTGGATTCCCAGGAGAGGGCGACGCCAGAGCTGATGATTTGGAGGCTCTGACCGTTCCCCTGGTTGTTGATGCTACGACTCAGGTCGATCATCCGGCGGGCACGTGCGCCTTTGGGCACGAGCTCTTTGTAACGTGAGAGGCTGCCAAATTTGCGGATCAGCTCTCCACTGAAACACGAATCGAGGAACACAAAACGACGTCTTACCTGGAGAGACTTAAACAGGGTGACGAGCTCGCGATAGCTGACCGGGCGTTTGGTTTTGGGTCCCTGGTGAAGGAAGGTCTTGTCCGCGTGTCCTGTGTAGTAAAAGACAAATGTTGTGACTTGTGGTGTGCGCTTTAAGCGACGGCGGAGCCACGCGAACATCTGACGCATTTTTTGAGGGGAAGGGTTCTCTAGAAGTTTGGTTTGGAATCCAATACGTCGAAGGGTAGAGGCCATAGGGCGAAGATCCCCTTTGAGGGCGTATTGGAGCTTGGGATCTTTCTTCCAGCCGTACTCATTGCCGACGAGCAGCGCGAGGCGGACGTCCTTGGCGCTGGCGGTCGCCGGGCTGAGCAGGCAGAACCATCCACAGAGCAGAATGAGCCATCCATGTGTTGGGATGTGTGTGGAAAAGAGAGAGCGCAACATCGACTTTCGTCCCTTTATGGCTGAGTCTTTTTGGTCTTCTTGATCAACAATGTCTCAAAGGACCAGCGGCGAGAGAGTGTTTGACACTGTCGTACATCTCGTCCTGCCTGTCGCCAACAACGTTTGATCTGTTGGGCGAGGGTGCGATACGTAAATGGTTTGCTTGAGAGCACCATAAAGAATCGCTCCGCACCTACATAATCGTCCAACTCCAACGAAGAGTTGCCTGGGAGATAGCCTTCTGTCTTGTCCAGATATACACTCTTCTTACCTTGGAAGGGCACAAAAGAGAACGCCTCACCTCGTTGGTTGATGCTGACAATCATACCATAGGCTGGCTGTGAGAGCTTGTAACGGAATTGCACGAGATCGCCTTCGTGTAAGGAAACGTCGGCTTTGACCTCGCGGACATTGCGTGTTTTGTTCTGTGAGGGTTCATCTCCTGGGCGGTTGTAGTACATACGAAAGGAGACGACCTCTGGCTTCAACCCACTCTTTGCGATCTTGTTGGGGTGACGATCGAAGGTCAACCACTTGGGGCCGATGGAGAACATCAGCAACACACCCATCATCGCTGCGAGCCCCCAACCTCCCCAACTCTGAAAGGTCTGTGTGGTCGATGCTGTAGGCTTTGTCGGTGTGCGCTCTTCTGCTGCGAGTGCGTCGTAGAGGCGCGTGAGTTGTCGCTGTGTGGAGGGGAGGGGGATGTCTTCTTGTGTGAGCAGCGCGAGGCGATCTTCTACGAAATCGCGTTGTGCTTCGACCTCATCACGTTGTTGACGGAGCGCTTCGTCTCGTTGAATGGCTTGTTGAATCTCTTCGTGCTCTTGGGACGCGAGGGCGCCGTCAAGGTATGCATGTAAGACTGAAGTTTCCATGGACATGTCTTTCCCTTATATCATGGAGACCTGTGGCTTCAGGTCGTGTCACCTTCAAGTTCTTTGTAGGTTTCTTCGAATGCTCGCCTCGCTCTCATGAGCAATTGGCTGACAGACGATTTTTTGACGTCGACGGCGTCCGCGAGCTCTTCGTAACTGAAGCCTGCGGCGTAGAGCATCAACATCTGTGCTTGGCGTTCGGAGAGCGAGGCGAGCGTCTTGCGGACCAGGGTGTTGGAGAGCACTTTTGGTGGTTTGCTCTCTACATGGATCTGGCTCTCAAGGGTCGCTTTTTGTTGCCATTGTCTCCAACGCTTTCGACCCCGGATCGCGTTTAATCCCAAATTGATCGAGACGCGATGGAGCCACTGATGGACACGAGGAAGATCGACCTTTTCAAAGTGGCGATACAACCTGATGAAGGCCTCTTGGGCGAGGTCTTCAGCTTCTTCTTTGTTGCCAACAACCTTGTAAATCGTACAGTACACCGCGTGGTAGTGTTCTTCAAAGAGCGCGTCAAATTGGGGATTCCGTTCCACGTTTCCACTCACAACTCAGCAACAAATGGGTCACATTCCTTTTGTGTATCGAGGTGTAAAGCCTCACACTCCGGACACATACATACCATACCCCAGACCTCCTGCGATCGATGACAGTCCATTCATTTTCTTTTCAGAGTGACGGCCTTACGTGGGGGTGTCCAAGAGGTGGTCAAGTAGACAGTGAAGTGTTCACATCTTGGACACCTGTATGGTGCTGTGTTGTCCTTGTATTCTTCAATATCTTTGTTTTATATGGCGATATTGTTTTTTGCAGAAGTGTGTTTGATCCTTGCTCTTGTGTGGGGCGACCGATTCACAGAGACGATAGAAGGAGAGCACAATGAGCGCCACACACACAAATATTCCTTTTTTGCAGTACACCGAAGAAGAAGCCAAAGCCGCTTACATCGCGTTGTTGCCCAGACTCAAGCAGCTGCCCAAGAGCAAACGGGCGCGACTCCGATACAATCCCGAAGAGTCCACGAGAAGGGGCTTGTGGATCGCGTTTTTTGCAACACAAGATCGTCCTCTCTTTATGGAGTATTATCGCAATCCTCCCCTCGAATCCATCGACTTCTTACGTCAATCAGCCCTCGCAGTTGTGGGGGCTGCCCTCACCCATACTCCCGAACAGATCGAATGTAAAGTCGAAGATCTCCAACGTGCGAAGGAGATCAGAAGGCGTTATGTCGCCCAGTGTAAAGCGATCTTTTTTGGTGAACGCGCCATTGAGCAGCGTCTACATAAGATTGGAAAAGCCCGGCAGAACGTCGCATTAGGCCAGGAACTGATCGAGCTCGCGTCTTTTCTTCAGGAACCTGAACATTGGGAGCGGATTGGACCAACAGGGTTATTGTTGGAGCGAGATGTTGAGGAGTGTGAGGCGTTGGGGGAGCGGATCGTACAGTGGGCGAGTCAGGTGAATGTGCCAGCGAGTGAGTTCCCGAGGGAGATGGAGAGGCGGGCTTGGAGTTTGTTTGTCGAGGCGTACCAGAGTGTACGTGATCATGCTGCCGTTATCTTTCGTGAACAAACCAATCGATGGCACTTTTGTTACCCAAGTTTGTTCACTCATAAACACAGTCGATTTTTTCCTGTCCCCAATGAGCTGCTCGATCGTTGGGATGCTATTTTGGGCGAAGCCTCACCTTCAGAGAGCGCCCTAGCAGAGACAAACACCTCCACCGAAGAAGAACAAATCCCAAAAATAACGATGTCTCAAATCCCGCAAAAAACAACTCGCAATAAAATACAGAGAGAGGAGCAGAAGGAGGTGCGGCGGATTGTGATCCACGGAGACAGTCGAAGGAGCAAGCAAGAGGAGCGCACGCCACGGGCCAAAACAGAGCGTTCATTTTTGGCTTATCACCGTGTCATCTCTGTTCCTTGGGAGTGATGTTGGGGGTTACGGTGAGAGGGTCGCGAGTCGTTTTTGGGCTTCGATGTGGATGGGGTCGTGTTTAAAGGTGAGGGCGATCGCTTTGCGGAGGTAGGTTCTAGCGAGACGGGGTTGGGTTTTTTGGTTGATCTTGGCGTTTTGGAGATACCTTTTGGCGATATTCCGGATGCGCTTCATGTGGCGTCTCAGCAGGTGGTGTTTGGGGTCGTGTTTTTGTGCGGAGCGCAGGTAGATAAACGCAGAGTTGTAGCGTCTTTGGCCGGAGGCATAGACCGCACGTGAGACGTACATGTTTGCGAGCATGCGGCGGATCTTTTTGGTGAAGACGCTGCCTGTCTTGTTGATTCTTTGATCAAATCCAAGCGCTTGTTCGAGGGAGGGGATCGCGACAGAGGGGTTGATCTGGTTATGTGCGCGTTGTCCTGTCCTGAACGACGCGGTAAATCGAGTCACTTGAAGAGCTGTGTTGGTCTCGCCGATTTGAATGAAGAGACGTTTGGCCTTGTGAAGTTGTCCTTTGCTGTAGAAAGCACACGCTCTGAGTCGGATTTTTTCACGGGCTGAACGCTTGGCTGCGAGTTTGGCTTCCTTTTGTTTTTCGCGTTTGAGTCGCTGTTGCTCTTGGACCATCGCGTCATTGTTCATGTTGTTGATCTTGGTACCCTTCTTATGCTTGTGGGGCTGCGTGGGGTTGTTGGGCATTTGTTGGGGACGAGCGCTCCCGCGCATACCGGGCATAGACCACATCATCATCAGCTGATGTCTTGTGAGGCGACGACGAGGAGGGACTTTTTGTCGTTTTCCAGGTTTGTATTTGGCGTTGAGGAGTTTTGCGAGTTTGGCTTTTAAACGGCGTTTTTTGCGGAGTAATTGCTTGTAGATCTCTGGCACAGCCTTTGCGGATGAACGCTTGAGCATACTGTTGACAGCTCTGAGCTCGCTCTTCACGCGCTTAATCTGCTTTTTGCGTGACGCCGCTTCGGCACGTGACATCTCCCACGATGTTGGTGCAAAGGAGGACATAAGGCCGGCCCCGAAGAGGAACATACATACCCCGGCGAGGATGGCTGTGAGCTTATGATGGGACATGGGGACTCCCTTGGATGCTAGAGAAACCATTTCAACACGTTCGGGAGGATGTCAATTCATCCTCCTGTGTATATTGTAAAGTGTATGGGGCCGCGCCAAATGATTCAAGTCATGTTTTTGTATTGTCTCGTTATTTTGAGGTTGTGCGTTTTTTGGACTTGGACGATTTGTTCGCGCGTTTATTCGATTTGTTCGCGCGTTTATTCGCTTTGTTTGCGGGAGGGAGGACGGGGCGAAGATCTTCTTTTCCATCGAGCTGTTGGATCAACTCGACGAGCAATTCGATCTCTTGTTCGATGTCCTGCAAACTGACGACCTCGACAGGGGAGTGCATGTATCGCAGAGGAAGGGAGACGAGGGCGACAGGGACACCTTTTCCAGTGAAGCGGATGCGATCGGCATCTGTTCCTGTCCCTGCAGGGGTTAATTCGTATTGGAGCGCGTATTTTTTGCGCTTGGCCGCCTTTTCGAGCAGCGTATTGAGCACGGGGTGAATCGGTGAGCCTTTCGCGAGTACAGGACCTCCACCCACTTTCACATCACCATACTTACTCTTGTTGACGCCGGGATAGTCGGTCGCAAAGGTCACGTCACACGCGATCGCAGCGTCAGGTTGAATGCCTGCTCCTGCGAAGTACGCGCCGTGTAAGCCGATCTCTTCGCTGATGGTGCTGACGGAGTACACGCCGACTTTGGTTTTTTTGCGAGAGGTCGCGAGGCGTCTGAGGACTTCTGCGACGATGAATGCGCCTGTACGGTTGTCGAGTCCACGTCCACTGATGCGGTCGTTGAGTAGTTCTTCCGTTTCTCTCTCGTAGACGGCGAGGTCGCCGATCTGGACGTATGCGGCGATCTCCTTTTTGTCCTTGGCGCCACAGTCGATATAGAGGTCTTCAAAGCTAAACCCATCTTTGAGTCCACCGTGATGTTCGGCGTTGGCACCGACGACACCAACGATTTGTTGTTTGTATCCGAGGATACGTACCTTCATACCTGGAGCGATCTTGTGGCTGATGCCGCCCACTTTTTGAAAGCGTAGGAAACCATTGTCTTCGATGTGGTTGATCATAAAGCCGATCTCATCACAGTGTCCTGCGAGCAGGATTTTGAATGAGGCGTCGGGATTGAGCGTCGCGATCGCGTTGCCGATGGTATCTGTATCGAGCTGGTCTGCGTAGGGTTGGACGTATTCCATCCAGCGCTCTTGGATCGCCCACTCGTTGCCTGATGGAGAAGGTGTGGAGAGGAGGTCGAACAGGAATTGTTTGGCATCTTTATTCATGGGGTCTCCTTTGTTATTCAGTGGGATGCGCAGAGTTGTTTGGCGAGCTCTGCTTTTTTCGTATGACGTGTGAATGTGATGTTGTGCTTTTTGGCCCAGGATTGGAGTTGTTGTTCGGGTTGGACTTCGAACAATCGTTGTCTCGCGTGAGGGCGCAGTGCAGGATGAGAGAGTAAGCTCTCCAGGATGTCTACATCGATAGAGGGCGCGACGAGTAAGATCTCGTCGAGTTGTGCGAGCAAAGGAGAACGCAAAAGCACCTTTATGCTTTCGGAGGTGAGGGGATTGTAGGATAGATCGAGATGAGTGAGTGAGGTGAGGTGTGGGGAGGTGAAGAGCGCGATGGCACCTTCGTCATCGATGTGGTTATGACCGAGGTGGAGGTGTTGCAGTCTGTTGGCTGTGACGCTGTTTGCGAGCGTTTTTGTGGCCTTTGTGTTGAGCAGATTTCCGTGAGCCTTTAGATGTGTGAGCGTTTGTAATTGTTGACTTTCGACGAGATCTTCAAAGACGGTCTCACAGAAGGTGTTGTAACTAAGCGTCAGGTGGGTCAAGCTGGGTAGCCTGTGTGATGTCGTGAGTCCGCAGAGTGCGTGGTCTTCGAGACCATTTCGGCTGAGGTCGAGCGCACACAAGCTGTCACGGTGTGCGCTGGCAAAGAGCGCTGAGAGCGTCGAAGGGGTCAGGATATTCATGCCCAGATCGAGTGTCCTGAGCGCTGGAAAATGTGGACTCTCCACAAATTCGGTGATGCCTTCGTCACCAAGCTCGTTCCCTTTGAGGGAGAGCTCTCGTAGATCGGGGAAGTGCTTAGAGGCTGCGAAGTCGACAAGACCTGGTCCGTGGATGTCGTTATGTCTGAGTCTCAGCGTTTGAAGTTTCGGTAAATTGGTTGTCTTTGCGAGCGCTTGTAGGCCGGGATCGCCGAGTCCATGCCCATCAAATTGTAGGACTGTCATGTGCGCCAGTTCTCGATGGGAGAGGAGCGTCTCAAACTCGTGTAAGATCCAGCGCTTGCTCATCTTGAGAGCGCGTACAAAGGACCACGCCGTCGGGAGTGGTTGGTCATCCATCAATCGTTTCAGCCAGCGACTTGGGGCGCGCCTGAAGACATCGGGCCACTGTTGTAAGTGATCGTCGATATACTGCCAGGATAATCCCGCTTCTTCGGGAGACTCCCACGACTCGATCGCGTCACATAGTTGCCGCCAATGTTCTTCGTCTGGTGTGTACAGCCACTCTCGAAGCTGCCCCAGATCGAGCGTTGTCTCCATAACATGGACCTTTTTCTTTTGGGGGTGTGCTCACTGGACTCGACTTGCGTTCCTCTCTGAAGGCTGTATTCTTGCACATGTGGCATCCCACAAACAAGTGGGTCATCCACCTTTTGGGAGAACACCAAACAAAGGAGAGAGACTGTGGCGAAGGGAAAAGATAAACACAACGCGTACCAAAATGCGTTGCAACTTTTGGGAAAAGATCTTGCGAGACGTGCCAAAAGTAAGTGCGAGCTTTCTGGGACACCTGGCACACTACGCATCTTCGATCTTGAGGGCTTTGGCACGGAACCCTCTTTGGATCACACATTGATGGTTTGTCCAGAGGTCGCCGCGCACCTCGAACACAAGGGACTCAAAGGGGCTGCACTTCATTATCTAGAGACAGCGGTTTGGAGCGAGCTTCCTGTGATTCGGCGCGCAGCGGTCCGTATCTTAGAGGCTGTTGATGAACCTTGGGCGCGTGAAGCCATCGACAATGCGAAGATGATGGACGCAAACACCGCTGAGGACGATGAAGTCTATTAGTGCATCGCATCCCTTCGGATCTTCGCGTCTTTTGGGGGACCTTTCTTTTTGGTATGTTGTGAAAGGCAATATTCAACACAACAACTTTGAGGTCGTAGGATGGCAAAAGAAATGGCCTCATACCAACACGAGAGGTGAAAAATGGGACGAAAAGTACGTATTATTTCCTTTGACGGTGGTCCTGTCACTCCATTAAATCTTCGATTGCTTCGGGAGCTTGAGAGAAGAGAGAGCTTTCTGGCCGAGACAGACATCTTTGCGGGGACGTCTGATGGTTCGTTTGCGGCGTTATTTTTGTCGTTATGGCCGTGGGAGGAGAGCAAAGAAAAGTACGGAGACAAGGCTGGTCTGGTCGCGATTGAGGAGTGTATTCGCTATAGTAATCGTGTCTTTGATGCGTTCAGTCCGAGTTTTTTTGGTCGCGTTCGTACACTCGGTCGGTTGGTCACAGGGATTCATTCGGGGATGTTGCACAACAAAGTGCGCGAAGTTGTGCAGGAGGCTTATCGTGGCAAGCGGCTCAAAGACTGTACAAAGAAGGTGCTCGTTCCTGTATTTCGGTTGAAGACGGAGTACAAAGAGCGCTACCGCAAGCCCGACGCGAAGGTGTATCACAACTTCGCGCTGAACGATCCGGATTTGAGTGAGTTGGCAGTTGATGTGTACATGAGGAGCGCGTCTTTGCCGATCTTTATGCCCATTAGCTCTGGGTTTGTTGATGGTGCTGTGTGGGCGAACAATCCAAGCATGTGTGCGATCGCGCAGTACATGATGTTTCCCGATAATTTGGTGGGAGGTGAGCGAGATATGGACTTTCTCGATGGTTCACATCGCTCCAGGCAGCGCTCGGTCAGAGAGCTTGAGGATGTCGTGATGATGTCACTTGGAGGGGACAGTCCGACGTTTGGTAACCAGCGCATTCAAGAGTTGATGAGCCGCGCTGAAGTCAGTTGGGGATGGGGACCGTGGCTTTTGTATCCCTTTGAGTTGTTTTTGTTGTTCGATGCGTTCTGGAATGGCGGCAGCCGTGGACCTGTGTTTCAGTCTCGTGCGTTGCTTAACGAGCGCTTTTTCCGCCTAGGTCAGGTGACAGATCGGATCTTTAAACAGATCATGCATTTGGTGTTGAGAGGGGCTGATGAGCTGCTTGGGAGAGCGGAGAAGATGGCGCAAGTGTGGGCGAGTGGTGATGAGAACATCCTCGGTGGTAAGGGCGACTCATTCCCTGAGACGATGAAGTGGTTGCAAGAACAATGGCATGATGAGAGTCAACCTCGCGATATCGCAACTGTTGACGACAGCTCTTCGGTCATGAGTGCGTAAGCTGCGAAGCTGCTAGGGGGTTTTGCATGAACCTGTGGTCGTATCGACTTCACACTCTCCATAATTTTTGCAGGCGTCGGAGTGTTTGCAGTCTTCATCTGTTTTCGCGATGCAGATGTTTTCGCCGGCGTAGCGGTTGCGGTACAGTCCACAGCGACCTTCTGTTTTGCATGTATCTGACTGTTTGCAGTGTGCTTCAGTGTTGGGGGCGCACACGCTCTCTCTGTTGCGTGTTTGTTGGATCGTGCAATTTCCTTGCTCTTTACAGCGGGTCGAGCGCGCACAGTCGGCGTTGTTGAGGACGACACATGCGGCACGTGAGCGTTGTCTGTAAGAGTAACAACGTCCTTCTTGTTTGCACAGTGATGACTGACGGCAATCTTCGTGTGTACCGATCTCGCAGGATTTTTTGCTTGGGTCGTATGTGCAAGTCCCGTGACTTTTGCAGTTTGCGTCATTGCGGCAGTTGGTGGGGGAGGGTTGGTCACACGCTTCGCCTGTGCATACTTCTTGTTCGGTCGGGCCAGCGTCAACGGTCTGACATGTGCCTTGTGGGCATTCAGGGATCGTGAAGGGTTCATCCGAAGGTGAGCCACCTTGTGTACATTGTCCACCTTGCGCTTTGCAGCGGCCATCTAGAGAACAAAGTAGGGATTGGCCGCAGTCTTCGTTTGTTGCGGCGATACATACTCCGCCTTGTGAGGTACAACGTCCCGTATTGCGGCATCCTGTCGTGGTGCGGCAGTATTGTGTGTCTTGTGGGTTGATACAGTGTGTCCCTTGCAGGGTGCAGTCGTTGTGGTTTTTGCAGTCTGTTGCGTTTTTACAGTCTGCTTCTGAGGTCGCGATACATTCGTTTCCTTGGTTGGTGCATCGACCTGATTGTGTGCAGGCTGTCGTGTTGCGACAGAGGACTGTTGGGCCTAGGGGCGGAGGCTGACATGTACATGAGATGAACATGCCTGATACAAGCAAGAAAATACATACCATCCAACGCATGAAAAGATCCTTTTTTGTAGACAATAACAAGGTGTTTACATCCAAAGACGCTGATTCTGATGTACGCAGATGATATGGATCTTTTGTGGGTTCGTAAAGGGCAGCGAGGGATTCTTTGGGGTGGGGCGCTTGTATGTCGGACTGCTTTGTGTGGGAAAACCTGGACTGGTCCGGGCGAAAAAAGCCCCGGGTCTTTTTGATGAAAAGCAAGAAAAGAGTTGCACTTGGGGGGACTGAGGCGTATCATCGGCAGATGCCTTTTGCGCTACAACATCATAAACATACCACGTTGATTGGTGTGCTCAATATGTATTTCCCCCACACTGTGGGATACCCATATACTAGGCATCGTCTGTTGATGATGACCTCATTGATACTTTGATTTTCGATCCACAGGAGCCAATTCATGTCCAAATTGAATATCAGTTTTCGCGATCCCAACTCTGGAGAATTCCATCAAGTCCAGGGCGAAGTCGTCCAGAAACTCGTCCAGGACAATCCCCAAAGTACAGAAGAGCTTCGCAACGATCCTCGTGATGGTCAGGTTGACCTGTTTGTCCACATGGACAAGAACTACAGCGGTGGATGGAGCAATGGACACCGTCGTGAGAGTGTTCATCTCCAAATCGACAAGACCAACCTGACAGATGATCAAGCCAAGGCGCTCGCCGCAGCACTTCGCACAGGGAAAGATGATGCCATCAAGGTCGAAGGCAGCCGTTCCTTCAACGTTATGACTGTCCAGACGGACCTGTGGAGAGAGAAATCCGAGATCTTTGGTGCTGAGCACCACGATCCAAGCGTCAGCCTCGATGGTCAAGAAGAGGGTGGTGTGTTCCTCAGCGAAGATGGCGTCTTTTCGGTGCAACCTGGTGAAGTCTCTGGTGACCTGAAGGTCGCTGCTGACGCGCTCTACAAGGCCGCTGAAGCTGGAGACAAGCTCGCTGAAGGGGAGAACATCTTCAACCGCAACGGCGTCTCTCTTGAGACCAAAGAGAAAACACTCTCCAACATTCAAGATCTGCTTGGACAGGTTTCTGAGAGTGAGTTGACTGGCAACGAAGCCGCACAACTTCGTAGTAGCGCTTCGACCGTCCTGACTGAGATGATGTCCAGCCTCGGCAACGAAGGCCCCGAAGGTGAATTGAAGCGCGAAGCCTTCTCCACATTCCACGGGCTGATCGAGAACGAAACCCTCGGCGCGCTCAAAGAGTCCATGATCTTCAACGCTGTCCGTTTGCAAGCTGAGCTGCCCGACGCAGAGAGAGACGTTGTCGCTGGCCTTCGTGCTGAGATCGCGCCCACTGCACCTCCCACTGACAAATGGTTTGCTGATGGCAAACGCGAGCTGAATGTCAGCTTTGCGGCTGGTCACGGTGAAGGATTCTATGAAGGCATCACCGAGTATCTCGGAAAACAAGGGTACGAAGTTGTCGAAGAAGGTTCCACTAGCCACTGGAACGCGAAACCCCGTCGTCTGCAAATGAAGAAGCAAATCAACGGCGAAGAGTACACAGTCAACGTCGATCTGCGCAACTTCCACAATGACTCCTTCAAAGATATCGACAACGATGACTACGATATGGTGGTCTACCAAGGACACAGTAACCTCGGTAACAACACGCGCAAGTCGGTCGAGAATGCACCAGATGCCACAGGGAAAGACAAGCTCATTTTCCTCGGTCTCTGCGCTGGTAAAGACAACATCGACCGCGTCCGTGAGGCGTTCCCTGAGGGACAACTTGTGACGACCTTCAACTCCTCTTACTTCAACACCAAGCCCAGCACCGAAGGCCGCCAATTCACACAAGGTGAAGACATGAAAGCCGTCGTGCAGATCATCAATGGTTCTCTCGAACGCGCTTCCTGGCAAGAGATTGGTGATAACATTCGCGATCGCGCTGTGGGTTACAACCATGAAGACAAAACCCTCGGTAACTACGTGACACCACTTGATCTTCAACTTGGCGCACGCTTCCGCGACATCGACAACGACGGCTCTGCGATGACAATGGACCGTCACTTCAACGTCGACGTCCTCAACGTCAAGCCCGGTGTGAGTAGCTCCCTTCAGCCCCGTGACAACAGCGCAGATGGACAAAAGCTCAACGGTGAATTGCCCCACACTGCTGCTTCATTCGCCAACACCATCGACCTGTACAACCCCACCTATGACAAATTCAGCCACAAAGGCCGTATCATGGCGGATGGTTACTTCAAAGGTCAGGCCGGCGATCCCATCGTGAAGTTCGAGACCCGCGTTGAAGATGGTAAGAAAGCCTACGTCATGCAAGTCAACGAAGACTATGCACACATCAATGAAGAATCGCTTCGTGCCTTGACAATGGTTGAGTACAACCGTCACCTCGCGAATACCGAAAAATACTATCCCGTTAAAGATGGTGTTGAACGCGAACTCGTCGGTCTCTTGACAGCGGCTGCAAGCCTCACTTACGACGCTGGTTATCGCGACGCGGCTGTCTTCGAAGCATTGGCTGATCACTACGACATGCCCGAAGGCATCAACTGGAGTGACGCTGGTAAGCTGATTCGTGATGAGCACCACGACTACACTGGCTCTGTGAAGCTCGCACGTAAGTGGATGGAAAAACTCGATCCCAGCGTTGTAGAAGCCCTCCGTGAGAAATTCCCCAACTAGAATCTGATCCGGCGGATGTTGCACCAGGCGGGCGGCCGCTGGACCCCGGTTGAACCCCTGCGGGGTTGGGGCTTTACCACCTACAATGCTCTTCTTGGAGAGGCTTTTCTTCGTGGCTTATTTGCTTCGTACGCTTTGCAACAAACTCACCACCCTGAGCCTCCGGCTCTTCCCTCCTCTCAAGCCTTTCGAGTGGAGGGACCATTCAGCCGATATGTACGTGGTTTAGCTTGAAATCTGATCCGGCGGATGTTGCACTTGTGTCTCCGCAAACTCCCCTGGTTCCACCAAATCATCCCTTTCTTTCAGGCGGATATAGCAAGCCATATCCTTGTAAGGCTCGGCTGCTTATGAAATTTCAGTGGGTTTTTTGCGTCTTCACTTGCAATCATCCGCCTCAACAAACTCACCACCCTTCGCCTTCGGCTCTTCCCTCCTCTCAAGCCTTTCGAGAGGAGGGACCATTCTACCGACATATACGGGGGAAACTAGGTTTCTGTTCCGGCGGACGTTGCACTTGTGTCTCCGCAAACTCCCCTAGTTCCACCAAATCATCCCTTTCTTTCTGGCGGATATAGCAAGCCATATCCTTAGAAGGCTCCCTTGCTTTCGAGTTTTCAGTGGGTTTTTTTGCGTCTTCACTTGCAATCATCCGCCTCAACAAACTCACCACCCTGTCACTTCGTGACTTCCCTCCTCTCAAACCTTTCGAGAGGAGGGGCCAATTAGCCGATATATACGAAGATTTAGCTTGTATGGCGTTGGGTATGTATCGCTCCCCTTGCCGACCGTAACGGAGCGCAAGTCGAACAGGAGGAGCTGGCGGGCGAAGCCCGTCTGATAGGGGCTTGCATCGCTTACCTTGCCAACGAAGTTGAACAGCAGGGGTGGGGCTGGACGACCTTAGGTCGGACTGAGGGGGTTCTGAAGCCACGCATATATGGTTTGATAGGTCCCCTTTCCTTCTCCAGAGGATGGAGAGGAAGGGGGAAGGCCGGAGGCCAGGGGGATGGAGAGGTTTGTAGAAGGGGTCGTTGCAAAGTGAATGAAGCAAATG
>PCBK01000150.1 GCA_002731275.1 Deltaproteobacteria bacterium | reverse complement strand
CCCTCCTCTCGAAAGGCTTGAGAGGAGGGAAGAGCCGAAGGCTCAGGGTGGTGAGTTTGTTGAGGCATATGTTGCAAAGCGTACGGAGCAAACGTCCTCATAGGACAGCTTTGCTTTGGACGCAAGTGCAACGTCTGCCGGATCAGACTTTGAGTATCCCTCGTATATATCGGCGAAAACCCCCCTTTTTCTCCAAAAAGAGTTCTGTAAGTGGTAAATCCCCAACCCCGTAGGGGCTCAAATGCGGTCTAGTGCGCTGCGCAACTGCAACGTCCGCCGGAACAGAGATATTGTTATACTCGCTCCATGACGAGTGCTGCGCCGATACCACCGGCTGCACAGAGTCCAAGTAGCGCGACCTCTTTGTCTTGGATATGCAGCTCGTTGGCCATGGTCGTCACCATTCTCGCGCCAGTCGCGGCGAAGGGGTGTCCAATGGCGATGGAACCACCGTGGACATTGATATCGATCGGGTCGATCTCACCAAAGGCTTTGTCTTGTCCTAATCGTTCACGTGCGAAGCTGTCACTTCCGAGCATTTTGAGGACGCTGAGGACTTGGGCAGCAAAGGCTTCATGGATATCGATCAGGTCAACATCTGAGAGTTGAAGTCCCAGGCGACTCATGGCTTTAGGCATGGCGATCACGGGTCCCATCAATAGCTGGTCGGAGGGATCGACACCGACGTAAGACCAACTGCGGAAAGCGGCGAGTGGTGTGAGACCCATGGCTTTGGCCTTCTCCTCACTCATCAACAAAACGGCAGAGGCTCCGTCTGTGAGGGGACTGGAATTCCCAGCCGTAAGTGTTCCGTCTTTGGCGAAGACTGGACGAAGTTTGGAGAGTTTTTCGTGGGTGGTGTTTCCTCTGACCAGTTTATCTGTGTGGACCCAATGTCCAGGAGAGACTTCAATGGGGGTGACTTCTTTGTCGAAGCGTCCTGATTCGATGGCTGCAGCCGCGCGATGGTGGGAGCGCACTGTGAACTCGTCCTGGTCATAGCGTTCGATCTGATTGCGCCGGGCCATATCTTCGGCGGACTCTCCCATCACCTGACCTGTTGTGCGTTCGGCAATTTTGGGGCGCTGTGGGATGATCTCATGGATGGGCATGAGCTGTGAGAGGACACCGAAGTAATCGGATGTTTTTGGTTTTCCAAAGGCGAGGGGGGCGAGTGCGTGGACGACTTTTTGAGGGAGTTTGATCTCGGCATTGCTCGTGGAGTCCGAACCGCCTGCGATCATGATATCAGCGTCACCTCGTTCGATCGCTGCGACAGCAGACGTTACGGCCTGGATACCAGAGGCACAAGCACGCGAGACTGTGTGGGCTTCGACGTCAAACATCTTCAAATCGAGCGCGATCTCTCGCCCGACGTTCGGCGCGTGGCTTGGGATGATAACGCTGCCCCACACGATCCCTTCGATGTCCTTTCGAGAGATCCCCGTTTGTTTGAGCAGGCCTTTGACCGCGGCGACACCAAGGTCAATGGTGTCGAGCTTGGTAAAGTCCGTGAAGGCCTTCACGAAAGGTGTACGGATACCTCCGACAATCACTGCTCTACGTGAGGGTGTGGAGGTCTTTTTTGTTGCTGTTTTCTTCGATTTTTTCGCCATGATGGATCTCCTTACGCGCCGATCAGTGAACCACCACACACGCGAAGAACCTGTCCTGTCAGGCCGCTGGCTTGTGGGGTGGCGAGGAATGTGATTGCTTCTGCGACGTCGAGGGGACGTCCACCCTGTCCGAGATTGTTCATGCGTCTGGCAACTTCTCGGATCGCGAAGGGGATCGCTTCAGTCATACGTGTTTCGATGAAGCCAGGGGCGATCGCGTTGACCGTGATGCCTTTGTCTTGTAGCTCTGCGGACATATGACGTACGAGACCGATGATACCTGACTTGGCAGAGGCGTAGTTGGTTTGCCCCATATTACCTGCGATCCCTGCGATTGAGGAGAGGCAGATCAGCCGTCCATCCTTGCGGAGTACGTCGTTGATCAGGGCGTGTGTGACGCGGGAGACGGCGGACAAGTTGACATCGATCGTCTGCGCCCAGTGTTCTCTTTTCATGCGGGCGAGCGTTTTGTCTCTTGTGATTCCCGCGTTGTGGACGACGATATCAACACCTCCAAAACGTTCCTTGAGCATCTCACAGAGTCGTTGGGGGGTGTCTTCTGCGGTGATGTCGGCGAGGAAAACTTCTCCGTCGATGTCTCTCGCCAATTGGCTGGTGGGAGCGTCGTCTTGTGGTCGGTCGAGGCAGATGACTTTGGCGCCTTCTTCTGCGAGCCTTCTTGCGGTCATCGCCCCGATACCACGTGCGGCACCTGTGACGAGAGCGATTTTTCCTTCAAGTGGGAGTGTCCACGCCTTGGGGTGTTGGTTCTCAACAGGTGCGATACGCAGTGGTTGCCCTGTGATGTAGGCGGAGCGTTTGGAGAGAAAGAATCGCAGCGGGGCTTCGAGTTGTGCTTCCGCACCAGTACTTACATACAAAAGTTGGGCCGTTGAACCTTTCTTTCCGATCTCTTTGGCGAGGCTGCGGACAAAGCCTTCGAGGGCTGTTTGGGCTGCGCGATGGGGGGCATGTGTGGTTTCTTCAGGAGGGCGACCCAAGATGACAATGCGTCCATATTTGTTGAGTGAACGCAACAGTGGATGAAAGAAGGCATAGAGCTGTTCGAGTGAGTCGGTGGTGCGCAGAGTCGTGGCGTCAAAGACCATCGCGTCAAACGTCTGTGAAGCGTCGTAGGTTTCGAGGATGAGACGTGCGGGGTGGCGCCCAAAGGCTTCACCTTCTTGTGCAAACAGAGTGAAGATCTCTTCTGTGGTGTGGACGAATGGGTTGGCACCTGCGCGCATCAGGTCTTGGGCGAGCTGTGTGGTCAGCTCTGACGCGTAAGGGATACCGAGCGCGATGGAGGCTTCTGCCAGTGGGCGCTCTGTGTAGGGGCCTTTTTCTCTTTTGAGATCAAGGGGCATGGGGATTGGGAGTCCCAATGTTTTGACGAGTTGGCGTACTTGTGGGTTTTTGCCCATTTCCAGTAGAAAATCGCTCATGGTCTATTGTGCTCCTTCTGTCGATGGGGTGGATGGTTGTTGTGCTTCTGCGTGTCGAGTTGCAGGTGTCAGCTCGGTCGAGAATTGACCCACGAGGTACGCTGGACCACCTGGGGCATCGCCGACAAAGACCTGTTGGTCTTCTGTCACGTAGAGTCCGACTGTGTGAGGCAACACGAGCGGTCTTGTGAATTGGACATCGAGCACCCGCAGAGGGGTCGCGCCCATGTAGAGGTGTTGATTGAGACCTTCCATTGCGCGGGCCATGGTCGCGAAGCCGTGAAGGATCGTGTTTTTAAACCCTGACATGCGGGCGTAGCTAGGGACCCAGTGGATGGGGTTAAAGTCGCCTGTCAGCTTGGCGAAGTCCAATCCAGCGTCTTTTCGGAGCTTCCAGAAGTCAATCTCTTTGACATCTTTAGGAACTCTGGGTTTTTCCTTCTTCTTTTTGCTCTTGGGTGCATCTTTGGGGGCTTTTTGTCGCAGAGGAACGATTGGATACATCGTCGCGACGATCGCCTCTGGTGCGCTCTTTGTGCCACTGATGACGCGCTGGTGCATGACGACGCGCTTTCCGTTATCGTCGAGGTGGACGAGTTGTGCGGAGATGTGGATAGGTTCATCGTTGGGCAGCGGTTGGTGGACCTCCAGACGGCATCCTCCGTTGACGACGGAGAGCAATGGATAGGGGAGCCCTTTGAGGGTCTGGGCTGCCCAAGAAAACCCCCATTGCGGAAAGAGATGGGGGGGGAGATGTTCTTTGTAAAGTCCTGGCTCGCCACCTACGTGACGGATGTATGTTTTGACAAGCTCCGGAGCGCGTGGAGGGACGACGCCTTCGTAGATGGGACCTGGTATAGGGAAGTCTTTGCTGCTGGACTTCTTTTGTGTCAACGCGCTCCACGTCGTGCGTCCCAAGGCTTTCAGGACGTCTCCTTGTTGGAAAATATACTTGCTCGATACGGACATGTAGAGGCTCCTCTATGTTGAGGCCACAGCGGCCTGCTCATACACCCAAGTGAACGTGATCGGAGTGATGTGGAACACCCCTGTGTTACAACGAAATCGATGAGAGAGGGGCAAAAAATGAATCGTGCTTCAGTGGACATGATGGCACGTGCATCTGTGGAAATCAAGCTCGTGTTTTACAGGTGTCGTTCATGGATCTTTTGGGTGATACGTTGGAAGTGCGCTTGCAGGTGAGGGGGGATGTAGTCCATGTGTTCTCGTCTGTCTGTAATCTCCCAGTAGAGGGGGTGTTTAACAGATTCAATCTCGTGGACAGCTTGTGCCAGCGCGTGTTGGGGGAAGGTCGAGAGGGTCTGACAGAGGGTCTTTACGTATTCGTGTGCGCCGATTGATTCGAGTGTTGTCGCGAGTTTGATGTGGCTCTTGATCACGCCAGGCAGAGACTTCATTTTTTCGTCCTGGTCGAAGTGTACGAAGATATCGAAGAGTGTGTCTTTGCAAGGGGCTTCTTCTGTAAAGGCTTTTTGGGTCATCTCGGCGAGGTCATAGGCGATCAAGTTTGCGACATAGATCATCCCAGAGCGGACGGCTTGGTGTCCATAGTAGTCGAGGTAAAAGGCCACCTTGATCGTGCGTTCGGGGTTGGAGGAGAGCATCTCTTCGCCCATACGTCTGTAGTGATAGGCGAGCATGTAGATCGCCTCAGGCCGGCGTTTGGAGATGGCTCTACGGAGGAATGAGTTGAAGTACAGCGCGGTCATCTCGAGGACTTTACTTTCGTTGTACTCGTTGGCTTCGAGTCCAATGTGACGCATGGATTCGCTGATCATGCGGACGACGTCTTGGAGTTTTCCGAAGGAGGCATCGAGAAGGAGGGCATATTCAGCCATGACCTCTGCTTCGATGAAGGTGTTGCTCGCCTGGATCTGTCGTTTCATCTCACCTGATTGACAGAGAAAGTTGACGTTGGAGAGGGCGAACCAGTCTTTGGGCATGGATTGTTTGTAGGCAAAGTAGTGGTCGAGGACATTGCGGAGGGATTCGATACTCAGGAGCGTTGTATCTCGATCTCGGCGTTCAAGTGAGCGCAAGGCGATGTTGGAGAGATACTTGAGGTCCTGTACGATGTACTCGCGTTTGTGCGCGAGCGCTTGTTTGTCTTCGAGCGTTTCAGCACGGCGGAGATCTTTGAGGATGGCCTCTTCGATATGGCTGATGATCATCTCCGGCTGCAAGAAGCGGAAGACAAAAAAAGCGTACGGGATGATCAAGCCAAAGCAGAGCGTGGAGAGGATGCCTACACCGAGTACTTCGGGACCGTGGCTTGTTCCTGGGAGTTGAATCGTCAGGAGTGTGATATGTGTGAGGATGCAAGATACGACGAGCAGCGCGAGCATTCCCTGGTTGATAGGATTGTTGACAAAGAGGCTGATCAGCTTGGGAGTGTAGTTGTTTGCGGTCAGTGGTATCGCGATCGCACATAGTGTGATGACAGAGGCGAGGAGCGTCGTTAAGCCTCTCGCTTGCACGTTCAAAAAAGTCTGCACTCCGTTCATGTCGAGCATGTTACTGGCAAACGGGAATTTGACCAGCGTCAACAAGTCGCTCCCAAAAAAGAGGACCATCCCGACGAACAAAAAGCTGAAGAAGAAGATCTGATGTAGAGGTCTGATCGGCGCAAAGACCTCTACACTTGTCTTTGATGGTTTGCCTTTGCGTTGCAGAGGCAGTCGCATCGTGTCCATGTGTTCGTGAAAGGAGGTAGCTTTTTGGCTCGGTGGTTGAAAGGGATAAGAGGGGATCTCTGGAGGCTCAAGGTCATCCTGGTGGCGATTCTCTTCAGTGTCTGTATTGGGAGAGGCTGTCTGCTCTTGTGTGGGTGTTGTGTTGTCTGGTCGCGTGGTAGGGTGGGGATGTTTTCGGGGCTTTTTCTTTCTCTTCTTTCTGTCTTTTCGGGACATTGAGGTGTTGGATCCTTTCCGTGACAGGTGAGTTGCCGTGTAGTCGTGTGGCCGTTCTCTCTTTGGGGGGAGTATGGAGAGAAGTTGCGCTCTTTGCAAGTGGTGCTCTCCGAGAGGTTTGACGTGTGATGGGTGATCTGCTATTCAATTTGTGCAAATTCAGCCACTCATGATACGTGATGCGTTATGACACATAGCTCTGGATAACCTTCTATAGGTTCCTGAGAGAATCACTGACACACCACATAAATGATCACAATTGAATGTGATTGATTCTGAACTTCAGTTGACACGCGGAGGCCCTGCGATGCATTCGAAATTTGCTCTGTACAATTATGCTGGAAACGAACTTCGTCATTATCTTGTCGAACAACAACCCATCGAGATCGAAGAGGTGGAAGAGGTCCAGCAGTTTAGTCACCACATCATCCTGGTGGATCGTTCGGGGTCTATGTACTACGAGATTGAAGATCTCAAGGATACACTGCTCAAGCTGTTGACACTCGAAGAGTACGAATGTGATGAGATGAAGATCTCCTTGCTCTCCTACTCCTCCAAGGGAGACGTCACCCTTCACTTTAAGAAGGTCCCCGTCTCCGAAGTCATGAAGAAAAACTCCACCTACCGCAAAGAGATTCAAAACATCCGCGTCACTGGACTGACTTGTATCTCACAGGCGCTCGAAGAAGCCGCTAAGCTGATCGACGACGACGAAGTCACCGCGATCACACTCCACTCCGATGGTTACGCCAACGACCCCTCCTCTGGATACGAAAACCGCACGACCAATCGTGTCTGCGAAGAGCTCCAAGGGAAAAACGTCTTCGTCAACACCATCGCCTACACCTCCTGGAGTGACTTTAAATTCCTCTCCAACATCGCCAACAAGGTCTCCGGAACCTGTGTGCAGGCGCTCAACATCAAGACCGTCTATGACTCCATGCACGAGACCTCCGACCTGTTGATGGGGAACGTCTCTCCTGCGATGCAGTTTGACCTTGGTGATGCCGACTATCAGGTCTTCATCTCTCGCTCTGCAGGGAAGGTAAACGGCTCCTCTGGTGATCTGTTGATCCGTGGTATTCGCAACGAAGATGACAAGCTCATCTACAAGTTCCGCGAAGTGGATAAGAAGACCTATGACAAAGAGAAGTTGTCTATTTGTGGGGAAGAAGAAGATGTCGTCTACCTCGAACCCCTGATCGCCTTTGCCTACACCAATCTCGCCGAAGGTCGGCTCAACACGGCCAAATATGCGCTGATCAGCTCCCGCAACCTGACCTTGCTCGACGAGCACGCTCGTGCTTTGACAAACGAGGAGATCGTCAAGTTTGCGGAGGATCTTCGTGAGGCGATTCTTACAAACTCCCTCGCAGAGCACGATTACCTGCTCGAATACGGAATGCAAAGTGAGTACATGTCCTTGCTGGATCTCGTCGGGTTGATGCAAGAACACTCACGTGACATTCAAATTAGCATTGACGACTTGATGGATGGGTATGTCCGTCGCTCCGTGAAGCGCGTCCCTGGTACGATTGAAGATGGTGTGTACAAAGAACTCACCGTGAAGACAAAGCGTCGCCACAACGACGAGTACGTTCAACTCCAATCCTTTGCAATCAACCGAAACAACGCGACCATCAATATGTTGTTGTCTCAACCTATTGATCTCGTCTCCATCGAAAACGGCGAGGAGAGAGTCATCGATAAAGTCGCAGGTGTCTCTCTTGACGGCTTGAAGGACTTCCGCAACTACACCTTGGTTGGTGATGGTGTGCTCAACGTACCCACACTGACCGTGAAGGTGACCTCCAAGAAAGCGTTCCGTGCGCTCTCCAAAGCAGGGGTCGTAGAAGGTGATTATGAGCCCGATACAGGCTATATCATCGATCTGAGTGTGCGTCCTCTCGTGGACTTCGAGAAGAAATTCGATGCTCTTGACGGGATTTTTGACAACGTCGCGCGACTGCGTGTCTTCTCCAGTTTACTCTCCGCTTGCCTGAAAGAGCGCTCGGATAAGCTCACTGATGACCAAATCGCCGCGCTCAAAAAGTACTACGTGACGCCAGCCCTCAACGTCAGCTTCCCCACAATTTACGGCTACGCTGCAGATGGTCTGTCGAAGGAAGAGGCGCTCAACAAAGGTGTCATCGACACGCGCTTGAGCTACAAAGTGAATTTCGGCTCGAAAGAGATCCTTAACCTCTCCAAATTTCCCAGCGCCAATAAGTTCCTCGACACAAATTACACAGTTGAGATCAACGGCGAGAAGGTCGCGAAACCCAAGCTCGCAGGCGTCTACTTCGAAGATGGGGTGTTCTTTGCGCCCAAAGCCAAGAAGAAGACCAACGCGGTGTATCACATTGTGAAGCCAATCTTCGACGATTTCTTTGGGTTGACGGATGAGGGCGTCATCGAGGCATTGCTGAAAGACAACGGCGTGGAAGGTGTTGAAGATGCGCTGTTGATGATCGCTGAGCGTGCTTGGGACAGCGTCGATGAGGCTGTTGAGTTCCTCGCGGGCTTGCGAAGAAAAGTCGACGCGAAGATCGAGGATATTTTCCGCGAGAGCGTGTGTCCATTGATCTTCTACATCGGCGCAACTGGTCTTATCCCCGATGAATTCAACGCGGCTGCGATGACCAAAGATGAAGTCATGCAGAAGTATCCCGAGCTGAAACCCGGAAAACCCGAAAACGAGGCATCATTCTTTGAGATTGGTGACAACACGATCCTGACCATTTACGTGAAAGAAGAGAACTTCTCTCGTTAACGAAATGAACGGGTGCGGATGGCTTTGATGGTGGGGATGCTGGAGTGGGTTGTGATCTTTGGTAATTTGGTCACACCCCACCTGGCTTTCAGTTGTGCAAGCAGGGAGCGAGAGAAAGCGACGAGTTTATCCTGATCGCTTTGCATGGGGATGGCTTTAAATTGAGGGAATTCCAAGGATTGCTTGAGGTCTTCGAGCAGGTCACGCATATCTGGGCGAGGGAGCCTTTGGTTGTTCAAGATTACGAGAATCTTCCGGCTCTCTTTTGTGAGTTGTTCTGTGTGTAGGACATGTGCGATGCATACGAGCGTGTCGATCATGAGAGGGTTACTCTTCAGTCTCAAACAATATGCCAGCGCTTCGACCAGTTCTTTGCGGGTTTGTTGTACTTTCCCCTGCCGTATTCTTGCGTAACTTCTGTCGATGAGAACGTTGAGCAGTCCCCACTCGTAGTTGAGTCGTTTGCAAAGGTTTTGCGCCTGTGAGAACCAGGAGTCAGCTTCGCGGAACTTCCCTTGTTTGTTGAAGGCATCACCGAGGTTGATGTAGCAGATCGCGAGCTGCCATTCATCTCCGAGCATTTGGTAATATTCTTCTGCTTCGTGGAAGTAACGAACAGCGTCGATGTAATTGCCTGAGAGCAGCTCAAGGGTGCCGTAGTTTTGCAAAAATGCTGCGATACGGTCTGGGTTACCTAGTTGACGAGCAACTTCAAGTCCTTCTTCACAGACGACGCGACTTTCATCGAGTTGACCCTGTCTGACAAGGACGTAACTGAGCCTGTAAAGAGTATCGTAACGCAGCGGTGCAAAGTTGAGGTCGTGTGCGTGGTCTTCTGTGACAGCGAGCGCACGTTGGAGATAGTCTTGTGCTTGCTTCAGCTCTCCTATGTAGGCGGCGGTATGTCCGAGGCCATTGAGGCTGTAACAGATGTCCTTCGCCGAAGCGCTGGTCGTGAAGAAGTCGAGGGTTTGTTGGAAAGCCTCCGTTGCGGAGGTGTAGTTGCGCAAAAAGCAATCCATAAAGGCTTGTCGAGCCAGGAAGCGGTGTTCGATGATGGGATCGAGGCCTGAAGGGTGAGCGTGGAGCGCGAGCCTACACGATTGAAAAAGTTCATGGCCTTCTTGAAAGCGTCGGGAGCCACGATAAAAGAGATCGAGTGTGTGCAGGAGTTCTTCGAGAAGATCTTGGTGGAGCAGTTCACAAGCCCATGTCGCAGCGAGGTGTATGTTGTCCAACTCTTCATTGATCAGCTGGATGGCGTCTTGGAAAGACTCTCCCCAAAGCATCTGACCGAGATTGTAAAGTGTTTGGCTGTAGTATTTGCAAAACTGCATGCGTGTGGCGTGGCGCTCTTCGGGCTGTGTCTCGTGGCACTTTTGCAGATACTGTCGAAGGAGTGGGTGGAGCGAGTAGCGCCCTCTTGGAGAACGTTTGAGGATGGAGTAGTCCACCATCTTTTGAAGCAAGGGGAGGGAGAAGGCGGCGATCTCCTTCGCGGCTTCTTTTGTGAAGTTGCCAGGGAAAATGGAGATCCGTCTGAGCATCTTCTTTTCTGGCTCGGAGAGGGAGGAGAGCGAACCACCAAGGAGTTTCATGATGTCTTGGTGTTTGGGGGGATGGATGTTGTATGGGTCCATCAGGATGCTGATGTCTTGTTCGAGCTCTGTTTTGAGCTCTGCAGGTGTAAGTGAACGCATCCAAATGGTCGCGAGTTCGATCCCCAGTGGCATCCCATCGACGAGTTGGCAGATCTTGATGATCTGTTCGATGTGGCTGCGGCTCGGTGTGAAGTTGGCGTTGATACGAGAGGCACACTCGACAAAGAGCTCGACGGCCTCGTTGGAGCGGTTGACCTCAAAGTCGTTGTTTTGTGGGACCGCGAGGCCAGGGACTTCGTAATTCCATCGCCCCTTGATCGGGAGTGGAAGCCTGGATGTGACGATGATTTTGATTCGTGGACCGTGTTGCAGAAGCTGTTCGATGAGGACGAACAACTCTTCGGCGTCACTGTTTGCGTCGTCAATGATCAACAGCGCTTCGACCTGTCCGATGTGTTGAAGCAACATCGAGGTGCGTGTCGGTTGTGTATGTGGGAGCTTGAGGCGCCGGAGCATTTGTGTGACGAGCGAGGGGATCGTCGAGATCTCTTCGAGGGAGAAGAACTGACATCCACTTTCGAAGTCGTGATAGAGGTGACGGGCGGCTTCGACCGCGAGCCTCGTCTTTCCAATCCCGCCGAGCCCTGTGAGGTTGAGCAGGCGACAGGTGCTGTGGGTCAGCTTGTGAGCGAGGTCATCGAGCAATGCATCGCGCCCGACGAATGGGGTCAGGTATGTGGGGAGGGAGAAGGCGATGGGTTCTTTTGTCGCAATATGCTCGATTTGTTGGTGAATGTCGGCTGGTTGATCGAAAAATTGTGGGAAGGGTGTGGGGGTCCGATCGACCTCATCATCGTCCATCTCACGGAGCTTGCCGTAATAAACGAGCAGATCCATGAGCGAGAAGTCAGCACCAATGTCGCTCTTGAGCTGTTGACGTGATTGTTCAAAGCATCTGATGGCACCGACTCGATCACCTGACTTCATGTAGTTGCGCATCAACTGAAGGAGCAACGCCTCGTTGTAGGGATCTTCTTGCAAGAGTCTGTTGCCGTAGTGGATGGCTTTTCTGTAGTCTTTGAGTTGTGTTGTCGTCTTGACGAGGAGTCGTAACGCGTTGACGTACTGCTCTGCGTACTGTTCTCTGTAGGCGAGCAGCCAATCATCGTAGCACCAGGGCAAGAGTGGCCCTTTGTACAGCTGCAGCGCTTGTTCGAGTAGAGCGACTTTTTCTTCGGCTTGTTGGGTTGGGGCTGCTGCTTGTTGGAGTAGATGTTGGAATTGTTCTGTGTCGATCTCTACAGGGAAGTTGGGATCCCATTGGATGTGGAATTTGTCGATCTGTAGAATGTCTGTGAGTGAAGAGAGGCTTTTCTTGAGTCTATATAGGATGTTACGGAGGTTTCCTGTTGCACGCTGTTCGTCGTAGTCTGGCCATAATTGGGAGGCGACATGGCGACGCACCATCACCTGTTGTCGCTGGAGGGTGAGGTATGCGAGGATCTTTTGCAGTTGAAAAGACTTTATCGGAGAGATCCCGATACCATTTTCTACGATGTGTAGTCCACCAAACAGTTGAATCTGTAACAAAGGATTGTTTCCTCAAGGTTGCTTTTCACAGGCGCTTCTTCCATGACTCGGCTGCTTTGGCTTGACTGTAATGTCATTTTGTCTCTTTTGTATGCCTTGTGGGCCAAAACTCGGCTCAAGACACCAAGGAGACGGATGGTATCTTTCCTTGAATAGGAGGGAGGATACCATAACCCTTTGGGTTGGTCAACGTGCCCATAACAAAGAGTTATTTCGTGGTGCTCTTTCTCATTGGACCATCCATGATGACTCACCCAATACCATTTATTCTGGTGTGTGAACGGTAGTGTACAATTTTTTCATGTACATGATCGTTTGTTTCCTTGCTTCATGTTGTTATGATGGATGTGTTAACATTTGGTCGCGTTTTTTTTTCCAGAAAGGAAGGGAATTTGTATGAAGAGAGCCAGTTTCTGTTCGCTTGTTTGTCTGCTTTTGGGATACGGAGCCGTCGTCTTTGGGGGGACAACAAAGCCGACGAGTCGTCCTTCCTCTCGTCACATCAAATTTTCTCCAAAGGGAAAGAAGAGGCCACTTGTGATCGGTCATCGAGGGCTGTCTGGCTGGTACCCTGAACATACTCTTGGCGCGTATCGTGCGGCGATGAGGAGAGGTGCCGATTTCATCGAGCCTGATCTTGTGATGACCAAAGATGGTGTCTTGATCGCTCGCCATGAGAATGACATCACCCATACGACCAACGTCGCCAAGAAGTTCCCAAAAAGAAAACGTACCAAGCTCATCGACGGTGTGAAGGTCACAGGATACTTTACGGAGGACTTTACATTTCGAGAGATTCGACGATTGTACGCTGTGCAGCGTTTGCCCTTTCGCAATCAACGTTTGAACAAGAGGTATCGTGTACCTTCGCTTCGAGAGATCCTCAAACTCGTTCAAAAGATGTCAAAGCTAACGGGGCGCCCTATCGGCGTCTATCCTGAAACCAAGCATCCAACGTACTTCGCCTCCATCAAGTTACCAATGGAGCGAAAGCTGATTATGGAGCTTGAACGTGCCGACTTCTTGCACAAGCCCGGGCGTCTCTTTGTCCAGTCTTTTGAGGTTGGTAATTTAAAGAAACTCCACAAAATGGTGCACGATCTTCCGCTCATACAATTGCTCTACACACCGAAGTACCAACCGTACGATCTACGTCTGAAAAAGAGTCGCGTTACATACGGTGATATGGCGACGCCGAAGGGACTGAAGCAGATCGCGACGTATGCCAAAGGGATAGGTGTTCCAAAGTCGATGATCGTCCCGATAAAGGGTGGAAAACGACTCCCACCAACGACGCTTTTATCGAACGCTCATCGTGCGGGGTTACTCGTTCACGCATACACATTCCGCAACGAGAAGCGTTTCCTCGGAAAAGCGTGGAAGACACCCGTTGAGGAATATCAGTACTTTTACCGCCTTGGCATTGACGGTGTCTTCAGCGACTTCCCCGATCTTGCTTATATTGTGAGAGAGAGAATGTGGCGCATCGGACGCGAGAAAGGGCTCCCACTCTTTGCACCTCGTTGATGTCTCAGGTGTCTTCGTCGAGGAGCGTTGAGGTGGGCTGTGGGGGATGTCCCCAATGGTAGTGGTGAGAGGGATGGGTGAGGGCTTGTTGAAGGCGCTGGATGTATTCAGGTCGCGGTATATTCACACCACCGAGTGAGACGAGGTGCTCTGTCTCTTGTTGGCAGTCGATAAAATCGAACCGTCTGCGTTTGAGCCTCTGACAAATCGCCCAGAGCGCGAGCTTAGACGTATTTGGCTCGCGAGAAAACATCGACTCACCAAAGAACGCCTGTCCGAAATTCAACCCATAGAGTCCACCACACAGTTTGTCGCCTCTGTAGACTTCGATACTATGAGCGATTTGATACTCGTGAAGTTCGCAGTAAGCGTCGATTAGGTTCTCTGTGATCCAGGTACCTTCGTCGTCATCGTCGATTTGGTCTGGACGAAGAGAATAGGCACAGGCCTCCATCACAGCGCGAAAGTCGTGATCGTAGCGGATGTGGTAAATGTCCTTTTTGGCGAGTTTTTTGAGGGAGCGCGAGGCGTGGAAATCCTGCGGTCGCAAGATCAAGCGTGGATCTGGGGAGTGCCAGGGGATAGGATGGATGCCTGTCCATGGAAAGTAGCCTTTGGTGTAGGCTTCGATGAGCGTCGCTGTGTCGAGCTGGGCACCGAGCGCGACGATGTACTGTGCGTCGGGCTGCTCTTCGTCGGGGAACACAGGTCTTCGTGCACCTGTGCGTAACGCCTGCATAATCTCTTCGTACTTGGTCAAGAAAACCTACTCCAGGTTGTGATTACAACCCTACTTTTTTGGGATCAGGGAAGGGACTCATTTTCGTCTTGATATCGAGCAGGCGGAAGATAACACGAGGTCGTTTCTTCTCGGGTTTTGTCACGAGGACGTAGCTCAATCGACTCGAAGGGATTCCCTGACGCTTCAGGTAACGGATGAGATATTGTGCACGTTTTTTGGCGATATATTTGGGCTTTTGGTAGTAGCGAAGCCTACGCTTTCTGTAGCGTTTGTAGCGTTCATCTTTGACTTTGACCTCGATCTGTACTTTTCCGAGGGAGGGCATCAAGCGCAGGAGCGCAGCGACTTGGTTGATGACTGCATATCCGTAACTTCTGATGCTGGTAGAGTTGCGGTAGTACGGGATGTTTTCCGTCTGCAAAATGTCGGCCTGGAGCCCTTTGATTTGCTTGTGAACAGCGGTGAGCGGGCAACCACGCAACAAAGTTTTGGACAATGGACCGGCTGTACTGCCTCTATTGTACCGTCTATATGAGCGGTAGGAGTGGTTGTTGGGGTATAGCTTGGTCAGAGGGTGTTTGAGTTGTGTTTTCTTTTTGGTTCTTCTGTAACGGCGCTTATATTGGTAACGTGTTGCTTTTTCAATGGAGACAAGCGGGCAGTTATCCATATAGTCGGGGACACCATCATTGTCGGCGTCGCTCTTCATCATCTTGCTGAAGGAGACGGGGTTTTGGGTCGTGGAGGCCTGTGTCATATATGGGGAGCGGAAGGAGATGGAGACGCGTTGCAAGGAGAGGTGACACAATGATTTCTCTTTTTGCTTGGTGAGACTGGCGCAGGGTTTGGTGCTGTTATCAAAGTATTCGACCTTGACTCTATTTTTCGCGATCCCGGCGTTGATGATGGCCTGACGCAAGCTACTCGCTCGCATCTTGGCGAGGAAGGCTTCATCTGGCTCGCTCCCTTTGTTGGCGCGTCCAGTGATCACGATTTTTTGCATTGGGTAGTTTTTGAGATGTTGGATCAATGTCGTGACTGCTGTGTAGCGGACTCTTTGTGGAAGTAACCACTGACAGCGAGCGAATTGAACATAGGGGCCGCGATACAAAATCCCGAGCTTCATCAAGGGTGTCGCGAGAAATGCGCGGTGAGGGAAGTGCTTTTTGTTGTTTTGTAAACACTGTGCGTTCTTTTTTCCGAGCATCCACAGCCACATTCCCCAGGCTTTCCAGGGTTCTTTGCGACTGATCTCCTCGATTTGCTCTTTAATCTCCTCGGAGTTGTCGGGAGGATCGACTGCAAGTGCCCGGTAGTAGGCGAGTCCAGCGAGCCGGAAGTCTCCTGCTCGGACAAAGCGCTTCGCGCGTTGCTTAAAGAATCGCACACGTTTGTCTGCGGACATGCCCTTGAGATACTTCTCCCAGTAGGCTGTGGCTTTGATGGGCTCGCCTTTGCGTTCGAGGAGGGTCGCATATTTTCTTTGGTGTTGTCTGGAGTGAGAGCCTGTCGCGAGCAGTCTCTTGAGGACTTCACCATGTGCAGCGATCGCCGGACCTTTTTGGAGCAGCTCGTCGAGCTTGAGTAGCTGTTGTTTTGAGTGTTTTTGTTGGAGAATCAGCTTGACAAGGGCGTCCTGTTGTTTGCGCTGAAGTTGTGGGTAGAGCTGCTCAAAGGAAGGCCAAAGTGACTTGAAGCCATGTTGTTTGAGTCCAACAAAGAGGAGTCTACGTGCGCGGTGCTGTGAAGATAGATCAGCACAACAACCTTTTGCAAAAGAACGTATGGACGAGATGGTCGTTACTTCAGGGTGCATCTTGAGCCACCTGATTGCGTAGGCATCGGCTTGTCGACTTTGTTTGCTGCGGTCCATCAGCTCGACGATACGTTTGAGATATCTTGATGACTTGGGGTGTAGCTGAATCAGTCTCTTGAGTACTTGGATGTGGAGCTTGAGCTTGCCTTTTTTGTGCGCGAAGGTCGCCATCCAGTGCAACTGACTGGAGGTCTTCATCTGTTTGACGAGATCGGCGAGCCAATCACCTTGGCTGCGGTTGATGTAGTAGTAGTAACGCTCCAAGAACATCAAATCATCGACTTGTGGGTTGGAGAGCAACCAGACTTTGAGTCTGGGGATACCGTATTTTTTGCGGTATTTGTAATTGTACAGGTAGAACGCGAGGATTTGTCTATACAACATGGGGAAGCGCTTGGTCGCTTGTTCGAGCTTCAAGATCATTTGTTTATCTTTAAAGCGGCGAGGACGCAGGCGTTTGAGGTGTTCCTGGATCATCCGTCCCCACGCACCAAGCTTGAAGGGTTGTGTCTTTCGCTTTTGGAGGGCGCGGATCAAGATCGATAGGTGGAGGTTTTGCATCTCTTTGCTGCTCTTGAAGAGCGCCGATGATTCCACGAGTTTGTGCAACGAAGCTGGGTGCTCCCAGTAATTTTTTTTGAGGGAGGCGAGCCACTTGGTGCTCTTGCTCTTGTAAGGCTTGAAACGCATGGCTTGTTGGAGCCCTTGCATCAACATTTGAGGTGGGATAGAGGTCGTATTGATGGCCTTTTCAAAGTAAGGTTGGAGCCTCACACACAGACGCTTTTGTCGACATGCCTTGGTCAACAAGCTGATAAACAGAGGGTTTCGTTTTTGTGTGGAGGTAAAGGTCGTGTTGAGCAGAAATTGAACTTGCCCGATGCTGATCTTTTTGTCGATGAGTGGGTACAACAGGGCGTGAAGTTGTTGGGGGTATTTTTTGAATCGCGGATGTGTCAGCAGGCGTCCGAGTGCTTCGTCGTATTGGTATTCGAGATAGAGTGAGAGCAGGAACTTGACGCCAGGGGTCGTCTCGATCAGGCGCTCCTCTGCGCGTTTGATAGCGCTTCGGACTTTGGGACTTTTGTCCCCACATTGGTATCGCAGGACATTCATTCGAACGGAGAGTTCGGGATGACTTTTGACAAAGCTCTCGGGCAAACGGCGCTGGATTTTGTACAGGAACAGCCGAAGCGGTAAGTGTATTTTCTTTTGCCACGCGCGAACTTCTTCGAGCGTGGGTTCTGGGGCTGGATCTGGAAGGGCCGTTGGGTTGTACACATACGAGGCAAACTCGACCGCGTTGCGGAATGTTGGGACGGACTTGTGTAGGAGACCAATCAAGACTTTTCGGAACGCGTCTGTGCGTCCTTTTTTCCACAAGAGCACCTGCACAGTGCGGATCTGTTTGACGTCAACTTGTGTCGCCTTGACCATGTGTTGGAACGCTTGCTCGGACTCTTTGAGTCGACCGTATCGATTGTACATCTCCTGGAGATCCAACATCACTTGCCAATTACCCTGGTATCGCTTTTTGAGCAACGCAAGCAGGCTGATCGCGCGGTCATATGCCTTCTTTTGGGTCTGTGTTGCGATGTATCTGCGCCAAAAACGCCACATCCTCTGGCGGTGTACGTTCCAGTCTTTGCGTTTGCAGGTGACCTTTTCCAGGCTTTGTTTTGTCGTCTGTGTGGTCTCTTCCTGCTTACATGTGCGGTGTTCTGCCCACTCTGGCTCCCATGGGCTGAGATTGTGCAGCATGCTTTTTTTGAAGTTGTACTTGGCGAGCTGGAGATAGTGGATGGGAGAAGCGACATCGAATTTGATCAATTGTTTGATCTGCGCGAAGGCTTTCTCTGGTTGGAGATGGTTGAAGTACCACTTGATGAGCTGAAGTCTGGGTTCGCTCTCGGTTGGTTTGAGGGCTGAGGCGCGCTCGAAATACTGTCTCGCTGATTGTTCGAGCTTGACCTCCTGAAAGAGCTGCGCGAGGAGCAGGACTTTTCTGTAGTCTTTGTTGTGTGGGGCTTTACTCCATTTGGTGCGTAGCTTGGACAGCAGGCTGCTCAGTCGTTTTTGGTTGCGGTAGATCTCGACTTCGCGCACTTGCAGCTCCCACAGGAACCACTTGTGGATGGACTTGATGCTGCGGGCTTCTTTGATGTGTGCGAGCGCTTTTGTGTACTCTTTGGCGGCGATACGGGCGCGGCACATCTCAAGCAGGAGACGGACGCGGAAGGCACCGTCGCTGGTTTTGAGGACCGTGTCGTACAGTCGCAGACCCGGCTTCCATTGCTCGTGTTCTACAAGCATACGGGCGAGTGTCAGCTTTTCATCTGACATCAGTGGCCGCGCTTCGATCTGTTTGAGCGAGAACGCGATCACTTTGCGTTGTTTGGCTTTGAGTGAAGAGCGCAAGAGCTTCCAAAGAATGCGACGCTTTCTGTAGCCTTTGAGATCCGCGAGGCCTTTGCGAAAGAAGCTGATGGCTTTTTTGTGCTTTTTTCTCGCAAAGAGACAGCGGCCAAGCGCGAGCATCGGCTCAACCCACTTAGGCTTTTGCTTGTGCACCTTCATGTAGTGTTTTTGTGCTTCGGCCCACTCGTTGTTGGCTTCGAGGAGTCGGGCGAGTAGAATGCGGTTGGGGAGATCGCTAGGCGCCTGTGTGAGTGATTCGCGAAGGCGCTCTTCAAGCTCACTGAGCTCTTTGGGGCTCTTGTACACTGAGAGTAAGCGACGAAGGGCATAAGGAGAGAAAGGATTGCGACGTAGTATCAGACGAAGTCGCCTGATGATCAGTTGTTTGCGGTTTCGTGTTCGCAAACTCCAGGAGTCGCCATCATCTGCCATTGTGATCGAAGGGGTTGTTGGCCAAATCAACAACAGCAGGACCAACTGCAAAATCGTTCGTCTATACACCGTTTACCTCGTTTTTCGGAGTTGATTCCACCAGGATTTCTCCAAGGGAAGGTTTCAGCTCTCACTCGCTTTGTGTTACATGTACATTGTCCGTTATACACAAAAGAACGTTCTAGTGCGAGATGCGTTCTGAGAACAACCTATTTTGTTCCATGAACTCACGCTTTTGTTCCGAAAGCATGCAAATGTGTGTTTGCGTTGCCAAATGGATACGCACATGAGGTCAATTGCTTTATGATACTATCGGAATAACAGTGAACCCAGGAGATCAATGATGAGGAAACGCTTTATGTGGACGTCCGTGTGGTTACTTTGTTTGTTATGGGGGGGGCTGGCTCACGCACAGGTCGTCGATCTGATCCAACTCCCTGCCAAAAAGGCGAAGAAAGCACAACCTACGACCATGGCTTTGAAGAAGAAACCTGTAAAGAAAGGACCAGCTTGCATCCACACCGATGGTGTGAGCTGCCACTTTTGGACACAGTGTTGGGCCGGAAGTGAGGCTGATTGTCAACGGTTGTTGCCAATGTACAAGTCTTTCCCTCATCTTCGAAAAGAATACAAGGCTTATGTTACCAAGTTGAAGACATCGTGCAACAAAAGCAGCGATAAGGATTGCGTCACGGTGAGTATGCTTTACCGAATGGGGATCGGACAGCCTGTCTCCTTGAGCAAGGCATTTGGTTGGTCATTTATTCGCTGCAAGAGGCACGACAAGGGATGTAAGACGCTGCCAAAGGGTCTTGATAAGGCGCTTTTGGAGAGCGGCAAGGACGACAGCGGTAAGGTCAAGCTCCTCAAGATGCTCTGTACCAAAAAGCTCGGCTACGCCTGTTTGTTGATGGGACTTGCACACGAACGAGGTCGGTATCAGTCGCGGACCAATCTGCTCAAGGCGATTCCTTACTTCAAGAAAGCCTGTTTGTACAAAAACAGCTTCTCATGTCACTACATCGGCGCATTGTCGAGTGAAGGCCTTGGGATGGAGCAGGATGAAAAGGTCGCTCGTGCGCACTTTGCGAAGGCCTGTATGTTGAAAAATGGACGTTCGTGTTTGGAGCTCGCGAAGACCTTTTGGGGCTTCACAGACAGGTACTGCTTCCCTGCGCGGCTCTTACACAAGCAAGCTTGCGAATATGGCGCAAAGTCGGCTTGTGCGTTTACATGCCGTCCTTCGCTCGATGCCAAAACAGATCTGTTTGCAAAGTACCAAGTCAAACCAGGGGGACCAGTTGGACGACTCTTCTTGAGCTCGATTATCGACGTACAACACGACTGCGCCGGAAAGAAAGGGCGCGCATGCACACTCCTCGGCTGGCTCTCTCGACAACAAATAGGTGGCACCAAAGATGAGAGCGAGGCGAACAGAGTCTTCGAGCAGGCTTGTACACTCGGTGATCCTGAGGGGTGTATCTTGCGTGGTCGCTCATATCGCTTGGGACTTGGTGAGAAGGTCGCCCCCGAAAAAGCGCGGGAATGGTTTGAGAAATCCTGCGCGTTAAAAGACGGCTTTGGTTGCTTTGTGCTCGGTCAATGGTGGGCGCAGAAGGCGAAGGACGAGAAAGATAAAGCTGCCCAAGAGAAGGCACACAAAAAGTCCGAAGAGGTGTTCTCCAAGGCATGTAAGGCTGGTCACGTCCACGCGTGCTCTGCGCTCGCCGCTAGTATGCTCAAACGCGCGCCAAAGAAGGCGACTTCTATGCTTCATTCGTCATGTCAAAAAGGTGACGCGCTCGGTTGTTACCTGTGGGTGAAGCGCAAAACAGGTGTGTCTCACGAAGCACTCGTGATCTCCACCTTATCTTCATCACTCCAGCCGCAAGTCCTGTCTGCGCTAAAAGTCGCTTGTAAAGGCAATGAACGACGTGCGTGCTATGTACTTGGACGTCATTTCAAGGGACAACCAGAGCAGCAAAAATACTTCTTCCGCCGCGCATGTTGGTGGGGAGAGTTCAAGGCCTGTCACTTCCTCGCCCGTACTCTCGAACGTGAGGGGCAAGTTCACAATGAGGCCGAGATCCGAAGCCTATATCAAAAAGCCTGTCGCTCTGGTAGCAAACGTTCATGCTCAATTTATGCGAAGATGTGCTTCCACCAACAAGGTGGTAAGTGTGATGCCTCTTCGACACATACATTACTCGAAGAGGGATGTTCACTCAAGGCCAAGACCCAAGACGCACAGAGCTGCTTTTTGCTAGGTGAGCGGCTGCAAAAAGGTCTCTACACGCTTCCAGATCAAAAGAAAGCCCAGGCGTACTTCTCTCTTGCTTGTAAGCTTGGTTGGTCAAGTGGTTGTGGTGCCCTTGCGCTCGGTCAACTGCGCACCAACCCAAAACAAAGCAAAGCGCAAGTGTCCCTTGAGAAGGCATGTCTGAAAGGAGATCTTCGCTCATGTGCTGTTCGTGCGGGATTCATTCTTGGCGATTTGACCACGACTTCCGAGCGTAAGCAGTGGATTGAGATCTTTACCAAGAAGAGCGAGGCTGCTTGTAAGCGCTCTCCAAAAGCTTGTGTGTGGAAGGGAGTGGGACTCTTGCAAAAAAATACGGCTCCCAAAGAAGGAGTCGAGCAAGCCGTTGAGTTGTTGAAGAAAGTCTGTGACTTGATGGTCCCAGAAGCATGCTGGCAACTTGCGAAGTATATGGACAAACAGAAAGACAAGAAGAAGAAGACGACGTATATCCATAACTTGTACAAGCGTGGTTGTCGTGCGAATGATGGGCCAAGCTGTGCACACGTTGCAGGGTTGTACCATCGACAAAAGATCAAGCTTACGCCAGTCAAGTTCTCAAAAATCCCGCTTCGGCGTTGGGGGTCTCGTTGGCGTTATCGCCGTCGTTGGCGCTCTGGTTGGGATCGTATTCGTTCTGAGAAGTTGGCAAAGAAACATTTTGAGAAGGCATGTCAGCTTGGTCACGGTGATTCATGTATTGGTGTAGGCGATGTGTACCGTTATGAGAAGGCGAGCACACACAAAGAGTCCAAAGCCTATCGCTATTACAAGAAGGCTTGTTTGATGGGCAGTGGCAAGGGTTGTGCCTCTCTTGGATTCTTTTTGCGTACGCCTTTGGATGGCAAGACTGCGGACAAAGAAGCGCGTGAGGCCTTTGCGCTCTCTTGTAAACTACGTGATGCTGTAGGCTGCGGAAAAGTAGGTTCCTTGATGGAAGAAGGTGTTGGTGGACAAAAGCAAGCGTCCAAAGCGCTCGCGATGTTTGAGCAGGCGTGTGCATTGAAGAGCGCAAACTACTGTCGTCTCGTCGCGGTGCGCTTGAGCAAAGGGCCAAAGCGAGACTGCGCAAAGGCCAACGCGTTCTTTAAGAAAGCCTGTGCGCTTGGTTCTTGGACATCTTGTTCACAAAAATGTGTGGAAAAGTAATCGATTGATATCGCCCGCCAGATAGAACCCCTCTGTTAAGAATATTCTCACAACTCCCCCCACCCAACCTCCACTCCCCAAATGAAACAGGCTGCTATTTTTTGGTGGGATCAAGAAAGGTCGCGATGGGGTTGGTGTTGGCGATGTTGACTGTGGGGATGTGATTCACAACGGGGATGTGATTTGCGATTGTTGCGGTGTTGTTTGTCGTCGTCGCGGTGTTGTTCTTTGCGTTGTTGGGAGGGAGAAAGGTCGAGACGGGGTTGTTATTCGCGCTCTTGTTCCCGTTGTTATTTGCGTTGTTGGGAGGGACAAACGTCGAGACTGGATTGTTGTTTGCGTTGTTGTTGTTGGAGGGGGGGATGAACGTCGAGACAGGGTTGCTGTTTGCGTTGTTCCCGTTGTTGTTGCTGGGGGGGACAAATGTGGAGACAGGGTTGTTATTGCTGTTTCCGTTTGGTGGGATGAATGTCGCGACAGGGTTGCTGCTTGGTTGTGTTGTTTGTACAGGCTGATTGGGTTGGGTCGCAGGTTGTTGTTGAATGATCCCGGAGATGATGTCACGGAGGATGTTGAGACCCTGTCCGCGACCAGAGCTGGGGCGGTGTGTGGTCTGTGTTGGGAAGCGACTTGGATCGGATGCCCTTGGGACATCAGGGACGTGTGTCTCTCGCACGTTTTGAGGTGCTGTAGAGAAGGTATCCTCACTTTGTCGATTGCAACGTCTTCTACGACCTTGTCGATGTCCACGATGTGTTCTTGTGCCATGTCCACGGTGACTTCTGCGAGAGCTGCCACCGCGATTACATCCTCTTCCTCCACCAACTCTCATCGTATCCTCCGGTCTTTTGTGATGGTTTTTGACTCTACTGTCTATTCTCGTTTCATGTTCTGAAATGTTTCTTCTTTTTTTGAAATAATAGTCGAAAATGTGTTGATATAGAAGCTCTTTGTTCGTTATTTTTTGTGGGGTGATAGTCCAAAGTCCATCAGCAGGCCATCAGAGAAGGTCTTTCGGTGCTAGGTGATTTGTGCTAGAGGTACATCCATGTGATTTACAAAATGGAGTGATTGAAGATGACGGAGAAATTGCAACAGTGTCCCAGTTGTGCGTTGGATTTGCAGCAGGGCGTGTTGGAGCTGACGTTTTGTCCTCGCTGTCGCTTTCCGCTGATGGTGATTGCTGGAAAGTACCGACTCGAAAAGGTGCTCGCAGAGGGAGGTTTTGGTTTTGTCTACCTCGCACACCACGTCGGACTCGAAGAGAAAAAGCGCGTCATCAAAGTGATCAAGCCGGAGATCTTTGCAAAAGAGAACGTGGAAGCCCGCTTTCATCGAGAAGTCCAGATTACGACGACGCTCTCCGAGAAAAACGATCATATCGTTCGGATCTACGATGACTTTGGGGAAGAGCCCAATCTAGGCCATTACTATGTCATGGAATATCTCAAGGGCATGACGCTGAAGCAGTTCTTGTCGCGAGATGGGATGCTGCCGTTTGCTTTTGCCCTGCATCTCTTTCGCCAGATGTGTGTGGGGATGAAGGCCGCTCACGAGGCTGGCATCGTACACAGGGATCTCAAGCCCGACAACCTCTTCTTGATCCAGAAGCAACAAGAATCTCACTTCGTCAAGATCATCGATTTTGGTATCGCAAGGCCGACAAAGGCCAAGTCGGAGTTGACCAAAGGCGTGTTGGGGACACCTTATTACATGTCCCCCGAACAATGTCTTGGCAAAGCTGTCGACAAACGCGCAGATATCTACTCGATGGGGATCATTCTGTACGAGATGCTCACAGGGAAGAAACCCTACGTCGTCGACTCTGATGAAGACCTCGTGTGGTTGATGGCGCACGTCCATCAAGAACCCATACCACTCGCTGTGATGGCACCTGAGGCCGCTTTTCCTTTGGGTCTTGATGATGTTGTTTTGCGCGCGTTGGCCAAAACACCTGAGCAACGTTACCCAGATGTGGCCTCTTTTTGGGAGGCGCTGCTTCCATTTGCTGCTCAATTCTCCGCTGAAATGTCCTCTCTTGGTGGTGTGAGTATGGACGCTTTACCTGCGTTGCCGACAGGCGCGTCTACAGGCACGTCTTTTGTTGAACATGTGTTACCCACCCCCGATCTTACCGATGAAAGAGAGACGATCGTGATGGGAGAGCCTGTGTTTGAGTCTGCGCAGTCGACCTCGCCAAAGAAAGAGCCCTTGCGTGTCCCTGTTGTTCCTCTGCTTGTCGGTCTGTTGGTGATCGTTTTGCTCGTTGGAGGAGGTTGGTGGTTATATGCGCTCGGCAAAAAGCAATCTGTCAGGGAGGTCGGCAAGCTCCGTGTTACATCTTTAAAAGGGCCAAGGCCTCCGAAGGCAAAGCCTCGTATGAGAGCTGTCGTCAAGCCACGCAAGGTCAAGAAGCCTGTCGCGACGCCACCCAAACGAAACGTTGTGAAGCAGCCTGAGGTGCGACGTTCAACGCTATCGACAAGGCCGCCTGTCAGACCTTTTGTTCGAAGGAAGGTCAAGAGAAAGAAGAAGAGAGGTTACTACACACGGAGGATTGTGCGGTATCGAGGTGGTTATGACCGTGCTGGTAATCTCAGAACACGTGGAGTGTGGAGAAAACCAAAGCTGTTGTGGCGTACAAAGACGGGAGGTCTTGGACGTGGTGCCCCGATTGTTGCACATGGGCGCGTATATGTAGGGTCCAACAGAGGTGTACTTCGAGCGTTGGACCGAAAAACTGGGGATGTGTTGTGGAAACTCAAGACCAGAGACTACGCCTCCAGGGGCTCTTGGGCTTGGATGGCATACTCAGCAGTTGGCAATGAGCTTTTTGTGACAAACAAGAGCAGCGACCTCTTTATTGTCGATGCCCATAAAGGTACGATTAAACGAACGTTCTCCGCTCGGTATGTATTCTTGCACCCGCCGCTCGTGTACAAAAGAGCCATCTACTTTACCGAGGGACGCTTGCTTCGAAGCTACGATCATGTCAATAAGTCCATGCTTTGGTCCTATCGAATGGCCGGGCGGGTTTACCATCCCATCGCTTTATACCGAAGCTCCCTTGTGTACAGCTCTAACGATGACACATTGACCGTGCGGGAGATGGGGAGTGGTCGATTCATCAAAAATTTTCGGTTTAAAAGTGATGTCTCAGCTGTTGCGTTGTATCGGCATATGGCCTTTGCAGGTAGCGACAAAGATTTCTCTGGTATTAACTTGAGGACACTCAAGAAGATGTGGACCATTCGGCTTGATGGGTGGAGTTACTCACCTATCGTGTACAACGGGGTGGTCATGGTGACGACGACAGGGAAGAGGAGTCGAACGTCTTCTTTGTACGGTGTGCGCGCAAGAGATGGAAAGATCCTTTGGGAGACAAAGCGAGGACGCCCATCAAAGAGGATGGTCGTTGCTGGTGGCGTTGTCCTACATGCCAGTTATGGCAAAAGGCTTGTGGCGAGACACTACAAAACCGGAAGAATCCTTTGGTCCATCAAACTCAACACGAGCATCGGCTCTGCGCCATTTGTCGATCAAAAGACAGTCTATGTGCATGGATATGATGGATATCTATACGCGTTTCGGTGATTCATTCCGACGTTGACTAAGGAGCGCGATAGGAAACTGTCGCTGAGGCGAAACGATCGAGGAGTGGGGGTTGGGTCCCGATAGGGGTCAACTGAATGGGGTGCCAACGTCCTCCCTTGTGGGAAAAATGAACGCGCCAAAATACACCGGGTAGGGTTGTTTGTCGTTCACCAAGGACTAACCGTCCATCCAGTCGGATGAGGGCTGTGCTGGCGTGGGAGGAGTGGTGTGTGATGTGCCAAAATTGCGTACGTGTGTCGTGGATCGTCCAACGTCTCCACTGTGTCCCGAGGTGTTGTTGGAGCAGTATGGCGTACGCGAGCTTTCGGTGCGGTTCGTAATGTGCTTGGTGGAGGACCGCCCCAAGTGTTTGTCCGTGTAGTTGTGCTTTTGTTCTGTGAAGAGAGGCTGCGAGCTGTTCTTGTTGGGTGGGGGCTGCAAGCCCGATGAATGGGAGAATACACGTTAACAGCAGCGTCGGGAGCACAAAAGCCGACCAGATCGTGCGGCGAGACAACGCCCACAAACCTATGAGCGACAAGATCACACCTGATAGACCGACCATCAGGATACCCATGTTCTCGAATACAAACCGTTCCATCTCCAACTCCACATTCGGACCCAACAGCAAGTCCCTGAGTCATCTGCCTCTTTGAGAGCTATGGACACGTCATAAAGCACATTGTGTGCCATACTGTCTGTGCATACAAAAGGAGCTTTTGGCACAGGATGTTCTCTGGTTTCGCATACGCAAAGCAAAGACAATGTGGCACGTCATCCTGACGAGGGGAAGACATCTATGTCCTACATAAGGTAGTAACGACGCTTTTTGGGAAAAGTTACATATTGGCAGAAAGAAAGTGGGCAGAGTTGCAACTGGATAGGTTGGTAGGTATATGAAAATTCGTTATTTATCCGCTTATTCTGTTGCGTCCACCTTCTTTGGCGTGGTAGAGCTGGATATCGGCATCAGCGATGAGCTCTTGTGGGCTTTTGTGTGGGAGGATGTCCGCTGTATAGCAGACGAAACCGACTGAGACTGTGATGTTGAGCCTTTGGTTACCGATGTCGAATGGCCGACTGCTGACGAGTTGGCGGATCCGCTCTGCTTGCCATTGTGTGCCTTGTTGGTTTGTATTGCGCAGCAAGATCGCGAACTCCTCACCGCCGTATCGTGCGAGGATGTCTTCTTGTCTGATCTCTTGTTGTACGCGGCTCACAAGCTCACAGAGGACACGGTCGCCGACGGGGTGTCCGTAGGTGTCGTTGATATGTTTGAAGTGGTCAATGTCAAAGAGTATCATCGAGAAGGGGATCTGGTGACGGGTGGCGAAGCCCCACTCTTTTTCGATGTAGTGGAAAAAGTAGCGGCGATTGTATGCGCCTGTTAACCAATCACTGACTGAATGCCGGTAGAGTTGATGCCAGCAAGCGACCTCTTCTTGATCTTGGTAGACGAGTTTGATGATCTCGCGTGCCCCGACCTGGATCTTGTCATTTGGTTGGAGGCTACAACGTTTGATCTTGTGATTGTTGACAAATGTACCATTTTTGCTGTTGAGGTCAGCGAGCAGCAGAGTGCCATCATCGAGGCGTTCGATCTCTGCGTGGCGTCTGGAGATCTCTGGACTCTCAAAGGAGACCTCGCAGTCAGGGTCACGTCCAATGTTGATGAGATTGTTGTGGTTGAATGAGAGTGGCCAAAGTTTTCCCGCTTGAAGACCAGACATGTACAGAAGACACGGCTCTTGCGTCAGCTTTTCCAGTGGGAGGTTGATCTGCATCGTCTGTGTGATGTTCATCGAACCCGGCTGAAAGCCTTTGTCTGGTGTCTCCTCCGCCTTCTTTTGCCGCATGACAAATTCGAAGGTGTCCTCGCCTGGATCACCGTGGTGGGAGAGGTGTTCATCGAGCGAGGGTTTCGGGAGGGTCTCGTTTGGATGTTTGTTTCTGTTGTTGGGCTTGCGCATGGGCTTTTTGTCGGGCTCCTCAAATAATCATCTATATCGACGCAGATTCCATCGGATCTCTGCTACCGGCGTTGTATCCCTTTTCATTATAAAACTCTAGTGGATATTTGAGAAATTGCCAACTTTTCGACCTCGTCTGTGCACTCTGCTCGCACCATCTGAGGCTAGGAAGAGGCGCGCATACTCAGCTCAAGATGCTTGACAAACCCCATAAAAACAGTGTGAAGTGTAGGCTCATCGACAAACTGAATCTCGATTCAATGTTTGTGGAGTGGTCCGGTTCTTTGGGATGATATTTGGACTTTCAGGTGGATACAATACCGGTGAAAAGGAGCGAGAGATGGAAGAGAAAGCATACCCACATATGCTAGAGCCGCTTGATCTGGGATTTACAACGCTGCGCAATCGTGTGCTTATGGGGTCGATGCACACGGGACTTGAAGAGGCAAAAGATGCCTACGAGAAGATGGCTGCATTTTTTGCCGAGCGCGCTCGTGGCGGCGTTGGCTTGATCGTGACAGGTGGTATCGCGCCCAACTTCGCGGGACGCACTGCGCCTTTTGCCAACCAATTAAGTAGCCGCCGCGCTGCCAAAAAACACAAGGTGATCACAGACGCCGTCCACAAAGAAGACGGCAAGATCTGTTTGCAAATCCTGCACGCTGGGCGGTATGCGTATCATCCTTTCGCGGTCGCGCCCTCAGCCGTCAAGTCTCCTATCTCGATGTTCAAGCCGTGGGGACTGAGCAAGCGAGGCATCAAGAAGACCATCCGAGACTTCGCCAACTGTGCGTCTCTCGCGAAGCAAGCGGGGTATGATGGCGTTGAGATCATGGGCTCGGAAGGGTATCTGATCAATCAATTTTTGAGCGAACGGACGAACTTTCGGACCGATGAGTGGGGAGGCAGCTATGAGAACCGCAAGCGCTTCCCCTTGGAGATTATCCGCGCAGTTCGCCAAAAGGTCGGAGAAGACTTCATTATCATCTACCGGCTCTCGATGCTTGAGCTTGTCGAGGGAGGAAATACTTGGGAGCAAGTCGTCGAGCTCGCCAAAGAAGTAGAAGCGGCAGGTGCGACCATTATCAACACTGGTATTGGTTGGCACGAGGCGCGTGTTCCGACCATCGCGACGATGGTTCCAAGAGCTGCCTTCACCTGGGTGACCAAGCGACTCAAGGGCGAGGTCTCGATCCCACTCGTCACCTCCAATCGTATCAATATGCCTGAGATCGCCGAGGAGGTCCTCTCAAGAGGGGACGCAGACATCGTCTCGATGGCGCGTCCTATGCTCGCAGACCCTGAGTTTGTCGTCAAAGCCCAAACTGGCCGACGCGATGAGATCAACACGTGTATCGCTTGTAACCAGGCTTGTCTCGACCACGTCTTCAAAAACCAGCGCGCGTCTTGTCTGGTCAACCCCAGAGCCTGTTATGAGACGGAGCTGAACTTTCCGCCCACGAAGACAAAAAAACGCGTGGCTGTCGTTGGGGCTGGACCTGCTGGCCTTGCCTGTTCGACCATTGCGGCCTCGCGTGGCCATGAGGTGACGTTGTTTGAAGCCTCTTCGGAGATTGGTGGACAGTTCTTGATGGCCAAACAGATCCCTGGCAAAGAAGAGTTCAACGAGACACTTCGTTACTTCCGCAAGCAGATCGAGTTGACAGGTGTGGACTTGAAGCTCAATCATCGCGTCGATCAGCAATCACTGCTTGACGGTGGATTTGACGAGGTGATTTTGGCAACAGGTGTCAATCCAAGAACGCCCAAAATCCCAGGTGTCGAACACTCCAAAGTGTGTTCATATATCGACGTCCTCTTGCACAAAAAGGAGATCGGCGAGCGGGTCGCGATCGTGGGAGCTGGGGGGATTGGTTTTGATGTCGCCGAATATCTCAGCCACGATCACAACGAGACACCGACGAGTCTTGATATCGATGCATTCCTCGAAGAGTGGGGCGTCGCGAAGCATATGGAGACCCCCGGCGCGATCGAAGGGGTGACGCCAAAGATTCCACCTTCTCCACGCAAAATTTACCTCTTGCAACGTACCGAGGGGAAGCTCGGAGCGAAGCTCGGCAAGACGACTGGATGGATTCACAGAAGAACTTTACGCAACAAACGCGTCGAAATGATCGATGGTGTATCATACGAAAAAATTGATGATCGTGGATTGCATCTCAAGCTTCGTGATAAGCTTGAAGTCCTCGATGTCGATCATATCGTGATTTGTGCTGGTCAAACCCCCTGTCAGGAGCTGTACGAAGGTCTCAAACAAAAAGGCGTCAACGTACATCTTATCGGTGGGGCATTCAAAGCGCTCGGTCTGGACGCGAAAGCCGCGATCGATCAGGCCGCGCGATTGGCTGCTACACTGTAAGACTGCTCCGAGACCTTTGTCGTGTAGGTAGACTCAATGTGCGCTGGGAGAGAAAGAACATGTCGTTAAAGAATTTGGTTGAGACTGTGATCGCTGCGCCTCGCTCTTTGAGGGAGCGCGCAGCCCTCAATATGGCACTCGCTGCTTTTGCACCTGAGCGGCTACAGAACGCCTGGGCGACATCTGTGCAATGGGCAGCGTCCAATGGGGACTTCTTTAGCGCCTTGGCTCTCGCACGTCTCCACTTGCAAGGTGCTTTGCTCGAACAGTCTCTTCGCAAACTCGCGATGTTGTATGCAAAAGACCGTAGACAGATCGCGTTCGCTTCCAAATCCTCTGGCTTGGTGCCTGTTGGGACAAAGGTCCCCGAAAGTGGCAAAGAGTTAGAGCGATTTGCGATCGCTGTCGCGACGGCGCTCCCTTCTGCATTGGAGATGCCCGATCCTTCATACTCCGTTCCACTGTTTGGCGAGCTTACGACAGAGGCTTTTGTGGCGCTCGCCAAAGGGATGGAGCCTGCCCGCTTTGCACGGGGTGATGTCCTCGTACAACAAGGTCACCACGTGCCTGCGTTGTACTTGCTGACACACGGTGAGGTCGAAGTTGTACAGACACGAGAGCATGAAGGCGAAAAGGAGACCATCCACTTGGCGAAGGTGCCTGCACCTACGTTGATTGGAGAGATGTCTTTGATGACCAATCTGGCTCCAAGAGCTTCTGTGCTCGCTCTGACAGACTCCATCGCCTGGAAAATCAACTCCGAACTGATCCAGTCACTTACAGGCCAACACCCTGAGCTGCCGCAACACTTTCGAAGACTTTTGCAGAGACGTCTGCTCAACAACATGTTGCGGACCTCAACCCTCTTTAAACATCTCGAAGACCGCGAGACGATTTTGCGCTCTTTTGCGCTTCGTGTCGTCGAGCTTGACGAAGAGGTCTTTGGCCAGGGGATTCGGCCTCCTGGGCTGTTTGTGATCTTGCACGGTCAAGCTGTCGTCTACAAGCAAACGGATGATGGGCGTCGTGTTTGGGTTGCGGACCTTTATGAAGGGGATACATTCGGTGAATTCTCTTTGTTGACTGGCGAACTCACGACAGCCTCTATCTGGATGCCCAACGGTGGGATGCTCCTTCATCTCTTGCCCAAAACGTACCACACCATCAAGCAACAAAACCCCAACATCGAAGAAGAACTTAAAAAGCTGATGGGTGAACGAAAACAGCGACTTGAGCAAGTTATCGCGCCGATCACCTCGGCTGTCGAAATCCAACAGGCGGACTGGCTGTTTGGGACACTCGAAGCGGACGATCTATTCTAAACCTTGGGTGTCTCCTCCCATCTAACGACATCACCCTCCGACACAGCGCCCAAACCCGCAGGGCAAATGTAACATCACTACCATCCCTTCATCCCTTTTCTTTGCGAGAGCACCACGTAAGCCTACGAAAAACGCTCGCAATGGGGGATCTTTGCTTTTGTTTCGTTCGGGTGCTATGATGATTGGAAGAGTATGTACCTGTTGAGCTTTTTTTGATGAAAGGTGCATGTATACCTGGAATCTCTTTGAAGGTAGGTTGTACGAATGTATTTGTTGATGAAGCCAGCATATCGGCGTGTTTTGTTGTCTATGTGCGTGTTTCTTTGTGGTCTTTGGTTGGGAAGCCATTCTTTGATGGGATGTGCTGAGTGTCAACTTGATGGTGATTGTTCTATCGATGGCACATATGTCTGTACTGAAGGACAATGTGCCGAAGCGACAACCAGAAGGCGACCTCCTGTGGCTCGAACGTGTGCCCAGGCTGGAGAGACACGTACTTGCTACTCTGGTCTCGAAGGGACCGCAGGGCAGGGTCTTTGTAAGGAAGGTCAACAGACTTGTGATGGGGTGAATTGGGGAGAGTGCACAGGCGCAGTCGTTCCCTCTGAAGAGCAGTGCGATGGAAAAGACAACGATTGCGATGGCCAAGTCGACGAGGGTTTAATTCGCTCCTGCTACAGTGGCCCTTCTGAGACTCGCGGAAAGGGGACTTGCGTCGATGGCCAACAGCGCTGTCTCAGTGGCAAGTGGGAGATCTGTGTGGGGGACAAAATCCCTGATAGCTTCGAAGTCTGTGATGGAAAGGACAATGACTGTGATGGGACCATCGACGAGCAAACACGCGACGAGGGAACCTCTTGTAAGACAGGTCTATTAGGGATCTGTCGCGACGGTGTGCGCAAGTGTGAGCAAGGCAAGATCGTGTGTGTGGGAACACAACAACCACAAGCCGCAGCTTGCGATGGGAAGGACAACAACTGTGACGGCGCTGTAGACTTTGCCTGTGATTGTCCGACCAACGACCAAAAGCGCTCTTGTGGGATCACCCTTGGACCCTGTCAGCAAGGCCTTCAGACATGTATCAATGGGAAGTGGGGGGCATGTGAAGGGGCGATTACACCGCAGGCGGAGATCTGTGATGGCAAGGACAACAACTGTGATGGTGCGATTGACGAAGTGTGTGAATGTCAACCCACAGACACCCGCGCTTGTGGGTCGGCTGTTGGTGAGTGTGTACAAGGGCAGCAAAAGTGTAAAAATGGTTCATTTGGACCATGTATCGGAAGTATCGCACCTCAGTCGGAGACCTGTGATGGAAAAGACAACGACTGTAACGGAAAGGTCGACGACAATCCCAAGTGTCCTTGAGTACGTCTCTCACGTCATACGTAAGCCAAGAGGTCAGACATGAAGCCTGACCTCTTGGCTTTTTTCTGTTTCCTTGCGCAGCATCTTGTACGTTTTGTCCCTGAACTTGGGGCTTGTGTCCGAGTGTTGCTCGTACTTTTCGTCGGTTCGGTCCTTGCGTCCGGGCGTTGTGTTGTATCGTGATCGACAGGAGTCTATCATGTCATTGGTTCGTGTATTTGTGATCGTTTGCTTGTTTTTGTGGGGTGGAGAGCTCCAGGCCCGCCGAGGTGATGTTCATCATGGGAAGGTTATTAACGTCGCGGATGGCGACACCGTCGCATTGAAGACGCAAGATGGTGTGATGATTCTTCGACTCTATGGGATCGACACGCCGGAAAAGGCCCAGGAGGATGGCAACAAGGCGACCGCGTTTACACGGCGGTTTGTGTTGGGCAAGCGCTGTCACATCAAGGTCATGGACCGTGACAGGTATGGCCGCTATGTCGCGCTTGTGTTTGTCAATGGACGCTCACTCAACGAAGCGCTACTCGCTGCCGGGTGGGCTTGGCATTACAAAAAGTTCAGCCGCTCCAAGAGATTTGCGATGCTCGAACAAAATGCGCGACGTGCACGTCTTGGTGTATGGGCGCGTGCAAACCCAACACCTCCTTGGACATGGCGTTATCGACAGTATCGCAAGTACGGAAAAAGACGATACAGAAGACGAGGGAGATATCGTCGGGGAAGACGCAGAACCTACCGGAAATATAGGCCGCATAGACGTCGTTACAGACCTCGGACATACAAAGACGAGGAGAGTCGTCCTTCGATGCATCGACCTGGCAAAAAGAAGTTGATATATCGAGGGAACCGACGCTCTCATGTCTTTCATGCGCCTGGATGTCGCTACTACAAGTGCAGAAATTGTGTGATCGAGCTGCGCAGCCTCAAACAAGCCAAAAAGCAAGGCTTTAGACCCCATAAACGGTGTGTCTTTCGTTGAGGCTCCAAGCTCCTCTCCTAAGGGACAAAGGAACAAAAAATGAGCAGACCTACCCCCGAGTTGTTAGCCGAACGGACATTTGCCGCCCACGACTTAATGCAAGCACATCCGCCTGTATGGAAAGACAAAAACAAACAGGCTCTGTATGCGTATTCGACACCTGAAGGGACACACCACGAAGGCGAACTCTATTATTCCAGGTGGCGTGCCTTACCGCTTCCTTCGTTGTTTGCTGTAGAGGGAGATATCCACTTTGAGGCCCGAGAAGACATCTTTGGGTATGAACCTCTTCCTGAAGGCGACACGACGATCGAGTGGTACCTGAACTTTGCGCATCAGCGGCTCTTTATCGCATACAAAAGTGGCTTGATGGCGCAAGATGAGATGCAGGTCGCTGAACATCCAGCGCTCGGATCTTTGCGAGAGGCGCTTGTCCACGATGGAGAAGAACCCCTCACTGTAGAAGATGGTGTCGCGACGCCTGTGCTGATCATGGGTGTTGAGCGTCGATGTTCGATCGACACAACACCATGTCCAGAGCGAGAAGGTCGTCTGTATGGACTGTATGGCCATCGTTTTGGACGCGCTTCACAGGAGGCTGTGCTCGACGCGACGACGCTGCTCACACCACCTACGCGCTCCAACATTCTCGCGATGGAGGCACCACCTGTTTTACGAGGTGGGCTCTATAAACCCGAAGAGATCTCCTTTATCTTCCAGACCGCGTGGAGTGGATTCTCAGCAGCTCGTACCCTCTCTGAGCGACGAGGTGCAGAAGGTGCCAAGGTCGTCATTCACACCGGATTTTGGGGGTGCGGTGCCTATGGTGGGTCGAGAGAGTTGATGGCGTTGCTACAGCTCCTGGCGGCTCGCTTTGCAGGTGTTGACGGTCTTGTCTTTCATACATTTGATCATGCAGGGATGGAGGATTACGAGGACGCGCTGGAGGTCTACCATACACTCGTCCCTGTTGGGGGAGATGAGATCGAGTGTCAAGTCCTGCTCGACAAGATCGCGAAGATGAAGTTCGCCTGGGGAGAAAGTGATGGAAACTGAGGTGACTAGATTCGTTTGTGGAGCTTCATAAATGGAGCTGGGGCGTGGAGGAAGGTTGGGGAATGGTATGGTTCGGGTTTGGAACCTTTTTGCATCGTTTGCAGGTAGTAGCGGCCTTTTTTGAAGTGTTGGGGGATGATGCGCTTGACTTCAAAGTACTCATGTTGTTTCCACGAGAGACCGTAGACACGAGGGGCATTCCACTTGAGGGTGTATGTCTTGCCGCTGTTGATATGTTTGAGCGTGTTGTGGATGACTTTGTAGCCCTTAAAAGGCTTCTTTACCTGGAATAGAAAGTGTAGCAGTGTTCGACCGTGGGGGTCTTTGGAGTTGTAGAATCCTTTCCACTCAAGGTATGGGCTGAGACTCGCTTGGACGAGATCATATCGCGTCAAGAAAGATTGCTCCAACATCCGCATTTGTGGATCACCTGGTGACTTCTTCTTCCAGAGCATGAGATTGTACAACATCGCTTGCTCAAAGGGGGAGGAGGTCTTGCTTTTGAAAGACAGTGTCTTGTGTTGGGCTGAGAGTGTCTTGCGGTATTGTAGCTCGTATCGAGCGGCAAAGATCTTCGAGTGGTGCCATCGGTGAGGAGGCACGGTCATCGATACAAAGTACCGGTGGAACCAGTCGAAAGGCTGTTCAATTGCCTGAATATACTGGATGCGTTTTTGTCGATCATTTGGGTGGAAGATCACGTATTTGTCGAATATCGTGAAGCCCATCTGCTTCATCTGTGTGTAGAGTCCTGTTCTCCAAAGTGCCCTACCTGACACGACGCCATGAGGGAAGGAGCCTTTGTCGAGGTGCTTGGTGAACTGACGCCAACTGTAGACATTTTTTTGTTTGCGATCCAGGTAGTAGTCGACAATACGCCCTTTATTTGGCGCAGATGGGGTAAACAAGATGCTCTGTGTGTCGCGCGAATGTGTTTTCAACCAGTTGTGCAGCACAAATGGTTTCCAGATGACCTTTTTCTTCCCTTCGTAGGGAGAGCCGTGAGTGTATTTACCTTCGAGGGTTGTCGAGATGCCCACCCATCCTAACGCTACGACCATCGCTGTGACATAGAGTCTTGAGGACCACGAGGAGTGCGTCTTGATGTAGCGTGTGGTCCACCCCAAAAAGCCCGCTGCGGCAAAGACCGCGAAAGGCATGGAGTAGTACGCGCTGAAGCAGTGAATGAAGAATTGTCCCTTAAACACGATGGAATAGATCAGTCCAGGGGTCCACACACACAGTAAGAACGCGAGCACCAGGGTTGGTGACTTTTGGTGAGCGGCCTTTTTCCACAGGGTGTAAAGGATGAGTGATACAAGGGTAACGAGCGCGATGTACGCGACGAGCGGGATCATCAACTGCTCTGTACGTCCGAGGATCACTTCCAGCGTCTTGGAGAGCCCTGTCCGACTCTTTGTGCGGAACTTGAAGAGTTGCTCGATTTTGGCCCTGTTGACCTCAAGAATCACAGCGTAGTAGTAGACGAAGATGATGACTTGCAGGCACACCCAGAGCGCGTAGTAGGTCGGAAAACGGATGGATTCCCACGTCGTCAGGCTGCGCTGTTTTCCTTCTCGGATGAGGGCGTAAACGAAGATAAAGAACGCGAAGATCCACGCTGGCCAGTCAGTCCAAAATCCCAACGTACACAACATCAAAGAGAGCCAAAGATAACGTGCTTGTTTGGTCTCACTCCACTTGAGATAGCTGTAAAACGAGCCAAACATCACGGAGACGATGAGTGATTCGTAGTTGGCCATGGGGCCGTAAATGCCTACAAGTGGAGCGATGGTGTACAAGAACAGCGCCCACAGCCCAAACTCCCGCCCCCAGAGTATCCGTCCGATCTGATAGAAGAAGAACGCACCGAGCAACGTGAACAGTATAAAGGGGAGTTTGGCTGCCCAAGGGTGTTCCCCGAAGATCGCGTACGCACCTGCGACGAGTAATCCCGAGATGGGTGGGTGATTGAATCGGATTTCAAACTCCGACTCATCTATGCGACCGGGAGATGGGATAGGGGCGAGCTTTGTTTTCTTGATGGAGTAGCGGTGGTAATTGCGCGCGATACTGCTGCGCAACGCGCCATTGTAGCCGAGATGACCTACGTGCCACATTTCCCCTATCTGGAGACTCAGTAGAAGCGTCAACAGCGCAAACAACAGGAGGACGCAAGTACGATGGAATGTCCACATAGGGTTTTTTTCCTTGGAACGGAGCCTCGTTGGAGACAAAGGTCAGGATAGGCGTCTGTTGATCATGTCCGCAAACATGCCGAGCGCGAGCATCTGCACACCTGTCACGAATAACAAAACAGTCGTGACGTCCATCATCTTCTCGGTGAACAGCAGGCTACCCACCCCGACAAATACACTCATGAAGAAGAAGAGGAAGGAGACAGGGATAAACACACGCAGTGGATCGAAGTACAAACTCGTGCGGATGATCAGCTTGAGGAAGTTCAATGTATCCGCGATGGGGCGGATTTTGGAGCGACCTGTTCGCTTGAGGTAGTCGATGGGCACGTATTTTACGCGGAATCCTGCGGAGAACATCGCGAGCGTGATCGTCGTGGTAAACGAGAAGCCGTTGGGCAGGATGTTCAAGAATTGTTCGAGGACATTGCGACGCATCAAGCGCAGACCACTGTTGAGGTCTGGGATGCTTTTTTGGCTGAGGTAAGAAGCGAGTTTGCGCAGAACCCATTTGGGCGGACGGCGGATGAGTGGGATATGGGAGTTTTCGCCGATACGGGCACCGACGATCATATCTTGCTCAGCGCGGTGTTCGAGCAAAGAGGGGATGAACGTGTTGGGGTAGGTCCCGTCGGCATCCGTGATCATGATCCATGGAAAGCGCGCGTTGCGGATTCCTGTCTTGAGCGCTGCGCCGTAGCCCTGGTTGACAGGGTGCTCGACGAGTCTGACGCGACCGCCGATAAAGGGCTTGACTTCGTCTGTTGTGCGGTCTGTTGAGCCATCGTTGACCACGACGACTTCCCAGTCACTGAGCAGCTCATCGCAGTCTTCGAGGATCCCAAGAAGCTCCTGTACAACACCGGCGATACCGCCTTCTTCGTTGTATGCGGGGATGACAATACTCACACCGCCAAGTTCTTCGATGGAGGGCGTCGCGGGGCTGTTCGTTTCTTCCTTGGTCATATTGGTGGCCTCAGCTGTTAGGGTCTCTACGGTTTCGGCGGTTTGGTCTTCTTCTTTGTTTCATGTCTCGACCAAGTGATCCTCTGGTTGCGCGGAGGGTTCACTGAAGGGACCAAACACCCCGGATTATATTGATGTAAGTTGTGTGTGATGGATGTGCCAGCGTGAAAAGAATTGTCCACACCGACGCAAACTTTCACATCCTGATACGAAAGATCGCTTGATTTTGCAAGGGGGTGATCCTGCGTATACGTGATAAAGTCGCGAATATCAAGTGTATGGGAATATCAGGAGGGGGATAATGGATTCTTTTGGGCGTTGTGTTTTCAACTGACTTTATCTGTGTCTGCTGTCGATGAGGGTGTATAGGATTCGTCAGAGGGGCGAATCTCCCACTTCGGGATCTCGACCTTGTGTTGTTGGTTGAGGGTGTAAATGTGTTGTGGCAAGGCCCGCCAGGGAATCAATGTCGACTCCTGGAAGGTGTTGGAGTTGGCGACGTAAATCGATGTCGCATCCGATCCTATCGCGAGTTTGGTGAAGGTGCGTGGATCCTTACTCGCGTCGATCGAGCTTTTGCACTCAATGTGGTCATCGTGGAACACAAACTCACGGCGAAAACGAACTTTCGTTTTGGGTTTGCCTGTGATCAACACTTTCTGCAAGATCTGTCTGACGAGGTGAGCATTCCACCGACCAACACTGAGGTTCATCCCACGAAACAGGATCTGTTTGGTGGGGCTGGGCAGGGGCTGTCTCCTATAGGACATGGCACCTTCTACGCTGTACTCCCCACGTTTGTGATCGACTTTGAGGTTGTGTTGGTCGACGAGGTGGGACACGAGGACTTTGTCGTCATCCGTCTTGGCCATCAAACCAGTGTCACTGTAAATGGGACCGTTCTCATCGAAGACTTTTAACACACCACCCTTGTTGAGGGCGAGGATTGCGTAGTAGTGAGGTGTCTTTTTGACGAGAAGACCTGCAGCCTTGAAGTATTTTGTGAAGGGTTCGCGGTGCTCTTCGAGCAACCCCTCTCGTTGTGGGTGGTAGTCACGCCACGCCTGCATCCAGTCGTAGACGTAGTGCGCACACATTCTGTTGTCGTCGTTGAAGTACCTTCGTCGCTCGGGCAAGGAGCGGTGGAGGTACGTCTCAGCGATGCGCGTCGCGGTCTTGCTGAAGGGGGCCATGATCTCGAAGCCGTGTGGGTAAAAGTGGTAGGTATTGCGGCTACCATACTCACCGGCGTAAGAACCATCGGGGTGCATGAAGTAGGCGGAGAACTCAACAGCTTTTTTGAGCGGCTCGATCAGTTTTTGGTCTTTCGATTTTTGGTAGAGTTTGCCCAAAAACGCGATCGAACAGGAGTGATAACCGGGATCTGCGCCTTCGTACTCTTGGAACCAACCTTCTTCTTGCTGCCATGAGAGGGTGATATCGCGGAAGTGGTGGCTGCCGTGGAGGTAGCGATCGTCACCTGTCAAGATATACACGTTGTAAAGTGCGAGGGCTGCGAAGGCCTGGTGGTTTGTGAGCTGACCAGATTCATTGTTGTTGAGCAGCCAGTCTCCGCGCAGGCGGAAGAATTCGAGCAGGTCCGGTCGATTGAGGTCCAGCTCGATATAGCTCTCTGTCATCGCGTAGGTCGAGAAAACATGGGCTCCAAGCGCTCGCTCATAGGGGAAGTAATCATCACATGAGCCATCTTCGTGTGTTGTCTTTTGGGCAAACTCGATGCTCGCGATGACCAACTCTTTGAGACGCTCGGATTGGTAGTAAGCGTTGTTGGGAAAGGGGGTGCTGTAAGCGAGCGCGAGGGGAAGACAAAACTCTTGGTTCATCGCGCATGGGAAGTCCGTGGTGCGATAGTGCCAGAATTCCCGGTCAAAGCAACCGTATGTTTCGGAGAATTCGTTTTTATCAATCATCAAGATGATACGAGGAAGCGCGCGGAGGGCTTCGTATGTGTACCATTCACGATCGCCAGGAGGCGGCTGAGGAAAGCGTTGGCGGTTAAACTTGGCTTCGAAACGTAGGGCATTTGGAAAAGACATATGTATACTTTCTCGGTCTTTTGTTTGTTTATGCAAATGGTTTTTGGGCGATCAGCGCTTGGTTGACGTAAGCGAGGTTGAGTGTACCGAGCTTTTTCAACATGGCGTCGAGTTTGAGAGAGAAGTCGATAGGCAGCGACACACCAAAGTACGGCATAAAGCCGGACACAACCCACATAAACGGGCGCGTGATAACAGGCTGGAATTGAGCGCGTTCAGCCCACACTGCCATCTTCTTCATCGTGACATGATCCATATGGTAGGCGTCTTTGACGAGTCCAGCGAAGCCTGCGATTTGGTCCCACATCGGATGTGGACAGGTCGCGACAAATAACCCTCCGGGCTTGAGGATACGGAAGGCTTCATTCAAGCAGGTCTGTGGATCTGGGAGGTGCTCCAGGACCGCGAGACAGGTGCAAAGATCGAAGCTGTTGTCTTCCAACTCCTCTGGCAGCTCCATGACATTCCCTTGCATGAGCTTGACGTTCTCAGGGAGGGTGGGAGCTTGTGCGAGCAGATCTTCTGCGAGCTCGACGCCGATAAATTCGCCTTGAAATCCAAATTGTCTGGCAATCTGAAGGAGGGTCAGGCCTTCGGCTGCGCCCATTTCCAGAGTGCGGACATCGCTGTGGTGTGGATGAAACTCTTTGTAGGCGTTAACCGCGAGCTGTGCGCGTACTTGGTAGCGATATTTGAGGTGTGGCTTTTTCAGGCGATCATGTGCGTATCCCGCGTCCATGACGCCTGCATCCCATGGAATATCCGAAGATTGATGTTGACTCATGTGTTTGGTTCCTCTTTCCCTTGGCGTTGTTGTCTGTACGTCGCCAAAAAACGAAACGACCAGGGAAGCCCAAGCACGGCAGGCATCCAGGTCGTGAGCAGTGCATATGAAAAGGTAGCAGACAGGATCCCTGCCTGTGGGACATTTTGTGGACTTGTCAGCATGATCAAGGCCAGAAAAGAAGCGTCTCGTGTTCCCATTCCTGCGAAAGTGATCGGGAGCTGTCCAATGAACAACGCGATAGGCCACAAGCTCACGACGTGTGATACAGGAAGTGGGGCTCCAAAGATATGGAGCAACGACCAGATAATCAATAGGGCCACACACCACGCAAGCAGCGAGAGGCTACATACATAAACAAATCGTAGTGGTTGTGCCCGAAAATGCTCGAAAATGGAAAAAAACTGATCGAAAAGTTTCGAGAATTTGTTCAGGTAAGGGCGTGCTTTGATCCACTCAAGTAAAGAGGTGTACAACAACAACGCGACCCCACCCCACGCACAGATCAAACCCACCAGCGCAAACGCAAACCACGACCACAAGCCGTGCCAGACACTCCCAACCAAGACCAGAATACACAACGACTGTACGTCGATCATCTTCTCGACGACGACGCTGCTCATCCCTTCTGCCATGGGAAAGCGATGCCGCACGATATATGGACGTAACAAATCACTCGCCCGCCCCGGTGTCAGCAACGCAAGAGGCCATGTCGCGAGGATGGCGTACATACCTTCTCGCCAGAGCATCGTATAACCAGCTGTCTTGACAATCGCAGCCCAGCGAAAGGCTGCCAGCCCCATGTTGAAACACACCAACAACGCAGGTGCCCAAAGCCATTGCCATTGGGCTTTTTGGAGCATTGTTGTCAGCGATTGTTGCCCTGACGCCCACCAAAACAAACCCACCAAGACGACACATGTCATCAGGATAGGTAGCCATAACTTCTTCAAAGAAGCCGATAGGGACGGAATCGGAATGTCCTTTGGTTCCATACAATCATCCATTGTTTTGGAGTTTGAAACACGTTTGCACGATGCTTTTACCAGATGTGCCCCAAAATCCAAAGTCCAAAACCAAAGATCTTTTCAATTTCGTAACAAACCACCTGGATGCTGCGTCAAGAAACCACGTCTCTTCGCTTGATCTTCACACGGGCTTGTTGTAGGTCGTTGACAAGCACATGTTTCTTTCTCCGCCTTCGTCTCTTTTGAGGTTATTTGGTTTTTTGATGATACATCCGCAATTGTCTGTCGTTGTTCCTCTCTTCTTTCCTCGTCCCCATGAAGCACGTGTCCGTACCACGTTGCGCACTTTCTTTGCGCAATTGGCGGCACAATCTTATCCCGACTTCGAGCTCTTTCTCTCGGACTCTGGCCCCGAAGAACACCATGATGTTGTACGCCATACTGTCGATGATCTCTTGCGTGAGTTCCCCTCACTCTCGACGAAGGTGCGCTACCACTATGAGATCACAGGAGCCCAACCCCTCAGCCGCGCTGAGGCCATGAATCTCGGCGTACAACGCACACAAGGTGAAGGACTCCTCTTCTTGCATATCGATTGTAAGCTCCCGTTTGATGGTCTCTACAGGGTGAATGAGGCTTTTTCGCGAGGAGCTCTTGGGGGAGGATTCCTGAAGGTCTACGTTGGCAAAAAGTGGCTCTCTCCGCTCTTGCTCACCGAACAGTACCTCAACTGGATGCGTACGATGCTGGATCGACAACTCGTGGGGACCAACGCGATGTTTTTGACACGTGCGTTGGCGTCGAACCATCCCTACGTCGGAGGATTTCTGGAGGATGTCGAGATGTCCGATTGGATGAAGCGAATGATCCCCCCATCACAGTGGAAGTTGATCCTCTCTCCCGTCGAAGTCTCCGCCAAAAAATACGATAAATACGGAGCCTGGCCTTCTATCGCGATCAACGCTTCTGTGATGGGACTGTACAGGTTGTTTGACGTCGATCCGTTGCTCCTCAAGTCACAGCTCTATCACCGTTCATTTCCTGGAGGGTGGGCTTTTTGGAAGACATTGACGTCAACTGTTGTCAAACTCATCGACCAATCCCTTCGACAGAGAGAACACAAAGATGATTGATACTGCGCTCGTGCTGTTCGCCAAATATCCAGAGCCTGGAAAGGTCAAAACCCGCCTCAAGCAAGGTCGTGTTCCGCCTCTTGGCGTGCTTGATGATGAACAATGTGCGTCGTTGTATCGTGCCTTCTTGTTGGATTACGTGCGGCGTTTACGTGGGACCGACGATGTACTCGGTGTCACGCCATTCTTTTGTCTGCGACCGGGCGCGTCTATCGAGACATTCCAAGAGTCCTTTGGGCAAGGGGCGATCGAGGTGATCGAGGAGCCAACCTTTGAAGGGCAGAGGGCTTCGGATATTGGGGAGGCGATGTCTTTTACGATTCGTCACTTTTTGGGAGCTGGATTTCGTCGAGTCTTGATATTGGGGACAGATCTTCCTCACCTACCTCTCTCTGTCCTCACAGAAGCTCGTGCGTTGTTGCTCAAGCACCCTTTGGTGATCGGAGATGATGGAGGGGGTTGTTATCTGGTCGGTGCGTCAGCGCCTCCTGTTGTGTTAGAGGGAGGGTTGATTCGTTGGAGTCAGGGGGAAGATTTCCAGGCCATTCAGCGAGCACAAGCTGAACGAGGGGAGACTGTGGGGCTGCTCTCCGAAGTCCTTCAGGATGTCGATACGGCAGATGATTTGGTTCGCTTTGTGGACATGTTGAGGGCGCAAGAGGCGTTGAGGAGAGAGGTCACTGAGACGGTGGCGGTGCTAGAGCGTTGGGGGGTCTTGTAAGGGGCGATCAGGGAGAGAAGCGAGAGGGGTTGGTTTTGAGGGTTGTAAATGCCTTGTTCATGGCCTTGTTCATACTGGTGAAGTTACCCTTCATGAAGAACATGTAGATTTTGGGGAATTGTTGGTTTTCGACACTTTTGAGTGTGCCTTCGGGGACGCGTTTTTTCTTCTTTGCCCACTTATGAGCGGCCTGGAGTCGGCTAAATTTCTTTTGCATGACAGGGCGGGTGAGTTTGGCGTAATTCCCAAATTTCTTTTTGAGCGCTTCGAGTGTTGAGATCGCCGCGCTGTACTTACGTTTTTTCATAAGGGAGCGGGCTTTTGAGTACAATCGACTTGCGCCTGTGATGTCTTTGTAGTGGAGTCTGTGTGAGGACTTCCACGATGTGAATGCTTTTTTGAGCGCGTTGGCTTTTCCTGCGAGGGGCGAAGGCGCACGACGACGCGCGATGATCACTCGTCGTCTTGGTTTGACGATGCGCCGTCTCGGTCTGACGATGCGTCGTCTTGGTCTCACGATGCGACGTCTCCGTACAGGTGGAGGACGACGCTCGATACGCCGAGCCGGTGGAGGTGTCGAAGGCTCCGATACATCTGGTGCTGTGGCTGCGTCTGGTGTTCCGGTGGAAGGTTCTTCAACGCGCTTGGGAGGTGGTGTTCGTCGTTCGACGTTGGTCATTCCCACCTTCGTTTCACGTGGTTCGGAGGGGGGGCGTTTGGTGATTTTGGTGCGTCGATTGGGGTTTTTATTATCCGTTTTTTTGCCACTGGGCAAAAAGAACCAGATGGCGATGAGAAGAACGGCGATGACACCGAGCATGATGGGAAGCATCATGTTTTTCTTGGAGGAGGGAAGATCATCGTCCAGAGCATCGAAGGCGCTGAAGTCGCGGTCAAACTCCTGCTCATCAAAGCCACCAAGATCCTGGGCGGGGGCGGGTGTGGACAGGAATGTCGAGGGGTCAGGTTGCTGTGCTGTCTGCGCCGCTTGTTGTCCGACTGCGGGGAGGGCGGGGTGAGAACCTGACGCTGAGACGAAGTCCTTTTGAAGTTGGGCGTCGATGGCTTGCAAGCAGGCATCTCGGAAGGCTGCGACGCCGGCTGGCCGGCCTGCGCTCTCTTTGGCCAAGGCGGTCTGGATGAAGGCTTCCAGCTCAGGATGCCATTTCTCCCACGATGCGACCTCTTTGAGGGTTGGGGGAGGTGTGATGACGTGGTCTTTGAGCAAGAGGCTGGTGTCCGATTCATTGAAGGGAGGGCGACCTGTCAGCAACTCAAAGAGTAACACTCCGAGGCTGTAGAGGTCCGAACGTGGTCCCACAAAACGTGGGGCTTTGTCTTGCTCGGGAGAATTGTACTGCGCCATGCGGTGGCGGATCTCTTTTGAGAGTGGGCGGCAGTTATGTTTTTTGTAGACGGACTGGATACCAAAACCACCTAATTTGATCGTCTCTTCACCGAGCGCGTTCAGCGTGATGTGGACGTTCTCCGGCCGAATGTCTTCGTGTAGAAAATCTGAGAGGTGGGCTTTTTCGAGGACATGAGTTAATTGCTCGATGATTCGTCTGATTCTGTGAGTCGGGAATGGCTCACGAGAGGCAAAACGTTCGGCGAGGCTTTTGCTCTCAAATTGTTCTTTGACCGCGTAGAAACCCGTCTTGGGAATCTCGCCAAAGTCCGTCCATTGTACAGCGTAGGGGTGTTTAAATTGCATGTACTTTGTGGCGAACTTGCGAAAGTCCTCACTGAGCTTCGTGGAGTCGCCTTGTTTGAGCGGGAAGACTTCGAGGTGAGCGGTCTGTTGGAGGTAGGTGTGTTGTGCCTTGTACACCGCACCAAAGTCCGTCTTGTGCAGGAGCCCTTCGATCTTGTATTGACCGAACTGTTGTCCAACGAGAAGACTCTCTTGCAGCTCGATGAGTGGTTCTTCTTTGCTTGGTTGGGCATTCTCATCCATAGATGAGCGCGTGCCGACGATTTTCTGTTTGTAGATCTCGTCGACGATGACGCTCGGCATAGCCTCGATCGTGGAGCGTGATGTCTCGACTTGTACGTTGGGGTCGAGCGAGACCCGGACTGCTTGTGAGTCAGTCTCTTGCGCGTCTACTTGTTCGACAGGGGGAGGAGCGCCGTGGATCACTTTTTTGGAGATGGCGCTCTCTTGCTTGGGTTGTGTTTCGGCGATGATCTTTGAGACATCTTCTTTCACTGTCGCGTTGAAGTCTTCTGGTTCATCGAGGGTTTGGATATTGACCGCGACTTCGTTGGGCGCTTCTGAAGTGGGGGCTGGGGTGGCTGCTTCGATCGCATCCCACATGTCAGGTGCCTGTTGACTTGGAGCGGGCGTCTGCGGTGCTTTTGTGGCGAGTGTGACAGGGGCACCTTCTTGGGGAGGAGAGTCTACGACGACCACTGGATTTTTTTGTGTGTCTGCCTCAGGCTCAGGTGCCGTGTTGGCTGGTGGTAAAGGTGCAGGGGTCGCCTGCATAGGCGGCAACGGTGTTTTGGCTGCTGCAGGAGGTGGTGGAGGAGGCGTCTTTGTTGGTTTAAACGCGGCATTGGGTGGTGGGGGAGGATTTTTGCTCGGTTTAAACGCAGCGTTAGGTGGCGGCGGGGGTGCTTTGGTTTGCGTGGCTGCTGGCTTGGAGATGGGAGGCATTGGGGGCATGGAGGGGGCCGGTGTTGGCGCCGGTGTCGGAGCCGGTGCCGTTGTTGGGGCCGGCGTCATTGGTTTGACGGGGGCTGGAGTGGCAGGTTGTTTTTCTGCTGTTGGTGTGGGGGCTGCTGGTGCAGCATCACCGAGCTTGCTTCCGCATTGGGTACAAAACTTCATCCCATCTGGGACCGCGCTCGCACAACTAGGACACTTTTGCATTCGCCTTACTCCTGTATCCGCTAGAACATTTGGATACGCACGACAACCTCAACGTATCAACTCTTCTTGGCTTGAGGCATTGTAGCATGATAGACTGCATCTTTGAAGAACGGGGTTTCTTTTTTGCACCCAGCAACCCACCCTGTATGAAGTTGGGTATGATATATGTTGGTGGTGTACATCGACAAAGCCCAGTCAAATATGTTGATTATGGGATGTTTTTTGCGATTTTTTCGCACAAAGCAACCACACGAGGTGAATAAACCACTATGACCATACAAAAAGAAGAAGAACTTGCCAAGCTGAAAAAGATCGGCGCGATTGTTGCGCTGACCATCGCGGAGATGCAAAAGAAAGCCGAGCCTGGTATGACGACGCTCGAATTGGACGAGATCGGTGCGGCGATTCTTGCGAGAGAAGGGGCTCGTTCAGCACCTCGTCTCGTCTATGATTTTCCAGGCGCGACGTGTATCAGCGTCAACGAAGAGGCGGCACATGGTATCCCCGGAGCGCGCGTGCTGCAAGCCGGAGACATCGTGAATGTAGACGTCTCCGCCGAGAAAGATGGCTTCTTCGCAGACGCTGGCCGTTCTTTTGTGCTACATCCTGTTGAGGAGAAGTACGAAAAACTCTGTGTTTACACTGAGAATGCACTCAACCAAGCGATCGCCGCGTCACGTGCTAAGAAACCCTTTCACGTGATCGGACGTGCTGTTGAACGTGTTGCAAAAGAAGGTGGTTTTCGCGTCATTCGGAATCTCGGTGGACACGGTGTGGGGCGGGCACTACATGAATCCCCCAAGTTTATCCCTGCCTACTTTGAACCCTCTGATCGCCGTCGTTTTTGGAAGGGGTTGGTGTTGACGATCGAGCCTTTCTTTTCCTTTCATGTCGATGAAGTGACGGAAGGTGATGATGGCTGGACACTCAAAGGCCCTGCTGGATCTCGATTCGCACAATACGAACATACTATCGTGATTACCGACAAAAAGCCTATCATCCTGACCTCCGCACCTGTCCTCTCCTCATAGCGTTGATATCTTGCGTGCATTTCGGGGATGTTGAAGACATATTTGGAAAAAGAGCTTGATGGAGAGGCCGAGAGGGAGTAATTTACAGCTCGTAAGGATGAAATTGAAGATAAGTTCATTTTTTTCAATCTTCACACTGGAGCTGGTATATGACACTGATTTCTTTAGTCATCTCCATTGCAATCATCACCTATCTGTGTGTCTCTGGGTTCTTTGATACGAAGGTACTTCCTGGAAGCGAAGTGTTCTTTATATCATCCGGACACAACGCAGATTCACCTACAGGCAGCAAGGCCGTCGAGTCCGTCGATGTGTTGCTTGTCGGTGCAGGGGCGATGAGCACGACATTGGGGATGTTATTGCAGCAGCTCGATCCAAGTCTACGGATTTGCATGGTCGAGAAGCTGGATCGCGTCGCAAAAGAGAGCACTGATGCACTCAATAACGCTGGTACGGGACATGCCGGCAATTGTGAGCTGAATTACACGCCACAAAACGATGATGGCAGCATTGACACAAAGAAAGCCTTTAAGATCAATGCCGATTTTGAGGTCAGCTTACAATTTTGGTCACACCTTGTCGAAAAAGGCCTGTTAGGCGAACCTTCCACATTTATCAACCAAGTACCTCACTTGAGCTTTGTCTTTGGCAAGGACGACGTCGATTTCTTGCGCAAGCGCTATGAGCTGCTCAAAGACTCCGTTGCCTTTGGTGATATGGAGTTTAGTGATGACCACAAGAAGCTCAAAGAGTGGGTCCCATTGATCATGAAAGATCGTCCTGCGTCAGATGTTGTCGCTGCGACGAGGGTTCGTTATGGGACGGATGTCAACTTTGGCGATCTGGCGCGTGGGATGGCTCGGCATCTTGAGCAGCAAGACCATTTTGATCTGCGCTTGAGTCGTGTCGTCACCAATCTCCGACGCAACAAAGATTGTAGTTGGTTGGTCGATGTGTACGATACACGTCAAGGCAAAAGAGAATTCATCAACGCGAAGTTTGTCTTTTTGGGAGCTGGTGGTGGGGCGTTGCCTCTGCTGCAAAAATCAGGCATCCCAGAAGGTCGTGGTTATGGTGGTTTTCCTGTCGGTGGGCAGTGGTTGATCTGTGACAATCCCAAGATCGTCGATCAACATCTGGCCAAAGTGTACGGGAACGCTGAAATTGGCGCACCTCCGATGTCTGTTCCTCACCTCGACACACGCACCATTGATGGTAAGCGCAAGTTGTTGTTTGGTCCGTTCGCTGGCTTCTCGACCAAGTATCTCAAGAACGGTTCGTATCTCGATCTGTTTACGAGCTTTCGCCCTGATAACCTCGTGCCCATGATCGCGGCTGGGATGGACAACGTCCCACTGACCATTTATCTGATCAAAGAAGTCCTCAAGGACAGAAAGGGTCGTTGTCAGGCTCTTCATCGGTTCTACAAGGAAGCCAAGCCAGAGGATTGGGAGCTTGCGATCGCTGGACAGCGCGTTCAGATCATCAAAAAGGGTGAGAAGAAGCTCGGAAAACTTCAATTTGGTACAGAGGTCGTCTCTGCATCAGATGGTTCACTCTCTGCGTTGCTTGGTGCTTCACCCGGTGCATCGACGGCTGTCGCGGTGATGCTTCGTGTGATTGAAGACTGCTTCCCTGAAGAAGTCAAAAGTGAAGCGTGGCAGAAGAAACTCAAAGAGATGATCCCTTCCTACGGTGAAGATCTCAATCAAAACGACGAACTCTTCCGCAAAATCCGCAAACACAACAACGAAGTCCTCAATATCGATAACCTCCCCTAAGTGTCTTTCTTCCCTACACAATCCATCTTTCCAAGGTGATCATTGAAAATGAGAGAACACATCGAACAGCTCTTGCGAGAGCAATCAGATCACAAAGCAGTATGTCGCGAATTTGTCACTTTGCTTCGAGAAGCTAATGAAGAGACTTTCGAGGAGCTGCGCCAAACCATGCGTGAATGTTGGGGAGAACGTTCACCTATGTTGTTATCCAGGCGTCATGATTTTTCCCATCACTTTGTGGCCGTCATAAATTCTGACGGTGACTTATTTGGTTTTGTCGATTTTGGAGGGAGGCTCAAACGATTAGAATGTGTTGAGGTGGCGGAACTTTCCCATCCAGCTGTCGATGAATCACAGCTCGTAAGGCTATTGTATCCTGAGGTTCCCGAAGATACTCTCTCCAAAGAGGAGCTGAAAGTGATGGAGAATAGCCTTTGTGATTGGCTAGAGCCTATATTGTCATTCGATAGCTCAGAGCTATTGTACGATTTGGCGAAAGGTCCAATGTGGGAGCGTTATTTGAATGATAGCTCATGGTCGAGTTATGGCGCAGAAGACCCATTGCCATATGCTTTTGGTGATCTTGACATCAATCGCGCTGAGTTTGTTTCTTGCTTTCGTCCTGAGAGGATCACTTCTATTCAAGTTCTTACGTACGATTCGATTTGGTGCTACTTTTTTGATCTGAAGAACTTCTCTTTTCCCATGTTGGGGGGTGTGTCTGTCGATTGCCGATTTAATCAGGAGGGGAACGTCACGCTTGACTTTGAGTTTGTGTGATTTGTCCTCATTCTTCTTCCCCCATGACCACACTTTTCTTGCCTTCTGTGGACGGGCAGGTCGTCTCTTCTGTTTTCCACATTTCCACTTGCGCCTGTTGCTGCCGCTTTTTTGGGCAAGTTGCCACTTGCCCCTTTTTGCTGCCGCTTTTTTGGGCAAGTTGCCACTTGCCCCTGTTGCTGCCGCGCTTCGCTTGCCCCTTTTGCTGCCGCGCTTCGCTTGGCGTTGTGGACTCGCCGTCCACACCTGCTCGGGGTTTTCACCCCGAACCCCACGATACTGCGTATCGTTTGTGTTGCGCCTGCGGCGCTTTTGGAACGTTGGATCAGGAGCCTCTGTAGGTTGAGTATCCGAAGGGGCTGAGCAGGAGGGGGATGTGGTAGTGTTCATCAGTCGAGACAACCTCGAAGGTAATGACAGCTTCAGGATAAAAGCCTTTCAAGCCGGCGGCGTGATGGTATTCACCTGTGTCGAAGTGCATCTGGTAAATGCCAGGGGTGAGTGAACCTGGTTCCAGCAAATCGACAATGCGGCCGTCGTTGTTGGTATATCCCGACGCAAGCTGGACATATTGTTCATCCTGCTTTTGGAGCAACTTGATCGCCAGACCTGCCGCCGGGGAACCTGTCATTGTGTCGAGGACGTGTGTTGTGATGGGGCTCTTCATTTTATTTTCTCCAACCTCATTTGTTGTTTCGGCCAAATCATTGTTTCAAGGCGCGAAGGATAACACACGCTTCCTTTGTGATCAATGGATGTACACCCCCCATGAAAGAGCAGAATGGTGTATGATATGACGAGGAGGTTGACGATGATGTCTTTGTTTGGTGGAGAAAAAGTCAGGGCGACGATAAAAGGACCCTTTGATTTGGGGTTTGTGGTTTCTTTTGGTCATGGACGCAAAGGAATCCTTCGGTATCCTGATATCCGTTTGGAGAGAAAGTTGGTTCGGCCACTGTCAGATGATTTGTTTGGGGTGGGTGATGTCGTCGATTTGTATATCGTAAGCTATGTCTCAGAAACGGATACATATATTTTGTCAGAGTGGACTCCTGAGGAGAGTCTCCGGCGGCGTTTGAGTCTCGGTGATGTCGTAGAGGTCAAGGTGACTGCGATTCTTGAATGGGGGTATGTTTTTGTGAGTCTTGATGATTTGGTTGAGGGTGTACTTGTCGCCAGAGAATGTATACAGGATGGAATGGATAGACAACTCTTTCCTCCCATTGTTGGAGAGGAGAGTTTGGAGGTTGGGGCTGTCTGTTCAGTCAGAGTGTATCACAAGAGGAATGATGCTTTTTGTGAGTTTTGCTTAGAGACGCCCATTTCTATCAGGGGTGGGGCATAGTCTTTTAGAACCGGTGTGTGTGGACTATTGTTTTTGTCTGTTTTCGAGGCTCTTGACCCAGTCCTTTTGTGCTTGAATGTACTTTTCAGCATCAACATTCCACCAAGTCAGTCCCCATGAATGACAGAGCCAGATATGGATTCCCAATCCAAGCAGCGGGTGTCCTATTATAAATATTAACGCCCAACGTGGCCAATACCAGGAGAGCGCGGTACTTAAGCTCAAGTAGAACATTGTTTTTCCCACAACCTTCCATCTTGGCCAGACGAGGTGAGCTGTGAGCCACAAACCAAAAGCTTCGAGCACTACAGCTATCATGACATTGAGCCAAAATAAACTCATACACACCTCTCCAAAGCTTTTTCTCGATAGCCTTTGTTTGTCGGGAATGGACTGTTACGATAATTTTTCTAATCGAATCTTGGTAATCTTTTGCTGCTCACCTGCCGCAATAGACAACTCTTTTTCGTCTTCGTTGTGAATACGTGCTTGTAATAACGTCAGCATCTCTTGGGCACTTTTGCCTGTCGCACACACGATAAAGATATAACCAAAACGCGCTTCGTAATCACGATTCCCTTGGGCGAGCGCCTGAAGGGTCTCTTCATCTGCCTCCTGCACAGAAGCTTGTTCTTGCGATGACCATGTATGCGTCTTTTGGAACTTCTTCCTTAACTCGTCGACATTTGCGCCGATCTTAGGGTGGTGGGTAAAGGCCTCTAAAATGTCCTCTCGCCCCAAAGATTGCCAAATCGATTCGGCCTCCGAAAAGACCTGCTCATCCGAAGCAAAAGGACGCTTATTCATCATCTGCTCGACCCAACGATGGGCTCCACAGCATCTCGTAAGCGCCTCTTTACATTGTTCATCGTCGAGCCCGTTGAGGTGCATTGCGACCGTACTCATGATGCTTTACTCCCATACACACGAAGACGACTCACACCCCCATCTGGGAAGATATCCAGCCTCACATGACTAAAAGGTCCACGCGCCTTGATCTCGTCGCGGAACATGTGCTCATGGTGTGCTTGCATCTTTGTCTGGGGGATGATCTCTTCCCAAGGCTGAGAGGATTGCTGAAGCTCCAACAACGATGTCTCCGGTGCATGAAGTCCATACAACCGAAAACTCTCTGGGAAATTTCCTTTAAAGTGGTTTGTGTCCGCAACCACAAAGTCAATGTTTCCGATCGCGCCGAGCTTGACGATGATCCAATCATAGCCTTCTCTGCGGCTACGACGTGTCTCCCAGCCTTCACCCATCACACGGGCACGACCCGGCGCGATCAAGTTGTGCATCGTGCCAAAGAACATATCTGAACACACCAGCGCCTCGCCACCATTTCGCAGCGCCGCCAGATCAATTTCACCCTCTTTGAGTGGGAAGCGGCTGTCGTCTTCACTCTGCTCCCAACGTGGCATGGGCTTGCCATAGGCTCGGAAGCGAGCGACACCACCATCCGGGTAAATGTGCAACTTGAGATGGGTGACAGGTTCTTGTGAGGACGCCATACACAGGTTTTGTGAACCTCGTTGCAGAGGAACTTGTCCGAGCAATGGCTTCCAATTGACGTCTGAAAAGTCAGATGTGTCATCAGCATCTGGCGCAAAGCAGCCTTCCACCGAGGCGAATGGTGCGTGGTTGCCGAGGAAGTGATTGGTGTCGATGTCGAAGACGGAGATCACACCTGGCACACCGAGCTTCAAGATACACCAATCGTGTCCTTCATCTCGCTTTCTGCGACTCTCCCAGCCGTCCATCCATTTGCCGCGCTCCGTGTACTCATCAGGTAAGAAGACACCGCGGCCCTCTTTGACGAGATTGTCCATGGACGCAAAAAAATCATCTGAACACAAGAGCGCCTTTCCACCAAGTGATTCAGCGAGAAGGTCGATGCCATTGGAGATACCAATCGATTGATTGTCTTTCATCTATATTACCTTATGTGTTGGAGTGTTGGTGGAGGAGAGCCTGACCACGGGGAGGATGGAATCCTTCTTCGTCGAGCGCGACCTCACCACGAAGGTAGACCTTCTTCACCTGACCCTTGAGAGACATCCCAAGGTATGGTGTGGCTGCATGTCGCGTGACGAGGTGTTCTCTTTGCAAGGTGTACTCCACCTCAGGATCCCAGATGACGATGTCCGCATCTGTTCCCGGCGCGAGATTCCCTTTTTGTGCCTCGATACCGGCGAAGCGAGCCGGGCCTTCACATAGCCAGCGGGCGATGTCAGTCAACCCATATCCCCGCTCGGACGCCTCCGTCCACAGCAAGGAGAGCCCAAGATCCAGAGAAGAGATACCTCCCCAAGCCTTGAAGTAGTCGCCACTCTCCAGCTCCTTCATCGTCGTCGGGCAGGGCGAGTGGTCGGAGATCACAAAGTCGATCAGGCCATCTTTAAGACCCTGCCACAGCGCGTCTCTGTTCGCCTTCTCGCGGATAGGGGGCGCGCACTTGTAAAGAGGTGATGCGTCCGGGATATCCTCAGCCTGAAGACAGAGGTAGTGAGGACAAGTCTCGACGGTCAGGGGGAGGCCTTCTTCGCGAGCTTCTTTGATCATCGGGAGCGCGTCGGCTGCGGAGAGGTGGACGATATGTACGTGGGCCCCTGTCTCTCGACATAGACGAATTAACATCTCGATGGCGTCGATCTCCCAAGAGGTCGGACGTGATGCGAGATAGCACTTGTACGATGTCGTCGGGAGCGCAGGAAGAGCGACCTCCGAAGTGATCTCTGCATGGGCGAGCAGCGGGACGTCGTATCGTTTGAAGATCTTCAGTGATTGACGGAGTGTCTCTTCATCGGCTGCAGGGAATTCATCGATACCAGAGTGGCACATGAAGGCTTTGCCACCGAGTGTTCCTCGTTGCATCAGCGCGTCGAGTGAAGAGACACTGTCAGGGACAACACCTGCCCAAAAGCCGACGTCTACATGACATTTTCCAGGCATACTGGCGAGTTTTTGTTCGAAGGCATCGAGCGTGGTCGTGACAGGTGAACAATTGAGTGGCATATCGACGAGCGTCGTCAAGCCGCTCTTCAGCGCGGCCTTTGTGGCAGTCTCGAATCCTTCCCACTCTGTCCGTCCTGGCTCGTTGATGTGTACGTGTGAGTCCACACCACCGGCCATGACTGCGAGGTCTCCGACATCTTCTATCTCGATGCCCTCTGGAGCCTCTTGGACGATCGAGTGGATGTGTTGCCCCTTGATCAGGATGACGCCGGACACAATGCGGTCAGCGTGGACGATATTTGTCGAACGAATTCCCCACATATAGGTCTCCGTAAAAGATAAAGTAATTTTTTAGGTTATTTTTCGGGAGCACCATGATCGAGCCAGTGGACGAGATACGCACGTTCTCTATCCGTAAGGCCCGTGAGATTGCCCGGAGGCATGACGCTGTTTTTGACGTTGGTCAGCATCTTGGCACGCAGCTTGACGATCTCCTGGTAGGCTTCAAACTTGGAACCTTGTGGTGGTGCTGTAAAGCCGGGGTATGTCGGTTTACTCGCGTGACAGGGGACACAGCGCTTTTGGATGATCGAGGCGACGTCACCGTATGCCAGCTTCTTTTTGATCACGAATGTCTTAGAAGCTGCTTTTGGGACAGGTCGGATGACAAACGCCAGGGAGAACATCGCGACCGCAGCGACTGGTAGGACCCAGACGTTGTAATGCCCCTTGTGCTTGAGGTTGAAGTAGTGACGTACACCTGCGCCGATGACGGAGATCGCGAGCAGCACGATCCAGTTGAACTTATGTCCATACGTCATCGGGAAGTGGTTGCTGATCATGATGAACAACACTGGGAGCGTGAAGTAGTTGTTGTGCAGTGAACGCATCGCGCCAGCTTCGCCGGCTGTGACGTCTGGCTCTTTGCCTTCGATCATCGCGTTGACCATCACGCGCTGCTTAGGGATGATCACAAAGAAGACGTTCGCCGCCATAATCGTCCCCAAGATCACACCAACATGAATGTACGATGCGCGGGGAGGATAGATGTAAGAGAGCGCGAAGGCCGCGACGGAGATGAGCGCAAAGCCGAGCGTGACGAAGAGCACTGGAGATTTTTTGGGCAGGGGCGTTTTACACAAGAAGTCGTAAATCAACCAACCACCGACGATGAAGCCCAGGCTGATCAAGATCGCCTGCCAGGGGACGAGCGCGTTCGCGCCACTTTTGATCAGGTAGAGTTTGGCGTTCCAGTAATAGACGACGATCACAAGGCCAAATCCCGACAACCACGTCGAGTAGGCTTCCCACATAAACCAGTGCAGCGTCTTGGGCAGCTTGGCAGGGGCACCTTTGTACTTGAGGACTTGGTAAAAGGCACCGCCGTGTACGGCGAAGAGTTGCCCTTTGATGCCCTCCATACCTTCCAGCCCTTCGTCTTCAGGTGGGCGGATGCTGTGGTTGAGCCAGTTGAAGTAAAATGAAGCACCAATCCACGCGGCACCAGCGATCAAGTGGAACCAACGCAACAAGAGGTTGAGCCAATCGAGAATGTAACTCTCCATCTATTTCTTTCCTTTCCAAAAAACGACGAGAATACCGAGAGGGGAGCGAGGAAAAGAGATCGTATCTATTCCTGGTAGTGGCCTGGACAAAGCTCGCAAGCTCGCTTCCAGGGATCTTCGGCATCGCGGATGATATCAAGTGTAAAGGGGATGAGCAGCTCCGTCGCAAATTCGACAGGTTCCTCTCTCATCACGAGCTGTTTGAGGAGCTTAATGGCGATAGGATACCAGCGCTCTGTCTGTTCATTCCAGAAGATCTGTACGCGCTTGGTCGGCGTCTGTGCGCCACTCTTGATAAAGTCGATCTCTTCCTGAAGAAGTGTCTCAAAGGTCTCATGAGAGACACGCTTGTGGAACAGCTCGGCCCACAACTCCCAACGTGAACGCTCTGTCGTCGCGAGGTCATCCATAATCCTCACAAAGACGGGGGCACCAGAGGCGTCGTGCATGAGCGCAGGGAGCGCGACACAACCATTCCCTCGGAGCCAGTCAGCCAAGTACTGAAGCGCCTGAAAGATGTTGTAGCGGACTTCATCAGGGTGGTCGTTGGGGATCACGTCGGAGACTTCCAGATCTGCCGCGAGCACACCACGAAGGTACAGTGGATCATCGTGTTCAAGGCCCGGTGCGTCCTTGGAGTGGACGAAGTTGAGCAGCGGCTCTTGTTCAGAAGGTGTCGGCACGAGCGCCTTGATTAATCTATCGAGGGTGTCGTCTCCAGGTGTCTGTTCCTGACGTCGCCACGCCTGCACGATGGCCAAACCCATACGCACGAAGTTGGGGTGGGCGACCCAAAAACCATCCAATCCCCGCTTCAGTTGGACAATGACATCTTTGATGTATCCCACCATACAGACTTCGAAGGAGTGTTCATTGCCATCTTCGTAGAGGATGCCGTACATCCCACCGATCTTGATACCGCCAATGGGTGTAAGCGCTTCGGCGAGCAGCAGGTGTGACTCTTTGATGTGGTTGATGACGATGTTGGGGTCCGCTTTGACGGGGATGCGGTAATTGGGGTCAAATTTAAACAACCGGGCGGCTGAGGCGAGGAAGTCATGCCATCCGAGGCTCCCACCGACGAAGTAGGGCGCGAGCGCTTCGGCGATCTCTCTGATTCGAAAGATCGCGCGGGGGTTTTCAAAGACGATAAAGAGCCTGATCGAACCCATCTGATAGGCTGGATGCAGCTCTTTGATGGTGCGCTCTGCACGCTCGATGAATCGCTTGAGGTATGTGGCTTCTTCTTCATTCTCCAGTTTGGGGACGTAGAAGACGAGGGCTTCTGGGTGTTGCCAGTTGTGAAAGAGTTGCAACCCAAAGTCCAGGATATGAAGCGGCAGGGGATTACCATGATATAGATGGTTGCCGTCTGGTAGCGCGAGCCCGGGGATACGTTTGATCGGTTTGGAGAGCTTCTCCTCGGCGAGCGCGTAGTGTTTCCCCCGCGCCTCGTCGGTGAACGTGAGGGTCCTGTCGTAACAGCCGATGAGATTTTGGTTGGCGCCGATGATGTTTTGGGGGGTAGGTGTCATCGAATCTTCGTTGTCAGCGCCCCAGCGTGGGACCTGTCCAGATTCCTCGACGAGCTCGGTGACGATCGCGGGCTCGTTGGGGAGCTTTCTGTGCAGGGCGTTCATCGCGTTGATCGCCATCTGTGGGGAGTCTGGAGGTCCAAAGAGTGTGACCTGTTCACCTTCCATCGACGCCGGGATGTCGACCTTGGTCCACGTCTCTTGTGGTGGTAATGGACCTGCGACGAGCCTACCTGTCTGGTCTTTGCGCCCCAGGACGGTCTGATAATCTGGAGAGAGGTAGGGGACATCCTTGTTTTCTTCGAGACATTGGAGCGTCTCTTGATCCATAAAGGCCCGGTCTTCTTGTCGCTTGACGAGGACTTGATTGAGCTCGTCTTTGGTCTCTTCGTAGAGCTGGACGACAAAGCGCAGCGCGTCATCCGTTTCGACATTGGGAAATTGTTCACGAATGCCGGGGGCGAGGGAGAGACCTGGGACATTGGGGATGGCCTTCGCACGTGTGTTGCACTCTTGAAGGAGAGATTGAGGAAGAAAGTCGAGGTAGTAGGGGATGTCTATGTGGGCCATCAAAGGCACTCCTGCGTATGAAAATAACGTATTTGGATCATCGATCGAAGCTCGTAAGCTTATGTGTTTCAGCCTTGCAAGTCAAGGCTGACGCGGGTCGACGCCATTGTCTGCAAAAAAATGTGTCTACAGCTTTACATTTTTGCCTTGCCCAGGGCTTCTTTGGTTGAAGCCTGCGTTGAATGTACTTATTTGGACAATGGAGATGGGATGAAAAGGTCATGTTTGGTATGGGTTTGTGTGTGCTGTGTGTCTTTGGTAGTGTATGCCTGTGGGGATGGTGGGACACAAACCCAAGAAACAAAGGCGGAGGTCTCTGGTGCTGAGATTTCAGTCCAACAAGAAACACCCTTGGAGAAGCCGACTGAAAAGAACGAAACATCGAAAGCAGATGCAAGCGCTCCTCTCGACGAAGCGCCCGACGTGTCCCCACCATCTGAACAGAAAGAGACACAGACTGAGGCGCTCACTGAACCTGTTGTCGAGACAACACAGACTGAGCCCGTTGCAGAGGTCGCAAACACTGAACCTACTCCGGAGACAGGGGGCGCTGAGACCATCCCTGAGAAGACTCCATTTACGATCAGAAAAGTGAAGACATGTCAGGCCTTGGGGAGACCTGATAAGACAAAGTACACATTGCATCAAGACCTCCAATACGCGGCGATTGATCCAAAGCAACCTCAAAAGCTCGATGTGATCGTTCCAAAAAGTGGGACAGGTCCTTTCCCTTTGGTGATCATGGTACACGGAGGTGGCTGGGCGAAGGGTGACAAAGCGTCGTTTGTCAACAAGCTCGGCGCGCTCGCGGTGCTTGGTTACGCTGGCGCGACGATCAATTATCGTTTACTGAATCAAGACGTCGGTGGTGTGAAGTACAAAAACACATTCCCTGCGGCGATCCACGATGTCCGTTGTGCCGTGCGTTGGTTGCTCACTCCTGCAAACGCAAAGAAGTACAACATCGACACCACACGCGTTGTGATCATGGGATACTCTGCCGGAGGCCATCTCGCTTCATTGGTGGGTGTCAAAGTGGCGAGAGACGCGCTCCTCGATAGCCCTGATTGTCCCACCAAAGCGACGCCCATTCATATCTCTGGGATCGTCTCTTTCTCCGGTGTATATGATCTGACGACCTTCTCTGGGAATGTTGTCCCAACCTTGCTCGGTGATACACCGACAGCGAATCCACAAAAAGCCAAACGTTCCTCGCCGCTGTACCATATTGACGGGACTGAACCTCCGATCTTGATGTACCACGGGACGGATGACAAAACAGTGGAGATTGCCCAAGCCGATCAGTACGAGAGGCGACTGAAAACCCGAGGCGCAAACTACCTGTATATTCGTGTCAAAGGTGGCGAACACAAGGGACCATTTACGCCCGTCGCGATCTACGATACGGCGAATTGTTCGACACTTGCGTTATTGGAAGATCTGTTTGGGAAGCCTTGAGCAGTGTGTCTGTGGAGGTTAGGCCGTCGGATAGAAAAAAGAATACGGAAAATGAGACGAAGACAGAAGGTTGTTGCTGAAGCCACAGGCTTTGTTATTTGTCGTCGGCGTAGCGATGCTACGCCTTCTCCTCATGCCTTGCCTGAGGCCCCACCCACTGCCCTCTTGTCTTCGCTTTTTTCCATCCGACGACCTTAGGGAAGGGTGAAGGCGAGGAAGAGGCTGTCTTCGCCTCGTTGGATGAGAAAGAGCGCGACATCTGAAGGCCCAATCCCCGAGATAATGCGTTGCGCATCTTGTGGGGTTTTGACGGCCTTTCTGTCGATCTTGAGGATAATATCACCTCTACGAATGCCGTTCTTTTCGGCGATAGAACCCGGCTTTACACTGAGGACTTCGATACCTTTCTTTCCGGCTTTCAATTGTTTTTGAGGTAACACACCAATGGTCACACCGAGTCGCTTAATGGAGGTGTCTTTTTTCTCTTGTTTGGGAGGCTCTGGCGCTGAAGCGACAGGTGTGTCGTTACTATCCCAGTTTGCGAGCTTGGCGGTTTGTTTGCGGACCTTTCCGTCACGAACGATGGTCAATGTGACCTTTGTTCCGGGCTTCAGGAACGCGATCAAGAGGGGGAGATGACGTTGGTCTTTGACTTTTTTGCCGTTGACGTGTGTGATCACGTCGCCAGGTTGAATGCCTGCACGGGCGGCTGCGCTTCCTCTCATGACTTTCGCGACGAGCGCACCTCTTGCCTTTTTTAAGCCGAAGGACTTCGCGAGTGTGGGGGTGATCTTTTGAATCATCACACCGAGTTTTGCGCGTCTGACTTTTCCGTACTTTTTCAACTGTGGAAGGATGCGACGAACCTGGTTGATCGGGATGGCAAAGCCAATACCTCGTCCACCTCGCAAGATCGCAGTGTTGATACCGATGACCTCTCCTTTGATGTTGAACAAAGGACCGCCACTGTTTCCGTGGTTGATGGCGGCGTCTGTTTGGATGTAGTTATCGTAGCTTCCGCTTCCGATGAAGCGACCTTTTGCGCTGACAATCCCGGCTGTAACAGTCAACCCAAGACCTCGTGCGTTCCCCATCGCGAGGACGGCGTCGCCCATCTGGATGGTCTCTGAGTCCCCGAGGTAAGTGTAGGAGAACTTCGTGCCTTTGGGGGCTTTGATTTTGAGCAGGGCGAGGTCGATGACTTTCGACTTTCCTACGATGGTTGCTGGGTATTCGCGACCATCGTCAAATTGGACGGTGATCTTTTTGGCGCCCTTGATCACGTGATGGTTGGTCAGGGCGTAACCCTCTGCGTTGATCACAAAACCCGAGCCGCTGGAGCGCATCGGGATAGCTCGTGGACGCACTCGGCGTGGCATACGGAAGCCAAAGGGGGAGCCCTCTTCGCCAAAGAAGCGGAACATATCCCGTGAGCTGGTGTTGGCGATCCGTTGCCCTTCAACCTGTAAATTGAAGACGCTCGGTTTTAGATGTTTCACTAGTTTCGAGTAATCATATGCTCTGACGGCAGGTGTGGGCTTGTTCTCGGGCCGGACGTGATATAGTTGAAGAGGATCGCTGCCTGCCCACAGTGTCCACGAGCCAAAGCCAAGGACTGCGACGGCTGACATGGTCGCCAGCGCTTTACAAATGTTTGTCAGAAAGATGTTGTTTGTTTTCATCGTTGCTCCCTACTTTCCTGTTTTGAGAAGAAAAATCAATCCACGCGGGTCGGCGTTTGTGAGACGTAACGCGACCCTGACATTCCATACACCCCGTGGAATGGTGTTCTTCTCTTTTGTAGACGTTGTCTTTGTCATGTTTTGTCGTGAGTGGCGACGTGTCGCCCTCACGTAGTGAATATGTAGATCCACTTTTCGGAATGTCAAATGACCATGTGTCGATCACACGAAAGAACACACCATTGGTGCCTTCATGGCTTCTTGGAGTCGCCTTGGTGCTCTCGTGCCATACCCATCTTGGGTGATCACCTGCCGGTTTTTGATAGACGCGAAAACCGTCTCCTTGGTGACACTGTTTCATATCGCTCCTTCCCACGTGGTTTGTGTGTGACGTGAAAGGTGTGTCCAAATCACTTCCGTGTGACCTGATCACAGATGCTCATGTCCTCTTGCAACAACTCGCCCCTCTGGATTCATTCCCAAGGCGAGTTTTTTTTCCCAAAAAGAACCCCCTTACACCGGGAGTATCTTACCTGTTCTGAAAGTTTTTTCATTTTCTTGTTGATTTTTCGTGAACATTGTTTACTCTTTTTGTGAACGCTGTTTACGAATTGGAAAAAAGAAGGAGTACGAGGTTGCCAAAGACCAGATTGTCAAGACGAAAAGAAGATCGAGAGGCGCGTCATCAGTTGGTGTTGGATGTGGCGCTTGAGCTGATCGAGGAGCGTGGGCTGGATGGTTTGAGTATGCACAAGTTGTCGAAAGAGCTTGGGTATACGGTGGGCGCCTTGTACCGATATTTTCCTTCAAAGAGCGCGTTGATTTCGTCACTTCAGTGTCAGGTGTTGGATGTCTTAAAGACGTCTTTGGAGGCGTTGATGGAGGACGTCGCTGATGTCTGTGCCTCTGAGCCTTCGCTGATAGGCATCACATATCTACGTGGGATCATCACATTTTACGCCGAATACACACGTCACTCTTCGTCACATTTTTACCTGAACAGTCGATTGTTGGGTGATCCAAAGATCCTGGTTGAAGAAGAGGACGCAGGCGGTGTGAAGGAGCGCGTACAAGCGTTGATGCTCCTGATCGGGATGGCGATGATGCAGGCAGGTGTGGCCTCCGAGCAGCAAGAAGCCTTGAAGAAGGCGTTGATCTTTTGGTCGGGTCTACATGGTGTTTTACAGGTTCAGAAGATCGAGCGATATGTCCCTGGTGGATTGGATATGGTCGATCTGAGCAAACAGTTTTCCCAGGCGTTGTTACTCGGCTGGGGCGCAAGTCCGGATGATGTCGTGTGTGCTGATCAGTATGTCAAACAGCTCGATGAACGCACACCCTTTGAGCTTCGTGCCGATGTCAAAGGCGTACAACGAGAGAAACGAGGAGAGTAAGAGATGGTAACGAGTCTTCTTTTGGCAGTCTTGATGTGTTTTCTGGGAGCGATGACATGGAGTTTTTCAGAGTATGCATTGCACAACTGGGTGGGCCATCTTGGGCGTGGAAAGAACCACTTTTCTCGTGAGCACCTGCATCACCACTCGAAAGGTGATTACTTTGCTCCTGCCTGGCAAAAGCTGGTGGCTTCCATCGCTGTTGTTGGACCGATGGGTGTCGTGAGTGTGTTCTTGATGGGGAAGCTGTTTGGTCTGAGTTACACCCTTGGTTTCTCCGTGATGTACTTTTTGTACGAGTGGTTGCACCGACGCTTACACAGTCATCCCCCTCGTGGTTTTTACGGTCGGTGGGCACGTCGACATCACTTTTATCATCACTTCGTCAATCCCAAGATGAACCATGGCGTGACAAGCCCTATCTGGGACATTGTGTTTGGGACATACGTGGAACCCGAGCAGATCCGCGTACCTGAGAAGCTCGCGATGGAGTGGCTCTGTGATCCACAGTCAGGTGATGTGCATACATCTTTTGCACACGATTATGTGCTCAGAAGGCGGAAGTCTGTGGCGTAGAGATGCGTGTCGTAGAGATGAGGGGTGATTTAGCGAAGAGAGAAGTCGATCGTGTGGACTTTTCGTCCTCTTCGGAAGCTGATGGTGAGGTTACGTGAACGTGTGGCGGCTCTCTTGTAGTACTCTTTGGCTTGCCCGGGGGCGATCACACCGCGTCCATTGATAGACATGATCACATCGTCCTTGTACAAGCCCAAACGTCTGATAAATGAGTTCTCTTCCAGCTCTGTAATGCGCATCCCTTTGGGACGTCCGAAGTTGACATTGGGGGCGTAGCGAGCGCCTTGTTCTTTGAGCGGAAGATCAGCCCAGCGCTTGAAGTTGGCTCTTTTGAGCACGTAGTGTTTGCTGCCGGGCTTGGGGAGCTTTGGTGCGTTGGGGTTGACTCTGTACTTTTTGTTGGCGCGGGCCATCAACTCCGCGTGAGGTGGGAGCTTGGAGGGTTTTCCAACCCACTCTCTCTCTTTGGGTTTTGTGCCTTTCTTCGCCGTCTTGCGAGCAACAGGACGTGGCGTCGTGTTGTTGGGGGTGGCAGGAAAGCGCACGAGGCGTGGGGCTGGTGAAGATGGTTGTGTGTAGGTCGTCTGTTTTTCCTCTGGAAGGACCCCACCCAAGAACTTTGAGACTCCCCAGGCGATTGCGATAAGGGCGACAATGACTCCAAGTGGAGCCAACAGCATCCACTTGTTACTTTGTGATGTTGACATACTTTCTTTCTCCCTGAAACGTGATGGTTGTATCACTCTCCACCCCCACTTTCGGTCACGATGACGCATTGAACAAGTCCTCCGTGTGTACAAAAGAACTTTTTCTCTTCAGTGTCCGGTCTCGTAGTGGTGCGGTGGTCTGTATGCATTTAGGCTTTCTTGTACACAAAGATCAAGCTCTTCTGTGTGCTTTCTTGTGGATGGGTGCTTGTTCTTTGCCGAAAGCGACCTAGAATAACCGAATGCGTGCATGATGTATTCCAAAGTGGGGTGCGCTCCACTTTTTTCTCACTGTCTGTGCTCGATCCTTTTCTCGAACTGGACACATAAGGGCATGAGCCAGTGAATTTGATGGGAGGTCTGTGTGGACAGATTGCGATTCGGAATGTTGGTATGTTTGGGGTGGTGCTTGCTCTCTTCTCAAGCGCTGGCCAAACAACCAACGAACACCAAACAAACCAAACGTGCTCCAGCCAAAAAGAAAATCACACCCACGAAAAAGAAAATCACAGCCAAAAAAACGTCTTCATCGTCCGACCTCTATGGGCGCTGGTTGGCAAAGCTCGCGAGCAAAAAGAAAGCCGACAAACGCGCGGCCTTCTTGTTCCTTCGTAAACACGCGCCATCGAGTGTCCCCACAATCGTCGCGGGGTTAGGTCACAAGAAGCGCGCCATCCGGATGGGCGCAGCCATGATCCTCGTGAGTATGAAGGGGCGCTATTTGAAGCTCATTCTACGTGGTCTGGCCTCGAAAAACTGGCGCTGTCGCGTCAACGTGCTGTACGTGTTGAGTCGTTTCCCCAAACATTCGGCCAAGATCATCCCCCACCTGACGCGCTCACTGCAAGATCCACATTGGTGGGTGAGGCGCAACAGCCTGTTTGTCGCTGCACAGTGGAAGGCGCGCTCCTTGCCTCTGTTGCCTTACATCCTGAGAAGAGTGTTCGACAAAGACGCGCGGGTGAGAGAACAGCTCGGTAAAGTGCTGGTCCTTCACGCTCCTTATGCCAGAGCACAGGTCTTTCCGGCATTTTTGAAGCTCCTGTCCGATAAAACAGAGAGCTTGCGAGAATTAGCCAATCAATATCTGAAGAAGTGGGACCGACGTTCTCCCATCGCCTGGATGAAGGGGATGCTCCACCCGACCTCCGAGATCAGAAGCTACTCCCGTAAGAGACTCGACGCGCTCCCTGCAGGGCAGAGGCTGCCTTATCTGCAGCGAGCGCTCGGCACAAAGTATCCCCGTCTGCGGATGTGGGCGATGAGTGGCTTCGCGAGGCTCGCCGCACATGACCTCGCCTCGTTGTTGCCGATTTTACGACATGGTCTTCAAGATCCCGATCCACGTGTCCGAAGAGTCGCCGCTGCACAACTCGGTGGGCTAGGGCCTGCTGCATTTTCGGCGCTGATGCTCGCGTACAAAGACACCTCTGTCCAGGTCAGAAGGACCGCCGTGTGGGCGATCAGTCGCTTGGGATTACAGTCTATGCCTGTGCTCGTCAACGCACTCTCTGATCCAAACAAGAAGATCCGTTACCACGCAGCCTACGGGCTCGCGAAACGTATGGAGCTGCTCGCGCCCTTTGCGCTCAAGGCGCTCTTTTCCTCCCTCGACGATAGCCACAAGAGCGTCCGAAAGTACGCACTCCTCGCACTGAAACGACAAACGCAAGAGTGGATGCCTGCGGTGTTCTCGTTGTATGCGCCGCTGAAGACGCGTGGAAAATTGCTCGTCTTGAGTATGCTCAAGAAGGCAGCACATCCTTCTGCCCAAAAGGTCCTCGAATCCGCGCTGTACGCAAAGCATCCTCACTTGCAAAAACACGCCGCCAGGGTCCTCTCGACACTTGGGAGCAAGGGCAAGTGGGCGACATTCCGCCTCAAGCAGCTCCTCGAATCGATGGATGGCGATGTCCGTGAGGCCGCGCTTGAGGCGCTTGTCAATGGACTCCTCACACCCCAAGTGTCCTACACGTTGTTGCGCAAGTCGCTCGAAAGTCCATTTCCCATTGTACGGGCCAAAGCGGCCCAACTCCTCGGACGTAAGGATTTTCACTCCTCCGAAGCCTTGGCGCTCTTGTTTACACAGCTCAAGAGCAAGCACAAGGCGGTCCGTAAACAGGCGCAGCTCTCCATCGCGACGTATGGTATGGACGCGATGTTTGAGACCTTACGGCTCTTTGAACAGGAACCCAAGAGGATCCCTTCGTTGTTTGGGATTTGGCAAAAGATGGAGACAAAGGCGGCGATGGCGTCGCCGTACCTGATTCAATTGTTGTCTTCTAAGAAGAAAGGCTTGCGTCGTGAGGCTGTCAAGACACTCCTCGCCGTGAAGGAGTTTCCTGAGACGGAGAATTGGTCCGTGATCAGAGCCTTCATCCTGGAGAAAGATGGGGCGCTCCGTAAAGAGCTCCTCAAGACGATTGGTGCGATGGGGAAAGGTGGCAAACAAGCCGTGTTGTGGCTCAATTATTACCTGCGCAAAGGTAAACGCAAGCTGCGTCGGTATATGGCGCGTGCTCTTGGTAAGGTTGGCATCGGCACACACTCCATCGTCTACACACTTGTTCGCTCACTCGTGAGGGGACGTTACCACACACGTAAGGAATCGGCTGTTGCGCTCGCAAAGCTCGCGAATGAGTGGCCCAAAGCGATGTACGGACTCAAACTCGTCCTGCGCTCCAAAAAGGTCGGGACGACGACACATCGTTTTGTGATCCAGGCGGTCTCTCGACAGAAGAAGCTCGGAAAGAAGATGATCCCTTTGTTGCGGCCTTTTTTGACACACAAAAATGCCTTCTTACGTGGGTATGCAGCAGCGGCCATCGGCGAGTACGAGAAGGACGCGGTGAAAGAGCTTCCCAAGCTCGTGAAGATGTTGAAAGATCCCAAGCCAAGAGTGCGGGCTTCTGTGGCCAGAGCGCTCTACTTGATCGGTCCACCTCCTTCCTCTATCCCGTTGCTCGCGTCTTGTTTACAGACCAAAGACAGTTGGGAGTTTTCTCAGGTCGTGCGGGCGCTTGGGAAGGCTGGAAAACGTGGTCTTCCCGCGCTCGTCCGTCGCTTACAGCACGCCAAGAAACATTGGATCATGGATGAGCTGGTCCTGGCGATTGGTGAGCTTCGTGGGAAAGCCAAGGAGACGTTGCCTCTCTTGTTCGAGCTGTTGGAGAGAAAAACGACAGGGTATCTTCGGATGACGTTGATTCAGGCGATCGCGCGGGTAGGAGGAGCAGCTCCTGAAGTTATCGCGACGCTGCAACCTTTCCTCGACGATCCATACGCAGGTGTCAGACGACAGACACAAAAGTCTCTCCTCTCTCTCGGCAAAAAGGGAAAGAAAACCCTCGATGAAGGGTTGCACAGACGACGTGAAATGGTACGTAAGATCCAGGCCCTCTACGACGCGAGTCAAAAGCCCCGCCCCACAAGTATGCCGACGAACAAAAAACCCACCTCCTGAAGCACATGTTCCACAAAAGGCTATAAACCAAGCTCACGGCTGAGTGTCGTGAGTTTGCCCGTCATTGATGGTGTGGGGATGTATCTGCGACCTATTCGAGGACGCTTCCAGAAGGGGATTTTGGGGCGAGACTTCTTCATCGTAAAGTAAAGCAGTCCAAGACTGACACCCTGTACAATGCCCAATCCAAGGGACAAACCACCATACACAGCCCATAGATCTTTCCGTTCACTGATGATGACACCTGCGTGGGCAATCGGCCCCACGAAAGGGAGCAGTTGAAGCAGTGTCGCAGGCTGATTACTCGAAGGGATGGTGTACAAAATGATCGAGAGCGGCACGATGTAGCTCAAACCAAACATGTACATCCCGACGAGTAGAGGTTCCTCGTTGGGGTGGATGCCACGTCGCCATGTATAGTAGTGTGTGGCTTTTGTGGGGAGAGGTTTGGAAGATGAATAGGGTGTGACTTTGAGTCGATGATAGCGACTGATACGTAGACGAATGCGTCCGTATTTCGTTTTGACGTAGAGCCAATACCTAGTCTGCCGCTGGATCTCACCGATGATATATGAACCATCTTTACGCTGGATCTTGTGCAGTGTTGTGGCGTCGACTTCGGAAGGGGTGAGGCTGATCAAACCCAACACAAGTATGAAAAGTGTAAGCCATCTCATCAGTTGCTCTCTGTGTAAAATATTGTGTCGTTGTCGTAAAGTGGAACGTGCGCCGAGAGACGCTTTGTTCGTCTCGTCTTTTTGGTCTTCTTTGGTGTCATCCATCCCCATATCATCAACCCAAGTCCAAGCCCCTGCATGACGCCAAGTGTCAGAGGGAGCGCGGCAAAAGCCTTGATGTTCTGTGGGTTCAAAGCCATCGCGAAGGTGCTGATAAAAGGTCCAACCAAGGGAATCAACAAGGTCGTGGATTCGAGATTGGGGGCGATTGGACCGAGGCTTAACAGTCCAGGGATCAGACACAGGCTGTAGCTCAATGTGAACAACGACATCCCTGCCGTGATCAGCTTCTGTCGGGGAGTGGGTTCTTTGCGTTTGACTGCGGTCGTCCTGAAGAGCGGTACGCCCCCTCTGAAAGGAGAGAGCGTGATGCGCAATCCACGCCTCGTCATGATCAGGTAGCGATAAAGAGGTGGGTAGATGGATTCGACCTCTGAGCGGTAGAGAGAGAGTCGACCGTATGGGGTCTGGACCACGACGCGCAGTGGTGTGATCATCGACAACGTCCCCTTGATCCTCGAACCATCTTTTAAACGAATGGCGTACACTGTCGCTTTGGCTTGTCTCGGAGTGGACAACAGGCCAACACAAAGCACCCCAAGGAGGAGAGGCGCGAGCATCGCGACGCTGTGTGTGAGAGGTTGTCGTTGTGGGAACATACCTGACCTATCGGACGAAAATGGGATGAAGTGCGGCGGGCTCCTGTCGAGGAGCCGGGAGCCATGAGGTTGTTGTCTCGTTCGTTGGTTTGGGTTGCATCATGCGCTTCTTGTTGTCTTTTGGCTTCTTGCCAAATATACCTGCGAGCAGGAGTCCAAGTCCACCTGTTTGCAACACACCAAGGACGACAAAGGCGATAATACCATCTCCTGAGCCTCTGTTCGCTGCAAAGATCCCTGCGCTCACAAAGGGCCCCAAGACGGGCAACATCAGAAACCCTGCGGCGATATCCTGGTATCCTCCGAGGCCGCTGCTCGTGACCGCGAAGCTCCCCAACGCGCCGAGACTGTAACTCAATGTCAAGACCGTAAGCCCACCGACGATTAAGCCCCTGCGGATTTTTTTCTGTCGCCACTTGTGAATGACTCGTTTGCTTCTCTTTTGGGTGGGGTTGCGCGTTGTCGGCATACTGCTGTCTTTGAGGAATGTGATGCCCTTGATGTCCTTTGCTGGAATCCGTAGCCTGCCTCCAGACGTTTGCAAGACAACCCATTTACCGTCCATATTCTTGATGTACCCGTGGAAAATCGAGCCATCCTTGAGGACAACGCGCTGTTTATTCGACGCTGACACGTCGTGTGCATGGAGGCTCATGAGAGCCAGTGTGATCACAAAGATACTATATCGCAGCATCTCTTTGCCCTTGTTGGTGGTAGAACGAAAAACTCTTGCTGTGTAGATGTCGCCTTTGTCCTTGTTTTTTGTCCAAAGTCTTTGTCGACATATTTGTCCATGTTGCCAAACGTGTCCAAGATCGTCATGATGAAGGTCATTTTTGGAGTAGCCCAAAGGAGAGCGAGCATGAAGATTACAATGGTGAAGAAGAGATTGGCAGATGGTGAACCCTGTGAGAAGTGCCAGCAGGCAGAACATCTCCTGCGTGAGCGGGGGTTATGGGATACCATCGATTATGTCGTGTGGGCCGAAGAAGGTGACCCTGAGTCTCCCGGTATGTTGTTGGCCGCTGAACACAAAGTAAAGATCGCGCCATTCTTTCTCATCCACATTAAAAAGGGCGAGACGTTGCTCTTTCGCAGCGCCCTGCGTTTTGCCAAAGAGGTGGAGAAGCTCAAGGCCAACCAACCCAACAAAGAACTTCTTGATACGGCGATTGATGTGGATGCGTTGTCGACGGAGTTTGCTGAGGCGTCACCGCAACAAGTGGTCAAGTGGATTTTAGGACGTTTTGGAGAGACTTGTGCGATCGCCTTCTCTGGGGCTGAGGATGTCGTGTTGATCGATATGGCGGCGCGGTTTGGCCTGGACTTTTCGGTGTTCTGTCTCGACACAGGGAGGCTCCACCCAGAGACCTATCAATTTATCGATAAGGTCCGCAAACACTACGATATCGAGATCCGGTTGATGTCTCCTGATGCACAAGCGCTGGAGGCTTTCGTGTTGGAGAAAGGGCTCTTTAGTTTCTATGAAGACGGTCATAAGGAGTGCTGTGGGATTCGTAAGGTCGCGCCACTGCGGCGAGCGTTGTCTTCGTATCGGGCCTGGATCACGGGACAGCGTCGCGATCAAAGTCCTACCCGCGCAGAGGTCGAGAAGCTTCAATGGGATCCCGCCTTCGAAGGTGTGGATGGTCCCTTGCTCAAGTGCAATCCCCTCGCACAGTGGACCTCTGCGCAGGTCTGGCAGTACATTCAACAGTACGAAGTCCCCTACAATCCACTCCATGAGAAGGGTTTTATCTCGATTGGATGTGAACCATGTACACGAACTGTTCGGCCCAATGAGCACGAGAGAGCTGGACGTTGGTGGTGGGAAGAGTCGACCAAGCGCGAATGTGGTCTCCATGTCGCGGAGGATGAGTGAGTTTATTTGTCTTCGAGGAGCGCCTCGATGAGGGTTTCGCGGTCCATGAATGTGCGCAAGAAGAAGTTTCTCTGGACGTGTTGACGGAGTAACTCTGTTGGGAGCTGTTCGACGAAGGGGCGCCGTATGGCTGGGGGGAGTGTCGTGGAGAGGCCGATGATCTCACAATTACCTGGATCGTATTCATCGATATCGAGATACATGATCCGCAATTTGGTCAAGTAGGGAGATGCCGCGATGGCCTGAAGACCTTCTTCTCCGAAGGCATTGCCACCGAGATTAAGCTCTTCGAGATCTGCAATATCAGGAGATGAGAAGAGGGTGATGAGCCCTTGGTCAGAGATAAAATTCTCATCGAGCATAAGGCTCCGCATCCCCGATAGATAGTGTCCTTCGACCATCAGCGTGATGTGTTCATCTGTGAGGTTATGGTAGGAGAGGTCGAGTCCTGTCGCGCCTTGTTGTTGTGCGTGTTGTAAGAGCGCCTTGAAGCCTTTTTCTCCGAGTGTATTGCCGTACACCATCAACTCACGCAAATTACGCAAATTCTCCGGGGTGATGAGGGCATCAGTGCACTCTTCATCAAGGGCGCAAAATTGCAAGGACAGACGTTTTAATGAGGGGAGGTGTTGTAGTGTTTGTAAAGGGAATGGGTGATGTGTGTTGAGCGCATTTTCCGACAGATCCAGAAACACAAGCGCATGTAATTCGTTAGGTTTGCTGAGACTGAGGAGACCTTCTGCGGTGATTTTGTTGTCGCGCAGGTCGAGATCTTTGAGTTGTCTCATCGCGCTTGAGGTGGCGATGGCCTTCAGGCTCTCATCTTCGAGTGAACAGCCCACGAGGACAAGCTGTCTGAGCGCCGACATGTTTGGTGAGTGGACGAGTTCAACGCAATGACCGATGGGGTTGTGGCTGAGATTCAGGGTTTCGAGAGAGGTCGTGTGTGGGGATTGAGCGAGTAGCTGTGTGCCTGTTACGTCGATGCGATTGCCGGACAACGACAGATAGGTGAGTTGTGAGAAGAGTGTCGCGTGAGCGAGGGCTTCGATGCTTTTGGTTGTGATGTGGTTGTTGGTCAGATCCAGCCGTTTGAGCTGTACAAGTGTCTTACTCTCAGCGAGCGCTTTGGCGCCTTCGTCGTCTATCTCGGCTTCGACGAGATGGAGTTCTTCGAGATGGGAAACATGTGGGGATTGAGCGAGCGCCTTTGCGCCCTTTGGGCCGATGGGATTGCTACTCAAATCGAGCTGTGTAAGCTGGGAGAAGGCCGCGCTCTTGCAAAAATAGGTGAGACTGTCTTCGCTGATATCGTTGTCGCTGAGTGAGAGGTGGCGAAGTGACGTTGGGCCGAGGACGCCGAGCAGCGCGCGCATGGTCTTGTCTGAGATGTTGTTCTCGGAGAGACGCAGCTCGACAAGGGGGAGGTGTTCGGAGGTGAGGAGGGCTTTGATGCCTCGCCAGCCGAGCTGGTTTTGGTCGAGATTCAGGTGTGTGAGAGAGGTCAGATGAGGTGAGTTGGCGAGGGCGATTGCGCCTTCGTCGCCGATACCATTTTCGTGAAGATCGAGATGGGTGAGGTTGCGAAAGTGTGGGGACGCCGCGAAAGCCTGAAGACCTTTGTCACCAATGTCATTGAAGTCCAAGTTGAGCTTTGTGATGTGCGCCATATGTGGAGAGGCGGCGAGTTGTTCGGCGTCTGCTGTCTGTAGATTTTCTTGGAAGAGCGAGAGTGAACGCACGAGGATAAAGCAAGGGTGCGGTTCACCTGTCGGACAATCTGGCCAGTAATCACTCGTCAGAGCAGGGGATTCACCGTCCATCCATAGCTGCCAGTGGACAGGAGAGAGGGTACATCGTCTCTCATCGAACCAATTTTCCAGGTGTCCGAGCGCGTAGTGGATGCCTGTCTCCATCTCGACGGATGGTTGGTGTGACAAGAACAAGTCCAGGATCTTCTTGAATTGTCCTCTTGTGTAAGTTTTGTGCAGCAGCTCGCGTAATTGTGTGAGCTGCTCTTGCCCAAATGGGGCGCCTTGTGTCATCCGTATTCCTTTGTTGGTCGGAGGTCCTTTGAAGCATGAGAGTATCTGTACACACGTTTTTGTTTGGCGCAAGTAGAAAGTTTACAACCTCATCAACGAACATTTGTGTTTGTGTGTTCGTTATGATTGGGGACGTGAATACTCTTGTGCCAACCCAAAAAGGATCGTGTCGATGGAACACTTTGCTGAAATACGTCGTATGTTATCGGTCTCTGCGAGGCAACACCGCCCTGTTCGTGGAAAAGGTGGGGGTCGTGTGTGGAGGCGGTTGGTGGAGATTTTGCGTGATGATGGCTGGTCTTCTGAGGCGGAGCGACAGATGGCGCTCGCGTACTTGGGGGTCCATCTGTCTTCTTGGGATGATGAGACACGTATCATCACACCTGGCAAAAATATGCCTTTGCACGTTTTCTTCCGTTCATTTTATGAGCAGGAACCTTTTTGGGAGATTGTGCGTACGTTGCGCTTAAATGGTCACTCCTTTGTGGATGATGAGCTACTCCATCTCGACGCGCCTGCAAGCCAGAAGTCGATTACACAGCTTCACCTTTCGTCTTGTCACTTGTCGAAGGACGATCTCGACATCTTATTTTCGAGTGGTGGTTGGCCAGCGCTTCGTAAGTTGATGTTGGCAGGGAACTATATGCAAAAGGCAGGTGCAGAAGTGCTTGCGCGTGCTCCACAGTTGAGCACATTGGAGGCGCTTCATCTCCCTCATACAGGCTCGGAGGAAGGTGTGGTTGCGTTGGCAAAGTCGCCTCATCTTCGTTCACTGCATGTGCTCAACGTTGATCATTGTTTTTTCAATCCAGCGACGGTTGTGAAGGTCGCGGAGTGTGAAGGCTGGCCTGATCTCGAAGACCTTTCATTAGGTGGTCTTCGAGGTGGTTCGTCTGGTAAGACGGATTGGATCAAGGCGTGGTCTGGTCATCCGATGTGGGATTCTTTGCAGGCTCTTTCGATGGAGAGTTCTGTGTTGACCGCGGATAACTTTAAGAAGCTCCTCAAGGCGTGGAGGTTGCCACAGCTTCGTGCGCTTAATATGTCCAATAATCCTATTGGTGATCAGGGTGTCGAAGAGTTACTCAAGTGGTCAGGTCTTGAGTTGTTAGAGTCTTTGTCTCTTTCACATTGTTCGATTCGCAGTAGAGGTCTGGAGAGGATACTTGAGAGTCCAAGATTGCAACATCTTCGTTCGCTGTCTCTGGACGGGAACCATTGGGAGTTGAAAGAGTATAAGAAGTTGGTCTCTGCGCCCTATTTATCTTCGTTGACTCACTTGAATGTGTCGAGTGTCTTTTCAAATGTCAACATGTTAGAGGTGTTTTTGGAGACAACAGGGCTGGAGTCTCTTCAGGAACTGAGGATCAAGCCATTGTATTATCATAACGGCGCGGCGTACAGAGAGCTTGTGAAAAAGCTCAAGTCAACGGAGAGATTTGCCGCCGTGAAGATTATATAAGATGGGTTCACGCCGAAGGCGTCAACAGGAGGGGAAGGCAAGCGGAGCGCGCCAGGGGATGCCCGTGCATCCCCGTTAGAAAGGGGCAAGCGAAGCGCGGCAGAAGAAGGGGCAAGTGGCAACTTGCCCAAAGATGCAGCCCGGCAAGCGAAGCGCGGCAGAAGAAGGGGCAAGTGGGAACTTGCCCAAAGATGCCGCCCAAAAATCCCGTTATTTTTTTTTGGGTCGTGTACCGAGTACGATGTTGGGGACCCCTTTTTCTTCGAGCCATTTGTGTGCTCTGATGACTTGGTCACCTTGTAGGACGACGCGGTCTTCTTCGAGACCTGCGCCACAGCCGAGTGATTTTCTCATCTCTTTGGCGGTCTGTTTGAGCTGTTCTTTGTTGAAGGGAAGTCCTGTCAGTGAGGTGACAGTTTTGCCACCACGTCCTTTTGTTTCGTGTCTGATGACGACCTTTTTGATCTTTGTGAAGTCTCTCTCTGGTAGATCTTCTTGTGTGCTTTCTTCGGGTTCTTGAGGGACTTGGGCGTCCTTGTTGACGAGCCCGCTCTGTTTGAGTAGATCAGCCATGGAGTTACCGAAGCCACTGCTGCCTGTATCTCCGAGAGGTATTTTCTTCTTTTTTGATTTTTTTGCCATACTCTACACTCCATCTCGTCAAGGAACCGAAGATGTCATCCATCCTGTCAACACCACACATCCAACAACATTTTGACGTGCTCGCGAGGGGGTTGTCTCGTTTTGCCGCCATCTGGCAGGCGTTGCCTTTTCGACATCGAGACATTCCCTGGTTGGAGAGTTTTCCCGATCTCGTGACCACTTTGCAAGGGTTGGGTGAAGATTCTTTGTCACACTTCGAGGAAGATACGGACGCACTCGTCGCCTTCCTCGAACCTTTTTTACCGCAAAAAGGAGGCAGAAGGCCCTGCTCTTTAGGGCAGGGATGAATGCCCGCCCTTGTTTTGTCCCTCTTTTCTTTCTTTTTTT